>CAYNYG010000073.1:0-3161 GCA_964401365.1 uncultured Planctomycetales bacterium | reverse complement strand
ACACCGGCGGCGGTGACACCGGCGGCGGTGACACCGGCGGCGGTGACACCGGCGGTGGCGATACCGGCGGTGGCGATACCGGCGGCGGTGATACCGGCGGTGGCGATACCGGCGGTGGCGATGCCGGCGGCGGCGATGCCGGCGGCGGCGACGGAAGCTCTGGCGGTGACGACAGCTCCGGCGGTTCCGGCTCCGGCGGCGACCAGTCAACCGACAATTCCGGCACCGGTGGCTCCGGCACGGACAACTCCGGGGCCGGGTCCGACGACGCCGGTACCGACGACCTCGAAAGTGCGATCACCGACGCCTGCGGCGCCGGCGCCTGCGGCCCGGGGACGGCACAGTTCCTTCCCCTTACGCTGCTTTCGCTGACCGCGCTGCGCCGTCGGAGAGCAACCCGCTGACGTGCGGCGTTTGCGCCGCGACGCGAAGCACGCCTCGGCCCCGGGTCCGGCGTCCCGCCCCGGGGCCGTGCGCTGCGCTAGAACCGCAGCGTCCGCGCGATTCTTCGATTCTGGCCCGGGGCGTTGAAGCCCTTGCAAATTATCCTCCGATCCGTATGATGGAGACTTGTGGTCGGGGGATTGAGCGGGACGGCGCGTCTTCTGGAGTTTTCCGCACGTGACCTGGGCTCCGGCTTGGCGACCGGATGTCGCGCGCGGTGTGTGGACGGAACGCGGTTGAGCGGAATCTCCGACGCACTGGGTCGGATCGTCAGTGGGTGTTTTGTCCTCACGCTGCCGGCGGATGGTGCGGGCCCGGCGACGGGCCTGCTGGTGTCGTTTGCGCAGCAGGTCGGATTCGCGCCGCCGCGGCTGGTGGTCGCGATCAAGCGCGGCCGGCCCGTGCTGGAGCGGCTGATTCCCGGGGCCGCGTGCGTGCTGAACATCTGTGCCGAAGGCGACGCGACGTTGCTGAGTCGCTTCGCGCGTCATCCCGACCCCGGCGTGGACGCGTTCGGTGGCCTGGCCCATCAGGAGCGTGCGGAGGGAGTGATTCTGGACGCGGCCGCCGGATATCTCGCGTGTGCGATCGTGGCGCGGTTTGACGCGGGAGACCATTGGCTGCTGCTGGCGGAGGCGCGCGACGGGTGCGCGTTCGCCGATCGGCGCCCCTATGTTCATGTGCGCCGCAACGGGCTGAATTATTGAGCCCGCGGCCGAACGGGGTGTACGGGTGCAGGACGCGGCAGGCGCCGGCGGTACGGCCGGGGCCGGGTCGCACGACACGGACGTTGACGACAATTCGGGAAGAAACCAACCAGACGGGAGACGCAAGGTGAGCGGGTTGATCCTCAATCTGCAAAATCACACGCCGTTCTCGGACGGCGCGTACACGATCGATGAAATCTGCGATGCCCACCTCAGGCTGCGCGATCCGGACCTGGTCGGGGTGGGCTTCTCGGACAACCTGTTCCGCACGCCTACGTCGCGCGAGCCGGCCGACGAGCGTGACTTCGACCGGCTGTTCGGACGCGAGACGCGCACCTACGTCGCCACGCTGGACGAGGCGCGGCGCCGCTGGTCCGACCGATTGCAGATTTACTGCGGAGCGGAGATCAACTGGCCGCTGAATCGCAGCTACCTCAACGTCATCCGCGGCATGTTGCAGGGGTTCGACTACGTGCTGTTCTCGTTCGTGGACTGGGCCGGACTCACCACGCTGGCCAATCAGGCCCGCCGCTGGCCCTGTCCGGTCGGGCTGGCGGGTTGCGACGTGGCAGTCCGCTTCCCCGCCACGTCCCCCGAGCAGGTGGTGCGCACGCTGGCCAACGCGCGCATCTTCTACACGCTCAGCGCCGGCATGATGCCGCGCCACGAGCACGACCCATGGTTCCGCCTGCTGCCGCAGCACCGCGTGCTGGTCGGCATCGGCTCGGATACGCACGACGACCTGGCCTGCCTGCGGCAGCTCCGCCCGATGGCGGACTACCTGGACCGCCGCGGCCTGCACGACCGCATGCTGCGCCTCGGCGCACGTCGCCAGGAAGCCCTCACGGCCTGAGCAACGGCCCGCGCCGCGTCAGCGCCCCTTCGCGCTCCGCGCTTGCATGCGCGCCAGCTCCGCCGCCCCGCGGATCCCGGCGTCGTCCCCCAACCGGGCCAGGGCGATGTCCGGTCCATCGTCGGCGGCGCTCCACGTCGATTCGCGGAAGTGTCGCCGAACCGGGTCCAGCAGCCGCTCGTTCGCCCCGATCAGCCCACCGGCCAGTACAACCACGTCCGGATTCAGCAGGTGTTGAATGGCGACGATCGCGATCGCCAGGTAGCGGCACGTGTCGTCCCAGACGCGCCGCGCCAGCGCGTCACCCGCGACCGCGGCCGCCTCCACGTGCAGCGCGTCGAGCGCCTGACCGCTTTCGTGGACGGCGCGCAGAAGCGACGCCTCACCGGCGTCGAGCGCCTCGGCCGCCCTCTGCCCGACGGCCCGCGCCGACGCATACCGCTCCAGGCAGCCGCGCTGCCCGCACGGACATTGGCGCCCGGACGGCTCGACGATCAGATGTCCGATCTCGCCGGCATTGTCCTTCTTGCCGCGCAGCAGTTGTCCGCCCAGCACGATGCCGCCGCCCACACCCGTCCCCAGCGTCAGCATCACCAGGTCGGTCACGCCGCTCCCGCCGCCGGCCAGGGCGCGGAACTCGCCGAACGCGGCCGCGTTCGCGTCGTTCTCCACGGTGCAAGGCAGTCCGGTGGCCTCACGGAGCATGTCGCGCAGCGGGACGTTGACCCACCCCGGGATGTTGGGCGCCTTGATGACCACTCCGCGCGCGTGCGACATGGGACCGGGCGCCCCCATCCCGACTGCGCAGACGTGCTCACGAGGACAGCCGGTTTCGCCGACGAGTTGCTCGACCAGGCGCGCCGCCTGGCGCACGACCGCGGCGGGGCCGCCGGGGACGTCGGTCGCGACGCCGGCGCGGGCCAGCAGCGTTCCGCCGGCGTCGAACAGCCCCGCGCGAAGATTGGTTCCACCCAGGTCGATGCCGATGGCGTACGCTTCCCGCTGCGTCACGCCCGTGTCGTACCGCTGCCCGCCCAGCGCGGCAAGTCCGCCACGTAGACCCGCCGCAGGGGCGGGCTGCGGCGGCGCAGGGACTCGACCACCGCCGCGGGCAGGGGTGCGTCCACCCGGAACAACATCATCGCGCCGCTCGCGGT
>CAYNYG010000072.1:0-6578 GCA_964401365.1 uncultured Planctomycetales bacterium | reverse complement strand
CTAGAAGGGCGGTCTGACGTAAAAGCTCAGACTCCCACCGTCGCTGTGGCATGACGTGCAACTGGATTCCGCCGCCAGATCGCGCTCCACGTTCACAGGCTCACGTAGCCCGCCAGCCGAGTAGCTGAGGAAGTCGGGCAGGTTTCGGTGACACGACAGGCAGCGCTCGTTGCCCTGCCCGAGAAAGCGGAATTGCATGACGCTGTGGGCTGCGGGCGTCACGCCGTCCAGGGCGACCTCGTTTGTGCGATCCCCGTGACAGCCGATGCAGTTGTCGTTGTATTGGCTGGACATCGGATCATGGATGGCGATGAGGTTGAAGCCGATGCTCTTGGCCGGCAGCGACACCGTCGCCTTCGGTGTTTCGTCGGTTCCATTGTCGTTGCCGTTGTCGTCGGCCCCATCCTCGCCGGTCCCGCCGTTGTCGTTGGTGTTGTCGGCGCCTGCGTTGTCGTTCCCGTTGTCAACCGAGCCGTTATCGCTGCCGGTGTCGTCCGGCGGTGGGTTGAGCCATGGGCAGCCGCCGATCGACACCGTGCAGATCACGAGCAACGTGGCTGCGAAGAGTCTGAACGATGATCTCATGCCGAGTCTCCTTGCTTCTGACGCACACGCCGCCGTTTCTGCACGGTTCGACTGCCTGGTCCCTTCAGTGTGCAATTGGGCGTTGACGCAGTGGCGCTTTCCGGCCCCCCCTCACGCAGTCTTGCCCGGGATCGCTCGCGCAGCCGGGTGCCAGCGAGACCGGCAATTGCGCTGGCCCGACCATTGCCGCACTTGTTGGCAAGCGCCGTGCCGGACGCGCAACAACCAAGGGCACGCTGTTCGAAGGCAGCCACCTTGCTCAGCGACAGTCTGGCGAGATACGCGCGAATGCGTGCTTTCTCTGCCTTCCAAAACGCATGGGTCGGGCAGGCCCGTTCGTCAGTGCACTCTTCGAGACCCAACAGGCAGCCGCCGAAACACTCTGGGCCATCCACGGCCTCAACGACTTCGAGAACCGTAATGGCGCTGGCGGGACGGCGCAGTCGGTAACCGCCCCGATACCCGCGCTTCGTTTCGATCAGGCCGGCGCGACTGAGGGCGTGGAGTATCTGCGACAGGTACGGTCCCGGCACGCCGGTGCATTTCACGATGTCCTTGCCGAGAATCCAGCGCTGCCCCGGGCCATCGAGGCAGCTCAGGGCGAGCACCGCGTACCCGGATGTTTGCGTGAGTGCCAGCATGGCGGACCTTGCAGCGCCCGGTACATTACGCTTTGATGATCTGCCCGTCAAGAAGATTGATGATTCGTGGCTCAACAAATGGCTAAGCCCTTGGTGCGCAGCCGGTCAGAGCGAGATGGGCCCGCCGTACGGAGGCAGGTGGACGCTTGATGCTCGATCTCTACGGTGACGGCGGAAACCTGACGATCACGGCAGGATCAGGCGGCAGCGTCCCGCCCATGTCGCCGAGCATCCGGTCGCACAATGTGCACCCCAACATATTCACCGAGTCGGAACGGCAAGCCCTGCTCTGTTTGTACCGCTGGCAGCATCAGCCATATCCGGCTGGCCCGGGACGACTGACAACGGGAGCGTTCAAGAGTGTTCCGCGGTACCTGATCATTGCGACGGTCGAAGCGTTGACCGATTGCGCTTTCGGCTTGGTATCGCGAGCGCTTGACACGCTGGTCGCGATGGAGCTGATTCGACGCGCGCGGCCGTCCGTAACGGTCGGGGAATGGGCGCTTTCGAATGGCAAATCGCTGACGCATGAAACGCGTGCCGGGCGGTTTCCCGCGGGAGTGTTGAACGGCGATCCCATGCCGTATCGTGTCCTGGTTGACGGGAAAGTCGTCGCATCCGGAGTACACCAGGTGATCTACGAAGTCAGTTCACCGCTGAACCCTATTCACGCCTCTTACGAGATCACGGCGTCGGGCATCTTCGAAGCCCGGCGGCTGCTGGGGGGGACGACAAGAGCGGCCGCGCGCCAGTATCGGCGTCGCCTGCGGAGCTTATTGACCCCGTGAAAGTAAGTGAAATCGCAAAGGTGATTCCCAAGTCCAGGGGCGGCGGGCGAAGCGACAACGTGGCCGGCAGGCTACGACGGGCGCGAAGGCAGCGATCATGGCCGGTGCGTGGCACGTTGAACGAGCAGACGCTTACCGCTTTCTACCCGCATTCAAGCGACACGAGGAATCGCACGGTAACGCCTGACTGCGCGTTTCCACTCCCCGTTCTGCCCAGTTTCTCCCCATTTCTCCTCATTTTGAAGACGTCGCATTGAGGAAACACCTGTTTCCGGCGGTTGGATAAGCGCGCCGCGGCGAGTCCGTCTCCCCACCCCGTTCGGTTCGATACTCCATGCAGCGGCCGCGATGGTGCGGACCGACTGGCTTCGAGGTGAACCCGATGAATGGAACGGCGACGAAGGAAGACCGGCGACTCGATTCGGTGAAGGCCGCGGCCCAGCGGCTGGACGTTTCGGAGCGGTGGATTTGGAAGGCGCTCGCCAGCGGTCGGATGATCCGGCCGAAGCGGCTCGGGAGGGCGGTACGGTTCGACCTGACCGAGCTGGATCGGTGGATTGACGCGGGCTGCCCGGCGCTGGAGGCGTGGGAGCGGGCGAAAGCGGCGGCCGGGCGCGGCGACGGATCGGGGGTAACGCGGTGAAAGAAGAAAACCGGCCGCGCGGCGCGTTCGATTGCCCGGATGCGGTTCGCGAAACGCTGCTCGCGCTTCTGGGCGGCGCGAGGTGGGCGAATGTGCGGCACGACTGCGGACGGCCGGCGCGGATCGCCTGGCCGGCGGATGCCGGGGAACGCGCGGCGCTGGTCGATGCCCACGTGGACGGCCGGCCCGCGGCGCTCACGTTTCACGCCGAGACCGTCAGGAGGCGACACGACGCCGGCGGCGACGATGCCCATGGCGCGCGGGGGCTGAGCGTGAAGTCGTCCAACCACTCCGGCGCCGCGATCCGCGGCTTTGCGCTGTGGCTGACGACGCGGCTGCGGCTGCCCGAGAATCCGCTGGACGGGCTGCGGGCGCTGACGGTGACGCGCGCGGACCGCAAGCGCGTGCGGCGGGCGATGGAAGCCGGAGAGCTTGCGGCGCTGCTCGACACGACCCGCGCATCCGCCGAGCTCTTCGGCATGGTCGGGACCGAACGGCGGCGCACCGAACTGCAACACGCGCCGCGGGCGAAAACGGGAGTGGATGGGAATCGAACCCACCAAGCGCCACGGGTGTAGCGCTTCAGCGGTTTTGAAGACCGTGGGACCCACCAGGCGTCCGGACACTCCCAGATTGGCCGGCAGCCTAGCACGGCTTCCCGGCAAAAAAAAGTCGCCGCAGCAACCTCGCGCGGCGACGCCTTCGCCGAACCGCCCCGGTCTGCGGCCGGGCGCTGATCCGACGCGCTACGGTCGGATCAGGATCGTCCGCGCAGCTTCCGTTCGACACGCGTTGACCGCGGCGCGAAGCGCAACGAACTCCCCCGCCGGCAGGTCGCGCCGCGCGGCGCGGATCGTCCGTTCCACCCGGCACGTCGTCGCGCCCGCCGTCACCCGCTGCCCAGCCTCGCCCCACTCGCCGGACTGGCGACACTCGCGCGGCACGGCCAGCGTCCGCCACGGCGTGGGCCATGCGATCGTCAGATCGACCACCTCTGTGAACGCTGCCGCGAGGCGCACGGGCAACCGCCGCGGCGCGTCGGCCAGCGGCATCGGGACGTCAAGCCCTGCCGGCAGTTCGCCCGCCGTGACGAGCCGCCACGCACCGTCCAGCTTCTCCAGAGGTCGCGCCAGGCTCACGTCCGCCTCCGCCTCGAACCGTCCGGCCGCAAGCTGCGTGACGGTGAACTTGTCGACCGCGACGTCCGGAAGTACGCGCCGCAGCAGCTCCTCGATCCGCGTGCGCTGCGCTGCCGCGGCGCGCAGCGCCTCGGCACTTGCGAAGGCGCCCGTCGCGGACAGTGCGACGCGCCCACTGTGGCGGCCGTCGGCGGACAGGGTGATCTTGCCGCGGAATTCCAGCGCGTTGGACTCCGCCGACGTCGGCGCATCGAAGAGCACGGCGTCCGTTCCGTCCGCGTGCGCGACCAGCAGCGCGGCGCCCGCCCAGCGGGCGTCCGGGCCGATCCGTCCGTGCCGCGGATGCCAGAAGCTGCGCCCGCCGCCGGCCGCGTCCCAGACGCCTACCGCATAGTCGGCGGCGACGAACCCATGCCGCGGGAGCGTAGCCGTGGCCGACTCTACCAGGTCCGGCGCGGCAACCAGCACCGGCTCGGCCGTCAGGCCCGCGGCGCGCGCCAGCGCCAGCAGCCCGGCGGCGGCCTCTTCCGGCAAGCCGTAGTTGTCGCGGAGCACATCGGCCGCGGGCCGCACACGCTGCCGACGCCACGCCGGTTCGAACTCCACGAAATTGAACGTGGCCGCCAGCCTGCCTTGCAGGTCGCGCACGCGTTCTTCGACCGCCGCCGCGCTGGTCCATTGTCGGGCCAGTTCCGCGACGCGCTCGGCCGGCGCCGCGGCGTCCTCGATGCGGGCCAACCGCTGGCGCTGCCACGCCTCGTCCGGAAGCGTGCTGACGACCAGACGCGGGCGCCACAGACGCCACGGCGGGCTTTGTGGCTCGTCGATCGACGCCGGCACGTTCTTCAGGGCCCAGCGATGGACGATCGTGCGCGCGCCAGGGTCGGCGCTGGCGGAGTAGGAGCACCGGTCCTTTTCGACGTTCAGCAGTGCGGCTTGCGGCCTGACCGAATCGGGCAGCGTCAGGGTGATCGTCGCAGCCTGGATCGGGTAGTGCTGATCCAGCGGAAGCTCGATCACCAGCGCGGGGTGCGAGCCGGGGCGGCTTGTGATCCGATACGCCGTCTCGACCACGCACCCCGGCTGGATTCCGCTCATGGTCAGCACGTGCTGCCGCAGATCGGCGTACGCCGGCCAGCCGGCCGTCGCACCCGGCGAAACCTCGTTGCGCGAGTAGCCCGGCACGTCCAGGGTCGAGCCGTCGGGCAGGCGCGTCCGCGCCGTCAGCACTTCGAGTGCGTCGTCACCGCGACGGAACGTGATGCGCGGATCGGCGAACTCGCCGTACGCGCGCTCGTGCATCAGCCGCACGTGTCGCGTTTCCTCGAAGACCATCGATCCGTCGGCCTTCCACGTCCACGACGGTTCCCAGCGCTCGATGACCGCGTCCGGGGCGTCGTCGGCAAGGGACGCGGCGCAGGCGAGCAGCCACGCCGCTGCAAGCGCCGCGACGATGATTCTCCGAGGTCGGACGGACTCTCTCATGGGGGTGGCTCCAGGCGTTCACCGCAATACAAGCGATTTGCGCGCCGGATTCAAGCGCGGCTGGAGCGGAGTTCGTCGCGTGGAGCGGGCACGGGCCGCGCCAATCGGGTTGCCCCACGGTACAACTCGCGCATGACGCGCACGCCCCTTTGGCGCCCCGCGTGGCTGCGCCGGTTCCATGAGCGCCTGGCCCGCGCCTACGGCCCGCAGCACTGGTGGCCCGCAGACAGCCCGACGGAGGTTGTCATCGGCGCCATCCTGACGCAGAACACGTCGTGGAGGAACGTCGAGCGCGCGATTGCTGCGATGAAGCATGCCGGTCTCATCGACTGGCGCCGCCTACACGACGTGGACGAATCCGATCTGGCCCGCATCATCCGCCCGGCCGGGACGTTTCGCGTCAAGGCGCGCCGGCTCAAGGCGTTCGTCGCTGCGCTCGAAGACCAGGCCGGCGGATCGCTGGAGCGGCTTCTGTCCGGCCCCCTCGACGCGGCCCGCCAGCGCCTTCTGGCGATCCCAGGCGTGGGCCGCGAGACCGCCGACGCGATCCTGTTGTACGCCGGCGCTCGGCCCAGCTTTGTCGTCGACGCCTACACGCGGCGCGTGCTGCGGCGTCACTACTGGGAGGCCGGGCACGCCTCGCGCTCGCCCGCGCGCCAGTACGACGAGATTCGCAGCGCGTTTCACGCGGCATTGCCGGCCGACGCGCGCCTGTTCAATGAGTACCACGCGCTGCTGGTGCTGGTTGGGAAGCGTCACTGCCGCGCGCGGGCGGTCTGCGACGGATGCCCGCTGAAGTCCCTTCCCCACGACGCCGGACGTTAGCAGCCCGTTGAAGAACCGGCGTTTTGCTACGCGGCGGCGGGCTGAGCGTCGATTCCGCGGCCGCCCCGACGCCCGTCTGGTTCAAGTACGGCTACGACCGCGACAGCAACCGCACCTACACCAGCGCCCTGCACGACCCCGGCCGCTCCGGCTTCCACGCCTACGACCGGCTCAACCGCCTCACCTCCGACCAGCGCGGCATCCTCAACAGCGCCGCGCCGCCCACCGGCCTGATCGACGAATGGTCCGCGCCCACGGAGCAATCCTGGACGCTCGACTCGGTCGGCAACTGGAGCGCGACCAACCACAAGAACAGCGGCACGACCGCCAACGACATGCGCACGCATAACGCGACCAATGAGCTGACCGGCCGCACCGTCGCCGGCGAGGCCAAGCGCTTCCTGGTCAGTGACACGTTCGACGACGACGACACCACCCAATGGGCCATCGCCGATCTCGACGGTGACGGCAC
>CAYNYG010000071.1:5508-8062 GCA_964401365.1 uncultured Planctomycetales bacterium | reverse complement strand
GGATCCATCGCCTGCGCTTCGGGCACTCGCTGGCGCTTAGTGCTCGGACCAAACGATGGATCCGAGCACGAAGCGCCAGCGAGTGTCGACGTCGTGCTCGACGTGAAGCTGCAACTATCGCTGCGGGGCGAATAAGCGGCGTGGAATGCACCTGCCTGCGAACCTCGGCGGGTGCGGCACGGCTCAGAGCGCGCGGCGCCTGGATTCGCAGCCACGCTTGGGTGCGCGCCGACCGCGGCCATGGCGTATTCTCCTTGACAGCCCCCCCGGATAGCTTGGGGTCGACTTTGTCACCAAGGAGTGCACGTCGTGCTGGCAGCGGAAGTATTGCAACAACCAAGGCGGCGTTGACGAGGGACCGTGCGACAACGAGTATCCGAACTGCGTCCCCTCCGACGAGTTCTCTCTTGCGGATTGCAGCGGCGGATGCGGCGGTGGGACCGATTGCGGCTACCGATACTATACGTACTTCGAAGCCTACGTCGAGTGACGCCGTGAATGCCTGGCTCCTGCTGGCATGGCTCGCCCCGGTGCAGGAGGCCGAACCAAGCCGCCGCGTCGCAGCCGGCCGCTGGGGGGCTGACGCGTTCGCGGCGAATGAGCGGGTCGAACCGTCCGGGCGTCGCGCAGGCGTCCCGGTGGGCGGTCGCGTCGTCGAGCGCGTCAGCCCTGCGACTCTTCCGCCAGCGGGTCGTGCTTCTTGCCGCCCAGTCCGATCGCGCCCGCCACCCCGCGCAGCTTCGCTTCCATCTTCTCCTGGAAGTCGCCCGGGTGGCGCGATTTTTCGAGGCATTCGTCCCCGGGGCAGGTCCCTTCGTCGTAGAGCTTCCAGAGGTGCTCGTCGAGGAGCTGCATGCCGTACTTCTTGCCCGTCTGGATCGACGAGTCGATGCGGTAGGTCTTGTTCTCGCGGATCAGGTTGGCGATCGCCGGCGTGACGACCAGGAACTCGTAGGCGGCGACGCGACCGTCGCCCGTGACCTTTGGCAGCAGCGCCTGCGACAGCACCGCGATCAGCGTCGTGCTGAGCTGCACGCGGATCTGCTCCTGCTGGTCCACCGGAAACGCGTCGATGATGCGGTTGATCGTGCCCTGCGCGCCGGTCGTGTGCAGCGTGGCGAAGACCAGGTGCCCCGTCTCGGCGGCGCGGATGGCGGCTTCCATCGTTTCCAGGTCGCGCATCTCGCCCACCAGGATCACGTCCGGGTCCATGCGCAGCGAACGGCGCAGCGCCTCGGCGAAGCTCGGCACGTCGATGCCCACCTCGCGCTGCGAGATGCACGACTTCTTATGCTGGTGGTAGTACTCGATCGGGTCCTCGACCGTGATGATGTGCCGGTCGAAGTTCATGTTGATGTAGTCGATCATCGTCGCCAGGGTCGTCGTCTTGCCCGACCCGGTCGGACCCGTCACCAGGAACAGCCCGCGCGGGCGTCGGCACAGCGCCTTCACGATCGCCGGCAGCCCGATCTGCTCGAAGCTCAGCAACTTCGACGGGATCAGACGCAGCACCATCGAGATGTTGCCCTTCTGCCGGAACACCGACACGCGGAATCGCCCCGCGTCCCCGAACGCAAACCCAAAGTCCGTCCCACCTTCCTCCTGCAACTCCTGCTGGTTGCGCTCCGGCGTCACCGACTTCATCAGCGCCACCGTGTCGTCCGGCTCCAGCACCTTGGTTTCCAACGAGCGCAACCGTCCGTGCACGCGCAGAACCGGCGGCCGCCCGCAGTGAATGTGAATGTCCGATCCGCCGACGCGGATCACCGTTTCCAGCAGGCGGTCAATATGAACGGTGGCCAAGGCGGGACCTCCAGCGGGCATTCGCCGCGACGCGCGGCCTGCGGCGCGCGGCCGATCATCGCAAGATCGTATCGCCGAACGCGGATCGCGCCTATGACCGCGCTGCGATCGGATCTCGCGCAGACCCGATCAGGCCGCCCGGCTGCCTAAGAAGCTCGGCACGGCGGATTGCAGTGCGGCCGGCGATCCGCGTGAGATCGCCGGCCGCTGGTCCGCGAATCAGGCTCGTCGCGCGGCTCGACTTCGTCGCCGCCGACGCTCAGTCCGCTCTCACGGGGACAGGCACGCGATGAACGCGCCGATGTCCTGGCCGTTGATCGACCCGTCGCCGTTGGCGTCGCTGTTGCAGGCCGAGCACGGGCTCGGGTTGCCGCTCAGCGCGTCGATGAAGCCGGCGATGTCCTGGCCGTTGATCGACCCGTCGCAGTTCGTGTCGCACGGTTCGCACCCGCCGCCGCCGTTGACGGTCAGCGTCGCGTCATTGCTGTCGACCGAACCGCACGAGTTCGTGACGACCACGTCATACGTTCCGGCGTCGCCGGGGGCGGCTGAGGCGATGTCGTAGGACGACCCGGTCGCGCCGCCGATGTTCGTCCCGTTCTTGCGCCACTGGTAGCTGAGCGGCGCGGTTCCGCTGGCCACGACGGTGAACGTGACCGGGTCGCCGACGTTCACGACCTGGCTCACCGGGTGCGTCGAGATCGACGGGGCGGTGTTGACCGTCAGCGTCGCGTCGTTGCTGTCGATCGAG
>CAYNYG010000071.1:0-5408 GCA_964401365.1 uncultured Planctomycetales bacterium | reverse complement strand
ACGGTGAACGTGACCGACTGCCCGACGCACTTGGCCTGGCTGGCCGGGTGCTGCGAGATCGACGGGGCGGTGTTGACCGTCAGCGTCGCGTCGTTGCTGTCGATCGAGCCGCAGGTGTTGGTGACGACGACGTCGTAGTTGGCGGCGTCGCTGGTCTGCACCGAGGCGATGGTGTAGCTGCTGCTGGTCGCGCCGCCGATGTTGGACCCGTTCTTGCGCCACTGGTAGCTGAGCGGCGCCGTGCCGCTGGCGGTGACGGTGAACGTGACCGACTGCCCGACGCACTTGGCCTGGCTGGCCGGGTGCTGCGTGATGGACGGCGCGACGCACGACGACGAAACGTCGACGTGGAAGGTGTACATCTGCGACTGGGTCGGCGAATTGGACTCGTAGACCTTGACGAAGTACGTGCCCGCCGACGCCAGCGTGACGTTGGAAAGCGACTCCGCCACGCCGGACCCGTTCGACGACGCCTCGGCGAGCACGGTCACGCCGTCGGTCGAGATGACCTGTACCGCGAGGTCGGCGATGGTGAGCGAGTTGGTGTCGTTGCCCGACGGGCAGCTCCCGTCGCCCGACTGCGGGTTGTCGTCGTAGGTGAACCCGACGGGCGTGATGGTGACGTCGCAGGTCCCGCTGTTGTCGACCGTGAACTTGAACCAGTCGGACTCCCCGTTGGCGTCCATGGTGAGGATCGAGGAGTTCGCCGGGTTCGTTCCGGTCGGGGGCGAAGGCAGCGTGCCGATGTCCACCGATCCGCCCGAAGCGATCGTGCCCAGGTCGGTGGCGTTCGTCGCGTTGTTGTTGCCCTCGTAGGGGTCGCCGTAGTGGCGCTGCACGGCGCGAATCTCGTCGTGCCGCGGACCGTCGAAGCTCGTGCTCAGATACGGCTCCATCAGGAAGGCGGCGCTGTCCGAGCATTCGTGCGCCAGTCCGATCCCGTGCCCGTTCTCATGCATCACCGTGTTTCGCAGGAAACGGTGCTGGTTCGTCGAGTTCGCCCAGTTCTCGTCCTTGTCGAGCACCATGTTCCCGGCCGATCCGCTCGTCCCCGGGTAGTAGTTATAGGCCAGCACGCCGTTCACGCCGTCGAGCGGCTTGGCGCAGATGCGGATGTCGCCGCGCAGCCCCGCCGATCCCGTCCCGGTGCTCCACGCGGCGCCGTCGTCCCAGTCCTCACCGTCGTACGTGACGCGCGTGTAGGTGATTCCACTGAGCTCCTGCCAGCGGTCAAAGCACTGCTGAAAGCGATTGACCCATGTCGCCCGCCCGCCCTGGCTGGAGAACTTCGAGTCCATCGAGGAGAACAGGCTGCTGGCAGCGCTGCCCTCGCCGATGCCGTTGGGGATCGTCAGCCCGTCCGGCACAAAGCTCCACAGCAGTTCGCGCGGCGCGCCTTGCGTGCCCGACCAGCGGCTGGCCAACTGATACGCCGAGCCCTCGTTGTCCTGGGCCGCGGCCAGCAGCATCGCCTGGTTCACCGCCGCCATGATCTCGGGGTCGGTCCCTTCGGCAAAACACGCGGACGCCACCGGCGACAGCGCGCAGGCCCCGCGCGACGCGTCGCGAAGGCTCAGTGCGTACGCCGTGAACGCCGCTTCGCGGCGCAGCACTTCAAACCGCGGCCCGCCTGCCGACGATCGGCTCCACGGCGTCGCCGCCAGCGGCGCGAGCATCGCGGCCGCGATGAACGCGCATGCAGGGGAACGTGCTATCCCATTCATTTTCAAGGCTCCATCAGGTGACAGGTGCGGACTCATCCCAGCGACACTCGGCGGACCGCCCATGGTCCGGATCGCAGCCGACGGCCGGCGCGAGCAAGTTCACTCCGGGCGCGACGAACACCCACGTTGCGCCCCACCACGCGCGGCCACCCACGATCAGCGACGAGCCCAATTCGAATAACTAGGTTGCAGTCGGGGAAACCATCCGTCGCGCAGCGAACTTCGCCGGTTTTGAGCCAGCGGCTCCGAATCAACTGATTCTAATCTTTCGGCAGGACAGGGTCAACCGATAGCCGATAACGAGGTGCCGCGTGTGCGCCCCGAACCGGTTCATCCCCGTCTGGGGCCGAACGCCGGACCCCCGATTCACGCCAGCGCACTAGAATCATTGCGCACGCAGGTTGCGCGCTGGAGCGACTATCACCATGCTCGCCACGCCCCGTTTCGCCGCCATCGCTCGCTCGACCGCCCTCACACTCCTTCTCACTGCGCTGGGCCCGGCTCGCGCCGACGCGCAATTCACCTATGGGCGCCGCCCCGTTACGCAGGACGGACGCCTCTTCGACGTCAACCCACAGCTCGGCAGCGGCGGCTACAACGCCCTGCGACCCGCCTCGCCGCTCTTCGGAAACGCGGCCGCCTTCGGCAACGTCGGGCGCGGCTTCGCGCTGCAAAGCATTCAGACCATCCAATCCCCCACCGCGTTCCGCGCGCCGCTCGGCAGCTCGGCGCTCGCCGCCTTCCGCCGCGACTCCACCAGCGTCGCCGACCCCGGCCTGGATTCGGGCGGCTTCTTGAACCGCCCCTACTTCGACCCGTCCGAGTCGGTCTTCACGCCGCGCTATCTCGGCTTCACCCAGGCCGGCGCCCCCGCTCAGGACACGCCCTACGCAGGCGCAGGCCGCTTCTCGCGGCCCTTTCCCGCCCATTCCGCCCTGACCGGGCCAACCGGGCGCAGCTTCGGTGTGCCCGAGTCCCCGCTCGATCCGCGCATCCACGCCAACTACCGGGCGCCCGAGATCGGCCGCGACGAGGCCGTTTCGCGCGATGCGCTCAGCGCCAGAATCCTCGGCCTGCCGCCGGATGCGGCCGCGCAACCCGGTTTCGCGGCTCCGGACCGCCTCGCGACCTCGCCTCCGGTCGCCGTCCCGTCCTATCCGGATGGCGCGCCGTTGTTTGAGGGCGGCGCAGCGCCGTCGCCCGCGGGCGCCATGGCGCCGACCGGCGCCCAGGCGGCGACCCCGCCGGCGGTTCCGCTGCCGGACACACGCGTCGATCCGCGCGCCCGCGAAGTGGGATCCGCGCTCCTCGTGGGCGAGCCCCTGGGCCAACCGCTCGACCTGCTGCTCAGCGGAGGCAATGCCGGACAGCTCCTCGAACGGCGCGCGTCGATGCTCGGGCCGCAGCCACCCTATGGCGCAGCGGCGCCGGCCATGTCCCCCGCGCCAACGCCCGCGGACGCGCCGCAACCGGCCGTGACTCCAGCCGGCGCGCCCGGGTCGACCGCGCCCCTGCCGCTCGCACCACCGACCTCGCCGGTCGCCGCGCCGGGCGACGACCTGTTCTCCGACATCCAGATGGCCGTCGCCTACGCCCGCGATCCCCAGGCGGCCTGGGTTGCCGACCTGAAGTCCATCGCCGCCCAGCATCCCACCGCCGCTCTGCCCCCCGACGTCGCCAACGCCGACCCGACCGCGGTCCTGCAAAGCCTGCTCAGCGCGCCGATTCACTCGTTCGTCGGCCGCGGGGAATCCTCCGTTAACCACATCCTGTCCGACGCCGAGACCTACCTGCACGCCGGGGATTTCCTCAAGGCCTCCGCAGAGTACGACAAGGCTCGCGTGGTCGACCCGGCCAATCCGCTCCCGCTCGTCGGCCGCGCGCACGCCCTGCTCGCCGCTGGGGACTACCTGACGGCGGCCGCCAGTCTGGTGCAGGGACTGGAGCGCTATCCGGAACTGACGCGCCTCAGCGTCGATCTGGAGGCGTTCATGGGCGGAGAGACCATCGATATCCGCCGCGCCGACATCACCCGCCGCCTCGAAGCCCGCGACGACGCCACGCTCCGCTTCCTGCTGGGCTACATCGAGTACCACTCGGGCCATCGCGACAGCGGGCTCGAGCACCTGCGCCGTGCAGCGCGGTTGGCGCCCCCCGGGTCGTTCATCCAGTCGTTTCCGGCTATTCTGTCCGGCCAGCGACCGCTGCCGCCGCCGCGGCTCCCGGGCGACATTCCGCAGCGCCCGGCGCTGCGGGACGACCGACGTGCGTCGCGGCGCGGTGCGGCGCCCGTACTCGAGCTGGATCGGCCTCGACCGATCGTCAACGAGGATCCCAAATGACGTGCCCGTTTCGGTGCGGCTTCCTGGCAGGCACAAGCCTGGCCGCACTGCTGCTTGCCGGGGGCTGCACGGCGCCCGGCGGGATCGCCTCCACCGCCTACCAGTCGCGCGCCATCGCGCTGCCCCTCGACCAGGCCTTCGACGCCGCCGTTCCCATCATGCGCGAGCAGTTCGGCCGCATCGTCCTCGACCGCCCCAACTGGACCATCACCGCGCCTCCGGAGGTGTTCCGCGCCGCGGGCGAGGCCGGCGGGTCCGCGCGCGAGTATCTCGGGGCGCGCGGCACCCTGCGCCGCAGCGCCACGCTGCGCTTCCGGCCGCGCGACGGCGCCGCGGCCGCCGAGGTTCGCGTTGACATCGAACGTCGCGAGGCGGGGCGCTCCCCGGCCGGGCCGCCCTCTTCGCGCCTGACCGACTCACCCGCCGAGACGCCCATGGACCGCGACGCGGCCATCACCGAGCGCCAGCAGGCGGCGTGGGTCCGCGTGCGGCGCGACGCGCGGCTGGAACGCGAGGTGCTCGACGCACTGCGCGACTACGCCGCGGCGCGCAATGAGAACCGCGCCGCAAGCCAGCCCGGCTCCTGACGCCCGCGCCGGGCGAAATGTGCCCGCACCCGCCGAGAGGAGGACCATCCGTGCCCAACGTCGAGCTGTCGCGCACGCTGCGGGAGTCGGACCCCGAGGTCGCCGACGCGCTGCGCCGCGAAATCGAACGCCAGCAGAACACCCTCGAACTTATCGCCAGCGAGAATCACACCTCGGCGGCCGTGCGCATGGCGACCGGGTCGGTCTTCGCCCATAAGTACGCCGAAGGCTATCCCGGCAAACGCTATTACGGCGGGTGCGCCAACATGGACGCGGTCGAAAGCCTGGCACGCGATCGCGTGAAGCTGCTCTTCGGTGCCGAGCACGCCAACGTCCAGCCCCACTCCGGCGCGCAGGCCAACATGGCCGTGCAGCTCGCCGTCCTCCAGCCCGGAGACACCATCCTCTCCCTCGACCTCGCCCACGGCGGGCACCTGACGCACGGCATGAAGCTCAACTTCAGCGGCGTCGCCTACCGCATCGTCCACTACGGCGTCGATCGCGCCTCCGAGCGCTTCGACATGGCCGAGGTCGCACGCCTGGCACGCGAGCACAAGCCGCGGCTGATCATCACCGGCGCATCCGCCTACCCGCGCACCATCGACTTCGCCGCGTTCGACGAGATCGCGCGCCAAGTCGGCGCGCGGCAGATGGCCGACATCGCACACATCGCCGGAATGGTCGCCGTCGGGCTGCACCCCTCCCCCGTTCCCTGCGCCGATTTCGTCACCAGCACCACCCACAAGACCCTGCGC
>CAYNYG010000070.1:0-8321 GCA_964401365.1 uncultured Planctomycetales bacterium | reverse complement strand
GTGACGCGAAGTGGCCGCGGACTTCCGACAGGGAGCCCTCGATGAGCTTGCGCCCGCGGGTGATCAGCAGGATGCGGTCGCAGAGCCGCTCGGCGTATTCCATCTGGTGCGTCGAGAACACGACGCTGCGCCCGCGGCGCTTGAGCGAGATCATGATGGATTCGAGCATCTCGCGGTTGAGGGGGTCGAGCCCGCTGAACGGCTCGTCGAGGATGACCAGCTCGGGGTCGTGCAGGATGGCGGTGACGAACTGGAGCTTCTGCTGCATGCCCTTGGAGAGCGCCTCGACCCGCTTGTTGCGCCAAGCTCCCAGTCCGACCGTCTCCAGCAGCTCGTCGATGCGGGTCCGCAGCGAACTTCCGTCGCAGCCTTTGAGCCGGCCGAAGAACTCCAGCAGCGACTGGACGCGCATCTTCGAATAGAGCCCGCGCTCCTCGGGGAGATAGCCGATGCGGTCCTTGACCTGCGCTGCGTCGGGATGATCCAGGACGGTGATCCGCCCGCCGTCGGGGTGGATGATGCTCATCACCATGCGGATCGTGGTGGTCTTGCCCGCGCCGTTGGGACCGAGGAACCCCAGCACTTCGCCTGCGCCGAGCCGGACGCTCAACCGATCGACGGCCGTGACCGAGCCGTATCTCTTCGTCACATCTTCGAGCACGATGGCGTCGGGCATGCGGACTCCTGGGGGTCGATCACGGCGAGCGGAGCCCGGAGGCGGTGCCACGACGAGGCCGGGCGGGTCTGAGCGCGGGACGCATGCCCGGAAGTATGCCCGAGAACCCGCACGGGCGGAATTACAATTATCGGTCAATCTCGGAACGGGGCGCGCGCGTCATGCGAGCTCGCGCACCAGGATGTCGGCGATTCGCGCCGCGGCGCGGCCGTCCCACAGCTCCGGCATGCGCGGGTCGGCCGATGCGCCGCTGCGCCCGGCGGCGAGGATCCGCTCGTAGCCGGCCAGGATCCGCGCCGGGTCCATCCCCACGAGCTGGTTGGTCCCTTCGTCCACCGTCACCGGGCGCTCGGTGTTGTCGCGCAGCGTCAGGCAGGGGACGCCCAATGCGGTCGTCTCCTCCTGCACGCCGCCCGAGTCGGTCATCACGAACCCCGCGCAGCTCATCAGCTTCAGGAAGTCCAGGTATCCCAGCGGGTCCACCAGTCGGACGCGCGGCAGCCCCGCCAGACGCGCGCCGAGCCCGCTGCGCTCCAGGTTGGCCTTCGTCCGCGGATGGACGGGGAACACGATCGCGTGGGTGCGCTGCACGCGCTCCAGCACGTCGCACAGCCGCCCGAACCGCTCCGGGTCGTCCACGTTGTCGGGCCGGTGCATGGTCATGGCCGCGTACTCGCGCGGCCTCAGGCCCAGGCGATCGAGCACGTCGGACTTCTCCGCCAGGCGCTGGTGAGCGCGGAGCGTGTCGATCATGACGTTCCCGACGAAGTGGATCTTGGCCGCGTCGACCCCCTCGCGCTTCAGGTTCCGCACGCCCGACGGCTCGGAGACGAACAGGTAGTCGCTGATGGCGTCGGTGACCAGTCGGTTGATTTCCTCGGGCATGCGGCGATCGCTGCTGCGCAGTCCGGCCTCGACGTGAATCACCGGGACGTGCAGCTTCACCGCGACCAGCGCGGCGGCCATGGTCGAATTCACGTCACCCACCACCAGCACGGCGGCAGGCCGCTGCTCCAGGATCACGGGCTCGATGCGCTGCATGATCTCGGCCGTCTGCCACGCCTGCGATCCGCTGCCGACCTCGAGGTTCACGTCGGGGCGCGGGATCTCCAGCTCGTCGAAGAAGCGCTGGTTCATGGCCTCGTCATAGTGCTGGCCGGTGTGGACCAGGTACGAGCGCAGCGCCGGGTGCGCGGCAAATGCGCGCGACAGGGCCGCGATCTTCATGAAGTTCGGGCGCGTGCCGCAGACGCTGAGAATCCTGGCCATGGTCTCTCCGGGCGCAGATCGTACCGGGTCGTGGCCACGCACGTGCGGCCTGGTAGAGAGATCGTCCGGTCCGGGCGGCGCGCTGATCGCGGCGCGCGGACGGCGGCTACCCTTGCCGTCCGGGCCGACAGGCGGCACACTTCGCGGCGTCGGCGCGGAGACGCGGTCGCGGCCGTTCATCCCCGGCGAAACCGGGACTCCGAAGGAGAGTGATCGTGCCAGATGCCCAGGATGCGGAGATTATCGCGCTGGGGAAGGACCCGATCCGGGCGGACGCCCCGGCCGGGGACTCATGCCGGTACGAAGACGAGTTCACGCAGTTATCGGCGCAGATCGACCGGATTGGTTCGATCGAGGGCAAGGAAGTCGAGTGGGACGTCGTTGTGTCGATGGGGGCGGCGCTGCTGAAGAACAAGTCGAAAGACCTGCTGGTGATGACGTACTACGCACTGGGGACGTTCGAGCGCGACGGCTGGAAGCGCCTCCCGGCGGTCCTCGAGGCTTACACGGAGTTCCTGAAGAACTTCTGGGACTCGTGCTTTCCGAAGCTCAAGCCCCCGGCGCCGCGCTTGAACGCGGTCGGTTTCTTCATCGATCGCATCCTGCCGCAGATCGAGATCAAGGGTGGCGCGTGCCGGAAGGAGCCGCGCGCCGCGGAGAAGGAGGCGGTGCACCTGGCGGCGGCGAAGGCGGACGAGTGGGCCAAGGTGGTGCAGGAGAAATTCAGCTCGATCACGACCGACACGCCCAACACCGGCCCGTTCGTGCGCGCATTCAAGGCCATGCAGTCCAAGGTGGGGCCCCTGGTGGAGGACAAGCCGGCGCCGGCGGCTGCACCGGCCGGAGCGGAAGGGGCGGGCGACGAGGGTGGCGGTCCGCGCGCGGCGGGCGCGGCGGGACCTGCGACGTTCAACACGCCGGCCGCAGCGGTCGAGCAGCTCAAGGCGATCGCGCGCTACCTGATGGCGCAGGATTCGAAGGACGCCCGCGCCTACCGTTTGGCGCGGATCGCGTATTTCGGTGGGCTGGACCTTCCCAAGGACAAGATGATCCCCGGCATCGCCGCGCCGACGCGGACGGCGATCGAGGCGCAGGCGACGGCGGGTGACTGGCAGGCGCTGCTCACCGCCGCCGAAGCGCAGTTCCTCATTACGCCGCTGTGGCTCGACTTGCAGCGCTTCGTGGCGCTGGCGCTGGGCGGGCTCGGACCGGCGTACCAGGCGGCCAAGATGGCCGTCATCTTCGAGACCGTCGCGCTTCAGTCCCGGCTCCCGGGCATCTTCGACCTGTCGTTCAAGGACGGCAAGCCCTTCGCCGACGGCGCAACCCGGGCCTGGCTCGCCGACGCGCGGGCGGAGATCGGCGGCGGCGCGGGCAGTGGTCCTGCGACGGCCGCCGACAAGATCAGCAGCGCTGTCAGCGAGGCGCGCAAGCTGCTCGGGGATGCCAAGCCGGTGGAGGCCGTGGCCCGCCTCGGGGCGGAAGTCGATGGCTCGGCCGCGCGACGCGACCAGTTTCGCGCGCAGCTTGCCCTCGCCAGGTTCTGCATGGACATGAACAAGCCCACGGTGGCCGAGTCAATCCTCGACGGGTTGGAAGCGCTTTTCCCGCATTACCGCCTGGAGGAGTGGGAGCCCGCCCTGGCGGCCGAGACGCTCATGTTGCTCTATGACTGCCACGTCAAGAACCGCCCGCGGCCGACGCCCGACGACGTCCGGCGCCGCGCCGACGTGTTTGCCCGGCTGTGTCGCCTGAATCCGACCGCGGCGCTGCGGATCGAGGCAGCCGCCCCCGCGGCAGCCAAACCGGCCCCGGCCCCGGCGCCCGCGCCCGCGATGCCGGCCGCGGCCGGACGGTGACCGGACGCGCGCCGTCGCTGTCGTGCCACGCGCCTCCGGACGTTCTTCTCAGCGCGGATGCGGGCGGCTGTGCCGCATACCCCGCCGCGTTACCATGCCGTTCCCATGACGGCCCTGCTCGCGTTGGCTGACGGAACGATCTTCGAAGGCGAAGCCTTCGGCGCCCGCACCACGCGCGGCGGGGAGGTGGTCTTCAACACGGCTCACACCGGGTATCAGGAAATCCTGACGGACCCGTCCTACCTGGGCCAGATCGTGTGCATGACCGCCGTGCAGCAGGGCAACTACGGCGTCAACCCGGAGGACGACGAGTCCCCGCGGGTCTTCGCCGAGGGGCTCGTGGTGCGCGAGGTCTCGGCCTTCGCGTCCGGCGTGCGCCGACAGGACTCGCTTCAGCGTGCGATGGAGGCGGCCGGCGCGCCCGGCATCAGCGGGATCGACACGCGCGCCCTGACGCGCCGCCTGCGCCTGAGCGGGGCGATCAACGGCGTGCTCTCGACCGACGGCACGCCGGAACGCGAACTGGTGGCGATGGCGGCGGCGCTGCCGGAGATGTCCGGGCAAGACCTGGTGCGCCGCGTGCCGCCGCCCGAGCGCCGCGAGTGGACGCGCGGCTTCGAGTCGGAGTTCGACGCGCCGCGCCGCCGCGCCGCCGCGGGTGAGCTTCACGTGGTCGCGTTCGACTGCGGCATGAAGCGCACCATCCTGCGCCACCTGGTCGACGTTCGATGCCGCGTGACCATCGTCCCCGCTGACACGCCCGCCGCAGACGTGCTGGCGCTGCGCCCGGACGGGGTATTCGCCAGCAACGGACCGGGCGATCCGGCGGCGGTGGTGTACTTGCAGGCGGCGCTGCGCGAGCTGGCGGGGCGCGTTCCGATCTTCGGCATTTGCCTGGGTCACCAGATTCTGGCGCTGGCGCTGGGGGCGCGGACGTACAAGCTGAAGTTCGGACATCACGGGGCGAACCACCCGGTGCAGAACCTCCTCACGGGGCGGATCGAGATCACGTCGCAGAATCACGGGTTCGCCGTGCACACCGAGTCGCTCGCGGAGGCGGGGCTGGAGCCGACGCACGTCAATCTGTACGACGGCACGAACGAGGGCTTCCGCCACGCGGAGCTGCCGCTGCTGGCGGTGCAGTACCATCCGGAGGCCGGCCCCGGTCCGCACGACGCCTCGTACCTGTTCGATTGCTTTCGGACGATGATGCAGACCGGGCGGCCGCCGGCGGCGGAGGAAATGCGCAGCGCGCAGCTTGCGCTGGCGGCGGCGCGATGAGACGCGCGTCCGCCGGCCACGGCGCGCCGCGATCCGCTCCCGTGACGCCGGTCACCCGCCCAGCAGCTCCACAAACCCGCCGATGTCCTGACCGTTGACGGAACCGTCGCCGTTGGTGTCGGCCAGAAGGGCGTTGCACGCCGGGAACTGGCTGGCGTACGCCTGCGGGTCGCTGAGAGCCAGCACGAAGGGGCCGATGTCACCGCCGTTGACCGATCCGTCGCAGTTCAGGTCGCCCGGGAAGCGCGCGACGGCCTGCTCGGCCAGAAAGCCCGCCACGGAGCGGGTCAGATCGGCGGCGTAGGAATAGGAGATGTAGCCCGGCTGGTCCACCGAGTCGCACGGCTGGTGGTAGCACGGGTTGATGAACGGATTGCCTTCGATCAGCAGGCACGCCTGAAATCCGCTATACCGGAAGGGGCAGTCGTCGCTGGCGCACATGCTGTCGTATCGCACCGCGGTGAGGGCTCCGCCATACTCGTCGACCGCCGCCGCCAGGGCGTCTCCCCAGGCGGTCGACGCGCCGCCCCCGTAGATCTCGCACGTGTAGGTCCCCACGTCGTGGGCGATCATGTCCATGGAGATCATGCCGCGGATGTCGTCGGCGGCGTGGTCCTGCGCATAGGCGAAGCTTCCGTAGAGGCCCAGTTCCTCGATGTCGAACGCGATGAACTTGACCGTGCGTTCGGTGCGGCACGCCGACAGTACGCGCGCCAGCTCCAGCACGCCCGCCACGCCGGAGGCGTTGTCGTCGGCGCCGGGGGTGTTCGCGGAGTCGAAGTGAGCGCCGACGATGAACTGCTCGTCGGGATACCGGAATCCGGGCAGCGTGCCGACCACGTTGTAGTACGTCGTTCCGTCGTACGTGAACGGATGGAGTTCGACGCTCAGCCCGCTTGCGACCAGCTCGTCCACGATGTTCTGCCGGGCGGGGTCGTGCTCAGGGCCGAAGCGGCCGCGGTTGTCGCCGAAGTGCGTGTAGAGGCGGTCGTCCAGATAGAAGCGGTACTGATCGACGCTCACCTGGCTGGCGACGAGTTGGCCGAGGTCGCCGCCGGCGGCGGGGCGCAGGCACAGGCACGCGACGGCGAGAGCGATCCGGTGACGTGGAAGCATGCTCAGTCTCCAGAAAGAGAGGGGAGGAGTTAACCTGGGGAGTCCAAGCAAGAACCGCGCCGTTCGCGCGAATTCGGCCATTCCGTGGGCCGAGTGGCGGGCCGATGGATCCTCCGCCCCCGGGCGCGGGAAACCGCGCGGGAGCCGCGAGCGGCCAGGAGCGCCTAAAGCCAGTCCGCGATCGGCCGGACCGCGTCGGCGAACTCGCGCCGCGGCATGCAGACCGTGCCCCACTTGGGCGAGCGCAGGCGCGCGTGGGCGCGGTACTCGTCCATGGGGATGCCGGCGAAAGCGAAGCGCGTGCCGTCGAAATCGTGCACGATCTCGGCCGGCGGGGTGTCTTCCGCGTCGATCGCGTACGCGAACACCAGCAGCGCTCGGTACCCTTCGCCGAAAACCTGCTGCCATTGGGTCAGGCCGTCCAGGTCGTCGAGCGTTACCCAGTTCTCCCAGCGCGCCTGTCGGCCCGGCGGACGCGCCGCCCAGCGACGGCCCTTGATGTCGATCAGCCAGTGCAACTCGCGGGATGAATAGACCAGAAAATCGAAACTCTTGAGCCGCGCGTCGCGGAAGCTGGCCTTCTTCGCCTCATTGACGACGACGTGCGTGATGCGGCGAAGGGTCAGATAGTGCTGGAAGGCGCGTTCGTAGCGGACGTGGACCTTCACGCGCGCCACCATATCGGGTGCGCGCCGGCGCGACAACCGCCGGCCGGCGCCGGGGCAGCCGGCTGTATCGCTTCCGCCGGCTGGCCTTACAATCCCCGCTTCCCGCGCTGCGGGCCAGTGCGGACGCGCGATCCGCGATCACCTGTGGAGCCACCTCGTGTACATTCGCCTCGCACTGCTGCTTGCCCTCGCCCATGCTTCGGCTTCGGTCCGCGCGCAAGATGCGGGTGTCCGGCCGACGCGCCCGCCGGGCGGTCCGATCGCCGGCTATCACACCTACGAGGCGCTGGTCGCGGCGCTGGAGGAGCTGGCCGCCGGCTCGAACGGCATCGCGACGCTGTCGGCCATCGCCGACACGCCGGAGCGGCGCAAGGTGATCGTGGTCCAGCTCGCGGCCCCGGGCGAGATGCCCGCCGACTACCGGCAGGCGATCCTGATCGTGGGAGGGATCGACGCCGAGCACCCCGGCAGCAGCGAGCTGGCACTGGCCACGGCGCAACGATTGCTCCGCGATGCCGCGGACGCGCCCGACGGTCGAGCCGCCAAGCTCCTGGCGGCCCGCACGCTCTACGTCATACCCCGCGCCAATCCCGACGGCATCGAGCAGGTGTTCGCCCGCGTCGCCACGGATTCGCGGCTCAGCCCGCGCGGCGTCGACGACGACCGTGACCTGGCCACTGACGAGGACGGCCCGGATGACCTCGACGGTGACGGTGTCATCTCCGTGATGCGCGTGCCGGACCCGGCCGGTGAGTGGATGGTCGATCCCGAGCTCCCGCTCCTGATGAAACGCGCCGACCGCGGCAAGGGTGAGCGAGGCGTCTACAAGCTCCTGCTCGAAGGCCGCGACAACGATGGTGACGGGGAGATCAACGAGGACGGCCCGGGCGGCGTGGACCACGACCGGAATTGGCCGCACCTGTACGAGGCCGGGACGCCGGGCATCGGGTTGTACCAGCTCTCCGAGTCCGAGACGCGCGCCATCGCGGACTTTGTGGTCGCGCATCCGACCATCGCCGCCGCAGTCGTCTTCGGTCGCCATGACAACATCGTGCGCGTGCCCAAGGAAAAGGAGCGCGGGCCCGATGGGCAGTCCTACCGCGATCTGCACCCGGACGATTTCGCCCTCTACGACTACCTGAGTGAGCGCTTCAAGAAAGCGACCGGGATGAGCGGCGGACCCGGCGCGCGGCCCAACGGCGCACTGTACGCCTGGCTTTACTCGCAGCGCGGCATCGTCACGCTGGCCACGACCGGCTGGTGGCCGCTGCGCGAGACGTCCGAACGATCGGCGTCGCAGCCGGCCTCCGATGATGCCGCTCCCGGCGCGGACGCGCCTTCGCCCGGCGAGGGTGTCGGCGGCGTCGAGCGCGCCAGCCGCGAGGCGATCGTGGCGCGCTTCCGCGAGCAGTCGCGCGCCGAGCGGGGCGAGCGCGCGGCCGGCGCGGAGCG
>CAYNYG010000069.1:0-8798 GCA_964401365.1 uncultured Planctomycetales bacterium | reverse complement strand
GCGGCGATCTTGTAGGCGATGCAGCCGGCCTTGACGTCTTCGGCCTTGGGCAACCCCACGTGCTCCTTCGGCGTGACGTAGCACAACATCGCCGCTCCGGCCCGGGCGGCCTCGGTGGCGCCGATGGCGGAGGTGATGTGGTCGTAGCCGGGGAAGACGTCGGTGACGAGCGGGCCGAGCACGTAGAACGGGGCGTCGTCGCAGACCGTCCGCTGGTGCTCCATGTTCCAGGCGATCTCGTTCAGCGGCACGTGGCCCGGCCCCTCGACCATGACCTGCACGCCGGCCGCGCGGGCCCGCTGCACCAACTCCCCCAGTACGTGCAGCTCGGCGATCTGGGCGGGATCGCTGGCGTCGGCCAGGCACCCGGGACGCACGCCGTCGCCGAGCGAGTACGTGACATCGTACTGCCGCATGATGGCGGAGATTTCGTCGAACATGTCGTACATCGGGTTCTGCTTGTTGTGGTGGATCATCCACTTGGCCAGCAGGCTTCCGCCGCGGCTGACCAGGCCGGTGATGCGTCCGCGGATGAGCGGGAGGTGCTCTTTCAGGATGCCGGCGTGGATGGTGAAGTAGTCCACCCCCTGCTGAGCCTGGTGCTCGACCTCGCGCAGGATGTCGTCGTAGCGGAGGTCTTCGAGGCGGCGGCCGATGATCATGCTGTAGATGGGGACGGTGCCGACGGGGACGACGCTGTGGTCGATGATCGCCTGCCGGCATTCGTCCAGCTTGCCGCCGGTGGACAGGTCCATGACCGTGTCCGCGCCGTAGGCGACGGCGTGGCGCAGCTTGACGAGTTCCTCGCGCGTGTCGCTGCTGACCGGGCTGGCGCCCTGGTTGGCGTTGATCTTGGTGGTGATGCTGCGGCCGATGCCGGTGGGGTCGAGCCGCTTGGGGGCCGTTTCGCCACGGCAGTGATTCGGGTCGTCGAGCCAGACGCGGCGCTGGGCGACGGTCTGGTTGACCCAATGCGCCGCGTCGGGTGTCGCGGTCGGGTGGCCGACGGGAGAGGGAACGGGAAACGGGGTACGGGGGCCGACCCGCGCTGCTCCGTTGCCGCCCGCGCGTGCTTCCTTTTCCCCGGCGAGCGATGCCCGCAGCCCGTGTCCGGGTCCCGGTTCGCTGACTCCGGGGCCCTTCGGAGCGCCCCCACCGCTGCCGGCCAGGTGTCGCACGTTCGCCGGGATCACGATCGCCCCGCGCGCGACGCCGTCGCGGACGAACTCGGGCGTGACGTTTTCGCGGACGGCGACGCGGATCATCTCGGGCGTGATGACGCCCATGCGTGCGGATTCGAGCTGGGTCATGGGTTTCTCCAATGCGTGCAGGCGTTTCCGCTGCCGCGCGCCTGCCATCACTGCGTTCGGACTCATTCGGAAGCCTGGATTTCGACCGCGTCCCCTTGCTCGTGGCGGGTCCCGGCCCGAGCCCGCCGCCTACGCTCCGCCCCTTCCGCGTCCATCCGCGTCACCGGCGATTTCAGGATGCCCAGATACTGCCGCCACGGGCCGACGGCATCCTCGTACTGCGTCGCCATCGCTTTGGCGATCTGGGCCAGGTGGTTCAGGTCGTGCGCAACCCAGGTCGCCAGCAGTTGCGAGAGCGTGACTTCACCCAGCATCGGGTGCGTGCCGCGCGCCGCGAGCTGCTCAGGCGTCAGATGCAGTTCGCGCAGCGCGGCGAGATTCGCCGCCCGCAGGCGCTCGAATTCGGCGAGTAGCTCGTCGATCGACTTGCCGCGGCTGTCCTCAAACATCGCGTAGCGGTCGTAGCGGTCGAACGGCCGCGCCGGGCCGTGCTCGAGGATGATGCGCGTCCGGGCGATCCAGTCGATCTTCTCGCCGTGGATGAGATGGCCGACCACGTCGTAGGGGCAGAACGTGTCCGGGCCGTAGTCGCCGTGCGTCCAGAACGAGCCCAGCCCGGCGAGCCAGGCGCGCAGGACGCGCGGCGTTCGTTCGAGGATGTCGCAGGAGCGGTCGATTTGGAACGCGGGATCGGCGCCGGCCGGCGTCATGCTGGACTCCCTACGCAGGCGGCTCGTCGGGGACCGCTCGCCAGCCGGCCGCTCCGAGCAAGCTCGTCGCTGATCAGGTTCAACGGGTCTCGGCGGCCGATCGCGCCTCCGATCTCATGCCCGCCGCGTGCGGGCCGCCCCTGGGCACAGGGATTGTATCACGTCCGCCCCACTCGTCATTGCAGACCGAAGACTTCCTTCAGCACCTCGTCCAGCTCGTGCCAGCGCACCGCCAGCCAGTCGCCCGGCGGCGAGGGTGCGTGCGTCGCCTTCAGCCGCTTGAGTCGCTTCATGGGAAGCGTCTCCATGCCCGGCTCGCGGCGCAACGAGAGCTGCGAGATCGGTTCGAGCAGCTTCGGGTTTCGTCTCCGAACGATCTGGTGCAGGCCGGCGCTCAGCGCCGCGACGTCGCCGTCATGCAAGGCTTGGACGCGGTCGTACCGGCCGCCAGTTGCGGTCCGCGGAAGGGCCCCCGCAGAGGGCCGGGAGGGTGCGGAATTGCGCCCTCAGCAGCGCTCGTATTTCCAGTTGCGCGACTTGCCTTCCGCGATCCACGCGATGGCGGTCGCCAATCGCCGCTGGCGCGTTTCGTCGGTCCTGGCCTGGGTGAGCCACTCGATGTAGTCCTTGCGCTTGGACGGGCTGAACTGCGCGAAGTGCTCGGCCGCCGGCCTGCTCCTCTTGAGCGCAGCGGCCAGGTCCGCCGGCACGGGCAGCGGCCTGGTGGGCTTGCGCTTGGGCCGCACGACCTTCACGCCTTCCTCGTTCAGCTTCGCCGCCTTGCGGACGTAGCCGAGCAGGACCTTCCTGGACGGCAGGTCGGAAATCGCGGTAATGCGCCCGAACTGGCCCATGGCCTCGTCGGACTTCGAGTGGCCGCTTGCGGACGTCGCCCCGGCCGGCGGCGGGTCGGGCACCACCAGGCTGTGTTTCCAGAACCCGAACGTGCAGTGCTGCTTGAAGGCCGCCATGCCGCACAAGAGCCCCTTGTATTCCCATGAGGGCGAGCGCCACTTCAGCGTTTCGACGGCCTCGGGGCAGCCTTCGCTGACGACCTGGCGCAGGTAAGTCAGGATCGGCCGGGCGAAGTCGGCGGACCGGGCGATGTAGGCGTCGATGCGCGGGTCGCGCTGTGAGGTCGTCCTGCTCATGACCGCGATTGTAGCCGGCGCCTCGTTTCGATTGCGACCGTACACGAAGCGCCGGGGACGAGCAGCGGGATCGGCCGGTGTCCAGGAAGGCAGCCGCGAGAGGGTCCTCCGGATGGGCTCGATTCATCGCGCGACCCCGGCCGATCCGGGAATACGGATGTCCTGGTGGCTGAATCACTTCTCCGGATCGCACGGCAGCGCGTCGCAGCGCTACCCTCGTGCCGACTGCCCGCCGTCGATCATCAGCTCGGCACCGGTGATGAAGCCGGCCTCGTCCGAGGCCAGGAACGCGATCGCGGCGGCCACCTCGTGCGGCTGCCCGAAGCGCCCCAACGGAACTCCAGACACGATCCGCGCCTCGCGCTCCTCGCGCAGCGGCCCCTGCCCGAGGAAAAGGTCCCACATGGGCGTGCGAATCGCGCCCGGCAGCACGCAGTTCACCCGCACCGGATACCCCCGCTCCGCACAGTGCAGCGCCAGCGACCGCGACAGGCTGCACAAGGCCGCCTTGCTGGCGGCGTAGGCGCAGGCGCCCGGAATTCCGATGCGGGCGGCATAGGACGAGACGTTCACGATCGCCGCGCTCGACCGCGCAGCCAGCAGCGGCAGCGCGGCCCGGCATCCGAGCAGCGCGCCGTCCACGTTCACGGCGTGGACGCGCCGCCAGGCGTCGAGCGCGATCTGCTCCGGGTCCTGCGGGGCGGCGATGCCCGTGACCCCTGCGCAATTGACCAGCACGTCCAGCCCCCCGAACGACGACTTCGCCGCGGCGAGCGCCCCGCTCCACTGCTCCGCGTCGGTGACGTCGAGCACAGCCCAGCGCACCGGGCGTCCGTCGGCGAGGCGGCGGCGCTCGTCCGTGTCGCGGAGATCGGTCATCACGACCGCCGCCCCACGCTCCAGAAAGGTGCGCGCCGTCGCCAGGCCGATGCCGGACGCGGCCCCGGTCACCAGGGCGATCCTTCCCGTCAACTGGCTCATTAGGGCGCTCCCGACCGTGAGGCTGCGGGCGATGCGGCTACCCGCGCCGCGAAGGCTGCGCGGCGCGGCGCGATCAGACCGGCGCGGGCCCGTACACCGTGCAACCCGCCGCGCGCATTTCGGCCGCGGCGCGCTCGCAGTCCCCGGTGCGCAGCTCGACACCGCGGCATGCGTGGACCAGCACGGCAGTTTCGAATCCCAGGTGCCGCGCGTCCAGCGCCGTAAACTTCACGCAGTAATCGCTGGCCAGGCCGACGACGTGAACCCGGGAAACGCCGGCCCCGCGCAGCACCTCGGCGAGCCCGGTTGCGCGTCGCCGGGCGTTGTCGAAGAACCCGCTGTAACTGTCGACGGCCGGATCGGTCCCCTTCCGGATGATGCGGTGAATGCCGCTCGCGTCGAGACCCGGCGCCAGGGCCGCCCCGGGCGTGTCCTGCACGCAGTGATCGGGCCACAGCGTCTGTGGCAGACCGGCAAGCTCGACCTGCTCGTACACGCGCCGCCCGGGATGCTGGCTGGCGAACGAACCGTGGCCAGGTGGATGCCAGTCCTGCGTCGCGACGACGAGTGCGTAGCTGCGGTCCCGGATGAGCCGGTTGATGGGCGACACCACCTCGTCGCCGTGCGGCACCGCCAGCGCGCCGCCGGGCAGAAAGTCGTTCTGCACGTCTACGACGATCAGTGCGGTTCGCGGCACGGCGGTCTCCCGATGCAGTATTGTGCGCGGCCGGACCGGCCCCGGGGCGAAACATCGCAAGAATAGATTTGCCAGCTATGTATTGGTGAGCTATACTTAGTTGAGAACACTATGAGCGCCGACGGAAGTTTCACTCGCGACCTGCTTCGTGGCAGCCTGGACGTGATGATTCTGGCCGAACTCGCGGGCGGGCCGCGCTACGGATATCAGATTCTCACGTCGCTGCGCGAGCGCAGCGGCGGGCGTATCGACCTCCGTGCGGGAACGCTCTATCCGATTCTGCACCGGCTGGAGCGGGACGGGTGCGTGCGAACTTGGTGGGAGGGTGCGGGCGGGCGCGACCGGAAGTGGTATGAGCTGACGGCCAAGGGACTCGCGCGGCGCGACACCGACTCCCGCGAATGGATGGACTATGCCCGATGCGTCGCGACGATCCTGCGCGGGGTGTTCAGTCCCGAGACCGGCGTGACGGCGGCACCGGCGCCGCGGTCCGACGTGAAAGCGTGAACGGATCCCGGCCGCGCGCGGGCGCCGGCGGGCGGTTGCAAAGCATGACCGACCCAGAGTTCGAGTCGTACCTGTCGCTGCTGGGCGGACTGCTGCGGCTGAGCGCGCGGCAGCGCGAGGGAATCCGCCGCGAGCTGCGCGACCACCTGGAAGCCTCGGTGGAAGCGCAACTCGAGCGCGGCGTGCCGCGCGACCTGGCCGTGAGACAGGCCCTGGAGGAGTTCGGTGACGCGGCCGAGCTGGCCGCGCGGTTCAGCGCCCTTCGACCCAAGAGGTGGATGATGAAAGGCAGCCTGCTGGCGGCGTGTGTGAGCGTGGCGTTTCTGAGCATCCAGAGCTTCATGTCCCAGTCGGGCTCGGGCGAGCGCGGCGCGACCGCCGCGGCGCGGGCGACACCGCAGCGCGACACGGCTGGACGGGAGCCGACGGGCAACGCCGCCGACGAGGCGATCCGGGCGTCGCTGCGGACGTTGCTGGAGCGCGTGGACATGACTGAGATGCCACTGAGCGACGTGTTCGACTACATGGCGTCGGTCACAAAGGTCAACGTGCACGTGCAGTGGTCGATGCTCGAGGACCAGGGGGTGGCGCGGGACACGCCCGTGACCGTCAAGCTGGCCAACGTAAGTGCCGAGCGCGTGCTGCGCCTGGTGCTGGACGAGTTCGCGGACACGCGGCTCGGATACGACGTCCTGGACGGCGTGGTGATCGTGTCCACGGCCGAGGCGCTGCTGAGAGACTTCGAGACGCGCGTGTATGACGTGTACGGCATCCTTTGCCCCAACGAGTCCGACCCGGGGAACCGCGGGTCCCGGTTCGGGGAGCGCGCAGCCCGCCCGCAGCCTGGCGGGGCGGGCGGGACCCTCGGCGCGGCGACCGACCCGAGCGCTACGTCGGGCGGCGCGGCGCCCGGAACGGGGATCGGCGGCGAGCATCGAAACGAGCCGCGCCCCACGGCCGGGCCCGCCGACGAGCGTTCCGAGCGGTTGCTCGACGTCGTCCGAGGCGCGACCGGTCAGGACCTGTGGGAGGCGGGCGGCGGGACCGGATACCTCGAGCTGTTCGACGGGATGCTGGTGGTCCGGCACAGCCGCAGCGTGCAGAACGCGGTGGCGTCGCTGCTGGACGGTCTGCGGCGGGGAGACGGCAAGCCGGAGTAGGCGCGGAATGCCGGTTGCGGTGCGGTGACCGCGCCTAGTCGAGCCCGCCGCGGAGCGGCCTGGCGCGCTTCTTGTGCGGCGGGGCGGCGTGCGAGTGCGGCTGCGGCGCCTCGGACTGAGGCGTCGCCACCGGCGGGGATTTGAGCGAGAGCGAGATGCGGCGTTTTTCGGCGTCAACGCCCAGAATCCTGGCGCTGACGACCTGACCGATCTTGACGGCCTCGGTGACCTTGAGGACGCGGCGGTCGCTCAGCTCGGAGATGTGCGCCATGCCCTCGACGCCGTCTTCGAGCTGGATGAACGCGCCGAAGTCGGCGGCGCGGGTGACGACGCCGCTGACGGTCTCGTTGGGCTTGTAGCGTTCGGCGACGGTGGTCCACGGGTCGGCGCCGAGGCGCTTGAGGCTGAGCGTGAGCTTGCGGTTCTCGGGGTCGAGCGCCAGAACGGCGGCCTGAACGGCGTCGTCCTCCTTGAGCAGCTCCCTGGGATGCCCGACGCGGCGGGTGTAGCTGACTTCGCTGAGGGGGATCAGCCCCTCGATTCCGGCGTGCACCTCGACGAAGGCGCCGAAGTTCATGAGCCGTGTCACGCGGCCCTGCACGACGTCGCCGACCTTGATGCGCTCGGTGATCGTGTGCCAGGGGTCTTCGGCGAGCTGCTTGAGGCCGAGGGAGATGCGGTCGGTGACCAGGTCGAACTTCAGCACCTTGACCGTGACCTTGTCGCCGACCTTGAGCATTTCAGAGGGGTGCTTGATGCGGCCGTAGCCGATGTCGCTGATGTGCAGCAGTCCGTCCATGCCGCCCAGGTCGACGAATGCGCCGAAGTCGGCCAGCCGGCGAACGACGCCGTCGCGTACCTGGCCCTCCTTGAGGGTGTAGCGCAACTGCGCCCGGGCCTCCTCGCGGCGTCGTTCCTGAAGCCTGCGGCGGCTGAGCACCAGTCGCCGCGCGCCGCGGTCGGCCTCGGTGACCTCGACCTCGATCTTCTGACCCAGGAGCAGGGAAATGTCGCGCATGGGTTCGAGCGACGCCTGGCCGGCGGGGATGAACCCGCGGATGCCGTGGATGTCGATTTCGAGCCCGCCGCGGTTCATTCCGGTGACGCGGCCCTCGACGACCTCGCCTGCGCGGAGCGAATCCCAGTTGGCGTCCAGCAGGACGTCACGGAGGGAAAGTCGGACCATGCCGGAGTCGCGGTCGATGCCGTGCGCGACGAAGGTGAGCTCCTGGCCCACTTGCGGGGCGGCATCGGCGGGGAACTCGTCGAGCGACAGGAAGCCTTCGCTCTTGCCGCCGACGTCGACGAAGACGTCCGCGGCGGAGATGCGAAGGATGCGGCCGGTCACGCGCCCCGTGGCGGCGGTGGGCGCCGGCGTGTGGGAGGCGGCCATGGCCATAAGCTCTTCGGTGGACATGCGGTCGAGGGCGTCGGCGACCTCGCGTTCGAGTTCCTGATCGGGCTGGTTCGGCTGGGGAAACACAACGTCATCCTGGTCTGGCACTTGGCGCGGGACCGCGCGGCCGATTCAGGCGGCCGCCGCTCGCGTTCCGCGGCGCATGACAATGGTACCCGACGGGGTGCGAATGGAGCGCTGCGCCGGCGTCGTCGGCGGCGTGCCCGCTCAGGCCGACTCCTTGCGGCGCCGGACGCTGTCGAACAGGTCGGCTTCTCCGCGGACGACTTCGTGCGTGACGACGAACGTGCCGCCGCGCTTGACCTCGGGCAGCTCGAACATGTACGGCAGCATGAACTCCTCGACCACGGCGCGCAGCGCCCGTGCGCCGGTGTCGCGTTTCAGCGCGCGGGCCGCGATCTCGGAGAGCGCCGCGGGCGAGAACTCGATGCGGGCGTTCTCAAGCTCGAAGAGCTTCTGATACTGCTTGACGAGCGCGTTGCGCGGCTCGGTGAGAATCTGGACGAGGGCATCCTGCCCCAGCGGATGGAGCGGGCTGATGACCGGGAGGCGACCGACGAACTCGGGGATCATGCCGAACTCGATCAGGTCGTCGGGCTGGACCTGGTCGAGGACGGCGCTGAGGGCGGTGACCTCGTCCTGTCCGCGCATGTCGTCGAACCCGATGGACTTCTTGCCCAGCCGCTTGCGGATGATCTTCTCCAGCCCGAAGAAAGTCCCGCCGCAGATGAACAGGATGTTTGCGGTGTCCATCTGGATGTACTGCTGCTCGGGGTGCTTGCGCCCGCCCTGGGGGGGGATGTTGGAGATCGTGCCCTCGAGCATCTTGAGCAGGGCCTGCTGCACGCCCTCGCCCGACACGTCG
>CAYNYG010000068.1:0-9363 GCA_964401365.1 uncultured Planctomycetales bacterium | reverse complement strand
CTGCCCACGCACGCGGCCATCGCGCGGCACCTCCAGCAGCCCGGGTGGGTGGTTCGCCCGGCCCAGCCCGACCGCGTCGTCGGGGGTCTGGCGGTCGAACGAGCCGCCAACCTGGAAGGCAGCGGCGGGACCGCCGTTCTGCGCTGGCTGGTGCGCGGCCGCGCGGGTGAGAAGCTCGAATTCCGGGCCTACGCGCGGCGCTACGGCGAAATGAAGACCCAGGTGGAGTTGCGCCAGACGGCGCCCGGGGAGGAGAACCAGTGATGCACTCGACCCAACGCCGGCGCGGCGCGACGACGCTGCGCTTCGTCGCCGCCGCGCTGCTGCCGCTGTGTGCAGCTCCGGCCGCGGCCCAGGAGCGCTATCAGTACGACTCGAAGGTCGACCTGGCGTTCGACCGGCTCTACACGTACGACGAGGTGGTCGCGATCTGCCGCAAGCTGGTCGACGCCTACCCCGACCTGCTGCGCATGGAGTCGGTCGGCAAGAGCGTCGAGGGCCGCGACATGTGGCTGCTCACGCTCAACAACAGCCAGACCGGCAGCGACAGCTCCAAGCCAGCCATGTACATCGACGCCAACATCCACGGCAACGAGGTGCAGGGCACCGAGGTCGTGCTCTACTCCATCTGGTACCTCACCAAGAGCTACGGGCGCGTGGAGAACCTCACCCGGCTCATCGATCGGGCCGCCTTCTACTTCGTCCCGATGATCAACCCCGACGGCCGAGCGCACTGGTTCGACGACCCCAACACGATGCACGATTGTCGCGGCGGGCGGCGGCCGATCGACAATGACGGCGACGGCCTGTTCGACGAGGACGGGGCCAACGACCTGGACGGCGATGGCTTCATTCTTCAGATGCGCCGCGAGGATCCCAACGGGCGCATGCGCGAGTCACCCGAGGACTACCGCCTCATGGTGCCGGTCGAGCCGCAGACCCGGGGCGACTTCAAGCGCTACCAGCCCCTCGGTTCCGAGGGGATCGACGACGACGGGGACGGGCTGCTCAACGAGGACGGGCCCGGGGGCTACGACCCGAACCGCGACTGGCCGGCCGACTGGCAGCCTTCCTACATCCAGGGTGGCGCGGGCGAGCTCCCGCTCGCCTGGCCCGAGCACGCCGGCGTCGCGGCCTTCATCCTGGCCCACCCCAACATCGCCGCCGTCCAGGCCTATCACAACAACGGCGGAATGCTCCTGCGCGGCCCGGGCGCCGAGTACGTCAACTACCCGCCGCCCGACTCGCGCGTCTACGACCGCATCGGACAGCGCGGCGAGGCCATCATTCCGTTCTATCGCTACCTGGTCATCTGGTCGGGCCTGTACACGGTCCACGGCGGGTTCATCAACTGGACCGCCGAAGACCTGGGCATCATCAGCTTTACGAACGAGCTGTGGACGGACCGGCAGTATTACAGCAATCAGCCCGACGATCCCAACGCCAAGCAGCGCCTGGAATTCAGCGACTACGTCGAGTTCGGCCAGACCTACATCCCCTGGAAGAAGGCCAGGCACCCGGTCTACGGCGAGATCGAGCTGGGCGGGTTCGTGAAGATGACCGGGCGCGTCCCGCCGTCGTTCCACCTGGAGGAGCTGTGCCATCGCAACTTCGCCTTCACGACCTACCACGCCGAGCAGATGCCGCTCGTTGAGCTCCGCGACCTCGAGGTCCGGTCGCTGGGGGGCGACATGTGGCGCGTCCGCGTCGACGTTCACAACCTGCGCTCGATCCCGACGACGACCGCCCAGGCCGCGGCACGCCGCTGGGGCCCGCGCGACTATGTCGAGTTGAGCGTGCCGGGCGCACAGGTGCTCGCCGGCGGGCGCATCGCCAATCGCTTCAACGCCCCGTTCGAGTTCGTGAGGTTCAATCCGGCGCGGCTCTGGGTGGACGAGGGCATTGCGGGCGACACGTTTCGAACGTTTCAGTGGATCGTGAGCGGGCGCGGCGCCGGGCGCGTCCGCTTCGCCGGCCCACGCGTCAGCGACGTGGAGCTGGAGGTCAACTTGGCCGAGCGGTGAGCCGCGCCCCGCGCTCGCGCCGGGATCGCCGGCCGCGCGTGCCTGGCGGTCCAGTCGGCTCGCAGAATTCCGCTCCGCGCGGTGGCGCACGGCGACCGCGCCGGGGCTTGTCACCTGAGGACGCCGCGCGTACCATCGCCCCTTCAGAATCGGCGCCGGGGCGGTCCACGGCGCCGAGCGGGCGATCCGGGCCGATCGCCTGACTGAACAGCGAGCCCAGCGAAAGGAAGCGGATCAGCCATGAAGTTTCCCCGCAGTAGCGCCCTCGTCGCGATGCTTGCAGCGCTAGCCGGAGCCGGCCTGTCGCTCGCAGATTCTCCCCTGGTGCTCGCGACGCAGGATCCCGGTCAGGTGAGCGATTTCGTACTCGACTTCGGACCGGGCGGCATCGCCACCGCCCAGATCACCGCGACCCGCTTCGTGCTGGAGTTGGACGCCGACAACGGCGACGCCGCCTTTGTCGCGTATGAGCAGCACGTGGACCCGCTGATCCTGCCGGGCGGGATCAGCACGGGCAACATCGTCGTCAAGATCGTTCCCGGGTCGTCCAGCGGCGCCTTCGACCCGGCGACCGGGTCGTTCTCCACCAGCGAGCTGTACTTGATCTACTTTGAAGCGGACCTGAGCATGTTCGGGCTGGTTTCGCCCGTGATGCTGCCCAGCGCCTCCTCCGGCCTGGCGACGTTCGACTCCGCCACGACGGGCGCGATCACGATGGCCTGGAGCGGCTCCGGCGAACTCCAGAACCCGTCCGATCCCAACCAGCCCATTCCGTTCGACTACGTGTGCCACGTCAACACCCTCTTCACGAAGCCTTTTGGCGACCTGAATTGCGACGGCGCGACCAACGGGACCGACATCGAGCCGTTCATCACGGCGCTGAGCGACCCGGCGGACTACGCGTCCACGTATCCGGAATGCGACATCGGAAACGGCGACTTCAACCAGGACGGGACGGTGAACGGGTTCGACATCGGGTCGTTCATCGACGCCATCCAGTAGTCGACCGGCGCATCCGCATGGCAACCGGGCCCGACGATTCGCGACGCCGACGGCGTCAGTCGTCGGGCTCCGTGTCTTGATCGACCGGACGGGACTTGGCGGGGTCAACGTCCGATAGTATGCTACGGACGCGCTGCGCGGACACGTGGATGGTCGCTAGAATGAACGATACCGGGCAACTCAAGGGAGCGCAGCGTCGCGCTGCGCCATGCGGATGAACACCGTTGAGTCGCCCATCGCGGTTCGAACCGCGCCGTTGCTCCCCCTCCTCCACGACTCGACCCAGGCGTCTCGGCTCGGCCCGGCGGTTGAACGGGGCGTGTTTGACGGCCTGCGCTGGACGCTCCGGGCGGGATTCGGACCGGAACTGGCGCGAATCTCGGCCGCCGTCTGGCGAAACCCCGAGTCGCAGCCCGACTGGCGCCTGATCAAGCAGAACGGATCGCGCGAGGTGTGGCGCGCGACCTTCGACGGGCGCGTCCGCTACCTCAAGTACTACGCCATGACCGGCGTCGGTGCGCTCCTGAAGCGCCTGGTGCGGGTCGCGGCGTGCCAGTCCGAGTGGCGCTGCGGGATGTACGCGCTGCGCCACGGGATCGCCAGCGTCGAGCCCTGCGGGTACACGGAGGGGATTGTCCGCCGCGGCCGGCGCATGGCGCTGCTCGTCACGGCGGGGATCGAGCCGTCGTACCCGCTGCACGAGTTCTGGCAGACGCTGTGCTCGGACAGCGACGCGCGGCGCCGCTCCGAGGACGCCGGGCAGTTGATCGAGAGCCTGGCCGACCTGATCGCGCGCGCCCATCAGGCGGGATTCGAGCATCTGGACATGCATGCCGCCAACATCCTGGTTGAGCCGCTGGGCCGGCGTCGCTACCGGGCGCTGTTCGTCGATCTGCACAGCGCGCGGCTGGGCGTCCCGATCCGTGACCATGCGGTGGTGCGGAACCTGGCGCAGCTCAATCAGTGGTTCCAGCGCAACGCGTCCATCTCCGACCGCATGCGGTTCCTGCGGGCATATTGCCGCCGGCGCGACGAGTACGAGATCGAATTCGAGCACGGGCGGCCGCTGGCGCTGGAGTTCCCCGCGCTGGTCGACGCGCTGGTCGGCGAGGCGCGGCGGCACGCCGACCGGCTCTGGGCCCAGCGCGACCGCCGCTCGCTGCGGCACGGGCGCTACTTCATCCGCCTGCGCTGCGGCCAGTGGAAGGGGATGGCGTTCGCGCGGTGCAAGCACCCGACGGCGGAATCACCCTCGTCGCGCGTGGTGCTGGATCGATCGTGGTGGGAAACGCGCCTGGCGGACCCTTCGGCGCTGTTCGCGCGCGACCGGGTCATGCTCTGCAAGGACTCGCATTCTGCCACCGTGGTGCGCGCGCTGTGGCCCGCTCCGCAAGGCGAGCTGCCGGTCATCATCAAGCGCCCGCGTCCGCGCACCTGGGCGCGGCGGCTGGCGCGTCTGGTGGTCTCGCGCAGCCGGCGCGGTTGGGTGATCGGTCAGGCGCTGCTGAACCGCGACGTTCCGACGGCGCGGCCGCTGGCGCTGCTGGAGCGCAAGGTCGGCCCGCTGGTTCTGGACAGCCTGTTGGTCACGGAAGCCCTTCCCGGGGCGGTGGACCTGGAGCAGGAGTTGCGACGCGAGCACGCGCGCGTGTCTCGCGACGGAGCGCTGAACGGCGGGCCGCGCTGGGTCGCGTTCAAGCGGGAGCTTTCGAGTGCGCTGGTGCGGCACTTGCGCCGCCTGCACGAGCGCGGCTTCGTTCATCGCGACTGCAAAGCTGGCAACATCCTGGTGGTGCGCGGGCCAGCGCTGCGGCTTCTGTGGATCGACCTGGACGGGATCCGCAGGGCGCGGCACGGGACGCTCGCGGCGCAGGCTGCCGCGCTGGTGCGCCTGCACGTGAGCCTGCTCGACGCACCGGGCCTGACGCGCACCGATCGGGCCCGCTTTCTGCGCGACTTCCTGGCTCGGTGGGGGACGCCGGCCGGTCGCTGGCGCGAGTGGTGGCGCGCGCTGGGGCCGGCCGTCACCGCCAAGCGAGCGTCGCTCGCGCGGCGCCGCGCCTGGAAACGGGCCCATTACGGCCGCGAGTGACGCCGGCTCCCCGACCGCCCGTCGCCGATGCGCATCAGCTCCACTTGTGGAAGACGAAGAACCCCGCCGCCGCGATGCACGCGAACCCGACCAGGTGATTCCACCGGACGGGCTCGTGCAGGAAGGTCAACGAAAAAAGGCAGAACACGACCAGCGTGATGATCTCCTGCATGGTCTTGAGCTGCGCGGCGCTGAACGTCCCGTGACCCCAGCGGTTGCCCGGCACCTGCAAGCAGTATTCCGGCAGCGCGATCAGCCAGCTCACCGCGATCACCTTCCAAAGCGCCGCATCCTTGAATCTCAGGTGGCCGTACCATGCAATGGTCATGAAGACGTTGGACAGAATCAGGAGGATGATCGTCAGCATGGCAGGGTCCGAGCGCGCCTCGAGCCCGCGTTCGACGTCGCCGCGGGCCGGGGGCGGGGTGGGAATTATAGGCCGTCGCCGCGTCCGGTCGACGCCGCTGGCGATTCTGCTGGTCGCGCTCTTGCCCGCCGGCTGCGTCTCTTCGGCGCGGCTTCGAGCGGCGGAGCGCTACGAGCGCGGGTTGGTGCTGATCCTGCCTGGCGTCGAGGGCGTGAGCGTCTGGACACATGACCTGGCCGAGGGTCTTGACGATGGTGGGGTGAACTCCGCGATCGAGATCTTTGACTGGACCGTCCGGATTCCCGGTTCGATGCTCGTCAACCTGTCCGCGCTCGAACGGAACCGGCGACAGGCGCAGCGCATCTCCGACCTCCTGGTCCGCTATCGCAGCAAGCACCCGGGCCGGCCGGTGCACCTGATCGGGTATTCCGGCGGCGGGGGAATCGCCGTGCTGGCGCTGGAGGCGCTGCCGCCCGGGCGTCAGATCGACGGCGTCATCCTGGTTGCGCCCGCGTTGTCTCCCACCTACGATCTGTCCACGGCCCTGCGCCGCACGGCCCGGATGTACCACCTCTATTCGGACCGCGACGTCCCGATCCTCAAGCTGGGCACAACGCTGTTCGGAGCGATTGACCGGGAGTTCGGACCGGCGGCTGGCGCGGTCGGGTTTCGCATCCCGGAAGGTCTGGACCGCGACGATCGCGAACTGTACAGCGAGCGGCTCCGCCAGATCGGCTGGGGACCCTCCTTGCGTGACAAGGGCGCCAGCGGCTCGCACCTGGGCTGGCTCAACCGGCGGTTCGCGCGCGAATACCTCGCACCCATCGTCGTCGAGCGGGAGCTCGATCGCGCCCTGGCGGGCGGCCGAGCGCCCCCCGCGTGGTAGCGCTCCCCCAGCCGCGCCGGCCCGGGCCGAATGTATCACTCCCCCGATCGCCGCTCGCGCACGTGGTCGGCCGCGGCCCGCAGCACGCGCTCGGATACGTCCGCGACGGACCCGTCCAGGATGGCGCCGGCGGCCTGGTGGTGCCCTCCGCCGTTGAATTGCTGCGCCAGGGTGAGCACTTCGACGCGTTCGCCGCGGAAGTTGATGCGCACTTTTCCGGGGTGGCCCTCGGTGAACAGCATCGCCAGGTGGATGCCCTCGATGGAGCGCGGGACGTTGACCTGGTCGTCGATGTCGGCGGCCGTGCAGCCGGCGGCGCGGATCTCGTCGTGGCCGGCGGTGCTCCAGGCGATGCGGCCGTCCGCGCTGACGCGCGTGTTGGCGTACACCAGGCGCAGCAGGGCGAACTCGGCGGGCGTGTAGCTGCGGTGCAGACGCTCGCAGAGCTGCGGGATGTTGACGCCCGCGGCAGCCAGCGCGTGCGCCACTTCCAAACTGCGGGGCGTCGTGTTGGGGAGGGAGAAGCCCTGCGTGTCGGTGTGGATTCCGGCGTAGAGCAGGGTGGCGATCGGCGCGGTGATCGCCGCACCCAGCGCCGCCAGGACTTCGTAGATCATCTCGGCCGTGCTGCTGCGAGCCGCGTCGACCCAGTTGGCCTGACCGAACCGCGGGTTCGTGGCATGGTGGTCGACGTTGACCACCGGTATGTCGGCGAGCGAGTCGAGCTTTCCTTCGAGATTGACGCGCGACGCCTTGGCCGTGTCCACCACGACGATGAGGTCGCAGGCGCGCATCTCCTCGCGCGCCGCCGGCGCAAGGCAGCCCGCGTCCGCAAGGAACGCCAGGCGCCGCGATACCGACCCCTGCGGCAGCGACGCGCAGGCCCGCTTGCCCATGCCGGTCAGCGCGTGCGAAAGCGCGCCCATCGAGCCGAGGCAGTCGGCGTCCGGCGTCACGTGACCCACCAGCAGCACACGCCGCGCGGCATGCAATGCGTCACAGATCTCGGGCGGAACGACCGAAACGACGGGATCGGGCACGGAAGCTCCTTCGCGGCGCAAGAAAAACCGACGATCGCCGCCGATCGCCGGTCGCAGGGAGTCGAGGGCGCGACGGAACTACGCGGCCGACGGTTTCGCGAACTTGCGCGCCATCTCGACCAGCTTGTCGAACGCGGGCGGATCGGCGATGGCGATCTCGCTCAGCATTTTGCGGTTGAGCGCCACGCCGGCGCGCTTCAGCGCGCCCATGAACTCGCTGTAGGTCAGGTTGCGCTGGTCGCACGCCGCCCCGACACGGATGATCCACAGTCCGCGGAAGTTGCGCTTCTTGGTCTTGCGGTCGCGGAAGGCGTAAACGCCCGCCTTCATCACGAACTGCTTGGCGATGCGGAAGTTCTTGCTGCGCGTGCCCCAGAAGCCCTTTGCGTCCTTCAGCGTGCGTTTGCGCCGTTGGCGCGTGACCGGTCCGGGTGTTGAGCGGGACATCCCGATCTCCTGCTTGCGGCCGCGTGCGCGGCGTCGTGCTCCGTGCCGGACCTCGCGTCGCCGGCGTCGACTCTAGCGGGGAAGGCGCTCGACGACGGCTTGCGCGAACGCGTCGTGCAGCGTTGCGGTTCGTCGCAGGGCTTGCCGGTGGCGCCCGGACTTGTTGCTCAGCAGGTGCGTCTTTCCGCGGCGGTGGAACTTCACCTTGCCGCGCGCGGTCACCTTCGCACGCTTCCGCCAGCCCTTGTGGCCCTTGATCTTCGGCATGGACGACCTTTCAGTGGCTAAAAGAGCCCCGCATGATAACAGCGTTTCCGCGCTGCGGCAATGGGCGTGCGACCGACGATGAAACGAGAAGCTCACGAATGCGGACAGCGGCCGGTATCCATGGCGGAGCGGGCCGCGCCGATTGTACGCGCACGCGGGCGACGCGGGCGGGGTCCGCGATGCAGGCGGGCTGTGGCCGCCTGACCCGGTCTTACTGCGGTCCGGGCCGGGACGGCCGAGCTCCGAACCGCCGGGGGCGCGTAGTTCCGCGCTAACGCCGCTGCCCGGGCTCAATGGATTGTGCATAGAGTACGATTCCCCCCGAGTAATTGTATCCGCGAGCGTCGGTTGGAGTTCGGATGCGGGGCAAGCGGCGGTCGGGGTGAATCCGGGCCGGCGGCGCGGCCGATTCGCGCGCAATAGAAAAAGAGCGCCGCGCGGGTTGACAGGCCGGCGCGGTGCGATAAACTACTCTGCTCGCGCCGGATCGGTCCGTCGCCGTCAGGGAGCGAAGGAACGGCTGGGCTGTTTACGGCCGTCGGGCTCGTAGCTCAGTTGGTTAGAGCGCGTCCCTGATAAGGACGAGGTCACAAGTTCGAATCTTGTCGGGCCCAGTGACCCTCGACCGGCGGAGCGAGAGGTCGAACGAGGATTGAGCGGTGACGCTGGCCGGATGGATCGTCGCGGGGCTGCTGGCGGCGGCGGTGATCTGGAACATCGTCCGCGGCGGTGGCTCGTGAAGCTCCGGCCGATGCGGCTAGGCGGTCGCCTGGCGTGGAGCAAGGGGCCGTAGCTCAATTGGGAGAGCGCCGCCTTTGCAAGGCAGAGGTTGCCGGTTCGATCCCGGTCGGCTCCAGTGGGGTAGGGCTGCGCGGGTTCGGGCGCCTGAGCGAATCGGGCGTCCGAGCCCTCGCAGATGAGGCGAGACCTGTCGGAGGCCGTCGTGAATTCGACGGCCGGGTGCAGACCCGATCCGGCGGGTGGAGCCTGGTGATCTTTGACAAGTTCATATGGGTGTACGCGTGGTATCTCACCACGTGAGTTCATTTTCATGAGTCACTCATTGCCTGAGTGATCTGATGGGAATGGTTCTCTCACGATTTGAACCAGATTGGTTCGGGCGAGATCACAGCAATTCATAAATGTGATCAAGCTAGGAAGGGCGCATGGTGGATGCCTAGGCGTGTGGAGGCGACGAAGGACGTGGCAAGCTGCGATAAGCCTCGGGGAGCCGCCAA
>CAYNYG010000067.1:0-9411 GCA_964401365.1 uncultured Planctomycetales bacterium | reverse complement strand
GACCACGCTGCCCATGGGCGGCGGCAAGGGCGGCTCCGACTTCGACCCCAAGGGCAAGAGCGACAACGAGGTCATGCGCTTCTGCCAGAGCTTCATGAGCGAGCTCTTCCGCCACATCGGCGCCGACGTGGACGTCCCGGCCGGCGACATCGGCGTCGGCGGCCGCGAGATCGGCTTCCTGTACGGCCAATGGAAGAAGCTCACCCGCAACTTCGAAGGCGTGCTGACCGGCAAGGCCCTCAACTGGGGCGGCAGCCTCATTCGCCCCGAGGCCACCGGCTACGGCTGCGTCTACTTCGCCGAGGAGATGCTCAAGACCCGCGGCCAGGCCTTTAAGGGCAAGCGCGTCGTCGTGAGCGGGTCGGGCAACGTCGCGCAGTACGCCGTCGAGAAGTGCAACCATCTCGGCGCCAAACCGATCACGCTCTCCGACTCGAACGGCATCATCGTCGACGAGGACGGTATCGACGCCGAGAAGCTCGCCTTCGTGCTCAACCTCAAGAACGTCAAGCGCGGCCGCATCAAGGAGTACAAGGACAAGTACGCCAAGGCGCAGTACATCCAGTTCGACGCCACCAGCGGCGGCAAGAGCAACCCGTTGTGGGAGGTGAAGTGCGACGTGGCCTTGCCCTGCGCGACGCAGAACGAGGTCAACGAGATCGACGCGCAGAACCTGGTGAAGAACGGCTGCCAGTGCGTGGCCGAAGGGGCCAACATGCCCACCACGCCCGGCGGCGTGCACGTGTTCCTCGAGTCGAAGATTCTCTACGGCCCGGGCAAGGCGGCCAACGCCGGCGGCGTGGCCACGAGCGGGCTGGAGATGTCGCAGAACTCGCAGCGCATGATGTGGTCGCGCGAGGAAGTGGACGAGAAGCTGCACCGTATCATGATCAACATCCACGAAAACTGCCGCAGAACGGCCGAGCAGTACGGCACGCCGGGCAACTACGTGAATGGCGCGAACATCGCGGGGTTCCTGAAGGTGGCGAACGCCATGATGGATCAGGGCCTTGTATAAGTGAGGCGTGGGATAGCGAGAAGCGATTCCAAGAGCTTGCGGGCCGGCTTCAGGCCGGCCCGCTCGCAGGCCGCGAAAATCCTCGATGAGCCGCATTTGGTGGCGAGCGTCACGCGCAGCGAGAGCGTGCGGCTCTCCAACCAGGAAGAGCGTCCCGTCGAATGGTCGCCAACGCGACGATGGAGCCGGGGCTGGTAGGATCGGTTGGTCGGCGGCCGACCGTGCACGTGGTCGGGCCGGCACACGGGGTGGGCAGTTCAGCGAGCGCGATCGCTTCGGCGCGGGCGTGACGCCACTGGGACTGTTTGCACTGGCGACCACGCGGCGTCGCCGGACGTGGTGACGACCGATCATCCCGACGTGCAGCACGAGTCGCCGGATCACTGGGAGACGTACGCCAACCGGCTGCCTATGCATCCTGCATTGGGGGGCACGTGCAGAACAGGTGCCGATCGCCCCACACGTTGTCGATCCGCCCGACCGCCGGCCAGAACTTGCCGGCACGCACCCACGCGGTCGGAAACGCCGCCGCCTCACGGCCGTAGCTGTGCGGCCACTGGTCGGCGCAGACCGCGGCGGCCGTGTGCGGCGCGTGCTTGAGGACGTTGTCGCTGCGGTCCGCCTGCCCGCGCTCGATGGCCCGGATCTCCGCGCGAATGCCGATCAGCGCTTCGCAGAAGCGGTCCAGTTCCGCCTTGGACTCGCTCTCGGTCGGTTCGATCATCAGCGTGCCGGGGACGGGGAACGACATCGTGGGCGCATGGAAGCCGTAGTCCATCAGCCGCTTGGCGATGTCTTCGACCTTGACGCCCGCAGAGTCTTCGAACGAGCGGCAATCGACGATGAACTCGTGCGCGACGCGGCCCTGCTTGCCGCGATACAGAATCGGGTAGTGCTTCTCCAGCCGCGCGGCCATGTAGTTGGCGTTCAGAATGGCCGTCTCCGTCGCGCGGCGCAGCCCGGCCGCGCCCATCATCCGAATGTACATCCACGAGATGGGCAGGATTCCCGCACTGCCCCACGGGGCGGCGGCGACGGGACCGACGCCCGGCGCGCCGCGATCGGCGGCCGCCAGCGGGTGGGCGGGCAGGAACGGCACGAGATGCTTGGCGACCGCGATCGGGCCCACCCCCGGCCCGCCGCCTCCGTGCGGGATGCAGAACGTCTTGTGCAGGTTGAGGTGGCACACGTCGGCGCCGATCTCGGCCGGCCGCGTCAGGCCCACCTGCGCGTTCAGGTTCGCGCCGTCCATGTACACCTGTCCGCCGTGCTCATGGATCACCTCGCAGATCTCGCGAATCGCCTCTTCAAACACCCCGTGCGTCGACGGGTATGTGACCATCAGCGCCGCCAGCCGTCCCGCGTGCTCGGCGGCGCGGGCGCGCAAGTCATCGACGTCGATGTTGCCGCGCTCGTCGCACCTGACCGCGACCACCCGCAGGCCGGCCACGACCGCACTGGCGGGGTTGGTCCCGTGTGCGGACGCGGGAATCAGGCACACGTCGCGCGGCGGTGGGCCCGCAGCGCCGCCCGTCTCGCGCGACGCCAGATAGGCGCGGATCGCCAGCAGCCCGGCGTACTCGCCCTGCGAGCCGGCGTTGGGCTGGAGCGACACGGCGGCGAACCCGGTGATCTCCGCCAGCCAGCGCTCGAGCTGCTGGCAGAGCCGCGCGTAGCCCGCTGCCTGGTCCGCGGGCGCGTACGGATGGAGCCGCGCGAATTCCGGCCAGGAGACCGGGAACATCTCGGCGGCCCCGTTGAGCTTCATGGTGCACGATCCAAGCGGGATCATGGACGTGGTCAGCGACAGGTCGCGGGTCTCCAGCCGCTTGATGTAGCGCAGCATCTCGTGCTCGCTGTGGTAGCGGTTGAAGACCGGGTGCGTCAGGAAGGCCGACTTCCGCTCGAACACCGGCGCAATGTCGAGCCGCGCCGCCACCGCCAGCGCGTCCACGTCCACGTCCTTGTCCGCGCCGAAGGACAGCAGCACGTCGCGGAGCGTTTCCGCGTCGGCGGTCTCGTCCAGCGCGATACCGATGGACCCGTCGCCGAAGTCGCGCAGGTTGATCCCGCGCAGGCGCGCTTCGTGCAGCGCCTGTCCCGCCGTCCGGCCCACCGGGCGCACCCGCAGGGTGTCGAACGTGAGGTCGTCGCCGACGCTGTGCCCGCAGTTCAGCAGCCCGCGGCGCAGCGCCTGCGCCAGCGTCCGCACGCGGCGCGCGATCGCGCGCAGCCCCTCCGGTCCGTGAAAGACCGCGTACATGCTGGCCATCACCGCCAGCAGCACCTGCGCCGTGCAGATGTTGCTGGTGGCCTTGTCGCGGCGGATGTGCTGCTCGCGCGTCTGGATCGCCAGGCGATACGCCGGCTGGCCGTGCGCGTCCCTCGACACTCCGATGATCCGCCCCGGCATCTGCCGCTTGTACTCCTCGCGGCAGGACATGAACGCCGCGTGCGGCCCGCCGTACCCGAGCGGCACCCCGAAGCGCTGCGCGCTGCCCACCGCGACGTCGGCGCCCCACTCGCCCGGCGGGCGGAAGAGCGTCAGCGCCAGCAGGTCGGTCGCTACCACCACCAGCGCTCCGCTGGCATGCGCGGCCTCGACCAGCTCCTGGTAGCACTCGATCCGCCCGTCGGTGGTCGGATATTGCAGGAGCACGCCGAACGGCCGCGTCCGCGCCAGATCGAACGTGCCCGGGCTCTCGACGCGGACCTCGACGCCCAGCGGGGCGGCCCGCGTACGAACCACCGCGATCGTCTGCGGGTGGCAGTCGTCGGCCACTAGAAATACCTTCCGCCCGCCCTGGAACTCGTCCAGCTTCAGCGCGCGGCACATGTGCATGGCCTCAGCCGCGGCCGTCGCCTCGTCCAGCAGCGACGCGTTGGCCATCGCCAGCCCGGTCAGGTCGGCCACCATGGTCTGAAAATTGAGCAGCGCCTCCAGCCGTCCCTGGGAAATCTCCGCCTGGTACGGCGTGTACTGCGTGTACCACCCGGGGTTCTCCAAAACCGACCGCTGAATCACCGGCGGCGTGATGCAGTCGTGGTACCCCATGCCGATCAACGAGCGGAAAACCCGGTTCTCGTCCGCGATCGCTCGCAGCTCGCGCAAGGCCTCGTGCTGACCGCGGGGTTCGTCCAGGGCCAGCGGCTTGCGCAGCCGGATGCCGGCCGGCACCGTCTGCTCGATCAGCTCCGCCATCGTGTCGACGCCCAGCGCGGCAAGCATCTCGGCTGCTTCGGCGTCGGAGGGTCCCAGGTGTCGCGGAACAAAAAGGTCGGTGGGCCGAAGCGGGTCGGCGTTCGTGGCGGTCAACGACATCGTCGAGGGATCTCCCGGTTCCAACTCCGGGCGGCGGGGGCGGGAGTTTCGCGTGTCCGACGCCGGGGCGAGGCGTTGATCTTAGCCCCGCCTGCCGCGGGCGTCGAGAAGGCCGCGCGTCGCCGACCCTCGGGCGGACACGCGCCCGGCCTGGACCGCGCCTGCGCGCCGCAGCGACTTGATCTCTTCAGTCGACCGTCTCCACCGGAAGCCCCGCCGCGCGCCACGCACGCATGCCGTCCGTCACGTTGGCGACGTTCTCGAACCCCGCCCGCTCCAGCACGCTGGCCGCCACGGTCGACCGGTACCCTCCGCCGCACGTCAGCGCAATCTGCCCGTCGAAACCCCGCAGCGACTCCACCCGCTCCGCCAGCCACCCGCCCATGATGTGCACCGCGCCGGGCGCGTGGCCCGAAGCCCATTCCGCGTCCCCACGCACGTCCACCAACCGCGCTCGGCCCGCCCGCATCTTCTCGAACGCCTCGGCCGGCGTGAGCTGCGGGGTCCGGGCAACCGGGTAGCCCGCCTCGCGCCACGACTCGAAACCGCCCGCCAGGTGCCCGCGCACGTCGTCCAGCCCGACCCGCGCCAGGCACCGCGCCGCGGCGGCCGCCTCGTCGGGTCGCGCCGTGATCAACAACAGCGGCGTCTCGTAGGGCACCACCCACGCCGACCAGGTCGACAGCAGGTCGCCCAGCCCGATGCCGAGCGAGCGCGGCACGTGCCCGGCGCCGAACGGCCCCTGCCCGCGCGTGTCGATGACGACGTGTCCCGCGTCCACGCCGCGCCGGAACTCGGCCGCCGGCAGCGCCGCCCCACCCAGCGGCTCAGGCAGCGGTGGGGCGCCGCGGGCGTTGAGCTGCTTCATGCGGCGGTAGTAGGGGGGGAACGGCGGAACAGAGCCGAGAATCCGCGCCACGAACCGCTCGCGTGTCAGGTGCGGGTCAAGGTAGGGGTTGGCGATTCGCTCCGCGCGGAGCGTGGATGACGGCCGATCTCCCATGCCGGCGCCGCACATCGATCCAGCGCCGTGGGCCGGGAAGACCGCCAGCTCGTCCGGCAGACCCGCCAGCCGCGCCCGCACGCTGTCGTGCAACTGTTCGGCCAACCTGGCCTTCGCGTCTTCGCCCAGCAGGTCGGGCCGGCCCAGCGACCCTACGAACAGGAAGTCGCCGCTCAGCAGCGCGGCGGGCGCATCCGTGGCGCCGGCGTATGCGAGGTACGACAGATGCTCCGGCGTGTGACCGGGCGTGTGGAGGGCGCGGATCCGCACGTCCCCGAGCTCGATCGTTTCGCCGTCGTGCAGGTCGTGATGCGGGAAAGCGGCTTCGTAGGTCTCGCCGCGGTCATGTGCGGAGACGCAGAGCGGTGCACCGGTGCGCTGGGCCAGCTCGACGGCGCCGCTGGCGTAGTCGGCGTGAATGTGCGTTTCGAGCACGTGCGAGATGGCCAGACCGCGGGCGGCCGCGAAGCCCAGGTAGACCTGCGGGTCGCGCTCGGGATCGACGATCGCCATCCGCCCGGTGCGCGGGCAGCCGACCGCGTACGAGTAATGCGCGAGGCCCTTGACTTCGAAGGATTGCAGCAGCATGGTGCCGGGTTCCTGTCCGCGTCTGTGACGCGCGGGGTCGATGCGGGAACGCTTCCTCAGCGGGCAGGATACCCGACCGGACGCCGAAGTCGCGCGCCGAACCGGACAGGAGGCGAGCCTGCGGGGCCGGCTCTTCGGAACGGGTCAGGGCTTTGCCAGCCACCCTAGCGACTCGAGCCCTGCCAGCACTTCCTCGGCAAGGGCGCGCAGCCCGTCGCGATCGAGGTGCACGTAGTCCGACGGGATGTAGAGGTCGCGCCACGGCGCTCGTCCGGCGAGCATCTCCGCGCGCTCCCGCGCCAGCCGGCCGCGCCCGTCCACGAAAGGCGTTTGTGTCGCGGCGCAGATCGCGGCGAACTCATCTAGCGGGCGGATGCGGGCCAGTCGCTTGTCAATGCCGCGCTCGTTGTCCAGCGGGCTGTCGCTGATGTCGATGGATGCCGGCAGCCCGACGGCCATCAGGCGGATTCCCCGCGGCTCCAACTCGGCCTTCAGCTCCGCGAACTCCCGCCCCACGAACGCGTAAGCCCGCCGCACCTCCGCCTCGTCCACGCCGGGCACGTCGAACGCATAGGCGAAGATCGCGCCCCAACGCTTGTCGAGCCCCTCGCGAATGACCCCGAGCCGATACAGGTTTCGGCGCACGCCAAAATCCGCGGCGGCGTAAAGCCGCGACCGCTCGTGCAATTGGTTGTGAATCCAGAGCGGCAGGCGCTTCAGGGTCTGCTTCCAGCGGGTCGCCGCTGGAGCTGAGGCTGCCGTGCCGCTGGCTTCCTTGCGCGGCTGGGCGGACAGCAATGACGCGGAGAAGCCGTAGATCACAAGCTCGGGCTGCAATCGATGGGCGTTGGCGCGCAGGTACTCGCGACCGCGGGCCAGGTCGCCGCCCTGGGCAGCGGCGTTGATCACTTGCCACGACTGCTCGGGATAGCGCTTCCGCAGCAGTGCTTCGAGCTGCTTGGGCCAGGCCGCTTCCAGCGCCTCGCCGAACCCCCACGTGGTCGAATTGCCCAAGCATACGATCCGCCGCAGGCCTGTCGGCTTGTCGAGCGCGAACTCGGCGTCGCGCAAGCCCATCGAATTCGCGCGAACCGGGTGTCCGCCCGTGCGGCTGTCCGTGAATACGAAATAGGACCCGGGGCCGAAGATCGAGCGCGCCGCCACCTCCCCGACGACCAGGCACACCAGCCCGATGCACAGGTCGATCAGCGCCGCTCGCGCGATGCGCCGCCACAGGCGCGGGGTCGGCGCGTTCCATTCGGCGCGCTCGAACGGTGGCGCTACCGGCGTTGGCGAGTGGGCGGTCGAATCCACTGCTGTTTCGATGTACGCGCCGAGCTTCACCGCGCAGCTCCGGGGTTGGGCGGGGTGAGTGGGCACCGCGAAGCGTCGCGCATGATGGGTCCTCAGAACTGAAAGTAGATGAACTCGGGGCTGGGCGAGCCCGCGTAAACCAGCGCCAGCAGCGCGACGGTTGCGTACACACCCCAACGTGCGACGGTCGGCCGGGCGAGCAGCAGGTCGCCAAACCGGACGCGCGTCTTGACGATCTGTCCAACGACGATCGCCAGCACCCAAAGCGCGGGCGCGGCCGAGACCGCCGCGCCGGGCGCCCACGTCAGGATTCGCCACACCACGTGGAGGGCCTGTGCTTCAGAGTTGGCCCGGAAGAAGATCCAAGCCAGGCACGTCAGGTGGAACGTCAGGACGCCGCGCGCCAGAGTTTCGACCGTGCCCATCTTCCGCGGGTCGAGCCGGTCCGTTCCGGTCGCGCGCTCCACGATCAGGTACAGCCCGTGCAATCCACCCCAGACCACGAACGTCCACGACGCGCCGTGCCACAGTCCGCCGATCAGCATCGTCACCGCGAGATTGAAGTAGGTGCGCGGCTCGGAGATGCGGCTTCCGCCCAGGGGGACGTACAGGTAGTCGCGCAGCCAGGTTGACAGCGAAATGTGCCAGCGGCGCCAGAAATCGCGCACGGTCACGGCCAGGTAGGGCGAATCGAAGTTCACCATGATCCGATAGCCCAGGATGCGCCCCGCGCCGCGCGCCACGTCTGAATAGGCCGAGAAGTCGCAGTAGATCTGCACCGCGAACGCATAGGTCGCCAGCAGCAGCCCGGCGCCGCTGGTGACCTCCACGTCCCCCATCCCGCCGCGCCCGAAGATCGTGTTGGCGATAACCCCCATCGGGTCGGCAATGTACGTCTTCTTGATCAGCCCCCACACGCACAGCAGCACGCCGCTCAGGATGCGCTCCGAGTTCGGCTGGTGCTTCTCCTGGAACTGCGGCAAGAGATCGGTCGCCCGCATGATCGGCCCGGCCACCAGATGCGGAAAGAACGTGATGTACAGGGCGTAGTCCAGCACCGACTTGCACGGCGGCAGCTTGCGGTGATACACGTCCACGAGGTAGCTCATCGCCTCGAACGTGTAGAACGAGATCGCCATCGGCAGCACGATGTTCAGCGGGGTCCAGAGGTATGGCTGGCCGACGAGCGCGCCCAGCGAAGTGTTCACAAACTGGTGGTACTTGAACACGCACAGCGTCAGCGTGTTCACCGTCAGGCTGACGATCAGCACCGACTTCCGCGTGCGCGGGTTGGTCGAGCGCCCGATGATGAAGGACGCGTAGTAGTCAAAAAACGACTGCCACGCCATCAGCAGCAGGAACGGAACCGACCACACGGCGTAGAAGTACAGGCTCGCTGCCAGAAGCAGCAGTCGCCGGTGCCGCTGGTCGGACAGCGTGAAGTAGAGCGCCGTGACCAGCGGCAGGAAGACGAGAAAGTGAATTGAGTTGAACAACATGGCGCTGACCGGCCCAACCCACGCCACGGGCGGCGCCCGTCGAGCCGCGCCAGGCGCGCGACGCTGAGCTCGTCGCCCGAATCCTTCCAGGCACGAGCGCACCGACACGCCCGGCCCCGACGCACCCTCCGACGCGCCTCGCGCCGGTGATTACGGCGTCACCACCGGCTCGGCCGGCTTGACTTCCAGACCCATCAGCGCGGCTCGCACGCGGTTCTCCGGCGTGTCGGCCAGTGCGGCGATCGGCCGGGCCTCGGGAAGCGGCTCGCCCTGGTGGGACAGCTTCATCTCGTGGTAGGTCTTGAACGCCGTCCCGGCCGGGATCAGTCCGCCCAGAATCACGTTCTCCTTCAACCCGACCAGCTTGTCCTCGGCACTGGACAGCGACGCCTCCGTCAGGACCTTGGTGGTCTCCTGGAACGACGCGGCGCTGATGAACGACTCGCTCTGCAAGCTGGCCTTGGTGATGCCCAGCAGCAGCGTCTTGGCAGTCGCCGGCTTGGGCCGCTTCGCCTTGGCCGGGGCGCCGCCCTCCGCCTCGGCGGCGTCGTTCTTGGCCTGGAACTCCTCGCGGCTGACGATCTGGCCGACCTGGAGGTCGGTGTCGCCCGGATCGACGATCTTGGCCGCGCGCGCCAGCCGCTCGTTCTCCTGGCGGAAGCGGAAC
>CAYNYG010000066.1:0-10466 GCA_964401365.1 uncultured Planctomycetales bacterium | reverse complement strand
GCGCCTTACCACGCGCATCTTCCCCGAACTGGTGCTGTCTTCGCTGATGAGCTCGATGCACGAGTGCGGCCACGCGATGTACGAACAGGGCATGAACCCGAAATACGAAGACACGCCGCTGGCACAGGCCTCTTCGATGGCGCTGCACGAGTCGCAGTCGCGCATGTGGGAGAACCTGGTGGCGCGCGGGCGGGCGTTCTGGGATCACTGGTACGGACCGCTTCAGGCCGAGTTCCCCGCGCTGGCCGACGTGACGCCCGACGCGTTCCACTTCGCCGTCAACGCCGTCTCACCCTCGTTCATCCGCGTCGAAGCCGACGAGGTCACGTACAACCTGCACATCATGCTGCGCTTCGACATCGAGCGGCGGCTGCTGGGCGGCGCCCTCGCGGTGCGCGACGTGCCCGGCGCCTGGAACGGCGCCATGCAGGAGTATCTCGGCATCACGCCGCCCGACGACGCCCGCGGATGCCTCCAGGACATCCATTGGGCGCTGGGCATCTTCGGCTATTTCCCCACCTATGCCCTGGGTAACCTCTACGCGGCCCAGTTCCTCGCCGCCGCCCGCCGCTCCCTGGGCGACCTCGACACTGCCATCCGCGGCGGGAACCTCGCGCCGCTGGCCGCCTGGGTCCGCGAGAACATCCATCGGCACGCAATGCGCTATCCCGCCGCCGAGCTTTGCCGCCGCATCACCGGCGCGCCGCTTTCCGAGACAGCCTTCCTCGACTACCTGCACGGAAAGTACCGGCCGCTCTACGGCCTGGCCTGACCGGGCGGCGCGACGGGCAACTCGAACGTCATCGACGCCCACAGGCTCTCCCAGTCCGCGTCCCTCCCCGCCGGCGCCGGGACCATGTGCACCGCCTTCACCAGCCACACGCCGCCGCGCGGCAGCTTGAGCTTCGCCCGCCCTTCCGCGTCGGTCCGCGCCGTGAGCTGACCCTTTCCCTCGGCCTTGTTCATCGCGCCCACGGCCAGATTCGCCAGCGGCTTGCCGTCGTACAGCGCCCGAATCGTCAGCTCGTCGCCCGGCCGCGCGGCACGCGGGTCCGTCTCCGGCACGAGCTCGAGCGGCAGCCCCACCGCCCGGTCGAATCCGGCGCCCGCTCCGCCCCCCACCGTGATCAGCGACTTCGCGCAGCGCGAGTAGATTTCACGCCCCGGCTTGTCGCTCTGTCCCGCCGCGCGGCGCTTCTCGATGATCGCGTCGAGACCCTCCTCCCTCAGGTACGCCTCGAACTTCTCCGCCTCCAGCTCGATCCGCGCGTGGTTGCTGCGATAGACCAGCCAGAGCGTCCCCGCTTTCCGCACCCGCAGGATTCCGGCCGGATCGGTCCCATCCGCACCCGGGATCGAGGTCTCGCCGTCCGCGTCGACGGCCGCGAAGCGCAGCAACCGCTCCGGGTTCCGCTCCACCGGCGCGCCGTCGAAGTGCTCGCCCACCCGCAGCATCACGCGCACCGCGTCACCCACGCCGGGATGGAACGTGCTCGGCTCGATCCAGAAATCATGGGCCGCGGCGCCGTCCGCCACGGCCATCGCCACCACCGCCAGTTTCGTCAGCCGCCGGATTCTCATGGCCGCATCGCTCCACAGGTCGCCGTCGCCGCCGCCTCACCCGGCCGAGGCCGCGACGGCGGCGAGAACGTCATCGAACGAGCTCGCCTCGCCGTCGGCCGCCGCGGCCGCGTCGTCGCTGATCTCGATCGGCGGCTGGTCCTCGCGCTGGCTCAGGGCCAGGAACACGAGCGATTCGAACGCCGCCCGCGTGTCGGCCGGTACGTCCGTCGCACCGCCGCCGTCCATGGTACCATCCCCGCCGTCGCCAGCCGGGGGCGCCGACGGACATCCCGCCAGCAGCGCACCTGTCACCGCGATGCACGACATCAATCGAACCATCTTTCGTAGCATGCTGATCTCGCTCTCGCCCCCGGCTCCACCGGTCGTCCGGCCGCGCGGGCGACGAAACGGGCGGTTCCGGGCGGTCCTGATCCACCGCCACCGACCGCCACGTCCGTTCGCCCGCGCTCCTCTCCTGTCCCGTTGTGAATCCCGTCGCTAGGGCGTTCCGTTCGGCGAGCCCGACACCGGCGAACGCAGGTAGGGGAACTGGTCGCTGAAGAAGCTGGCGTTGACCAGCGCCCCGTCCGTGAACGGCAACTGGCCCGACGGCGCCTGCTCCGCGGGGAGCAGCACGCCCATCGCGACCCGCAGCTCGATGTCCACCACGTCGTCGCCCGGACGCCGCCCGTTTGGAAAGCCCGCCAGGTCGCTGCCCAGCACGCCCAGGTTGCTCTGCTGCGCCGCCGGCGTCGGTGCAATCGCCGTGTTCAGGCGCATCATCTCGGCCGTCGCCGCCGTCTTGTTCAGGCCGTCGATGCCTGTCAGGAACGCCGCCACCAGGTCGCTGCGCGGATACAGTGTCGGCGCCCGTACGCCCGCGTCGAAGAACAGGATCTCGAGCAGCTTCGGCAGCGTCGGGTGGGTCACGTAATCCGCAAACTGCCCGTCGTCGCGCGGCTCGCTCGCGTTGAAGCGGTTCTTGTCCTTGAGCCCGATCACCACCTCGTTCACCAGCGGCATCGCAAGCCGCGATACCTGGACCAGCGCGCCGCCCTCCACCGCCGGCCGCTGGAACGTCGGCTTGGGATCCAGCACCCGCGCCTGCCGCAGACTGGCCGTCGTCCACGCCCCGATCACCGTGTCGTTCCCGTGCGTCAGGCACGCGATCGGCAGCTCCAGGATCAGCGACGTCACGTTGTCGTCGGCCAGGTCGTCGGCTTCCGCGTCCACCGGCCCAAGCGGGTTAGTGATGTTCACCAGGTCGAACGTCTCGCCCAGGTTCACCACGAACGGATCCTTCCGCTGCCCGACGAACATCCGCCCCGGCGTATCGCAGCCGGGAATGCTGATGTCATACACGTGCGCGGCGGCATACGCGTCGTAGTCCGCGATGCTCTTGTCGCCGATCCGGTCCACAGGCTTGATGAACGTGGCCGAATCCAGCCCGGTGCTGCCGGCCTGCGTCACGCTGCGCTTGCGTCCGGTGCGCCGGTCCCCTTCGATCATCGTCACCGTGTACGTCTCGACCACGTTGAGCAGCGACGTATTGCCGGCCGAGATCGCTCCGGCGTTGATGAGCGGGATGGACACTTTCTTCGTGGCGCCCTCCGGCCCGATGTCGAGCTGGATGTCGCGGAGCTGAAGCGCAAAGCGGAACTGGAACGTCAGGTCCTCCTGCGCGTCCCCGTCGTTGTCGACGTGAATCTCGTAGACCGCGTCCGGGTCCAGCGTAAAGAAGTTCGGCCCGCCGTAGCGCGGCTGAAACGGCACGTAGTTGGCGATCAGCGTCACGAACCCTTCGCGCCCCGTCTCGTAGCTGCGGAACATGTAGAAGTCCGTCGCGTCCACCTTCGGCTGCTCGGTGACGAACGGCGCCTCGCGGTGGCTCGAAGCCAACGCCGCAGGCACAACGGTCAGTATCATGGCCGCAGCGCGGCCGAGCATGGGTCGAGTCATGAAATCCTCCACGGGCGGGTGCAGCCGGGCGGGGCGGCACGTGCGCATCGTTGTTTCCCAGGAACTACGCGGCAGCCCGTCGGGTGGATTCATGCGCGCGCGGAATCGGCGCGCGGGACCGGCGACGCCGCGAGGACGGCGAGCCCGTGGGAATGTCATGACTTGGAAGACCGACCTCGAGTCCAGTCGTTTGCGCGCCGCGCGCAGGGGACGTTCGGACACGTGCGCTCGGCACCTGAAGCTGCCGAGCCGCGCGCCGCATCAGCGGCCGGGGCGCCCCCTCCGATCGGCGTTCACGCCGTCCCGCCCTCGCCTGCACCCTTGTTGCCGCCGTCCTGCTCCAGCATCTTGCGCAGGTACGCGTTCTCGCGGCGGGTGGCCTCCAGGTCGAACAGCAGGTACTTGATCGACAGCCGCAGGGAATCGATCCCGTCCTGAAGGCTGTTCACCACCGACTTGATCTCCTCGTGCCGCTTCTTCGTCTCGGCCGCCAGGGAGCGCAGCTTGTCCCGCTCCCCCACCGGCAGCGTTTCAATCTCCGCCAGCAACTCCCCCAACCGCTTCTGAAAGGTTGCCTCATCCACTTTCCGTTCCTCCGGAGAAACGTCCGTCGCGCCCAGCCCGGCGAGTTCGCTCCCGCAAGGCCTCCTCAGGCGGGCGGCCTCCACGCATTCGCCGTACCGCGCAGGACGAGCGCGACCCGACCCGGCCGAATCCTCTTGACCGGCGTCGTCACGGCGTCGTTGGCCGGATTTATGGGATAAACGCGTCGGGGGCTGGATTCCGACGGCGCACAGAACAGAAAAAAGTTGCCCGGCGTCAACACGCCGGGCAACCGTGATGGTTCCTCGCAACATCCGCGCTGCGCGATCAGCGATCGCCGGCGGTGCGCTTGTTCCGATAACAATCGCGGCAGTAGACCGGCCGGCCCTCGGTCGGCTTGAACGGAACGGTCGTCTCCGTCCCACACGCCGCGCACCGCGCCGGGTACTCCGTACGCGGACCCGACGGGCCGGCGCCCCCGCGCGGCGGCGGGCCGCGGAAACCGAACCGGCGTCCGGGCGGAGCGCTGTCACCACGCGAGAAGGACCGCTGGCCGGCAGGGCGCTCCGGCCTGGGGCGGCGCTCGGGCGGAGGTGCCGCCGGTTTGGGCGCCTGCTTGGCGGCCTTCTCCGTGCGCCGTTTCTCGCGGCACGTCGGGCAACGCTTGGGCTGATGCGCGAAGCCCTTTTCGAGGTAGCGCTCCTGGTCCGCCACGGTATGAATGAACGGCTCTTTGCAGTCGTTACAGACGAGACTGATGTCGGTCAGGGCAGTGTTGGGTTCGGTACTCATCGGCGTTCCTTCAGGGGGTGGGGTTGGCAGACCCGTTGCGCAGCGCAATCGTCGCGGCGTGCCTGCTTGGTCGGTTGAGTGGGGCCCTTGGTTTCAGCGCTCGATCTATCCCTATCGGGGGCGGGATCCTTCTTGGTGCGATACGCCCCGTCCGCTCGTGTCGGACCTCTTCTACACTATAACACCGTGCGCGGCTGCGCCAACCCCGGCGGCGCGCAATCAGCCCGTGTCCCGCGACGCCTGCCCGTCCACCTCGAGCCCCGCGCCGTACCCGCCGCCTCCCGGTGTTTCGACCCGCAGCACGTCGCCGGCCTCTACCGTGAAGCTCGCCAGCGGATCGAGCAGCCGCTCGCCTCGCGTGCTGATCAGTCGATTGACTCCCGCCGCACCCGGCTCGCCTCCCGCGGCCCCGTAGGGACGCCGCGTGCGGCGCTGCGAAAGGAGCGAGACCTCGAACGCGTCCAGGAACTCGATCTCGCGCACCATGCCATCTCCGCCGCGCCAGCGGCCGCGACCTCCCGATCCGCGGCGAATCGCCAGACTTCGGATGCGCGCCGAATACCGATCTTCGAACACCTCGGGGTCCGTGAGCCGCGTGTTGGTCATGTGGGTGTGGACGGCGCTGGCGCCGCAGTATCCGCGACGCGCTCCCGCGCCGCCCCCCAGCGTCTCGTAGTACGCGACCGCGGCGTCGCCGCCGCGCGCCGCGCGTCCGAAGACCACGTTGTTCATCGTGCCCTGACTGGCGGCCGCCACGCCCAGCGCACCGAACAGGACGTCCACGATTCGCTGCGACGTCTCGACGTTGCCGCCGGCCACCGCCGCGCAGCGCCGCGGGTCCGGATCGAGCGGCGGGTTGAGCATGCACGCGGGCAGCCGGATTTCGACCGGCGCCAGAACGCCCGCGTTAAGCGGAATCTCCTCGTCGATCAGGCAGCGCAGGCAGTACAGGACCGCGCTGCTGACGATGGCCGGCGTCGCGTTCAGGTTGTCGCTCCGCACGCCCGCCGTCCCGGCGAAGTCCACTACCGCGCCGCCCGCGTTGAGTGTCACCGTCGCCGTGATCGGCGCGCCGTCGTCGAGGTAATCCGTGAACCGGCGCACGCCGGGCTCGAACTGCGCCAGGGCGCGGCGGACCTTGGACTCCGCCGCTCGCTGAATGTGGCCCATGTACGCGGCGACGTCGCGGCGCCCCTCGCGCGCCACCAGCTCCGCCACCAGCCTCGCGCCCAGCTCGTTGGCGGCCGCCTGGGCCCGAAGGTCCGCCAGATTGTCGTCCACCCGGCGCGACGGGTACGCCCCCCTCGACAGCAGCCGCCGCAGCTCATCCTCCCGGCTCTCACCGTCGGCGACCAGGCGCGCCAGGTCGATGACCACGCCCTCCTCCGCCAGACAGCTCGCGTCCGCCGACATCGAGCCCGGCGCCACCCCGCCGATCTCGGCGTGGTGCGCCCGGCTGGCGACAAAATGGCTGGGGGCCGGGCCCGCGTCCGTGAATACGGGCGTGACCACGGTCACGTCCGGAAGGTGCGTACCCCCGCGTAGCGGGTGATTGGTGACGTACACGTCCCCCGGGCGCATCTCCCCGACGGCGCTCCGCAGCGCCTTGACGCACGCCGACATCGCCCCGAGGTGCACCGGAATGTGCGGCGCGTTGGCGACCAGCTCGCCCCGCGCGTCGAACACCGCACAGGAGAAGTCCAGCCGCGCCTTGATGTTGGTGGAGATCGCGGTCCGCTGAAGCGCGCGGCCCATGCGCTCGGCGATGTTGGCAAAACGCTGCCGGTACAGCTCGATGCGGATCGGGTCGGCGGCGGCGGAATCGCCCGGCACGGCGCTCGAGCCGGCCGACGGCGCGTCGTCCAGCAGCTCGATGCGCCCGTCACCGAACCGTCGCGCCGTCCAGCCCGCGTCCACGTACACGCTGGTGTGAACCCCCGGGAGCACCGCGGGACCGGCCCGCTCCTCGACCGGCCTGGGCGGCGCTGCACCACCCTCGACGCCGGCGCGCTGCTCGTAATTCGCCGCGGCGCGCGCCACGACCTCCACGCGCAGCGTGCGCATCTCGACCTCGCGCCCGGAGAAGGCGAACCCGAAGACTTCGCGGTGCCGCGCTTCGAAGGCCGCCCGTACGTCCGTGTCCTCTCCCCAGGCCACCTCCAGCAGCGCGTCTTGCCCCGCGTAGCGCAGCTCCAGCGATCGCCGCGCGGCCGAGAGCTCGTGCGGGGCGCTCCCGCTCGCCAGCAGCTCGCCCCGAAGGCGCTGCTCCAGCCGCCGGGCCTCGACCGCCGCGAGTGCGAGCGCGTCTGCGTCGAGCCGCCGGCCCAGGTCCGCCTGCGCCAACCGTCGGGCATCCGCCATCCCCACGCCCCACGCGCTCATCACGCTTGCCAGCGGATGGACCAGGATGCGCCGCACGCCGATGCGCCGCGCCACGGCGCAGGCGTGCTGCCCGGCGGCCCCGCCGAACGCGACCAGCGTGTGCTCGCGCGGGTCGTAGCCCCGCGCCAGCGACACCTCGTGGATCGCCCAGGCCATGCGCTCGTCGGCGATCGCCAGCAGACCCTCGGCCAGCGCGCGCCGCGCATATCGCTGCCGCGTGGCCGATTCGATCCGGGCGATCAGCTCGTCGAGCCGCTGCTCCACCGCGCGCACGTCGAGCGCGAACGGCAGGCTCGCCGCGCCGATCCGCCCAAGCCACACGTTCAGGTCCGTCAGGCACAGCGGACCGCCGCGTCCGTAGCACGCCGGTCCCGGGTCGGCGCCGGCGCTGTGCGGACCGACCCGCGGCGAGACCCCGTCGAACCAGCACACCGAGCCGCCCCCGGCAGCCACCGTCTCGATCGCCAGCACCGGCGCCACGACCCGCCGCGGCGCGCATGACTCCGGATCGGTCAGCAGCAGCTCGTCCCGCCGCTCGAGCTCGCCTGCATAGCGGCTCACATCCGTGCTCGTCCCACCCATGTCGAATCCGATCACCGGCACGCCCCCCGCGGCGCGCGACACCGCCGCGCACGCGACCACGCCCCCCGCCGGTCCCGACAGCACGCTGTCGCGACCGGTGAACGCACCCGCCGCGACCAGCCCTCCGTGGCTCGACATCAGCGTCCAGGACGCCCCGCCCGAACCACGCACCAGCCCCTCCGCGTGCGCCCGTACCACCGGCGTGAGATACGCCTCCAACAGCGTCGCTTCGGCGCGGGCCACGAACCCCTGCACCGGCAACACCGCCGACGAGCGCAGCACCGCCGCGAAACCCATTTCCGCCGCCACGCACTCCGCGACGCGCTCGTGCGCGTCATTGCGATACGCGTTCATCAGGCAAATCGCGACGGTCTCGATCCCGGCGTCGCACAGCGGCCGCAGCGCCTCGGCGACCTGCCCGGCACGAATCGCCTCCACGACCGCGCCGGACGCGTCGATCCGCTCGTCCAGCTCGACCACCGCCGAATAGAGCGGCGCCGCCCTGCGGATGTTGAGATCGAACAGCCGCGGCCGGTCCTGGTAGCCAATCTCCAGCGCGTCGCGGAAGCCGCGCGTCGTCACCAGCGCGGTTCGCGCGCCGCGGTGCTCCAGCAGCGCGTTCGTGCCGCGCGTCGTCCCGAGCCGGATCCGCACGTCTCGCAGCGGTGCGCCCGCGGGCAGACCCAGCACCCACCGGGCGCCGACGATGGCCGCGTCCTCCCGGGACGCCAGTTCATAGTCCTGCCCGGGCGCCGGGTCGAACGGCAGCCCGTCCGCAAGCCGCAGCTCGCCCCGCGCGGGGTCGAACTCGCGCACCGTCGCACACGCGTCACCGATCCGCAGCGAGAACCCGACGAAGAAGCCCGCCGGGGCCGACGACCATCGCGGGTCAACGACGCGGCGTCGATCCGACCCCTCCCCCGCCTGCCCGCGATAGCGCCCCGCACTTAGCAGCTTGTGGATTCGCAGAACGCCGTCCGCGCCGCGCGCGACGCAATCCGTGAACGTCCCCCCCACGTCGACCCAAACCTCCCGGCCGCAATCTTCCGCCGCCACCCGGGTACAGTACCATGTTCGCACGGTCGGGATCGGTCCGCCGCCGGCGCCGTCGGCAGGCCCGCGGCGGTCTGGCCGCCTCGCCAACCACGGAGATGCAAATGCTTCGCGCCCGCGTTACGCGTTGGATCGTCCTGATCGGGTCGAGCAGCTTCATTCTGGGCGGGTGCGACCCCGGCATCCGCTCGACCGTGGAGAACGGCATCATCAGCGTTTCGAACGCCGGGCTGCTGGCCTTGTTCCAGGCGGGAATCCAGCTCTTCCAGGAAGCCCAGGCGGCACAGTAGCGGGTCCTTCCGCACCGACATCCTGCCCGCGTGGGCCGCCGCTCAATTCGCGCGTCCGATAGACCGATAAGCACGGTGCGCTCTTGGCGCGAGCCGCTCATTCGGTTATTGGACGTATGCGGTCGCTATCATGCTCGTTTCGCGTACTTGCCGGACGTTGCTCCAGCGCGCCTATAGTTGGTTATGCGTTGGGGTCTCGGGCATCGACGCCCAACCCGAACTTATCACGAACCCTGGCTATCCTTGGAGGCCTCATCGTGTCGAAACGTCTGATTCAATGGGGGTTGCTCGCGATCGCCCTGGTCGCGCCCGGACTGGCGCTGGCGCAGCCGGTGAACGACGACTGCATAAACGCCATTCCGGTCGGAGACGGGCTGCACGAGGGCACGAACGTAGGGGCCACGCTCGAGCCCGGCGAGAACGTCTCGGGCAGTTGCGTCCCGGCGCCGAACTTTATCGGCGCGTCCGTCTGGTGGCGCTACACGGCGCCTGTCACCGGAACCGCGACGTTTGACACCTGCGGCAGCTCGATCGCGGACACCGTGCTGAGCATCTACAGCGCCTGCGACGGCGCCGAGATCATCTGCGACAACGACACCGGCTGCCTCTTCGGGTCGCGCGTGGACCTCGCGGTCATCCAGGACACCGTGTTCCTGGTTCGCGTCGCCGGATTCCAGGCCGAGGGCGGACCGGCGGCCACTGGCGACGTCGTGCTGAACATCTCCTCGCGCCCCACCGGCACGCCGGCACCCTCCAATGACACGTGCGAGCTCGTCACCGACACCATCGGCGGCGGAACGCAGACCGGGTCCAACGTCGGCGCGACGACCGACTTCCTCACCTCGTGCGCCACGTCCGGCGGCGACGTGTGGTGGCACTACGTCGCCACCGCGACCGGAAGCGTCACCATCGATACCTGCGGCAGCGCCTTCGATACCGTGCTCACCATCCTCGACGTTTGCAAGGGAACCGAGCTCGCCTGTGACGACAATGGCGCCGCCTGCGGCAACGGCGCCTCGAGCATCGCGCTCAACGCCACAGCCGGCACGGAATACTTCATCCGCGTCGCCGGTGTCGGCGGCGCGAGCGGTGCGATCACCGTGACCATCACCGAACCGGACACCGGTGGGGGTGGTGGCGGCGGCGGCGGCGACCCAGGTGGCGGCGGTGACCCGGGTGGTGGCGGTGGCGACACGGGCGGGGGAGGCGGTGACACTGGCGGTGGCGGTGACACGGGCGGCGGCGGTGGTGACACCGGCGGCGGTGACACCGGCGGCGGTGACACCGGCGGCGGTGACACCG
>CAYNYG010000065.1:0-10584 GCA_964401365.1 uncultured Planctomycetales bacterium | reverse complement strand
CCGGCGACCGTGACGGGAAGAAGAACATCAGCATCTGGCAGAAGCTGGTCATCGAGTGAAGGCCGCGGAGCGCGGCACGCCGCCCTGCGCGACATCCCCGTGTGATTACCCGGAGCACCACCATGCAACGCCCCGACTGGACGCGACGCGAGATCGTCAAAACGGGAAGCCTGCTCTTCGGCGCGGGTGCGCTGGGCTGGCCGCTGCGCCTGCTCGCGTATCAGCGGACGATCGACAACCCGCTGGCGCACTATCCGGCGCGCGACTGGGAGAAGCTCTACCGCGATCAGTTCAGCTACGACGGCGCGTTCTCCTGGGTCTGCTCGCCGAATGACACGCACGCCTGTCGCGTGCAGGCCTACACCCGCAACGGCGTCATCGTGCGCATGGGTTCGCAATACGACTACCAGTCCTACGGCGACGTCTATGGCAACAAGGCCACCGCCAACTGGAACCCACGCCAATGCGCCAAAGGCTACACCTTCCATCGCATCGTCTACGGCCCCTACCGGCTCAAGCACCCCATCGTGAGGCAGGGCTGGAAGCAGTGGGCCGACGACGGGTTCCCCGACCTGGACGTGGATGGAAACCGCTCCAGGTACAAGTTCGACAGCCGCGGAAGCGACGTACACCTGAAGCTCGGCTGGGACGAGGTGCTGCGCTACGTTGCCAGGGCCTACGTCGCCATCGCCAGGCGCTACAGCGGATCGGCCGGAGCCCGGCGGCTCGCAGCCCAGGGCTACCCGCCCGAGATGATCGACGCCATGGGAGGCGCGGGTACGCGCACCTTCAAGATGCGCGGCGGCATGGGGCTGCTCGGCGTGCTCGGCAAGTACGGCCTTTATCGCCTCAACAACAGCATGGCCATCCTCGACTCCATCGTTCGCGGAGTGAAGCCCGAGGACGCCAAGGCAGGCCGCAACTGGAGCAACTACACCTGGCACGGCGACCAGACCCCGGGCCAGCCGTGGGTGCACGGTTTGCAGAACAGCGACTGCGACTTCAACGACCTGCGCTTCAGCAAGCTCATCATCATGAACGGCAAGAACCTGGTGGAAAACAAGCTCACCGACTCCCACTGGTTCATCGAGTGCATGGAGCGCGGCGGGAAAATCGTCGTCATCGCCCCGGAGTACGGCGCACCCAGCACCAAGGCCGACTACTGGATTCCCATCCGCCCCGCGACCGATGCCGCCCTGTGGCTCGGCGTCACCCGCGTGATGATGCAGAACCGCTGGTTCGACGAACCCTTCGTCAAGGCGTTCACGGACTTCCCCCTGCTGGTCCGCTGCGACACCCTCAAGCGGCTGCGCGCCGACGAGGTCTTCCCCAACTACCAGGGCGGCCTCTCCAGGAACGGCGCCAGCTACCAAGTGCAGGGGCTCACCGACGAGCAGTACGCCAGGCTGGGCGACCGCGTGGTCTGGGATTCGAAGTCCGGCAAGCCGGCCGCCGTGACACGCGACGACGTGGGGCGGCACATGGCGCAGCGGGGCATCGACCCCGTCCTGGACGGTGCCTGGAACGTCAAGCTGGTCGACGGGCAGGAGGTGGAAGTCCGCACGCTCTGGTCGCTCTATCAGGTCCACCTGAAGGACTACGAGCCCGAAACCGTGGCCGAGATCACCCACACGCCGCGCGAGATGATCGAGCGCCTGGCCCGCGACATCTGGGAGACCACCCAGGCCGGGGGACCGGTGGCGATTCACCAGGGTGAAGGCATCAATCACTGGTTTCACGCCACCGAAGCGAATCGGGCCGCCCTGCTGCCGATCATGCTCACCGGCAACATCGGCAAGCCCGGCGCGGGTGTGCACGGCTGGGCGGGCAACTACAAGGCGGCCCTCTTCCAGGGCAGCAAGGCCACCGGGCCGGGCTTCAAGGGCTGGGTCGCCGAGGACCCGTTCGCGCCCAACCTGGACGAACAGGCGCACGGCAAGGACATCAAGGTCCACGCGCACACCCGGGACGAAGAGCCGGCGTACTGGAACCACGGGGACCGACCGCTCATCGTCGACACTCCACGCCACGGCCGGCGCTGCTTCACCGGACAGACCCACATGCCCACGCCGACCAAGGCGCTGCACTTCACCAACGTGAACCTGTTCAACAACGCCAAGCACGCGTACGACATGTTCAAGAACGTCAACCCGGGAATCGAGATGATCATCGCCCAGGACATCGTGATGACCAGCTCGGTCCAGTATTCCGACATCGGGCTTCCCGCCAACAGTTGGGTCGAGGCGCGCGACCTGGAGGTGACCGCGTCGTGCTCCAACCCCTTTCTTCAGATTTGGAAAGGTGGCATCGAGCCCGTGTTCGACTCGCGCGACGACTTGTCGATCCTGGCCGGCATCGCCAAGGCGCTCTCCGACGAGACCGGTGACCGGCGCTTCGCCGACTACTTCAAGTTCGAGCTGGAGGGCCGCCGCAGCGTCTACCTTCAGCGCCTGCTCGACAGTTGCACCACCACCGTGGGCTACAAGCTCGACGACATCATGGCCGGCAAGTACGGGCCGCCCGGTGGCGCGCTCATGCTCTTCCGCACCTACCCGCGCATTCCCTTCTACGAGCAGGTGCACGACCACGAGCCGTTCTTCACCGACACCGGCCGGCTCCATGCCTACGCCGACGTGCCCGAAGCCATCGAGTACGGCGAGAACTTCATCGTCCACCGCGAAGGCACCGAAGCTACACCCTATCTCCCCAATGTCATCGTCTCGGACAGCCCCTACATCCGCCCCGACGACTACGGCATTCCCGCCGACGCCGAGCACTGGGACGAGCGCACCGTACGCAACGTCAAGCTCCCCTGGCGGCAGGTCCGGCAGACCAAGAACTTCCTCTGGGAGCGCGGCTATCGCTTCTATTGCCTGACGCCCAAGACGCGCCACCGCGTGCACAGCTCGTGGAGCAACGTCGACTGGCACATGATCTACGACAGCAACTTCGGCGACCCGCACCGCGTGGACAAGCGCGCGCCCTACGTCGGTGAGCACCAGCTTCACATCAACCCCCAGGCCGCCCGCGACCTGGGGATCCACGACGGTGACTACGTCTACGTCGACGCCAACCCCGCCGACCGGCCCTACCGCGGCGCAAAGCCCGACGACGCCTTCTACAAGGTCGCGCGGCTCATGCTGCGCGCAGTCTACAACCCCGCCTATCCCTACAGCACGGTGATGATGAAGCATGCGCCCTACATCGCCACCGAAAAGAGCGTCAAGGCCCACGAGACCCGTCCCGACGGACGCGCACTCTCCGACGACGGCTATCAGGCCAACCTGCGCTACGGCGGGCAGCAGAGCATCACCCGCAACTGGCACATGCCCATGCACCAGACCGATTCCCTCTTCCACAAGGCCAAGGTCTTCATGAGCTTCATCTTCGGGGGCGAGGCCGACAACCACGCCATCAACACCGTCCCCAAGGAGACGCTCGTGCGCATCGTCAAGGCTGAGGATGGCGGACTCGGTGGCCGCGGGGTCTGGGCGCCCGCCACCACCGGCATGAGCCCCGGCAACGAGAGCGACGTCATGAAACGCTACCTGGCCGGCGGTTTCGTCGGCGCCTATGGCGAAGACGAGGAGGAGTAGACATGCCCTACCAGGACCCGGACGGTACCGACCCCCTCACGCTCCACGGCGTCGAGGTCGTGCTGGACGACATCGATGCCCAGCGCGAGATGGCGCTCTGCTTCATCGAAGAGTACATCCGCCTCGGATTCGATCGCACACGCCTGGTCCGGCTCTTTCAGACCCGCGGGTATGCCGGCCCTCACCTCGCCTGGCGCGAGCTGGGCGAGGCGGTGATCGTGCGGATGATCGACGAATCCCTGGCGCGCTGGGGGCCGCGCCTGCCGGCCGACCGGATGTTGACCCGCGACGCCGCGGGCCACGTGTCGCTGCCGGTGTTGACCTAGCTGCGAAACGAGGACCAACCGATGGAAACGACGTGCGGACGTGCGTGCGGAACGCAGGATCCGATCGAAACGCTGAAAGGTGAGCACCGCGTCATTGAGCGCGTGCTGACCGCGACGGAGCAGATGCTGGCGGATGGTCGCATCGACCGGGATTTCTTCACCGGGATGATCGACTTCGTACGCAACTTCGCCGATGGATGTCATCACGCCAAGGAGGAGGATCAGCTCTTCCCCGCCCTGGAGCGCGCGGGCGTCCCCAGACACAACGGCCCGATCGGCTGCATGCTGGACGAGCATGAGCAGGGTCGCGCCCTCATCCGCACCATCCAGGCCAATCTCGACGGGGCGGCTCGCGGCGCCGCTGATTCGCTCGCGCGGCTGCGATCCGCCGCCCTGCACTACATCGCGCTGCTGCGGCACCACATCGAGAAGGAGGACCAGGTCCTCTTCGTGATGGCCCAGCGGCTTCTCGACGAGGAGGAGCACCTTCGCCTCAGCCGCGGCTTCGATCAGGCGGAACACACTCCGGCGAGCGCCGGCAAGCACGAACGCTACCTGAAGCTGGCCGACGAGCTGTGCCGGACGGCACGCGTGGCCGCGGCGCAGCCCGCGTAGCGCGATTCTCGGTCCGGGCGGCGCCCCCGCCGCACCGTCCGGGCCGCGCCAGGTGCGAACAGCACAACAGGAGACCGCAATGGCGACCGTCTACAACTGGCACTTGGGCCGCCCCATGCGCTACCCGTACCCCGAGGCTGCGCCCAGGGAGCAGTTCGCCTTCGTGATCAACATCAATCGCTGCATCGGGTGCCAGACCTGCACCATGGCCTGCAAGAGCACCTGGACCTTCGCCAAGGGCCAGGAGCACATGTGGTGGACCAACGTCGAAACCAAGCCCTATGGGGGCTATCCCCAGCACTGGGACGTCCGCATCCTGGACCTGTTGGAGCAGGCCAATCCCGGCGCCCAGAGCTGGACCGCCGACAACCGCGACGATCCGGCCCAGCCCTATGGTCGCTTCGACGGCAGGACCATCTTCGAGTGCCCCGAGTTCATCGCCCGCACCGGCCAGCCCAACCATGTGCTGGGATACCTGCCCAACGACGAGGAATGGGCAGCGCCTAACATCCACGAGGACGTCCCCCCGACCGGGCCGGTGCGCCCCATGGATTTCGGCGCCGGCGAGGACATCGCCGACGGAAAAAAGCACCGCGCCTGGTTCTACTACCTGGCCCGGCTTTGCAACCACTGCTCTTATCCTGCCTGCCTGGCCGCCTGTCCCCGGAACGCAATCTACAAACGCCCGGAGGACGGAATCGTCCTGATCGACCAGGCCGAGTGCCGCGGCTACCGCAAGTGCGTCGAGGCCTGCCCGTACAAGAAGTCGCTCTATCGCGGAACCACCCGCACCAGCGAAAAGTGCATCGCTTGTTACCCGCGCGTCGAGGGTCACGATCCCGAGAACCCGGGCACCCCGCTTGAGACGCGCTGCATGGAGGCCTGCATCGGCCAGGTCCGCATGCAGGGGCTGGTCAAGGTCAAGCCCGACAACACCTGGGAGCAGGACCGCCAGAACCCCCTCTACTACCTCGTTCACGTCGCCAAGGTGGCCCTGCCGCTCTACCCGCAGTTCGGCACCGAGCCGAACGGCTTCTACATCCCGCCGCGCTGGGTCCCGACTCGCTACCTCGAGCAGATGTTCGGACCCGGGGTCAAGCAGGCCGTCGAGCGCTACCGCAACCCGGACCGCGAGCTGCTCGCCGTGTTGCAGCTCTTCCGCCGCGCGAACCAGATCATCGGCCGCTACGAGATCAAGCCCGGGCCCAAGGTGTGGGAGACCCAGATCGACGGCCGGAAGTTCGAGATGTTCAACGACACCGTGATCGCCTTCGACCGTAACGGCAAGCAGATCTTCAGCACCACGGTCGAGGAGCCGCTGCACGTCCGCACGCACGACCACGCCAACTCGATCTGACACGGAGCCGCACCATGTTCGACCACGCCTGCGCTCGCGCCGTCCTGGCCCGCTGGGTGGCCGGAGTTTTCCACGCGCCGGAGCCGGCGGACGATTCGGGCGCCCAGCCCGCGCGGGATGATGACGGCCTGCTCGGCGCGGCGCGTTGCCTGGGCATGCCCGACGGCCTGTTGCAGCGCGCGCTGCACGCGCCGGGCGACGGGCGCGAGCGGGCCGCACGTTACCGCCACCTGTTCGGGCACGCCGTGCGCGGCGCCTGTCCCCTGTACGAGTTGGAGTACGCCCGCGGGGAAGTGTTCCAGCAGGGGCACGCCCTGGCCGATCTCGGCGGGTTCTATCGCGCGTTTGGCCTGGGCATGAGCCCGCAAGCGCACGAGCGACTCGATCACGCCGCCGCGGAGTGGGAGTTTCTCGCCATGCTGGCCTGGAAGGAAGCCCTCGCGATCGCGTGGCGCGACGGCCACGCCCCGGCGCCCGCCGCGATCGATGTCCACGCCGCCATCGACACCTGCCGCGGCGCGCAGCGCGCCTTCCTTCGCGACCACGCCGCCGCCTGGATGCCGGCCCTCTTCGCACGCGTTCAGCGGGCCGACCCCGACGGCGCCTATGGACGGGCCGCGCGGACCGCGGAGTGGCTCCTCAGAAACTGGTGTGACGAATTCGAGTTGCCCTTCGGCCCGGCCTGGCTCGAGCTGCGGCCGGTCGAAGAGGACGACTTGTCCATCGAGTGCGGTCCCGGTCCGGAGCCGGGTCGGGTGCGCCTGGGTGCCGGCCTGGCCGCGGCCCTGGGCGCTGGAGAACCACATGAGGCTTTCGATTGAGCCGCGCCTGATGGAGCGCGTGGTCTGGGAAGCTGTGCGGCACGCTGCGCCGTCGCTCGCCGCGACGTTTCAGCGCGAGCGAACGGCGTGCTATGCGCTGCCCGCCGACCAGCGCGACCGCGCGTTCGACGAGCTTCACGCCGCCTGGTTCCGGCGCCTGGGGTTTCTCGCTGCCCTGGAAGACCTGCTCCGCTCGTTCCCGTTCCTGTCGGCCGGTGTCGAGCGCGCCATCGTCTCGGCCGCCGCCGGCCCGCGCGCGCAGGCTGCCGAGCTGTTCGGGGAAGACTCGCGCGTGCTCTCCATCAACGTGCACCCGTCCACCCTGCTGTCGCCCGACGGGCTGCGACATTGGGCGGCGCACGAGCTGACCCATGTCGAGGACATGCTCAATCCGGAGTTCGCCTACGACCGTCGACTGCGACCGTCGGGCCCCAATCTCGCCTCGGCCAACCTGGCGCGCGAGCGCTACGCCACGCTCTGGGCCATCAGCATCGATGCGCGGCTCTCGGCGCAGATCGAGCTTCCGCCGCACTGGGTCGAGCGGCGCCGGCGGGAATTCGCCCGCGCGTTCGGCCTCCAGTGCGGCGCCGACGAGGCGTTCGATCGCTTCTGGGCCCGCTGCCGCACCACCCGGCCCACGCATCCCGTCCTGATCGCGGCCGCCCAGTCCGGCTCGCCGCCCGAGGAACGGGTCGCTCCGGCCGAGTCGGCGCCGCGGTCGCGTCAAGGAACGCCCTGCCCGGTGTGCGGCTTCTCGACGTTCGATTGGGCCGAGCTTGACGCGAGTCCAGACCTGGCACGCCGGGTCGCAGCCGTCGCGCCGCACTGGTCGCCCCAGGCGGGTCTCTGCGCCCGGTGCGCAGAGGTCTACCGCACGGAATCGCGCGTTCCCGCGTAGGCGCGCCCCCGGGACCGCCGCCGCGGGCTCAGGGCGCTCATTCGCCAGGCCCGTCCCCGGCGGGCGACCGCCGCCCACGCGCCAGCACCATCCGGCATTCGCCCAGGCCCAGCAGCGCCGACACGCCCAGAAAGACCCCCGTTCCGATCGCCAGCGAACCGAATACGTCGAGCAGCCGCGCGGTCAGGCGCGCCGCTTCGGCGCCCGTCGCCAGTCCGGTGGCGCGGTAGGCCCACACGGCCGCGACCGCGACCGCCGTGGCGGCGAGCATGCGCGCGACCGCCGTGAGCGCCGCGCGGTCCATCAGCGGCTCGCCGGCGCGGCGCGCAAGAATGTGCATCCCCCACAGCACGTTGATGCTGGTGGTCAGCGCCGTGCTGAGCCCGAACGCCGCCTCGCGCACCGCGGGCACCCAGATCAGAATCAGGCTCAGCGCCACGTTCAACGGCAGCACGAAGCAGCTCAGCCGCAGCGGCGTGCGCACGTCGGTCAGGCTGTAGAAGCCGCGCAGCACGATGTGCTGCGCGCAGAACGCCCACATCCCCAGCCCGTACGCCGCAAGCACGCGCGCGGCTCGTCGCGTGGCGTCCGGCGTGAACTGCCCGCGCTGGAACAGCAGCGCCACGATCGCCTCGCCCAGCAGCACCAGCATCGCGCCCGTCAGCAGCCCGCCGAAGATCGCCAGCCGCGTCGAGGCCCGCACGTGCCGCGTCCACTCGTGCCACCGCTCGTCGGCCGCGAGTCGGGTGAAGGCCGGCAACGCCGCCACCGCCAGCGAGATGCCCAGCACGCCCAGCGGAAACTGGTAGAGCCGCTGCGCGTTGTTCAGCACCGTCAGTGCACCCTCGCGCAGCGGGTATGCGAATTGAACCCCCAGCCAGCTCGTGCTCCTCGGCGCGCCCGCCACGTGCGAAAACAGCGCGCACACCTGCTGGTCGATCAGCACCCCCACCATCAGCACCCCCTGCCCCAGCACCACCGGTCCCAGCAGCGCCAGCATCCGCCGCACCGTCGCGTCGCGCGGCTCCCAGCGCCACGCCACCGGCACCCCCCGCGCGCGAAGCACCGGCCACAGAAGCAGGAGCTGCGCCGCACCGGCCAGCAGCACCGAGATCGACACGCCGTAGACTCGGCGCGACGGATCGTCCGCCGAAAACAGCGGGTCCAGGAACCACAGCCCGCACAGCATCACGACGTTGGTCACCAGCGGCATGAGCGCCGCTGGCCCGAACGACCCGAGGCAGTTGAGAATGCTGGAAAAAAGCGACAGCAGGCTGATGGTGAAGAGAAAAGGAAACATGAGCGCCGTGAGCGACAGGAGCAACCGCCGCGCCGCCAGCAGGTCCGCGTCCAGCGCCGTTGCGCGCGACACGCCGACCCACCATGCTCCCAGGATCACCAGTTCCACCAGCAGCGTGACGACCAGCAGCGCCGCCGCCAGCAGCGCCGTGGTGCGCGCCAGCAGGGACCACGCCGCCGGGCGTCCCTCGCGCTGAAGCGTGACCGAGAAGACCGGGACGAATACGGACGACATCGCCCCTTCCGCAAACAGCCGGCGAAAGAGGTTGGGGAAGGCGAACGCGTACCAGAACGCGTCGGAGACCCAGCCCGCGCCGTATGCGCGGGCAAGCTCCATGTCGCGCACCATGCCCGTGATGCGCGACAGCAGCGTCGCCATTCCGATCAGGCGCGCGGACGAAACGACGCGGCGGTGGTCGTCGGACATCGGGCCGGGATCATACCGCCTCCGCGCGCGGGCCGCAGGCCGCTCCGGATCGCCGCGCACCCGTCCGATAGTCATCGGCATGAATCTCCGGACCGCTGCATCCGGACGGGGCGCAAGTCTGGCGCTCAACGGCATGCTGCTGGCCGTGATCGCGGCAGCAGCGGCCGCGCTGGTGACGCTGCTGTGGCGCACGGCCGAGACGAACGCGGCCCGCGCCGAGTCGGCCGCCTTCGTCCAGGCGCTGCTGATGGCGCAAATGGCGCCGCAGCTCGCGGCCGGGCCGGGCGTCGACGAGGCCCTGGCGGCGCACGTGCAGCGCGAGAGCGCCCGGGTGCTGCTGCTGGGCGTGTTCGATGCGCAGGGGTCCTGGACCGCCCTGGGTGCAGCGCGCGGCCTGGGCCCCGACGACATCCGCGAACAAGTGGACCTCGCCGGCGATGCTCCCGTGGTGAAGCCGTTGCGGTTGCGCGGCACGGCCGCGCACGGCGTGCGCCTCGCGACGCTGCCCCTCGAGACCGTCCAACCCGGCACGCCGCGGCGCGTGCTCGCGGCCGTCGTCGACGTTCACGACGTGCCCGGCGCCACGCCTGACATCGCCGGCGCTCTGCTGGCCGCCGCCGCGGGCCTGGTCGCGTCCGCCGGCTGGCTGGCCGTCACCATCGTCGCTCCGGTGCGCCGCGTGGCGCAGGCGGCCGCCGGTTCCATCGAGCCGGCCCGGCCTCCGGTCGTCCCGCGCGAGTTGGAGAACCTGTGGCTCTCGATCGCGTCGCTCCTGGACGAGCTCAAGCACTGGAAACTCGAGGCGCACACGCTGAAGCAGACGCTGGAGGACCGCGTCACGCGCCGCACCCACACGGTCGAGCGCGCCCTGCGCCAGGCCGAGCGCGCCGCGGAGTCCGACCCGCTCAGCGGGCTGCGCAACCGCCGCGCGTTCGAGCGCGACTTCGGCGCACTTTTCACCAGTGCCGCGAAGCGCAAGTCCGAGCTCTGCCTCGCGATGATTGACGTCGATCACTTCAAGCGGCTCAACGACACGCTGGGTCACGCGGCCGGCGACGCGCTGATCAGCTTCGTCGGCGAGCTGCTGAACTCCGGAACGCGCCGCGGCCTGGACGTGACCGCGCGGCTGGGCGGCGACGAGTTCGTCGCGGCGCTGCCGGGCGTCGCGCTGGCCGAGGCGGTCGCGGTGACGGAGCGCCTGTGCGCGATGTTCACCCAGCACGCCCGCACCCTCGGCGAAGTCTC
>CAYNYG010000064.1:0-11627 GCA_964401365.1 uncultured Planctomycetales bacterium | reverse complement strand
TGGGCATCAAGCCGTTCCTGGTGGCGTCGTCGATCCAGGCGATCATGGCCCAGCGGCTGGTGCGCGTCATCTGCCAGGAGTGCAAGGAGATCGACCCGTCGCCGAACCGCATGTTCCTCAAGCTGCTGGGGATCACCGACAAGGACCTCGAAGGGCGGCACATCTATCGCGGCCGAGGCTGCCCGCGATGCAGCAACATCGGCTATCGCGGCCGGCAAGGCCTGTTCGAGATGCTGGAAATGAACTCCGAGCTGCGCGAGTTGGCCTTCAACCGCGCCCCGACCAACCAGCTCCGCCGGGCGGCCATCGCCAGCGGCATGCGGAACCTGCTGGAGGACGGAAAGCTCAAGATCCTGCGTGGGGTGACGACGCCGGACGAGGTGGTGCAGATCGCGCAGATCGAGGGGATTCTGGCGGAGGAGTAGCAGTGGACGGAAGATCGCGGCGACGCTCGGTGTTGAATCGAAGGGCTTGCAAAACGCCGGGCAAGGCCGCGTGCGCACCGGACGAAGCTGACGACAGACCCGGGCGCGGCTCAATCATGCGCCCGCTCTCGGCAGGTTATCCTGAGGGTACTCGTGTCTAAGCTCCGCGTGTTTCTGAAGGTGTGGATGACTGGTGATGCCGCGCGCGACCGGTTGACGGGTCTTCGCGGCGGAACCGCTCTCGCGGTTGTGCTGCTGGTGCAGGTTGCCGGCTGTCACCGCCCCGCCACGGAGCCCCCGCCCGACGTGCGCCGCCCGGTCATCAAGTCACGGCAGGAGTTGGCCGACGAGCGCCAGGCGCGCATCCGCTCCGGGCAGATCAAGCCCCTTGCTTCGCCGACGATCGAGCTCGCGGCCGACGACACCACGCTGCGCAAGCCCCTGCCGACGCCCATCCCCGCCGCGCCGGACGCGGTCCAGTCCGACATTCTCATGGTGAACGACCAGGTGCTCACCGCGCCGGAGGTGATCTACCCGCTGCACCACGAAATCGGCGAGATGCGCCGCACGCAGACGGAGCGCGGCTTTCAGGAGTGGCTGACTCGCGCGCTGCGCAACCAGGCGCAGCGCGAGATCGGCACCATGCTGCTCTCCAACGAGGCCACCGCGAAGCTGGGCGACCCGCAACGCGAGAGCCTGGACAAGTTCATCGAACGCATGCTCCACGACCGCGTCATGCAGGACTTCGAGGGGCGCACGGCGCGTCTGGAAGCGCACCTGGCGCGCTTCGGACTGACGCTCGAGCAGTACAAGAAGATGCTGCGCCGCGACGCGGTCGTGAGGCAGTACACGCGCGAGCTGTTCCTGCCGCGCATCCACCTGCGGCGGGACGAGCTGCTGGCGGCGTATGAGCGGCACCGCCCGCGGTATTCGACCGGCGAGTCGCGCGAGCTGCTGCTGATCGAGGCGCCGTTCGAGCGCTGTCTGCCCGAGGGCGTCGAATGGACCTCTGCGAACGAGACGGTCCGGGCGCAGGCGAGCCTGGCGGCGCTGCGGATCATCCGCGATGCGCAGGCGGCGCTGGCGGAGCGCCCCTTTGAGGAGGTGGCGCGCGAATACTCGCGGGGGATGCACGCGGTGGAAGGCGGGAGCTGGGGCATGATCGCCGTACCACTCAAGGCGCCTTACGACAAACTCAGCGAGATGATCTTCCGCATGGCGCCGGGCGAGGTGAGCGAGCCGGTCGAGACGGACGCGGGCTGGTACCTGGTCAAGTGCGGGACGGTGCAGGCGGCGACGGCGCGCACGTTCGCGGAGGTACAGGACGAGCTGCGAAGCGAGCTGACGGAAGCGCGCTACAACGAACTGGTCACGTCGCACCTGATGAGCCTGCTGGAGCGCGCCACGGTGACGTCCGTGGACGGGTTCGTCGCGGCGGCAGCGCGGCGTGCGTCGGCGATCGATTTCAGCTCCCCGGCCCCGCCGGCGCAGGGGGAGGCGTTGGCGCCGGACCCGGCACCGCGAGCGCAATGACGCGCAGCCGCGGCGTCGCTTCGCGTCATTTCCGTCGCATCGCATCGTACGCCGCCAGCAGCTTTCGCGCCTCGGTGTCCCAGTGCAGCGTCTGGGCGGCGGTGCGGCAGGCGGCGCGCATGCTTTCCAGCCGCGTGGGGTCGGCGAGCATCCCGGCGATCGCGGTGGAAGCGCCCGTGTCGCCGGCCAGGTCTGCCGTGACGACGACGCCGTAGCGCTGCCCCATGTCGCGGAAGAACGCCAGATCGTGGGCGAGGATCGGCACGGCGGCCTGCACGTACTCGAAGAACTTGTTGGGGGAACAGAGCCGGTGGTTGAGGTCGATGGGCAGATACGGAATGACACCCAGGTCAGCGCCGGCAGTCAGGCGCAGAATCTCGTCCGGCTCGACGCGGCCGAGGAAACGCACCCGATCACGCCAGGGTCGCGGCTCGACCATCCGCTTCAGCTCGGCTTCGTACTCGCCGTACCCAATCATGACCAGGTACGCGTCGGGCGGCAGCGCCGCGGCCGCCCGGACCAGCGTGTCCAGGTTGCGCTCGCTGCTGATCCAGCCCTGGTAGAGCACGACCCGCGCGGCGGCAGGCAGGTCGGCGCGGCGGCGCAACTCAGCGCGGCTGTCGCGATCGAAGCCCGCGGGCGGGCGGTCGGCGGCGTTGAAGAGCACCAGCGGGCGGACCCCGTGCCGCCGCTCGAAATAGTCGGCGATGGCGTCGTTGACGGTGCTGAAGAGGTCGCAAGCCGGCACGTAGCGCCGCTCCTGCGCGGCGAGGCGGCGTCGCACGCGCGGGGGAAGCACCTCCTGCTCGTAGTAGATTTCATGCGCGTCGAACACGAGCCGGGCGCCCAGCTCGCGCGCCCGCTGTGCGCCGTGTTTGAGCAGCGGCAGGTCGTGGACGTGCACGACGTCGGCCGGGAACTGGCGCGCCTTGGAGAGGACGAACATGTCGAAGGCCGAGAACGGGAGCAACCGCGCCACGAACTTCATCCACAGGCGGTTGACCAGCATCCGGAGGCCGTCGTGCCGCGGCAGCCGCTCGCGCAGGCGCTTGAGCCGCTCGTCGTCCCAGTCGTAGCGGTACCGGTGGATCGGGATTCCTTCCCAGTTGTAGCTCTCCTCGCGGGCGCATTCGAACCCTGCCAGCAGCGTGACCGAGTAGCCGGCCTGGCTGAGCGACCGCGCCTGCTGAAGCACCCGGCGGTCGATCATGAAGCAGTCCGGGACCATCATCAGGACGCGCCGGCTCATGGCTGGGGTGCTGCCTCGGGATCGACGCTGTCGTCAAGCGCGGGACCGGACGGGACCTTGACGCTCAGCGGCACCACGCCGGGAACGCCGCGCGGCGCGACGGCGATCTCCATGTCAAACGAGGTCAGCAGCCGCAGGTCCAGCTCGCTCAGGTCGCGGCACTGGGGCAGTACGATCGGATCGGGTACGGCGAATTCGGCCAGCGCGTCAGCGCCGCACGCATAGACGTAACCGGCCGACGGATCGAGCAGGAGCGGTTGATCTTCGAGCCGAACCTGCACCAGCGCGTGAAAGACCGGGGGACCCGACGACACCGGCACGGTGAGCGCGACCACGTCGCTTTCGATGTCCCATGCGCCGAGCACGTCCTGCAACAACTGGGACTGGGTGCCGCAATGCGAGCACACGTCGGCGACCGAGCCGAGAAAATGGCCCGGGGGTGTCCCGTAACGGAACCCCTCGTAGACGGCCAGCGTGAGCAGTGCGACGGGTCGGGCCGAGCGCGGAAGCCCGTTGAGGCTCCGCAGCGCCTGCGCGTAGCGGGAAAACCGCGCCAGGTCGATCGTCAACGCCACGGGCGAGCCGGTCTGCGCGAGCGTGCGCGTGGAAAGGCGGAGGTTGTAGCTGCGACCGGGGGCAAGCGTGACGCACAGCCCGCCGGAATCGGCCTGGACGTGTCGCACCTGGCACGCCCGCCGCAGGGACGCGAGCTGCTCGTCGATCGGGACGCCGTCGAACTCCCAGATGAGCATGTGGGTCGCAAGCCACAGTTCGCCGGCCAGGATCGTGAGCGCCGCGGCGCTGTCGAATACCTCGAAGTCGTCGCTGGCGAGGTTGCGCAACAGGTTTGCCCCGGCCCCGAGGTCCTGTTCGTAGGAGATCACGTCGCCGAGCCAGAAGCGCTCGACGATCTGCGGTGCATCGATCATGCGCACGTCCACCTGGAGGGCGGTGCGCCGCGCGACTTCGCAGACGTAAGGAGGCAGGGGCCAGCGCTGCCAGTCGGTCACAATGGTATTGGTCGGGACCAGGTCCCAGGTGCGAAACTCGAGCCAGTCCAGCGGAACGTCCGCGACCTGCACCATGAACTCGATCGAAGTACCAATCGGGAGGCAGTGCGCGGTCGGCAAGCGGCCGACGTCGCGCACCAGCGGCCCGTGGACTTCGAGCTCTCCGAGCCATTTCCGCCAGACGATCTCGCGCGTCGTACGGTCCCGGACGTCGACCTGAAGCGCGTATTCGCCGGGGTACCGGGGCCGGAACAGGGACGTGGCGTCGTCCTGCCAGGTGGCCGTCCAGTCCCACGGCAGATGGTTGAGCTTCGACAGGAAGCGATACTGGAGCCCCGGATCCGCCGGCTCGACGGCCAGGAGCGTCCCTTCGCCCACGCGTGTTTGCAGGCAGGGCAAGACGCAATTGAAGCTCGGTGGGTGGCGCCGCGGGACAGGGGCACCGGCGCCGCGCTGCGCGGCCCCCCCCGACGCGCAACCGATCAGGCTCGGTACGCCGGTCGCGACCCAGACCAACCCCAGGCGAAGGGCGCGCTGCGGACGCGCGATCAAGCCCGCCTCCCGACCTCGTCGTAGAGTTGCGCGATCTGGCGCGCCACGGCCTGGTAACTGAAATGATCCTCGGCGAAGCGGCGGATGCGGGCGGGTGAGTAGCTAGGCAGACGCGCGGCCACCGCGCGAAGCGCCCGGGCCAGGGCATGCGGGTCGCCATTGTCGGCCAGCATGCCGACAGCTTCGTCGACGATGATGTCCTCGGGGCCGCCGCAGCGTGTGCTGACCGCGGGTTTGCCCGACGCCAGCGCCTCGGTGATCACGCAACCGAACGTCTCGGAATGGCTGCTGAGCACGAGCGCGTCGAACTCGTTTCGCAGCAGCTCCGCCACCCGCGCTCGCGACTGGAATCCGAGGAATCGGATTCGATGGGAGATGCCGAGCTCGGTCGCCAGCGACTCGAGCTCCGATTCGGCCTCCGCGGTTTCGCCACAACCCGCCAGCGCCAGCGTGGCGCGCGGCAGGTCGCGCAGCAGCTCGGCGAACGCCCGGAACAGCAGCGGCAGGTTCTTATAGGGCGCGAAATAGCCCACGTAGACGAAGCGCGGCGCTTCCGGGTCTGGCTTCCAATGGGCGGGCGGCGAAAAATTGTCCAAGTCCACGCCGTTGTGGATGACGACCATTCGGCGGCGTGGGTCCGGCGCCAGGTGTGCGGAGACGTCGCGTTCCTGCGAACGAGACACGACGACGATCCGCTGCGCCTCGGACAGGCTGTGGACCGTCCAGCGGCGCACGATCGGGTTGCTGGTGAGGAACGAGAAGGGATTGGTGTGCTCGGTTACGACCATGGGCACGTTGTAGCGGCGTGCGATCCGCGCGCCGGCGGATCCGTCGAGATAGCCGGTATGGGCGTGGACCACGTCGAACGGGAAGTCCTGCCGGACCGCGTCGATTCCGCGGGACAGCGACGCGCGGTAGGACCATCCGTGCGTCGCGTGCGGCGCGAAGATCCGATAGGGCAGGTAACGGACCGGGACCCCCTCCAACTCGTACCACGGACAGGCGTCGTGGAACTTCTCGTAGTACCACGAGGCGCGCCACCAGAAAATGGGATTGCGCGTCACCATCCAGTACGGACGCCCGACCAGCACCCGCGCGTCGATGTCGGCATGCTGGCGCAGGCTGCGGACCTGCTCCAGGATGAAGGGTCCCAGCGTGAGCTGGTCCGGGTGCGGGAACATGTGCGACAGCACCAGCACCTTCAGCCGGCCATCGCGCGGCTGGGCCTTCGGATCGAACGGCTTCCAGGGCTCCGGGAACACCGGCCTGGGCACGCTCAGGGGCGGGCCGATGACGCGCCGCTTCAGCGAACGGAGCACCTCGCGCGTCCCGCCCTTCACCCCGCGCCGGATGCGCAGCTCCTCGGCCACCGTGTTGTATTCGGATTGCAGGCGCGCATAGGCCCCCTCGGCGGCGGCCCGCTGGCGCTCGGTCTCCTCGTGCGCCGCGCGAAGGCGGTCGACTTCGGACTGACTGCGATCGCGCTCGGCCGCGGCGGCGTGAAGCCGCTCCTCGACAAGGTTGCGTTCGCGGCGCTCCAGCGCGACGGCCCGCTCGAGCTCGTCGAGGCGCACCGCCAGCTCGCCGATGCGCGCCAACGACGTGTCGTACTCGCCGCGCAGGACGTCGTGTTCGCAGCGCAGCGCATCCGACTGCGACTGAAGCAGCGCCAGGGCCTCGGACAGACGGTCCGACTCGCGCGTCGACTCGTCGAGCCGTGTTGTCAGCTCGCGCCGCGCGGCCTCGACTCTTACCAGTTCTTCCTGTGCTGACATACGTTCGCGCTCGGTTTGCTCATGGCGCCAGAACGCCTCGTTCAGTTGCTCGTTCAGGCGCGCGTGTTCTCGCGACAGCTCCGTGTACGCCCGCTCGACGTCCGCACGCTGCCGCTCCACTTCGTTACCGACGGCGACCGCCGCCTCAAGCCGGCGTGACAGATCGCCATAGTCATCCTGCAATCGACTGAACACCCGTTCGGCCGCGTCGCGCCGGCCTTCGATCTCGCTGCACGTCCGACTCAAGGTGGCGATCTGCTCGCGCAGGGTCGCGCACTCCTGGTTCGCCGCCGCGTACAGCCGCTCCGCGTGAGTGCGGCGGTCCTCGATGTCACGCGCCAACTCGCACAGCCGCCGCAAGTGCACGTCGTAGGTGCTCAGCGCTCGCTCGATGGTCGGCGCCAGCTCCGACCACGTGAGCAGGGGCGGCGCGCCCTGCGGCTCGAATGCCCGTGTCAGGTCCGGGGCCGGCATGAACCCCGCAACGTCGCTCTCGATGCCCCACGACACGCACACCCCATCGACTTCCGCGGACTGAACCGTGTGTCCGGGCTCGATCCGCAGCATCGTCGTCTCGATCTGGCCGCTCGCGCACTCGTAGTCCACCCAATGCAACGTCGCACCCCCGCGAATCCGCACCACCAGCGCCGTGCCCCACGCGTCCGGCAGCCAGGGCGACTCGACCGCCACCCGGAACGTCTTGCGCCCCACCGGCGCCTGACGCGAGAGCTCGCGCTCGGCGTTCGTAACCCCGTCGACGGCGTACAGCGACACCTCGTCCCCGGCGCCGACGCCGCTCGCCGAGAACTCGATCTGGTCGCCGGCCGCCGCACGCACCGGAAGCCGCACGTCGACGGCGACCTCGTCCGCGGCGGCCGGACCGCGGCGCACCCCGTCGTCGACCATCAGCGCGCCCGCCGACAGCGTGAAACGCGCCCAGGTGGCGCCCGGCACGAAACCGGGCGTTGCGACCTGGAGCGGATTGGAGCACACGGCGCGCAACGGCGACGCAACCAGCGTGGGCGCGGAGCGCGGCGCGACGGGCGCCGCTGTTCGCGCGTAGAGCGCGATCATCTCGGTCCGCGCCGGGACGCTGACGCGCCGGATCGCGTCCTCGGCCCACAGCATCGCGCGAACGGAGTCGAACACCCTCCGCAACGCCGTCCCGGGCGCAAGGTCGTCCTGCTGCTCCGAGCCGCAGTCCGGGCAGATCGTGTTCTCCCAGGTCCGGAACATGCCGAACTGCTGCCGCACGCCGACGGTGGGGTCGAACGGCGGGAGCGTGAAGTCTCCGGAGTAGCGGATCTCGACGGGCCGAAACGGCGGATCGAACAAGTCGCGCATGGCGCGCGCGTCATACGACCGCTGGTGGCGGTTGATGTGATACACCTGCCCACAGTGCCCGCATCGCGCGAGGTTGGACGCAAGCTGCTCACCGTGGGGAACGGTGATGATCACATACCTGGCCGCCACACGGCACAACTCGCGCCGCGCGGCGTCGTATTGCGCGGCTGGAATGTGCTCCAGCACGTCGTTGGCCATAACGAGGTCGAACGCGCCGTCCCCGAACGGCAGGTAGACCACCGACCCCACCACCGCCGCGCGACTCACGTGGCGCAGCGCTTCGCGGCTGGGATCCAGCCCCACCACGCGCAGCCGCTGCGGCAGCGCGTTGGTCACGAACCCGTCCCCGCACCCCACATCCAGAACCGACTTCACGTCCGCCGGGATCAGGTCGACGATGTCCGCGCGGTCTTGAACCTGGTAGCACTCGGGCGCCTGTCCCCACAGGTCCGACTGCTCGTAATACCGTTGATCCGCCACCCAATCGGGTGTCGCTGCGGATCCCTTCCCACGCGCTTCCAGCAGCATGCGGCCCATTCGCGCATCCCTCGAGTTGTGCGGCGCCGCGCGCGTCCATTCCGGCGCGGCCGTCGCTCAGACCCGGCGCCGGCATTATGCCGCAGCGAGGCTGTTTTGTCAGCGCGCTTGCCCGTCCGGAGCCGTCGCGCGCGCGTCCCCATTGCGGTTGCAACCCGGCGCCGTCGGCCACCCGCTCGATCCCGGTCCGAGTCGGCGTGCCCCGGCGGACTTCACGGCCGGGTTAAGCCGGCTATAATCGCCGGCACGGCCGGCCCCAGGCGTGGTCGGATCGGCCGTACGGGTGGGTCGTCGCGGTTCGCGCCGGGCGACCGTGATGCCCCGATTCACAGTCACAAGCACGTTCAGGAAAGGAAACCGCAATGAACCTGCGATCCTGCGTCGGACTGGGCTTCGCTCTCGTCCTGCTCGCCGGCTGTCAGCAGCCCCCGGCCGACATGACCATGAAACCGCCGCCCCGGTCCCCCGAACTCGACCACCTCGAAGCGTTCATCGGCAACTGGGAATCGACCAGCACCGCCACCATGAGCGATGCTCCGGAGCCTCAGACCATGAAGGGCAAGGGCAGCATGTGGTGGGAAGCCGACAAGACTGTGCTGCTCGGACGCTGGGAGATGGAGATGGGCCCCGACGCCGTCATGCGTGGCGTCGAATTGTGGCGCTGGGACCCGGCACGGAAGAAGTACAGCACGTTCTGGACGGACAACTTCGGCGGCATCGGTCACGGCTGGGCGAAGTACGACCCTGCGACCAAGACCTTCACGATGAAGGCCAAGGGGACGGGCCCGATGGGCGACACGGTCATGGAGGGCACAACCAAGGTGATCGACAACAACACGATGGAATGGACGTTCACCGAGTGGGACTCCTGGAAGCTCAAAAAGCACGTGGAAGCCAGCGGCAAGAGCGTCCGCAAGTAGTGCCCCCGCTCGAACGCGCCCGGACCCGCTCGCGCGGGCCGAACCAGCGCCGGCGCCGTGGGCGCCGTTCACCGCCGTGCTGGGCGCCGCCGGCTATCGCATGAACGACGTCGTCAGCATCAACGGACAGCTCGTCGCCGCAGACGCGGCCTGCGTAAGCGTGTTCGACTCCGGCTTCACGCAGGGGATCGGGCTGTTCGAGACGATGCGCGCCGTCGGTGGGCGGATCTTCCGCCTGGACCGCCACCTGGAGCGTCTGCGCGGCAGCGCCGGTCGCCTCGGTTGGACGGTCATTCCTGAGCCGGACGAGCTGCGAAACGCCGTGCGGCAGGTGGTTCGCGCCACGGGAAACGCCGACGCGCGTGTCCGACTCACCGTGACCACCGGCTCGGTCCGCGAAGCCGGCGACGGTCCCCCGGCGCTCACCGTCGTGGCGACGGCCGCACCGGGTGGCGCCTATCCGGAGGCGTGCTACCAGTCCGGAGTCACCGTCGTCATCGGCAAGCGATACCGGCAGTCCGCGCACGATCCGACTGCCGGCCACAAGACCACCAGCTACTTCGCCCGCATGACGGCGCTGCGCGAAGCGTACCTCGCGCAGGCGTTCGAGTCGCTCTGGTTCACGCCGGAGGACATGCTGGCCGAAGGCTCGATCAGTTCGGTGTTCCTGGTCTTGAACGAATGCCTGGTGACACCCCCGCTGGAGACGCCGGTGCTGCCGGGCGTGACGCGCGGCGCGGTGCTCGAACTTGCTGCGCGGGAAGGGATCGCCGTCGCCGAGCGCCCGGTCACGGTCGATGAAGTGCTCGACGCGGATGAGCTGTTCCTGACCAACAGCATGATGGGCGTCATGCCGGTGGTGCGGATCGAGCGTTGGCCGCTCGGCGGCGAGCGCCCCGGGGAGATCACGCGGCGCATCGCGGCGGGCTATGCCGACCTCGTCCGGGGCGAGGCGACCGCCCATGCCGGCTGAAACGACGCTTGCAGCGCTGCTCGCCGCCCTCGACGCGATCGCGCCCTTCCGCGATGCCGCAGAGTGGGACAACGTCGGGCTTCTCGCAGGCCGGCCCGAGTGGCCGGTCCGCCGCGCCCTGCTGGCGATCGACCTGACGGACGACGTCGCACGCGAAGCGCTCGCGGCCCGTTGCGACGTGCTCGTCCTCTACCATCCGCCGATCTTCAAGGGGCTCCGCGCGATTACCAGCGCCGCCGACGCGCCCACCTCCCGGCTGCCTGACCTGCTGGCGGCGCGCGTCGCGCTGATCGCGCTGCACACCGCGCTCGACAACGCCCCCGGCGGCACGAACGACGTGCTGCTCGATGCGTTCGACACGCGCGAGCGGCGGCCGCTCACCACGCTGGTCCGGGCCGACGGCGCCCATAAGGTCGCCGTCTTCGTTCCGGCAGACGCCGTCGACCGCGTGCGTGACGCCCTCGCCCACGCCGGCGCCGGCGTCATAGGCCACTATTCCCACTGCTCGTTTGAGCTGGCGGGACGCGGAACGTTCATCGGCGACGAGACCACGCATCCGGCCGTCGGTCGGAAGCAGTCGCTCGAACGCGTCGACGAAACCCGACTGGAAATGATCGTCCCGCCGGCCAAGCTCGGCGCGGTCGTGCGCGCGCTGTACGCGGCACACCCCTACGAGGAGCCCGCGTTCGACCTGCTCCCCCTCGCAACACCCGCCGGTCGAGGTCAGGTCGGCCCGGGTCGTGTCGGACGACTTTCCCGGCCCACCGCGGGATCGCGGCTCCTGGCTGCGCTGAAACGCGTCGTTGACCTGTCCAACGCATCCATCATCGGGAACCTCCGGCGGCGCTTCGCCAGCGTGACCGCCGCGGCGGGGTCCTTCGGCCCGGCTGAATTCCGCGACCCCGACTCCCTGGTCCTCACCGGGGAGCTGAAGCACCACGACGCGCTAAGCGTGCTGAAGCGCGGCGTGACCGTCGTGTGCCTCGATCACCATGCCAGCGAACGCCCGGTGCTGAATCGCGTGAAGGCCCGGCTTGCCGCCGGCCTGACGCGCGTCCGCCTACGCATCAGCCGCGCCGACCGTTCGCCGTTCCGGCCTGTTCGTCGCTAGCGCGGGTCCGTCGCCATCCGGGCGGTGCTCGCGAATCCGGACCGCGTCCGGGGCCGGCGCTGCCGCCAGTCGGACAACGCATGACCCACGAGAGCGAGATGCCGCGCGATACGGTGCCGCAGATGGGCTGAGCGTCGCAATGCGCAGGCGAAATCCAGGGAGCACTTCGCGGCAACGCCAGGGCACACCGCGCAGAAT
>CAYNYG010000063.1:0-12244 GCA_964401365.1 uncultured Planctomycetales bacterium | reverse complement strand
AGGTCATCAGCTCCACGTTCGACGAGCCTGCCAGCCGCCACGTGCAGGTGGCGGAAATGGTGATCGAGAAGGCCAAGCGCCTGGTCGAACACGGCCGCGACGTGGTGATCCTGCTGGACTCGATCACGCGCCTGGCGCGGGCCTACAACACCGAGGTGCCGCACTCCGGCAAGATCCTCACCGGCGGTGTGGACGCCAACGCCCTGCAAAAGCCCAAGCGCTTCTTCGGCGCGGCGCGCAACATCGAGGAGGGCGGCAGCCTGACGATCATCGCCACGGCGCTGATCGACACGGGCAGCAAGATGGACGAAGTCATCTTCGAGGAGTTCAAGGGCACGGGCAACAGCGAGCTGCACCTCGACCGGCGCCTGGTGGACAAGCGCATCTGGCCGGCGATCAACATCTCCGCCAGCGGCACGCGCAAGGAAGAGCTGCTGCTCGACCCGAAGGAGCTGGAGAAGGTCTACCTGCTGCGCCGCGTGCTGTCGGACATGAACCCGGTCGAATCGGTGGAGCTGCTGCGCAGCCGGCTGGAAAAGGCGCCCAGCAACGGCGTGTTCCTGATGACGATGAACCTGGCGTAAGGCGATCGCGGGGCCGAAGTGCGCGGGCGGGGACGCGCGACGCGGGTTCAAACCGGCGAACGGTCGCGGCTCTCGCGCCGGTGCGCCATGGGCCGCCGCGGGGGAGTGGCGCAGCTCAGTGGGCACGAAGGGTCGATCCGCGTCGTTGACGAGCGGGTCGGACCCGCGGGCGCCAGTGCGGCGCGGGCGTTCACGCGCCGCGCGGCAGGTCGAGTATACTCCCCCCATCGATTCGAGCCGTCGCGGAGCCCCGGATGCCGCAGGACACGCCTCTGACCCGCCGCGAATTCGTCCGCGCCGCTTCCGCCGGCGCCGCGACCTTGTGCCTGGCCGGTTGCGCGGCCCCGTCCGTCGGGCCGCGCGCCGCACCGCCGCCCGGTGCGGGCCCGGCCGGATGGGACGAGCTGGCCGAAATCGCCCTGGCGCGCATCCGGCGTGCCGGGGCCGAATACGGCGACATCCGCGTCCTCCAGACGCATGTGCAGTCCGTGCGGGGCGAGGACCGGCGGATCGCGGGAGTGAGCGACCGCGAGGAGCTTGGGTTCGGCGTGCGCGTGCTGTACCACGGGGCCTGGGGCTTCGCGGCCAGCTCGGACGTGACGCGCGACGAGGTGGCGCGCGTCACCGATCTTGCGATCGCGATTGCGCGGGCGTCGGCCCCGCTGATGATCGACCCGGTGCGTCTTGTGCCCGAGGCGCCGCACCGGGCGGAGGTGATCACCGCGCGGCCGGTCGATCCGTTTGGGGTTCCGCTAGGCGACCGAAGCCGGCTTCTGCTGGAGACGATGGAGCTGCTGCACGCGGAGCCCGGCATCGCCCGCAGCAGCGCCAGCCTGTGGGCGCAGCGCGACCGCAAGCTGTTCGCGTCCAGCGAGGGCGCCCGCATCCGCTTCGACCTGATGGCGACGCAGGGCGGGTTCTCGGCGACCGCGCTGCACGAGGGGCGCTTCGCGTCGCGCCGCTTCTCGACCCCGTACCTGCGTGCCGGGTACGAGCAGATCCGCGACGCGGACTTTTTCGCGCAGGCGCGGCGCGTCGCCGCCCAGGCGGTGGAGAAGGTGCGCGCCCCGCTGCCCGACGCCGGCGCCTACGACCTGGTGCTGGACCCCGAGCACCTGTCGCTGACCATCCACGAGAGCTGCGGCCACCCCAGCGAGCTGGACCGCGTGCTGGGCTACGAAGCCAACTACGCCGGCACGAGCTTTCTGACGCCCGACAAGCTCGGCTCGTACCGGTACGGGTCGCCGCACGTCAACCTGGTGGCCGACAACACCGAGCCGGGAACGCTCTGCGCGACCGGGTTCGACGACGACGGCGTCGAGTGCCAGCGCTGGCCGATCGTGGCCGAAGGCGTTTTCCGCGGGTACTGCACCAACCGTGAGACGGCGGGCAAGATCGGGGAGGCGCGCTCGCGCGGTTCCAACCGGGCCGACGGATGGTCCAACATCCCCATGGTGCGCATTTCGAACGTCGGGCTCGAGCCCGGGCGCGGCTCGCCGGACGACCTGATCGCCGACGTGAAGCGCGGCATCCTGATCGAAGGGCACGGGTCGTTCAGCATCGATCAGAAGCGCTACAACTTCCAGTTCGGCGGGGACGCATTCTGGCTCATCCAGAACGGGAAACGGGCCCACATGCTGCGCAACGTGATCTACACCGGCATCACGCCCGAGTTCTGGAACCGCTGCGACGCGGTCGCCGGGCCGCAGCACCGCGGCCGTTTCGGGTTCATCAACTGCGGCAAGGGCCAGCCTGGGCAGAGCGGGTGGATGACGCACGCCGCCTCGCACGCCCGATTCCGCGGCGTGCAGGTCATCCGGGGCGAGACGAAGGCGTAGCCGGCGCGAGGATGGAGCGCCGGGAGCCGAGTCAGGCCGCCAACCGGACGGGGGTTTCCGTGTCTATAATGGCCGCGTTCGCGTACTCACGGAGACACTGCACGTGCCTGCCTCACCTGCGCCACCGGTCCGACGTGTGCGATCCTGGCAATCCGGCGCGCTGGGCCGGCTTGCCGCGCTGCTGGTGGCCGGGGCCGCGCCGGCGGCGCGCGCGATCCAGGTCGAGACGCCCTCGCGCGGCAACGAGTCGCAGGTGGCGGAGGAATCGGCCGAGCGCAAGGTCGTGACGGTCACCGCGGAGGGGTACGACTCCGGCGACGCGCTGAAGCAGGCGCTGCGCAAGGCGCTGGAGCAGGGTGCGGGCGTGCAGATCGCGTCCTACACCAAGGTCCAGAACTTCGAGCTGGCGCGCGACACGATCTACAGCCGCGCGTCGGGCATCATCACCGAGTACAAGATTCTGAAGCAGGAGGAGACGGCCGGGGGGGGTGTCGTGGTGACGGTCGAGGCGGTCGTCCGCGCCAGCGCGGTCGCGCAGACCTGGGGCGAGGTGCAGAACGTGCTGGATCAGCTCGGCCGGCCGAAGATCATGGTCTGGATCGACGAGACCATCGACCACCGCCCGCAGTCCGATTCGATCGTTGAGACCCGGCTCGAGGAGATGTTCGTCAAGGCGGGCTTCGACCTGGTCAGCCGCAAGGGCGTCGAGGAACTGGCCCGGCGCGAACACGCCGACGCGCTCAAGGAAGGCAATGAAGCCAAGCTGGCGGCCATCGCCAAGAACGCCGGGGCGCACATCTACATCCGCGGTTCGGCGAACGCCAACCGCGCCGGCGTGGAGAACCTGTACGGCGTTCCGGCGGCGTTCTACAACTGCGACGTGCAGGCGCGCGTCTATTACACGGACACGGCGCGGCTCATTGCCAGCGAGTCGCTCCCGAATACCCGCGCCGGCGTGCGCTCTCAGAAAGAGCACAGTCCGCAGGCCGCCCGCACCGCGCTTGCCCAGGCGACGCTGCCGCCCGAGAACTACGCCCGCAATCGGCCCTACCTGGCCCAGAAGCTGTACGAGTCGGTCATGGAGCAGTGGTCCACGCAACTCACCGCCGGCGGTGAGATCGCGCTGGACATCGAAGGGCTGGACTTCGCCACCTTCATGAAGGTCAAGAAGGCGCTCGCGGAAATCGAAAACGTCGATTCGGTGAACGGCGATTTCACCAAGGGCGTCGGCGCGTTCCGCCTCCGCGCGAAAATCTCGGCCGAAACGCTCGCCGAGCGGCTGACGCAGAAGCCCTTCGCCGAATGGCTTGACGTGACCGACTTGAAGCCCAATCGCATTCAGGCCAAGCGCCGCTAGCGCCCACAGGTTCCTCCAACCACACCCACCGCGGCGCCGCCGCAGCCAAGCTCCACGCCGACACGCCGATTGCCACATGGTTGGAAAACCGGTGACGCCCGTCGGTCCATGGCGCGCCGAGCGCGCTGGGCCGCGGTCGGACGGACTCCGGCCCCGCGTTTCGCGGGGGTGACGCCGGGTGGCGGCGATTCCGGGCCGTCGTTGGGAGTCGCATGCGCCGGGCGTTGGCGGCAAAGTTGAGTTATTGGACCCTTGCAAATGCGTGGAGTCGGCGTGAAATTGGTTTTAGGACGTTGGCAGCGGCTGCCGCGCACGACATTTTTTGATCAGAATGTGCGTCGCGGTGGTTTGCGTGGTAGAATCCAGGGAGAATTAACCGGTTCATTCCCCAATTGGGACGCAATCCGTGCCAGAAACCGCCTCCGCATCGAGCGTCGTGACTCCCCGTGACGGGATGTCCATCGACGGCGACGTGCGCTTCAAACCGGGCATCTATCTGCTGCCCCGCGGCCTGAGAGTGGACGCCGACGGCGTGACCCTTGACGGTAACGGCGCCACGCTTGTCGGGGCGAACGGTCAGGACGCCGGCATTCGTCTCGTCGGTCGAGCGGGGGTGACGATCCGCAACCTGACCATCCGGGATTATCAGCACGGCATCCACGCGGTCGACTGTCGCGAGCTGCGCCTGGAAGGCAACCGCATCTCGTCCACGGCGGAGATCGCGCACAACACGATTTTCCTCGACATCTGGAAGCCGGCGGAATCGGCCTACGGCGGCGGGATCCTGCTCGACCGTGTCAGCGACAGCGTCATCGCCGACAACGATCTTTCGCACCAGATGAACGGGCTGCTGACGTACCACTGCCGGAAGCTGACCGTGCGGGGGAACGCGGCGAACTACTGTAGCGGGTACGGGTTCCACCTGTTCGAGACCTGCGATAGCCGCTTTGAGCGGAACTACGCCGACTACTGCTGCCGCTACGAGCCGCGCGGTCCGGGCGTCGGGCACGTCGGGGCGGATGCGACCGGGTTTCTCATCGTGCACAACTCGTGCCGCAACGTCTTTCGCGAGAACTACGCGCGGCTGGGCGGCGACGGGTTCTTTCTGGCGGGCTTGCACCCCGACGGCACGCAGACGCCCTGCAACGACAACGTGTTCGAAGGCAACGACGGGTCGCTGAGCCCGAACATCGCCTTTGAAGCGACCTTCAGCTCGCGGAACATCTTCCGCAACAACCGCGCCGACCGCTGCAACTACGGATTCTGGCTCGGCTTCTCGAGCGACAACGTGCTGGAGGAGAACCGCATGGTCTTCAACCGCCAGGCGGGCATCGCGGTCGAGAACGGGGCCGCTTTCGTCGTCCGCGGGAACAACTTTCAGCGTAACGGTTGCGGCGTGATGCTGTGGTCCAAGCACGAGCCCAAGTGGGCGGCCGCCTTCCCCAACAACCTCACCTGCCACCACTGGCTCATCGAAAGCAACGTCTTTTCCCGCAACGACAAGGGCATCTGCATCGCCGCCGACCGGGACCATGGCATCCGGCCGATGCCGCCGGAGCTCAGCGGCCGGCCCGAAGTGCGGCCGGCCGACAACATCGTCCGGCGTAACGACATTCAGGACAATCGGGTGGGGATCGAGCTGTTCCGAACGGACCGCACGCTGATCGAGAACAACACGATCAACCGCAACGTGGAGTGCAACATCCGTCGCGAGGACGACGCCGAGACGACGCTGCGCTCCAACCTCGGGACGGCGGGCGGGTACCTGTAGCCGCGCGGGGAGAGCGGGCGCCGGTCCGACGCCGCGCGTCACGGCAGCTCGCACAGCTCGTCGCGGGGAAACACGGGCCCGTGCCGGCAGGTGAGCGCATAACGCCAACCCGCCTCGCGTGCCGGGTCGCGCACGCGCACCACGCACGACAGGCACGTCCCCATCCCGCACCCCATCATCCGTTCGATGCACAACTCGCAGCGCAACCCGGCCGCGCGCGTCACCTCCGACACCGCGCGCAGCATCGGCTCCGGGCCGCAGGCGCAGACTCGCGCAGTGCGCCAGGCCTCGTCCGCCAGTACCTGGCGGAGCCCGTCGGTGACGCGGCCGCGCAGGCCGAGCGAACCGTCGTCGGTGGTGATGAGCGTCGGCACGTCCGCTCCGAAGGCGTAGCGAACGCAGGCGTTGGGGCGTGCCGCGTCCACGCGCTCCGGTCGGACGTCGAGCGGCAGGTGCCGGACGTCGCGGGCGCCGAAGATCGCGGCGACGGGAGCGCCGCAGGCGTGCAGGACGCGCGCCAGGTAGAGCAAGGGGGGGATTCCGACGCCCCCGCCGACGAGGAGCGTCGCATCGCCGGGGACGGCGGGCGCGAACCCGCGCCCGAAGGGGCCGCTGAGATTGATCGTTTCGCCGGCGTGGCGCTGCTCGAGCCAGCGAGTGCCGGGGCCAATCGCACGATGAATGAGGGCGATCGAGTCGTCGCCGGCGTGATTTCGCCAGCGGTCGGCGATGCTGAAGGGGCGGCGCAGGAAGGCGCGCGGCTCACCGAAGGCGGGATCGAGGGCGGGCCAGTCGCGGTCGGGCCATTCGCGCGAGGCGGGGGCCACGGTATCCTGTTGAGAGCAAAGCACCTGGACGAACTGGCCTGGGTGGCTGTCGGGAAGGTGCGCGACGCGCAGGGAAAGCGCGTAATGGCCGGGACAGATCCGACGGTTTTCGACCACGAGTGCAGGGAGTCCGCAGCGTGCGGGAGCGCGCGTCATGGAGGGGGCGTCCCCCCAAAAAAACTTCCGGGACCGCACCCGAAGGCCGGCCCCGGAAGTGCGCCACGGCTAGAACAGCCGTCAAGATCGCGTCGAATACCGCGGTTGGCGTGCATTCCGAGCTTGGGCTCACTATAGCAGATCGACGGCAGGGTGTCCACCATGGCCGCCCAAATCGGCGATTCGCGGAACTCTCCATAACACATTGTTATTTAATAAGTTATGACGCTGTCGTCCGGCGGCTCGAACGTGCCCGGGGGCGCGGCGGGTGCGCCGTCCGGGCCCGTTCCCGGCACCCTGAGAAGCCCGGGAGTCGCGTCCCGTGACCCCTTCGGACGCACGCCCGACCCATGAGGTTTCGCTGGCCTTGGTGCATCGCGACCAGCGCTGGCTGGTGGCGCGCCGACGGCGCGACGTTCACCTCCCGGGCGCGTGGGAGTTTCCGGGCGGGAAGCGGGAGCCTGGGGAGACGGCGGTCGCCGCGGCGCTGCGGGAGCTGCGCGAAGAGTGCGGAGTGGACGCGGCGGCGCTGTACGTGGGAACGCCGGTCTGGGCGGAGTACGACGACCGGCGTGTGCGGCTGACGCCGGTCGTCTGCGCGTGGATGTCGGGCGAGGCGCAGCCGCTGGGTTGCTCGGAGTGCCGCTGGGTGCGGGCCGGCGAGCTGGCGGCGCTGGAGATGCCGGCCGCCAACGCGGCGATCGTCGCGGCGCTGTGTTGAGCTCCCGCCGATGGGCCCAGCAGGATTCGAACCTGCGACCAACGGATTATGAGTCCGCCGCTCTAACCGCTGAGCTATGGGCCCGGCAGCGTGGTCATTGTACGGCGAGCACACGGCGGGGAGAGGTCGCGACCGTGGAGAGCGGTGGTCGTTCGCAGGACGCGTGACCAGGGGCCGCGATTGTCGCCCAACAGGCATATGCCGTCGAGCGCCACGGAGAGCGGGTTGCAGCCGGGGCTTTGCTGCCCGACGTGCGAGTACGACCTGACCGGCCTGTTGGAATCGCGCTGCCCCGAGTGCGGCGGCGTGTTCGATGCGGCCGAGCTGCGGCTGCGTCCGCGTGTGCCGCCCCGGATCGCATTCGAGCGCGCCCGCGGCTGGGCCAAGGTTGCGGGGCTGCTCTTGACGTGGGTGACGGCGCTGGTGGCCGGCCCGGTCTTCGCGGCCCAGGTCGTGCGACGGGGTGACCTGCGGCACGCGGCCGCCTTCGCGGCGGTGTGCTTCGCCGTCACGCCGCTGAGTTTTCTGTTCGGTTGCGATCTGCCTTTCATGGTGACCTGGCTGTCGACCGCGGCGATCTACCTTGTGCTCCAGACGCTGTGGTTGTCGCTGGTGGCGCCGGTTCGGGGTGGTCTGACGGGCGGGCTGCGCTGCTGGCTCATCGTCGGCCTGTACACGTCCGCCGTCGTCCCGACGGAGATCGTGAACGCGCCGCCGATCGTGACGCTGTCGGGCGTGGCCGAGGCGCTGGGGATCGGCGGGGCGGGACCGATCTGGGCGGGCGGCGTGATGCAGAACAGCCGGCCGGTGCTGGCCTGGGCGCAGCTCGTGGTGTGGCTGGTGAGCGTCGCCGCGTGCGTCGAGGCGCGCTACCGCTCGCGGCGACTGAGGCCGAGCTTATCGTTGCCGCTGGCGCTGCTGGTGGGGCTGACGCTGTTCGTGCTGTATGCGGCCACGATCGAACACATCGGCGCGCGGATCTACCAGGCGCTGGACTGACGCTGAGTCGGCGCCCCCCGGGTGGGGCGCCAGGACGTCTCCGCGGATGTAGAATGCAGCGGTCGGAACGGAGGTATCGACATGAGTTTCCGAAACCGCTTCCAAGTCGGGGCGCGGCCGGTGCGCGCCCTTCGTGTCGTATTCGCAACCATGTGGACGCTGCTCGGCGCGGCCACCGCTTCGTCCCAGTCCGCCCAGCGGGCGGTGTTCGTCGCCAACAACGGCAATCTGGAGGGCAGCGTATCGTCGTTCACGTTCGGAGCCGACGGCGTGCCGCAGTTCGTGATGAAATTCGTCATCGGGAGCCGCCCCAACTCGCAGCAGTACGACCCCGGCACGAATGCGTACGGCATATCGCTGACCCCGGACGGCCGCTTCCTGGCGGTCAGCCACACCACTTCGAGCACGACGGTCGAACAGATCACCATTCTGTCGGTCGCGAGCGACGCGACACTGGACCTGGAGGCCAAGTTCACGACGGACGACAGCCCGCTGGACCTCCAGTGGCTGAGCAACGACACCTTGGCGGTCACGCGCACGCGGGTCAGCGGGGCCAACCAGGTGATCGCATACCGGTTCGATCCGGAGGCGCCCGCGCTGACGGAGATCGACCGCGAGGACACCGGTGCGTTCAACACGGCGCTGGTGCTGCACCCGGTCCGCCCGCTGCTTTACGCGCAGGACTCGACCGGCTTCCAGATCCGCACGTTCAACGTCAACGGCGACGGGACGCTGGCGCTGGCGGGGTCCACGCCGACCGGCGGCGTGTACCCGATCGGGCCGGGCATCACGCACAGCGGCGCGTACGTCTACAGCGGCGGGGGCATCAGCGGCGACGGACACCGCGTGAGCGGGTTTGCCGTCGACGACGCGAGCGGGGTGCTGGTCGAGCTTGCCGGCTCGCCGTTCGAGTCGCCCGGCGCCTCGCCGAAGACGGCCGCCGCGACATCGGACGACAAGTACCTCATCGTCGGGCATGGCACCGACGCGACGGCGCGCACCTTCGCGATTGATGCGGAGACGGGGAGCCTGACGTCCACCGGGCACTCGTTCGACGTCGGCTTGCAGGGCACGCTCGGCGACGTGGCGGTCCTGGACGAGCTGATCCTCATCACCGACAACTCGACCGCCATCGACGGCAAGATGGGCCTCTACGCCTTCACCCTGGCGGCGGACGGCCAGTTCGTCGCGAACGGCGACATCGTGGATTCCACGGGAGTCGCACCCACGTTCATGGCGGTCTGGGCGCCGCACCCGTGCGACCCGTGCGACGTCAACTGCGACGGCAGCGTCAACGGCATCGACATCCAGGCCTTCGTCGAGGCCCTGAACGGCAGCCCGTCCGGGTGCTCGCCGTGCGGCGCGGACGCCAACGCCGACGGCAGCGTGAACGCCTTTGACATCGCGCCCTTCGTGGAGTGCCTGAACCACCCGTGACGGCGGTCGCTGGTCGCCGTCGCGCGGCGGACGCCGATTCCAAGCTCCGGATGATTCTCGAATCGGGAGAATTCGCCGCCACCCGTGCCGCGCGTACGCGTATCAACGGATACGGAGGCAGGCGTGCGCGCAAACGTGGAAAGCCCGGGCGGGCCGGAAGCGGCCATCAGCGCGGCGCGGCGCGGCGAGCGCCGGTCGCAGCGCGGGCTGGCGGTTGTGGCGCTGCTCTCGCTGGCGGTGTTCGCCGGGCTGGCGGCGCTGCTCCAGCGGCAGCAGCGAACCATGCTGGCCGCGCAGGGCTTTGAGCCGCCGCTGACCGCGGATGCCCGCCTGCGCCCGCTGGCCGACGTCCGCAGCCGCATCCGCACGCTCAAGCTCGTCACCACGTCGGTGCGCACCCCCGTTACCCGCGAGGTCCGCAACGAGAACTGGCGCGGCACCGCGACGGCCAGCGTCACCGCCCCGGCGACGCTGCTCTACGGTGTCGAGCTCGACGCGCTCGACGACGGAGACATCCGGCCCGGCATCCTGCCGGGGACGCTGCGCGTGCGCGTGCCGCGGCCGACCCGGATCGCCACCGAGGTGGACATGGCGGGACGCACGGAAGACGTCCGTGTCACGGGCCTGCGATTCCGCACGCGGGCCGGGGAATACGTTCTGGGTCAGGCGCGGGTGGGCGTGCAGCAGGCGGCGGCGGAGCTGGTCCTGCCGCCCGAGCAGCAGCAGGCGGTGGCCGAGGCGACGCTGGCGCAGACGCGCGAGCTGGTGCAGCGCCTGCTGGGGCCGGAGGCGCGGGTCGATGTGGCCTACCGTGACGAGTGACAGACCGCCGACGGTCGGCGGGCGGCCGGTGGGCGCCGTCGGCCGGGCCCTTCGTCGCATGCGGCCGTACGCGGGCGCTACGCTGGGCTGGCCGCGATCGCTGTGGGCGCGCCGCTGGGGCGTGCTGAGGCTGGCCCTCGCGGTCGGGTTGCTGTCGGTGTTCGTGGGCGACAATCCGGCCCGGCTGGCGCGGCTGGGCTATGCGGCACTTCCCGACCTGGACCACCTTGCGGAGGCGCGGCGACTGACGGCGGCGGAGCAGTACGATGAAGCGCTGCTGGTGCTGGATGCGGGAATCGTGGACGGCGGCGATGGTGGTGGTAGGCGGGCGGAGCTGGAGGCGGCGCGGCGCGAGGTTCTGGCGCGGCGTGACAGCATTTGGCGCCGCGCGCGGGAGGCGGGCGTGGGCGCGCTGACGGGAACGGGCACGTCGCTTGAATCGCTGGGCGGGGCGCTGCTGGCCGACCTGATCGTCGCCGGCGACGTGCGCGACCTTGCCATTCAGGGCGCGCGGCTGGCGCTGGACGGAGAGACCGACGAGATCGTGGTCGTTCTGTCGGGGCTGGGGCTGGTGACGACGCTGAACCCCAGCCTGGACATCGTGCCGGGCTTTCTGAAATGCGCGCACAAGGCCGGCTGCGTCACGCGCCGCTTGGCGCGCGGCCTGGCCGACCTGTGCCGCACCGCGCTGCGCGAGCGGCGCTACGAGCGGTTGGTCGCAGTGGCCGGGTCGCTGCGCGACCTGATCGGCCGCACGACGCCCCGCATCGCGGCCCGGGTGCTGAAGGCGTGCGACGACCCGAAGGAGGTGGAGCGGGTGGCCGAGTTCGCCGCCCGCGAGCGCGGCGCGGGGCTGGCGCTTCACGTGCTGGGTGAGGACGCCGTCGCGCTGGCCGGGCGGGCCGGGGCGGCCGGGGACAAGGCGCTGCTGCTGGCGGCGCGCAAGGGCGCACACGGCGCCGCGTGGCTTCGAAGCGGGGCGTATCGACTGCTTCGGCCGCACCCGCTCATCGGCCTGGCGAAGGGCGTGTACAAAGGCAACGTCGCCAAGGGGCTGGTGAAGCTGTCGGATCGCTGGGTCGACCCCGGCGGGTGGCTGGTCATCCCCGCGCTGGCGGCCTGGGTGGTGGCGGAACTGGGTCTGCTCGTGCGACGTCGCGCCGGCCGCACGGTCGCACTCGCACCCGTGCCTTGAACGGCGTCCGGCGGCGCGCGGCGTGCCTGACCTGCCTCCGGTTTATGTGCCAGTCGCTATGAGAGTTGGACCACGTTAGCGATCCGAGCACGAATCGCCAGCGAGTGGGATCGCGCGTGATCCGAGCACGAAGCGCCAGCGAGTGGGATCGCGCGTGATCCGAGCACGAAGCGCCAGCGAGTGCGGGCAGTCGGGGGGTGAATCGAAGCGATTCCGGGCGCGAGCGACGGGACGCGCACCCACGTCCCCGGCGGGATTCGAACCCACAACCTTCGGCTCCGGAGGCCGACGCTCTATCCAATTGAGCTACGGAGACTCGGACAGCGGCTCGTGCCGCACCGGTAGTGTAATCGGGGAATCCGCCGGCGGCAAAGTACGCGATGAAATTGAGAGGCACTCGGAGGACGCCGCCGCACTGCGGATCGTAGCGACCGACGTCTCCAGTCCAGGGCACATCCGCGCGCGGTCGCACTCGCTGGCGCTTCGTGCTCGGATGGCACTCGCTGGCGCTTCGTGCTCGGAACGGATCACGCGCGG
>CAYNYG010000062.1:5451-12648 GCA_964401365.1 uncultured Planctomycetales bacterium | reverse complement strand
AACCCGCAACATTCAGCTTGGAAGGCTGATGCTCTACCATTGAGCTACACCCGCGGCACGACTTCGCGATCCGCGCCACGACGACCGCCGCCGGGCCGCGGAGGGGTGCATTATCCCGGACCCACGGATTGCGTCCAGCGAACGGCGGGTTGAGGATCGGCGGTCGCGGCCGCTCCGCGGGGAGAGCGGGGTGCTGCCGGCCGCGGTTGAATTGCCGGCAAGGCGGGGACGCCTCAAAGCAGACGCCGCGAGTCGAGCAGTACGCAGATCGGGCCATCATTCTCGGACTCGACCTGCATGTACGCGGCGAACTGCCCGCTCTCCACGCGCAGCCCGCGCGACGCGAGCCGCCGCACGAGGTCCTGCACCCGCGGCTCGGCCAGTGGTCCCGGCGCGGAGGCTTCGAAGGACGGGCGCCGGCCCTTCCGCGCGTCGGCCAGCACGGTGAACGCGCTGACCACAAGCACACCGCCGCCGACGTCGCAGACGGACCGGTTCATTTTTCCGCCGGCGTCGGGAAAGACGCGCAGGCCGGCGACCTTGTCCGCGACGTACTCGACGTCGCCGCCGGCGTCGTCCTCGGCGACGGCGACGTAGACCAGCAGTCCGGCGTCGATCCGTCCCACGACCTGCCGCTCGACGCGGACCGCCGCGCTGCGAACGCGCTGGACGACGGCTCGCATGGACCGGTTCGCCTCCGTCAGGCGGCGGGCAGGCCCATCGCGCGGCGCCAGGCGCTCATCTGGCCCAGGTGGTTCTGCACGTGCCCGCCGAGGTAGAAGTTGAGGGCCGCACCGATCGTCGGAAAGAGCTCGCGCATGCGTCCCTCGGTCGGATTGGGGGCGAGCAGCAGATCGTCGTCCGCCTGCGCGACGGCGTCGGCGGCGGCGCGATAACCCGCGAAGAAGCGCCCGGTCAGCTCGTCCATGCGCGGGTAGATCGCCGCGTCCGGGTCGTCGCGGCACTCGGCGCCGCTCTTGAAAAGCGGCTCGTACGCGGGCGGGGCGGCATGCGGTCCTGGATCGAGGCGCAGGTGGCGGAGAACGCGGCTGGGATAGAGCGCCAGGTGTCCGAAGATGAAGGCGGGATGGTTGGATTTCACGACGACGCCGCCGGGGGCGGCCAGGCGCGCGAACTGGGTTGGGGAGACGCCGTTCAGCAGGCGTTCCGCATAGAGGACGGACAGAGAGGCCGAGGCACGGATGACGGGGCCGATGGACTTCATGCATGCACTCCGGAGTTCGAGTGACCGGCGACGAGGCCGACTCTGATTAGGGTAGGCGCGTCGCGGGGAAGTCGCGAGTCTGAGAACCGCGGGGCGAGTAAGCCGCCGCGGCGCGGGTACGCGCGTGTCGCGGGCGGACGGCATCGGATGGGAGGCGGGGAGTCGCTAGCGCGGCAGCTCGTCGAAGCGTGACACGGGCTGTCCCTGCAAGCGAATGGGCGTGATCGAGAGGATGCGCCATTCGCCGCCGCGCCGCGCGAATCGCATCCCCCAGCGACTGGTGAAGTACCCGCGGTAGCTTCCGCGCGCGTCGACGTCCGCGAGATAGGCGGCCTCGACGTCCAGGCTGTCGGACGAATCAGCGACGACCATCAGGTCTGTACGGCGCAAGTCCAGCACGCGGGTGGCTTCGAGGCGGTCGCGCACCATGGCGAGGAAGGCGTCGGCGCTCATCTCCCCGGCGAGGAAGTCCGGCGCCAGGGCAAGGGACAGCGCGTCGGTGCGACCCTGCGGCAGGTCGCGCTCGATGTGCCGCAAAATCCGGGTCACGTGCTCGCGCGGCGTACCGACCGCGATCGAAACCGCCAGCAGGGCGGCGCTGACCAGCAGCGCGATGAGCAGGGGGCGGGGCTTTCCGCCGCGTCGCCAGCGAACGAGCAGCGCGAAGTTCACCAGGAACGCGGACGCGCCGAGCGCCAGGACGGATTCCAGGAAGAACCAACGCACGAGCGGCTCCGACTCCGCGACGGATTCGACCGCGCCGGCAGGCGGGCGGCGCCTACGGTTCCGACGGCGCCGAGGCGTGGGTTGCGTGCCGGGGAGCGGGGCTGAGGTCCTGACGCTCGGCGTCGTCGCCGTAAAGCTGCGCGGCGGCGACGTCGCGATAGTACCCGGGACGAGCGATCAGGTCGGCATGGGTCCCGACCTGGGCGAGTCGGCCCCGCTCGATGACCAGGACGACGTCGGCGCGTTTGACCGTGCTGACGCGGTGCGCGATGACGAAGGTCGTGCGGCCGTGCATGGCGTAGCGCATGCCGCGATAGATGAGGTCCTCGGTCTCGGAGTCGACTGCGGCGGTGGCGTCGTCGAGGATCAGGAGGCGCGGATTGGTGGCCAGGGCGCGGGCGATGGCGAGGCGCTGCCGCTGCCCGCCGGACAGCGACGCGCCGCGCTCGCCGAGGACGGTGGCGTAGGAGTCGGGCAGCGCGGCGACGAACTCGTGGGCCTGCGCCAGGCGCGACGCGACCTCGATGTCGCTTTCGTTCTGGCGGGGTCGGCCGTAGGCGATGTTGGCCTCGATGGTGTCGCTGAAGAGGTAGGTTTCCTGAAAGACGATGGCTACCTGGGTACGGACGTCGCTGAGGCGCACGGTGCGCAGGTCGGCGCCGTCGAGCAGGACGCGCCCGTGTTGAGGGTCGTAGAGTCGGCTGATGAGGTTCACGAGCGTGGACTTTCCCGCGCCGGTGGGCCCGACGACGGCGACCATGCTTGCGCCGGGGGTCTCGAAGCTGATTTCGTGCAGCACGGGTCGGTCGGGGTCGTAGCCGAAGGTGACGTTGTCGAACCGGACGGAGCCGTTGCCGGGGGGCAGCGGGCGGGCGTCGGGCGGTTCGGGGACGTTGGGCGCACTGCTGAGGACTTCGTGAAGCCGCCGGGCCGAAACGATGGCGTTCTGGTACTGATCGTTGATGGCGGCGACCTGCTGGAGGCGTCCCAGGATGGCGCCCATGGCGGAGCCAAGCAGCAGGATGTCGCCGGGGAGGAGCCGGCCGTAGGCGACGAGGATGCCGGCGGTGAGGAAAAGCGAGAGGTGGGAGGCCATCGACACACCGCGGATGACGGGGGTGAAATCGGCGAACATGCGGATGCGGCGCATGACGCGGGAGAAGAAGACGTCCGTGTTGCGGACGTACTTCTCGACCTCGTGCTGCTGGGTGGCGAAGGCCTTGACGACGTGCACCCCGGCCAGGTTTTCGGTGATGATCGAGATGCACTTGTCGCCGACCTCCATCACGGCCTCCTGTGCGGGCTGGACGCGGCGGCTGAAGCGGAGCACGTAACCGACCCAGATGGGTAGCGGGAGGAGCGCCAGCCCGGCCAGCAGCGGCGAGCGCGACAGGATGACCAGGATGTAGCCGCCCACGATGAGCACGATCTCGAGCGTGAGCAGTACGGCGGACTGGATGAAGGAGCGGACGCTCTGGAGGTCGCTCAGGGCGCGGTTGATGAGCTCGCCGGTGGACGTGCGGTCGTGGAAGCTGAGCCCGACGCGTTGCAGGCCGTCGTACACGTCGGCGCGGATGTGGAAGACCGTGTGCATGCTCAGCTTGGCGGCTGAGACCTCGCGCAGGTAAGCGAGCAGCGCAAGCAGGGCGGTCAGTCCGGCCAGCGCGAGCAGCGCATGCCGCAGCGCTGTGACGTCGGCGCGGTCGCTGGTGATCCAGCCCCAGACGCCGGCGTCCGGCGCAGCGGGGTCGACCTGAACCAGCTTGATGCGATTGACGGCCTGGGCCGTCTGGCGAACGGCGAGAATCTCGGCCCCGATCCACCCGGCGAGGTAGAGACACGCCAGCAGCGCCCGCGGCCAGACGGGCCTGAGAAACGCGAACATCCATCGGATGAGACGGGTGTTGGCGATGGGCGGATGGGCCGGCATGGTTCCTCGGCGCCGTCACTTCCGCACAGCGCGGGGCCGGCCGCGATTATAGGTGCCCCGCGGCACAGGAACAGACAGGACCGGCCCGTGCCCGGGAGGCGCGGCGCGCCGCGGGCGGTTTTCGCGGCACAGCACGTGCCTTACACTCGGGACGGCATCGCGCCGGGCGGCGGCTCGGCCCGGAGTCTGGAGGATGTCGTCATGTCCGAACCCACCGAAATGTACTACCCCGGTCTGGAAGGCGTGATTGCCGGGGAGACCGCGATTTCCGCGGTGGCCCAGGACAGCCTGGCGTATCGCGGGTACACGATCGACGACCTGGCGGCGCACGCGGCGTACGAAGAGGTCGCTTATCTCCTGTTGCGCGGGGAGGCACCGACCGCCGGACAGCTTCGCGAGTTCCGCGCGGCGCTGGATGCGCATCGCGTGCTGCCACCGGCGGTGGTGGAAGCCATCCGGGCCGTTCCGCCGGGCGCGGACGCGATGGAGGTTCTTCGGACGGGGGTGTCCATGGCGGCGCACTTCGACCCGACGCGCGGCGAGGGGGCCGAGGCGCTGATGTCCAGCGCGACGTATCTGCTGTCGGTGATTCCCAGCCTGATCGCGGCGCGCGTTCGCCTGCTGGAGGGCAAGCCGCTGGTCGCGCCGCAGCCGGGGCTGTCGCACGCGGCCCAGATGCTGCACCTGCTGCATGGCCGGCCGCCGACGGCGCTGCACGAGAAGGTCCTGAACCTGACGCTGATCCTGTATGCGGAGCACGAGTTCAATGCGTCGACGTTCACGGCGCGGGTGGTGGCCAGCACGCTGAGTGACCTGCACTCGGCGGTGGTGGCGGCGATCGGGGCACTGAAGGGTCCGCTGCACGGGGGCGCCAACGAAGACGCGAGCCGGCTGATCCAGCGATTCAGGTCGGGCGATGAGGCACGGGCGTGGGCGGAGAACGCCGTCGCGACCCGGCAGAAGATTTCCGGCTTCGGGCACCGCGTGTACAAGCACGGCGATCACCGGGCGCACATCCTCGAGCGTTCCATCCCCGAGCTGGCCCGAGGCCGGCCTGACGCGTACCTGGTCGACGTCTACCACGCGATCAAGACGGTGATGATGGAGCGCAAGAAGATCCACATGAACGTGGACTATCCGTGCGGGCTGGTTTACTACTTCATGGACCTGCCGACCGACATCTATACGCCGATCTTCGTCGCGTCGCGCACGGCCGGCTGGGCGGCGCACGTGATCGAGCAGATCGGGAATAACCGGTTGATGCGGCCGTTGAGTCGGTACACGGGACCGGGAGCGCGGGCGTGGAAACCGTCGGGATAGCGGACTTCTGCGCGCGGTTGCGCTGATCCGCTGCGCGTCGTGGCGGATGGCGTGGCGGGTCGGTCCGAGTCGCCCTCCGGGTGTGCGTGCGCCGCCCGCGTTACGGGGACGCCGGGTCCGGGACCAGGGGGTAGTAGGGGCTGCGGGCCAACTGGGCGCGGAACTCTGCAAGGAAGGCCGCCTTGTCGGCGGGTGGGCGAAGGTCGGACCAGGCCTCATCGGCGAAGCGTGCCGCCAGCGCCGCGTGACCCGAGTAGATCAGGTCGAGCATCGCGGCCCAGTAGGACACCGGAACACCGCCGTGGCGCCAGGTGCTGGCGCTCTCTTCGCCGGCGAGCGTACGCTGGACGCGCTCCGCGAACCAAGCATCATCGGGCGGCGGGCGCTGCATGAGGTCCGGCGCGACGACGCAACGGTTGCCGCGCCAGCGGAGCACGACGTCGGGCGCGGGGGAGCCCGCGAAACTGGTGTTCCAGTAGGCGAAGGTCCAGTCCTGGGTCCTCAGCTCACGGACGCCGTCGCCGTCGAGGTCGGCGAACTCCAGCCCGCCGTGCGCGGCATCGATCGTGGTCAGCGGGCGGAGGCCGACGTTGCCGTCCAGTGTGAAGAAGTGATAGACGGAGCAGCAGTGCGCCCCGCCGGTGAATTCCGCGATGAGCAGGTCGGGGATGCCGTCGCCGTTCAGGTCGTCGCCGCGCCCGACGGTGCCCGCGTCACCGCGCGCACCGACGTCGAGCGAATAGCCCGTCATCGTCAGCGCGAGCTGGCTGGCGTACCAGACGCGTACGCGTACGCGGGCGGCGGGGTCATCGTCCCATCGAGCCAGGCTGCGCACGACGACGAACCGCCCCAGCTCGAGCCGCTCGCGCGTCGTCCACGGGGGAAGCACCAGTCGCAGGAGCGCCTGGTGGTTTCGCACACCGACCCAGGCCAGTGAGGGGGCCAGTGCGAGCAGGGCGCCCGTAAGCGCCGCGGCCCATCGACGCCGGGTGCGATGCAGGTCCCGTGGGCGGCGCGCGACGTGTCCGCACTCGGGGCAGCGCAGGTTGGGTGCGCCGGTCATGTTGTACCAGCAGCGGGGGCAGCGCGGAACGCCGCGTGAGCGGTCGGCGAGAAAGCCCCACCACGCCAGCATGCCCCCGCCGGCCGTTATCGCTGCTGCCGACAGCCACAGCAACCAGACGGGCAGGCTCAGCACGCCCACGATGCGCTCCGGCGGCGCCGTCAGCCGCCGCTGCTCTTCTCATAGGCCGCCGCGTCGAGCAGCTTTCCCAGCAGCGACAGGTCCGCGCAGCGCACCTTGATCATCCAGCCGTGGCCGAACGGATCACTGTTGACCAGCTCCGGCTCATCGGCCAGCCGGCGGTTCACTTCGATCACCGTTCCCGCGATGGCGCTGTAAAGCCCGCTGGTGGCCTTGACGGACTCGATCTCGCCGAAGGTCTGGCCGGGCGACACCGCCTTGCCGACTGCGGGCAGATCCACGAAGGTGATGTCCGTCAGCTCGTCGGCGGCGAACTTGGTAATCCCCACGGTCACCACGTCGCCTTCAGCCTTGAACCACTCGTGCGTGGCGAGATACCTGCGATCGTTCGGCACGGGCATCGAGCGCTCCTGTACCCCCGGTTTTGAACCGGCCGCCTGGCGCCAAGCGCCGGCGCGAAGTGGCACGGTCATCCCGACGCGCCGTCGGGCATCGGCGGCGCGACGTCGCATCGTAGGGGCGTCGGGCGGTGCGATGCAATGCACGCGCGGCGGTGCGAGCGGGGCCGCGAGTGATTGGACGGTCGTCTTCGGGGTCGCGGCGAACCGTGGTGCCGCAGCACGGTCGGCGTGGCGACGTGCGGCCCGAGCGAATAGACTGGGAGCGACCTGAGCGACCATGGCTTGCGAATTGGACAAGCTCGAGCGCCGCGTGCTGGGCGTGCTGATGGAAAAGGCGCTGGCGCAGCCGTCGTATTACCCGATGACACTCAATGCGATTGTGGCGGCCTGC
>CAYNYG010000062.1:0-5351 GCA_964401365.1 uncultured Planctomycetales bacterium | reverse complement strand
CTGCCCGGCGGGGCGGCCCGCACCGACCGCTTCAAGCACGAGGCGCAGACCGCGTTCAACTGGGACAAGCCCATGCGGGCGATCATGACCGAGCTGCTGCTGCGCGGACCGCAGACGGCGGGTGAGCTGCGCGCGCGCTGCGCCCGGCTCTACGCGTTCGAGAACCAGGAGGCTGTCGGTGCCGTGATCGGCGCGCTGGCGGCGCTCGATCCGCCGGCGCTGGGTCCGCTGCCGCGCTGCGCGGGCCAGTCGGCGGTGCGGTATGCGCATTGCTACTATAAGGAGCATGAGCGCGCGGCGCTCGGCGCTGAACCCGCGCCGGTCCAGGCCGGGACGATCGAGGGCCGCGCCCAGGCCGGGCCGACGGAAGCGGCGGCGGGCGGCGCGTCCGGCGAGGTTGCCGGACTGCAAACGCAGGTCGAGAATCTCGGCGCGGAGCTGGCGGAGCTGCACGAGGCGGTGGGCGAACTCCGCCGGCGGCTCGAGGCCATCGAGTCGCAGCTACGTTGACGGCGACCGGCGCAGCGCCGGCGCGAGGAGCATGCAAGTGTTACAGTCGATGGGCGCGGCGGCTGGCGCGGTGCTGCTGGTCGCGATCGGAAGCGGCTGCACCCCCAAGCGCGGGATTGAGATGAAGTACGAACGGACGGGCGGCATTGTCGGGGCGCGGGACGAAATCCTCGTCGACGCCGACGGGAGCATGACCACCCGCGGTCGGGTCATCGGTTCCCGCCGCGGCCGGCTCGACGAAGAACAGCGCTCGGAGCTGGCGCGGCTGGTCGAGGGTTGGGGGCAACTCGACGCGCCGACGCCCGTGCAGCGCGGCGCCGACTACTTCACGCACACGGTCACGCACGCCGGGCGCACGCTGACATGGACCGATCTTTCGACGGACGTGGCGCCGCAGTTGCGGGAGCTGGCGCGGCGGCTGGAAGCGATGGCGCGGACGATCGCGCCGACGCGGGCGGACAAGCCGCCCCGCTGAGACGGTGGAATCGCCGAGGCAGGCGTACGGATGGCAGGACATTCCCACTGGGCCCGGATCAAGCGCGCCAAGGCGGTGACCGACGCGCGGCGCGGCAAGGCGTGGAGCAAGCTGTCGCGCGGCATCATCGTCGCAGCCCGCGCGGGGGGCGGCGACCCGGACGCCAACCTGGCGCTGCGCTACGCGATCGACGCCGCCCGGGCCGAGAACATGCCGCGTGACACGATCGAGCGCGCGATCAAGAAGGGCACGGGAGAACTGGCGGCCGAATCGCTGGAAGACCTCGTCTACGAGGGGTATGGGCAGGGGGGTGCGGCCATCCTGTGCAAGATCCTCACCGACAACCGCAACCGCACCGCCGGGGAGGTGCGGAAGATCTTCGAGGTTCACGGTGGAAACCTCGGGGCCAGCAACTGCGTCTCGTGGCTGTTCTCGCCCCGCGGCGTGTTCACCGTGCCGGCCGGCGGCGCTGACGAGGATGCCTTGACCGAAGTCGTGCTGGAGGCCGGCGCCGACGACCTGAAGCGCAACGGAGACGTGTACGAGATCACCTGCGAGGTGGCCGCGTTCGAGACCGTGAAGCAGGCGCTGGCGGCGGCGAAGATCGCGACCGAGACCGCCGAAATCACGCTGGTTCCGTCCACGACGGTGACGCTGGAGGGGGAGCCCGCGGAAAAGATGATGAAGCTGCTCGAGGCGCTCGAGGAGCACGACGACGTGCAGAACGTCTACAGCAACTTCGAGCTATCCGAGGCGGAGATGAACCGGCTCGCGAAGTAGTCCGCGCGAGGGACGCGTGCGGCTAGCGGCCCAGCTGCCGGTGCAGGAATTCGACCAGCAGGCGGATGCCGAACCCGGTCGCGCCCTTGCCCAGCGGAGAGTCGTTCGCGTCCTGCGATGCGACGCTCGCAATGTCCAGGTGGGCCCAGGCCACGCCCTCGCGGACGAACTCTTTCAGGAACATCCCGCCCACGATCGCGTGCGCGTCGCGCTGCCCGGAGCTGTTGCGGATGTCGGAGTCGGTCCCCTTGATCAGGTCGCGATAGTCGTCCCACAGCGGAAGCCGCCAGAGCCGCTCGTGGGTGGTGCGGCCGGCCTCCTCCAGGTCCGCGGCCAGCCCGTCGTCGTTGCTCATGAGCCCGGCCGCGGCTTTGCCGAGCGCGACGCCGACACCCCCGGTCAGAGTCGCCAGGTCGATCAGGTAGGTGGGGCGGAAGCGCTCCTGCGCGTACCACAGCGCGTCGGCCAGGATCATTCGGCCCTCGGCGTCGGTGCTGATGATCTCGACGGTCTTGCCGCTCATCATGCGGATGATGTCGCCGGGCCGGTACGCGCGATCGGAAATCGCGTTTTCGGCGGCCGCCACCAGCCCCAGGACGTTGCAGCGCAGCCCGAGCGCCTCGACGGCCTTCATCGTCCCCAGCACGGCCGTTCCGCCGCACTTGTCGAACTTCATGGCCTCCATGCCGGCGGCCGGCTTGATCGAGTACCCGCCCGTGTCGAACGTGACGGCCTTGCCGACCAGGACGGTGGTCGGGCTGCGGCGCGGCAACGGCCGGTACTCGATCTGGATCAGGCAGGGCGCGTGCTCGGCCGCCTGCCCGACGGCCAGCAGGCCGTTCATGCCAAGCCGTTTCAGCTCGCCCGACCCCAGCACGCTGCATTTCAGCCGCGTGTGCTCGCACATCTTTCGCGCCGCCGCGGCGAGCGTTTGGGGGTTGACCACGTTCGCCGGCCGGTGCGCCAGCGCCCGCGCGAAGTTGACCGCCGCGGCCAGCTTCTGCGACCGCCGGACCTCGTCGGCGCGGGCTGTCACGTAGTGCGGTTCCGACGAGAGCAGGCGAACCGTTACGCGATCCGGACCGCCGTGGTTCTCGGAGCGCAGCTCGGAGAATCGGAACATGCCCAGCGACATCCCCTGCGCCCATTCCGCGACCGGGTGCCCCACCGGGGTCGCTGCCAGCCCGTCCACCCACACGCCGGCCGCATCCAGCTTCTCCCCCAGCACCCAGCGCGCCGCCGCCCCGGCCGCACCGCGCATTCGCGCCGCGTCGATGCGGGCGGCGTCGCCCAGGCTGACGACGGCTACCCGCGCCGCGTCACCGGCGCCCGGCGCACTATGCGCGATGGCGCCGAGATCCTCGCGCAGCGCGCCGGCGCGCAGCAGGGCCGATACCGCGCCGCCGCAGCGCTCGTCGACGCGCGACACCAACTCCATGGGCGGCGCGGGCTTGCTGCACAGCGGGACGATCAGGGCTCGCTCGGCCCGCCTTTTCTTCTCGTGGGTGACAAACTCGCACGTCGGTCCGTTGGTCATCGGGCGCCTCGAAGCGGATGCACAAAGCGGGCTAGCCTAGCGGATCAAGGTTCGCGAAGCGACCGCCCGGAACGGCCCGCATCCCGGTCGCGGCTGCAATCACCGTCGTCCGTGGCGGCGCGTCGCCACGCCCGTTCGACGCGCGCTGCGTCGCTTCCGCGCGCGCCCGGCTGGTTCGCGCCGGCCGTCAGGCCGGCATGTTGGACGTCGCGGCGTCGAGGTCCGCGCCCCAGACGATCTCCTCTCGCGCCGCGCCGCCCGAAAGGCCCCGCCGCTGTCGTTCCACCATCGCCCGGTAGCGCGAGGGCCGGTCCATCAACTCGACGTGCGAGCCGGTCTCGACGACCTGGCCGGCTTCGAGCACGACGATCAGGTCCGCGTCTGCGACGGTCGAGAGGCGGTGGGCGATGATGAAGGTGGTGCGGCCGCGCAGCAGCTCGCGCATCGCCGCCTGGATGAGCTGCTCGCTCTCGGTGTCGAGGCTGCTGGTGGCCTCGTCCAGGATGAGAATCTGCGGATCCGCCAGCAGCGCGCGGGCGATGCTCACGCGCTGCGCCTGTCCGCCGCTGAGACGCACGCCGCGCTCCCCGACGATCGTCTCGTAACCGTCGGGCAACTCGCGGATGAAGGCGTCGGCGTTGGCGCGGCGGGCGGCATCCTCGATCTCGGCCCGGGGTGCGGACAATCGGCCGTAGGCGATGTTCTCGGCGATGGTGCCGTCGAACAGGAAGACGTCCTGCTGGACCAGGGCCAGCAGCGCGCGGTAGTCGCGTACGCGCAGATCCCGGAGGTCATTTCCGTTGAGGCGGATGACACCGGCCGTGGGGTCGTAGAACCGTGCCACCAGGTTGGTGAGGGTGGTCTTGCCGCTGCCACTGGGTCCGACCAGTGCGACGGTGGTCCCGCCGGGAACGTGCAGGTTGATCCCGCGCAGGACGGGCTGGTCGTCGCGATAGGCGAAGTCAACCGCGTCGAAGTCGATGGACTCCACGCGCGGTGGGGCGGGGCGGGCGCCGGGCCGGTCCGGCTTGTCGGCGGGCTTGCGCAGCAGGTCGAAGACGCGCTCCAACGCCGCCAGCGCCTGCTGCGTTTCCCCGTAGGAATGTACCAGGTTGGAGACGGGGCTGAGCAGCATCAGCAGGTACATCTGGAAGGCCAGGATGCCGCCGATGGTCGCCTTCCCGCTCAGCACCAGCACGCCGCCGAACCAGATGATGAACAGGGCGCTGAGCGGCAGCAGAAAGCCCCACCCGGCCCAGACGACCGACTCGTAGACGCGGGCCAGCAGTTGCTTGCGGATGACCAGGTGATGCCCCAGCGCGTAGCGCCGCGCCTCGGCCGGCTCGCGCCGGAACGCCCGCACCACGCGGATTCCGCCGAACGTCTCCACCACCCGGCCGTCGATGTCCGAACGGTCCTTTCGCAGGCTGGTGTAGATCGGGCGGATGCGGCGGATGTAGACCAGATTCAGCAGCACCACCGGCGGCAGCAGCACCACGGCCGACAGCGCCATGCGCCAGTTGATCCACAGCAGCATCAGGACGGTCAGGACGACCTTCACCGCCGACACGGAGGGGGAGATGAGCGCCATCTGCACGATGCCGCCCAGCGTGTCAACGTCGCCGGAAAGTCGCGACGTGATGCCGCCCGTCTTCATGTTCGCCAGCTCGTGCAGCGGCAGCCGCAGCATGTGGCGAAAGAGCCGATGTCGCAGGCGGAACATCACGGACGCGTTCAGCGTCGCGGTTCGCCAGTTTCTCAGCACGTCGAGCGTCTGCTGCACCGCGATGGTGGCCAGCAAGGCGGCGCCGAGCCAGTGCAGCGCGGCCCAGTCGCCGCGCGGCAGCACGTGGTCGACGATGTGCATCGTTGCCGACGGGAGAATCAGGCTCAGCAGCGCGCTGCCCAGGGCCAATGCGAACACCACCAGCAGCCGCGGAAGATACGGCCGCAGCCAGGCCGCGTAGTCGCGCACGTAGGGCCAGCGATCCCGAAGCGTGCGGCGCGGGTTTGAGGCGGCGCCGCCCGCTGGCGCGAGGGCGGACGGCG
>CAYNYG010000061.1:0-13905 GCA_964401365.1 uncultured Planctomycetales bacterium | reverse complement strand
CGCGCCGGCCGCCGGCGGCACGGGTCGCGGCGGCCGCGGACGATGCGGCGCGCTCAGCGATTCCAGCGCTTCAAGGGTCTCGCGGTCGATCGGGGGCGGGTTGTCCATCGCTGGCACGATTCTATGTCACGCAACGCGATTCAGCGCAGGCAAGCCGCTCGTCGCCGGCCGCTTCGCCACGCCCACGCCGCACCGGTACACTGCCCGCGGTGACGGTAGCCGGCCGCCGGCCGCCGGCTCGCCAAACATTTGGCGCCGTACCCGCGAGAGACCGCAAATGCACGCCTGGCTATGCACCCTGGCACCGTTCCTGTGGTCCGCCCCCGCTCCCGTCGCCCCCCCAGCCAGCGCCGCGGCAGACGTGGTCCAGACCCTGTACGACGGGGCGCTGGCCAAGGCGGAGGAAACCGCCACCGCCGCTCTCCAGCGCGACCCGCGCGACGACGCCACGCGCTTCGCCCTGGGCGCCACCCAGCTTCTCCGCGGCGTCGAACGGCTGGCGCAGGCGCTGCACAAGTACGGCGTCGGAGCGGGCCGCACGCGTCAGACGCTCGGGGTGCTGGCGCTGGCCGGCGCCGGGGTCCTGCCCGACCTCCCGGTGCCGGACAACCCGCGCCCGCAGCGGATTACCTACGACGAGCTGCGGCACGTAGGCGAGGCGCTGCTGGCGGACGTGGCCCGCGCCGAGCAGACGCTGGCGGCGATCAAGGACGAGCGCGTGCAGCTCCCGCTCGCCATCGGGCGCGTGCGTCTGGATTTCGACGCCGACGGCAAGGCCGGCGAGGAGGAGACCTTCTGGCGGGTCTACGCGCGCCTGAACCGCCAGGCGGGCGTCTCCGAGGCCGACGCGGCGGCGTTCGTCATCGCCTTTGACCGCGCCGACGTCGAGTGGATGCGGGGCTACTGCCACCTCCTTCTGGCCATCGGCGAATTCACGCTGGCCTACGACCATACCGAGCTGTTCGAGCGCACCGCGCACCTGCTCTTTCCCAACGTGGAGTCGCCGCACGGCTGGCTGCCCCAGGCGACGCCGCTGTTCGAGATGGGATCCACGGATATCGTCGACCTGATCGCCTACGTCCACCTGATCAACTTCCCCGTCCGCGAGCCGGCCCGCTCCAAGGCCGCCCTGGACCACCTGGAACAGATGATCGCGCACAGCCGCCAGATGTGGCGCTACTCGATCACCGAGACCGACGACGACCGGGAGTGGATTCCCAACCCGAAACAGACCGGCGTCATCCCAGGGGTGCGCGTCACGCAGGAGATCGTGGACGGCTGGCTGGCGTTCCTCGACGAGGCCGGCGCGCTGCTGGAAGGGAAACGCCTCATCCCCTTCTGGCGGTCGGCGGACGGCGCGGGCGTCAACCTGCGCCGCGCGCTCACCGACCCGCGCACACTCGACCTGGTGCTCTGGGTGCAGGGTACCGCGGCCACGCCTTACCTCGAACGAGGCGAGCTCACCCGGCCCGAGACCTGGGAGCGCCTGCAACGCGTCTTCGCCGGGGAGTTCATCGGATTCGCGCTGTGGTTCAACTGACGCCGGCAGGAGACTGCTCCATGAATAACTCGACTCTGGGCCACGAGCTTCCACGGCTCGTCGAGCGCATAACCGCCAGCTTCCTCGCCGACGAGCGCACGCAACACATCGACAAGCACTTCCTGCCCTCGCGCGCCGCAATCATCGACCTGGTTCCGCTGCTGCTCGAGCTGGGCTACCCGGGGTTTCACGGCCGACAGGGTCTGACGCGCTTCAATGTCGCCTACCACGTCGGCGACATCCTCCAGCGCCTCTCCGATTCGCTGCGGACCCAGATCGAGCAATGCCTGCGCTACGAGCGCGAGCGGACCGCCGCCGACCCGAACCTGCCGGACGACGACTGCGCCCGGCGCGCCGCCGTCCTCACCCGCGCTTTCCTCGACCGCATCCCCGCCATCCGCGAGCTGCTCGCCGAGGACGCCCAGGCTGCCTACGACGGCGATCCCGCCGCGGAGAGCGTGGAAGAGACCATCCTCTCCTACCCCGGCGTGCTGGCCATCACGATCCACCGCTTCGCCCACGAGCTCTACGCCGCCGACGTGCCCATGATCCCGCGCATCCTCAGCGAGCACGCCCACTTCCTCACCGGCATCGACATCCATCCCGGGGCGCGCATCGGCCGCCGCTTCTTCATCGACCACGGCACAGGCGTCGTCATCGGCGAAACCGCCGACGTAGGCGACAACGTCAAAATCTACCAGGGCGTCACCCTCGGAGCGCTCTCGTTCCCCAAGGATGCCCGCGGCCGCCTGGTGCGCGGGCACAAGCGCCACCCGACCGTCGGCAACAACGTCACGATCTACGCCAACGCGATCATTCTCGGCGGGCAGACCTTCATCGGCGACGGCGCGGTGGTCGGCGGGTCGGTGTTCCTGACCCACAGCGTTCAGCCCGGACACCGCGTCACCATGCCCGCCCCCACGCTTCAGATTCGCAGCCCGCAGGACCTCGCCTCGGGCGACTGGGACTACGCAATCTGACCCGCGCTTCGCGCCGCAGGTGCGCAGCTTGACGCCGCGAGCGTTCGCTCATACCGTCAGGCACAGGCTGGCGGCGTACCCAAGTGGATCAAGGGGACGGATTGCAAATCCGTTATTCATGGGTTCGAATCCCATCGCCGCCTTTCCTCACCCCGGTCCCTCCGCACCGGCCGCCGGCACGGGAAACTCCAATCGCACGCAGCCCGCACCGTCGCGCCGCCCGGCGCGCGCCGCCATCGCCACGAACGTCTCCTCGCTCGGCTCGATGCCCGCCAATCCCAACGCCTCCCGCGCGGACGCGACCTCGGTCACGGTTGGGCCCTCGATCTCGACCCACCACCCCAGCCGGGGCAGCTCGTCCAGCGTCACGGTGCACGCGCCCCAATGCCACGTCTCGCGGCGCTTGTCATAGATCACGACCTCCCGATACCCCAGGCGCGACAGCAGCGCCAGCAGCGCGTCGGCGTCACCGACCGTCGTTTCGATTTCCTCGCGCGAGCGAATCCCCGCGCCCGACGCCGGCCCCTTGAAACTTAGCGTGGTCAGTCCGCGCGCGCCCGCCGCCGGTCCCCCGCCGATCTCGGTTGCGACGCGAACGCGAAGCGCGCAGCCCGAAGCGCGGAGCGGCGCCGTCCCGGCGTCGAGGATCCGGTTCGACTCGAGTTGCAGGCCGACCCGCCGCGCCCCCGCGCGCGTGAGCCGCTCGCGAAGCTCCTCCGGGCGCGCCAGGCGCAGCTTGATCTCGATCTCGTTTCGGGCGGGCATGGCACCGCGGACCGTGCCGAGGTCGGCCGACCCCACACGCGGTCCGACCCGCAGAATACCGGACCGCCGCTGGAGCGTAAACGCGTCCGCGCGGCGTGCCGGCGGCGACTCCCGCGTCTACACTGCGTCCATCCTGCACAGGGTGTTTGCCATGCCACTGAAGCTGACGGATGCGGACGAGTTCCGCCGGATCACCGAACTGGCCCTCAAGGCGGCCCAGGCCGATGACCTTGTCATCGCGCTGCGCGACTCGGACAGCGCCACCACGCGTATCGCCAACAACCAGATCGTGCAGAACACGCACGCACGCAAGCGGTCCCTGCGCGTGACCGCCGCGTTCGGCCAGCAGCACGGCAGCGCCAGCACGACCGACCTCCGCGACGAGTCCATCCGGGCCACCGTCGCCCGCGCGGAGGGCGTCGCCCGCGTCGCGCCCCACGATCCGGAGTACCTGCGCCCCCTCGGACCGCGTCCCTACCCGGTGCTGCCCACCCTGCGCGCCGAGACGCTCGCCGCAACGCCGGAGCGGCTCGTCGCGGATGCGGCCACCGCGATCCGGCTGTGCCAGGCCGAGCAGCTCACCGCCGCCGGAATCGTCTCCGCCGGGACGGACGCGATCGGGCTGGCGGCGAGCTCCGGGCTGCTGGCGTTTGAGCAGCGCAGCGCCGCCGAGTTCAGCCTGACGGCCAGCGGCGCGGACTCATCCGGGTGGGTGAAGAACGCCGACCGATCGATCGACGCGCTGGGCGTCGCGGCTCGCACGCGGATTGCCATCGACAAGGCCCGACGCTCCGCTCAGCCGCGCGAGCTCCCGCCGGGGCGCTACACCGTCATCCTGGAGCCCGCCGCGGTCGCAGGGCTGTTCGGCGCGCTGCGCGGCGCCCTGTCGGCACGCGCCTATCACAAGCGGACCAGCGCGCTGGCAGGCCGACTCGGGCAGCCCATCCTCGACCCCGTATTCACCCTCTCCAACCGCCCGGAGCACCCGGGCCTGCTGGGCGCCTCGTTCGACGACGTCGGACTCCCGACCGACCACCAGGTCTGGATCGAGCGGGGCGTCCTGAAGCGGCTCGACTACGACCGCTTCACCGCCAGGGAGCACAATGTCGAACCCACGTTCAGCCTCGACGCGCCCTACCTCGAGGCAGCGGCGCCCGCCGGAGATTCGGTCGAAGACCTGGTCCGCACCACCCAGCGCGGCATCCTCGTGACCAATTTCTGGTACATCCGCGCCGTCAACGCCATGGACCTGACCATGACCGGCATGACCCGCGACGGAACTTTCCTCGTAGAGGACGGCCGCATCCTCGGCGGGCTGGTCAACTTCCGCTGGCACGACAGCCCGCTCCGCGCCTTCAGCGCCGTCGACGGCGCTACGACCCCCCACGACGCCATCACCATGGAAAGCGGGAAGATGATGCTCCCCGCCATCCGCGTGCGCGACTTCAACTTCTCTAGCGTGACGAAATTCTGACGTCGTCACACCGAGCGCACGCCGGCACGCATCCGCCGGCCTCGCACGGCTCAAGGCTCGGCACGGACGCGTCCGCCTGCGACCGGTGCGCAAGCAGCGATTCGAGCAGATCAAACAGCTTCGCGTCGTCCAGCGGCTTGCTCAGATAGTACGTGTCCGGAATGCGCATCACCGTCTCCCGGAATTCGTCCCGTCCGTGCCCGGACAGGAAAATGATCGGCGCGTCGGTGTGCAGCCGGATGTTGTACGCGACCGTCCTTCCATCCCCCAGCGGCATTTCCTGGTCCAGCACGAGCGCATCGACTGCGCACTGCCGGCTCCTGGAGATGGCGCTCAGACCATCCGGACACTCCAGCACGTTGTAGCCGCGGGACAGCAGTCGGGTGCGCAGCGCGCGGACCCAGTCGCGGTCGTCATCGGCGATCAGAATCGTCCCTTCAGGCATTTGCCGTACTCCTGGCGCATCCCTTGGTTACGCACGTCAGGAGTCTACATTTCGCCCACGCAGCGCTGTCCGCCGTCGCATTGCGCGGCCGTTTCCCACGGCTGAACCACACCCCCGACCCGGGCCGATAAGCACGGAAGCTGCGCCCTCGCGCGACGCCCCGGGCCGAGCTCGCCGACGCAGCAGATCCGCGGCTCGCACTCACTCCCACGGAGACAGTGGATGAACTCGATGTGCCCGCATGCGCGTGCTCCCCGGCTCCGCGCCGGGGCGGTGGTGGCGTTCGCATCGCTTGTATTGAGTTGTGCCAGGCCCGTGCAAGCCGCCGGCGGTCCGGTTCCGTGCGCGCCGGCGACACTGGCCGCTACGGACGGCGTCTGGGCGCTGTTTGACACGTCCGACTTTCCGCCGCGCTGGCACTGCGGGAACTGGACCACGCTGCATGGGATCGTGCACGTGGTGGCCGACCTTGCCATCTGGGGCGCCTATACCAGCATCCCGCTCGCGCTGGTCTACTTCGTGCGTCGCCGCCGCGACACGCCGTTCCCGCGACTCTACTGGCTGTTCGCGCTGTTCATCCTTTCGTGCGGCACGGGACACCTCGTGGAGGCGGGCATCTTCTGGTGGCCGGCGTACCGCCTTTCCGGCGCGGTCAAGGTCATCACCGCGGTCGTGTCGTGGGTGACCGTGATCGCGCTGCTGCCCATCATCCCCAGGGCGTTGGCCATTCCCGGAATCTCGCTGCTCAACGCCGAGCTGAGTCGCGAGCTTGCCCGCCGCCGCGAGGTCGAGGCCGCCCTGGCCGAGCGGGAAGCCCGGCTCAACGCGATCGTCACCGCCTCGGCCGACGCGATCATCACAACGGACAGTCGCGGTCGCATCCAGACGCTCAATCCGACGGCGATGCAGATGCTGGGGTGCGCCGGGACGACCGCGGCCGGCACGGACCTGCTGGAAACCATCGTTCCCGACGCGCAACGGGATCGGCTGCGCGACGCACTGGACGTCGGCGCGCGGGCGCGCGTTGGAGAGTTCGTGCTGCGGGCCGTGGAGCTTCCGCTTCAGGGACACTCCGTGGCCCGGGAGTTTCTGGCGGAAGTGAGCGTGGCTCGGATCGCTCGCGACGGTCCCTGCACCCTGGCGTGGCAGATTCACGATGTCGGCGAGCGCCGCCGCGCCGACGATCGCTTCCGCCTGGCGGTGGAGGCGGCCCCGAACGGGATGGTGATGGTCGACGCGTCGGGCGCGATCATCATGGTCAACTCGCGCACCGAGAACATGTTCGGCTATTCGCGCCAGGAGCTCCTGGGCCAGCCGGTCGAGCTGCTCATTCCCGAAGCGCTGCGCTCCGGGCACGTGGAGCAGCGCGTCCGGTACATGGAACACCCCGAGCCGCGGGCGATGGGGAGCGGCCGCGACCTGTACGCGCGTCACCGGGACGGCCGCCAGATTTCGGTGGAGGTCGGGCTGAACCCGATCATCACCCGCGAGGGTTGCTTCGTTCTGGCGGCCGTGGTGGACGTTTCCGAGCGCAAGCGCCTCGAGGCCGAGCTGTCGCGCCGCGCCGAGCAGTTGCAGCGTCAGAACGAGGAGCTGACGCGGCGCAACGCCGAGCTGGACGAATTCACGCACATCGCGAGCCACGATCTTCAGGAGCCGCTGCGGCAGGTGACGTCGTTCGGGAAGCTGCTGACGGTCGACATCGGGGGTGACCTGCCCGAGGCCGCCGCCCGGGACCTGGAGTTCGTGGTCGACGGGGCGGCGCGCATGCAGCGTCTCATCCGCGACCTGCTGGAGCTGTCGCGCGCCGGGCGTGCGCAGCTCCGCTCCGAGCGCTTCCGGCTCGACGAGTGCGTGGACGAGGTGCTCGAACGACTCGCCGCCGCGATCGGAGAGAACGGGGCACAGGTTACGCGCGATCCGCTTCCGACCATGCTCGGAGATCGCGTCCTGATGACGCAGCTCTACCAGAACCTGATTGGAAACGCGATGAAGTTCGTGCCCACGGGCCGCGCGCCCGTCATTCACCTGAGCGCGGTCCGCAATGCGCGCGGCGGCTGGGTCATGGCCGTGCGCGACAACGGCATCGGGATCAAGCCTGAGTACCACGAGTCCATTTTCGCGCCGTTCAAGCGGCTGCACGGTCGTGCCGAGTATCCCGGTAGCGGCATCGGTCTGGCGATCTGCCGCAAGGCGGTCGAGCGACACGGCGGGCGAATCTGGGTCGAGTCGACACTCGACCGGGGCGCGTCTTTCTGTTTTGAACTGGGACCCGGATGCGAGGTGAAGTCCGAATGGAACGATCGAGTCGAAAACCCGCCGTCGTCCTGCTGGTCGACGACGACGCCGGGGACCAGGAGCTGACCCGCCGCGCGCTGGCGGACGGCATGTACAAGGTTGACCTGCGCATCACCTCCGACGGGGAGGAAGCGCTGGACTATCTCTACCGGCGCGGGCGCTTCGAGGATCCGGCGCTCGCGCCGGCGCCGGACCTGATACTGCTTGACCTCAACATGCCGCGCGTCGACGGGCGGCAGGTGCTCAAGAGCGTTAAGGCCGACCCGCGGCTGCGCTCCCTGCCGATCGTGGTGCTCACCACGTCGCAGCACGAGACCGACGTCCTGCAAAGCTACAGCCTGGGCTGCAATTCCTTTGTGACCAAACCGGTCACCGTCGAGGGCTTCGTCACCGCGCTGCGCGAACTCGGGGCCTACTGGTTTGAGCTGGTGACGCTCTGCGAGCGCGCCTCCGACGCCGCCCGGCTCGTGCCCGCGGGCGCGTACGTCGGCTAGCCCCGAAACGGAGACCCACATGAAGGACGGCCGGCTCTGCATCCTGGCGATCGACGACAGCGCCTCCGACGTCGAGCTGCTGCGCCGTATGCTGGGCACCATCCCCGGCGGCGAGTTCGAGCTGGTCCACGCCGCCTCCCTCGACGCGGCCCAGTCCCACCTCGCCGAGCCTTCGATCGGCCTCATCCTGCTCGATTACTGCCTCGGAGCCGAAACCGGGGAAGACGTGCTGCGCGTCATCCGCGCCTCGGGCGACCTGCGCCCCGTCGTGGTCCTGACCGGACACGGGGATGAAGCCATCGCCGCGTCGGTCATGCGGGCCGGCGCCGACGATTACGTCCTCAAGGGCCAGATGGACGGCATGACGCTTCGCCGCGCCATCGACAACGCCCGCGCGCAGTCCGTGCGGAGGAAGTTCGAGGCCCGCAACCGCCAGTTGCTGGAGGACCTGCAGGTCGCCAAGACCTCGCTCGAGTCCAAGAACCGCCGCCTCGCCGACCTCTACGAGACCGCGCACGAATTCGTCGATCACGTCTCCCACGAGTTCCGCACCCCGCTGACGGTCATCCGCGAGTTCGCCTCCATCACCCGCGACGGGCTCGCGGGGGAAACGTCGCCCGAGCAGCGCGACTACATGGAGATCATCATCAACCGCGTGGACGAGCTGGCGCAGCTCGTCGACGACATGCTCGACATCAGCCGCCTCGAGGCCGGCATGCTCGGCGTCCATCGCACCGACTGCACCCTGGACGAGATCGTCTCCCGCGTCCGCGTCACCCTCGAACGCCGCGCCGCCGCCACCCACAGCCGTCTCGAATTCGACGTCCCCCCCGACCTCCCACGCGTCTTCTGCGATCCCGAGAAGATCGGTCGCGTGATCATCAACCTCACCATCAACGCGCTCAAGTATGGCGGCGACTCCGGCGAAGTCGCCGTCCGCGCGCGCCCGCGCCCCGAACGCAACGAGGTCGCCATCGCCGTCTCCGACAACGGACCCGGCATCGCCCGCGAGAACGTCAAGCTCCTCTTCGAGCGCTTCCGCCAATTCGACGGCAGCGCCCGCCGCGGCATCCGCGGCTTCGGCCTCGGCCTGAGCATCGCCAAGGAGCTGGTGCAGCTCAGTCTGGGGGAGATCACCATCGAGAGCACGCCCGGGAACGGCAGCACCTTCACCTTCACCATCCCCTGCAACAACCGGCCCGAGCTGATACGCCGCTTCCTCGAGCACGGACCGCGCGGCGACGCACGCAGCATCGCGCTGCTCGACGTCCGCAGCGACCCGGTCGCCGCGCCGGACGCGCTCAACGAGCTCGACGCCGTGCTCAACCGGACCACCCGCCGCGGCGACCTGGTCCTGCGCGCCGCGCCGCACCACTGGCTCATCCTGGCCTGCGGCAGCGAGCGCGAATTCACGGAGGCGATCGTCCGGCTGCGCAGCGCGGCGCCCGGCGACCCGCGCGCACGGGGCGCCGACACCCTGCCGGGCGTGAACATCGAATTGGATACTGTGTGGAGCACCGCCGACGATTTCGCCGCCGTGGTCGAACGCGTCGAGTCGCTCGCTTTACGATCGGAGCCGGCCTATGCCTGAACCCGCGCTGGTCCTGGTGATCGACGACGACCGCGACATCGCCCGCGGACTTTCGGTACGCCTGAAGGCGGCCGGCTACCGCGACCTCGTCGCAAGCGACGGGCCACCTGGACTCGAGCAGGCACGCTCCGCCCACCCCGACGCAATCGTGCTCGACGTTCGCATGCCCGGCATGAACGGGCTCGAGGTGCTCGATCACCTCAAGCACGACCAGCGGACCGCCCGCATCCCGGTCATCGTCTATTCCTCCAGCCTGGCCGACGAGACGCGGCAACGCGCCCTGAGCCTCGGCGCGGAGAATGTCTTTCAGAAGCCTTGCACCCCTGAACGGCTCTTATCAGCCGTCGCCGCCGCGGTCGCAACGTCGGCCTCCCACGAGCCGCGCGCGTATTGAATCCTCCTCTCAGTCCACGAGCCACGCCAACTCGTGCATCGGGTGTTCACCCTATTGCGTCGCAGCGCGAAGTGCAGGCGGCGGTGCTCGACTCACGGGAGATGGTCGCGATGTTGAACGGTAAGACGATCCTCACGGTCGATGACGACATCAAGATTCTGCTCGGGTTGCAGAAGCGCCTCACGCACGAGGGCTACCGCGTCGTCTCCGCCACCGACGGCCGCAGCGCGATCGAACTCGCGCGCGACGAGTCGCCCGACGCCATTTCCCTCGACGTGCGGCTTCCCGGAGATCTGGACGGGCTGGCGGTGGCCGCGACCCTTCAGAAGGACCCGCGAACCGCGCGCATCCCCATCATCTTTGTGACCGGATCCGCCGACCAGGAGTTCAAGGCCAAGTGCCAGGCCGTCGGGGGAAAGTACTTCCTCTCGAAGCCCTACGACTCGGACCTGCTGCTCCAGTTGCTGCGCGGGATCTTCGCCCGCGATGAGCTGGCCGAAATCCGGACCCTCTCGACCGCCAAGCGACGTCAGCCCGCGTGAGCAGCGGTCGCGTCTCGTGTCACGCCGATCGGCCGTGCGCGCGTCCGTCGAACCAACGCGGCGCGCAGATCGCCGCGAGCGCGCCGCACTTCACCCCTCCCCGCCGGCCGCCTCTTTCCAGCGCTTGTCCCATTCCCACATCCGCAGTCCCTGCTCCGGCGAGAGCGGCGCGCCGAGCTGCGCCGCCCAGTGGCACACCTGGCCGCGGTGGTGCGCGTCGTGCGCGATCATCGCCGCCGCCAACACCGCCACGTTGGGCCGCACCTTCAGCGCTCGGCCCCCGCGCGCCGCCGCACTCTCGATCAGTCGCGCCATCGCCGCGGCGCTTTCTCTCAGCGCAGCCCGCGCCTGCGCCACCGTCACCGCGCCACGGTCCAGCCGCTCCGGCGCCGCGGCACCAGACATCTTCAGCTTCATGCAGCGCACGTTGTGCATGTGAGCGAACGTCGTCGCGATGTTGCGCCGCTTCGCGCAGTCCGGCTGTGCCCGCCACACGCTTGCGTCCAGCATCTCCAGCAGCACCTGGTTGATGCGCTCATTGGTCAGGAATGCGTCGGCCAGCGCCCGACCCAGATCGACCGGCTGGCGCGCCGCCCGCGCCCCGCCCGCCGCAGACCCGCGCCTTCCGCTCCTCGCGCCGCTCTTCGCCATGGGAGGGAGGCTTACGCCCGCGTGGAAAGCTGCCGAACGATCTCGTCGCGACAGCCCTTCAGCGTGATCCCCATCTTCAGCAGCGCCCGCTCGGCGATACAGCCCTGTTCGCGCAGCAGCGCCAGCAGCAGGTGTTCCGCCCCGACCTCCTTCGACTCGAGCTGCTGCGCTTCCTCGATCGCTCGCGCTACCACGTTTTTGAAGTGCGGCGAGCCCGGCAGCCGCCCGAAGACCCAGGTGTCTTCCTTGCTCTTCTCGATGAGCTGGTTGATGGTCAGCCGCGCCCGCGCCTCGTCCACCTTGAAGCTGTTCAGCACCCGCGCCGCCAGGCTGTGATTGTGCTGAAGAATCGCCAGCAGCACGTGCTCGGTCCCCACCCATTCCTGCTCGAATTCGCGCGCGATCGGCTGCGCGAGCTTGATGACCGCATCCGCTTCCGCGTTCAGGCGCTGTAGCGGCATCGATCCGCTCCGTTACCACGGCCCGCCCGCGCGCCGCACGGGGAGTTCACTCCCGCCGATCCGCCGCGGGGCGTCGCCAGGCCGGCAAAACTAAGTTGCCCAATGCGTGACAAGCCATTTATACACCAGCGACAACGCCGCCACAAGCACGGTGAAGATCAGCGTCAGTCGCAGGATTCGCAGCCGGTGGCGTACTTCCTGGTCGCGCAGCTCGCAGAGTTGCACGTGAAGCTCGCGCACCTTGCGATCCAGACGCGCTTCGATCTCGTCCAGCTTCTCATCCACCCGCGCTTCGATCTCGTCCAGCTTCGCCGCCACGTACTGGTCCGCCGCCCCTCGCAACGTCTCCGTCACGCCATGGAGCATCCGCACCCGCCAGTTGGCCGCCGGCGCCGCACGCGACGCCGCCGCATCTTCCATCGGCCCCCCCGCCGCCGCCGCTCCAGGCACCTCGCCCGACACGCCGTCGCGCGGGCCCACGATCCGCCCCAGCGCCACCGTCACCAGCTCCCCGCCCATCCGCTTCAGCACGTCGAACAACCCGCGCCGCGCCGCCTGCGGCGCGTCCGTCGATTCCGGTGTCTTCGGCTCGGGCCCTTTGGTTTCACTCACGCCGCGATTCCCGAACGGGGCGAGACCATTGTCGCGCCCGGCCTCATCGTCGGCAATGCCCGATCGCCGCTACAATCCCCGCGCCGAAGGAGGTCTTCAATGCCACGCGCGAACCGCCGCTTCGCTCTGCTCATCCCACTCCTGCCCGTGTCGCTCTGCCTGGCCGACGCCAACTGGCCCAGCTTCCGCGGGCCGCGCGCGACGGGCGTCCTCGACGGCGCCGATCTGCCGCTGGAATGGGACGGACCCTCCGGCAGGAACATCCGGTGGAAGACACCCATTCCCGGCCTGGGCCATTCCTGTCCGATCGCCTGGGGCGACAAGGTCTTCCTGGCGACCGCCATCAGTGACGCAGATAAGGCCGGCATCAAGCACGGCCTCTACGGCGACGTCGCGCCCGTCAAGGACGAATCCCCCCACGCCTGGAAGGTGCTCTGCCTCAATCGCCTCGACGGAACGCTCATCTGGGAAGCGACCGCGTGTCAGGGCGTCCCGAAGATCAAGCGCCACACCAAGGCCACCCACGCCAACAGCACCTGCGCCACCGACGGACAGAACGTCGTCGCCTGCTTCGGCTCCGAAGGCCTCTACTGCTTCGACCTCGACGGCAAGCTCCGCTGGAAAGCCGATCTCGGGCTGCTCAACGCCGGCTGGTACGTCGCGCCCGACAACCAGTGGGAGTACGGAAGTTCGCCCGTCATCTGGAAGAACCTTGTCATCGTGCAGTGCGACGTCGTCAGCGACTCCTTCCTCGCCGCCTTCGACCTGCGCGACGGCCGCCAGGTGTGGCGCACCACGCGCGACGACGTCCCCACCTGGAGCACCCCCACCGTCCATGACAGCGCCGCGCGCTCCGAGCTGCTCGTCAACGGCATGAAGCACATGGGCGCTTACGACCCGCTCACCGGCAAGGAGCTGTGGCGCCTCAGCGGCGGTTCCGACATCCCCGTCCCCACCCCCTTCGTCGCACATGGCCTCATCTTCTTCGCCAACAGCCACGGTCCGCCCACCCCCGTGTTTGCCGTCAAGGCCGGCTCCGCGTCCGGCGACATCTCGCTCGACGGAGAGGCCACCTCCAACGCCAGCATCGCCTGGTCGCGAAAGGGAATGGCCTCCTATATCCCCACGCCCCTGGTCTACGGCGAGCACCTCTACATTCTGCGCGACAACGGCATCCTCCAGTGCGCCAACGCGCGCACCGGCGAGTCCATCTACAAGAAACGGCTCGGCCAGGGGCAGTCCGCCGTCACCGCCTCCCCCGTAGCCGCCGACGGGCGCCTGTACTGCACGACCGAGGACGGCGACGTGTACGTCGTGAAGTGCGGGCCGCAGTTCGAAGTGCTCGCCACCAACAAGATGGGCGACGTCTGCCTCGCGACGCCCGCCATCACCAGGGGACTGCTGCTCGTGCGAACGACCGGCTTCCTGTTCGGAATCGGAAAGTAGCCGCGCCACGCGCCCCGAACCGACCCGACCGCGTCAGCGTCGCGCCGTCGCCTCCGTCGGGCGCCGCGGCCTGAAGACCAGCTTGATTGGCACCTCCTGGAACGGCAGGCTCTCCCGCAACCGCCGCCTCAGGAATCGCCGGTAGTCCTCCCCCACCAGCGTCGGGTCGTTGCAGAACAGCACCAGCGTCGGCGGCGACGTGGCCACCTGCG
>CAYNYG010000060.1:0-14999 GCA_964401365.1 uncultured Planctomycetales bacterium | reverse complement strand
GGTCGTCGGGTCGGGTGCCGCGCGTCGCCGGTTCGGCCCCGCGCGCCGGTCGCGTGGCCGCCCGGGCCGGCTGCCGGGCAGCCGGTTGGGAAGCCCGGTCGTCGTCGGGCCGGGCTGGTTCGCGCTGAATGCGATCGGATGGACGCGGGCGCGTCGTTGCGCCCCGTGTTTCGCGGCCACGGCGCAATTCGCCCGGCGTAAGCTCGCGCGGCGAGGCTTTCTGCGGTTGGGACGGTTGTGCGTCGTCGCCGGTCGCGTCCTGGTCGCCGGTCGTACCTTCGTCGGTGAACGCGCACAGCCGCGCGGCGCCCCGCTCACCGCCGAAGAACGCCGGAATCGGCCCATCCCAGGCCGCGTGGCGGACGGCGCCGGCGCCCGGATAGTCCGGCGCTGCGAGCAGGTCGTCCAGCAGGTCGTCGATGAGGGCCGCGCGTCCGCCACGCCCGCCTGCACCGCCAGCGGGAGTCGTGGGGCGTGGCCGGGGACGGTTACCGCTCCCGGTGCCGCCGCCGGGGTTGCCGCCACGGCCCGGCGCGACGTTGGGTGTCCTGGGCTGCCGCGCGGGCGTCGACCCGCCGCGGAATCCACCGCCCTGCGTGCCGCCGCGCGTCCCGCCGGTTGGCGCGGCCCCACCCCCGCTGGTGCGACGCACGTTGCCCGCGCCGCCACGACCCTGGAGCTGGTCAATGATGTCCTGAATCTGCGCCGCGGAGAGGTTGCGGAATTGGAGCACTTTGTACTGCTGGTTGAAGGTGCGCACGTCCGCGAGCTGCGCAACGACGGCCTCGACCACGCCGAACATGGTCGGGTCGCCGGCGACCATGAGCGTGTTGGTGTACGTGTCGGCGCCGACGGACACCAGCCGCGGTTCGCGCCCTTCGGCCTGCGCCGCCGACTTCTCGCCGTTGTTGACGACGGTTTCGAGCTCGCGGGCGAGCGCGACCGCGTCCTGTCCGAGTGGAATCTCGACCACCTTGACCATCGAGTCCTGCGGAAGGTCGGCGCTGTCGAACCGCTCGATGAGCGCCTGAACGCGGGACACCTCGTTGCGCGTGCCGGCCACGATGATGGTCTGCATGCGGTCGTTGGGGATGATCGTGGGACCGCGGCGTTCGCCGCCGCGCCCCGCCGCGCCACGACCGGCCGGGGCCGCGGCGCCGGAATCGCTGACGAAACGCTGCACGACGGCGGCGATCTGCGACGCCGGCGCGTTGAGAACCGGGATCATGACCGGCGTGGTGCGGTCGAGAACGGCCTGCTCGAACGCGGCGATGATGGTGGTCTCGACGATCTCGATGTCGTCGGGCCGGCCCTTCACGATCACGGAATTGGTCGAAACCTCGGCGGTGGCGATCACGTCCAGCTCGCCCGTCGCGCCCCCGGCCGCCGCCCCGGGCGTGGGCATGCCGCGCCCCATCCCACCGCGCGCGGACATCCCACCCGCAGCGCGCCCTGCCGCCGCCGTTGCGCCGGCGCTGGACATGCTGTTGATGGCGTCCGCGACGCTGGCGGCGTCGGACTCGACCGGGAAGATGCGCACGATGTGCCGCTGCTCGTCGGGTGTTTCCACGTCGTACTGCGTCAGAACCGTCGTGACGAAGGCGAACGTCTGCGGCGAGCCCACCACCAGCAGGCTGTTGGTCCGCGCGTCCGGCAGGATCGTGAACGGGTCGAAGGGCAGCTTGCCGCCCGTCGCCCCGCCGCGCCCGCTCATTCCTGCGACTTGCAGGTACTTGGTCATCGCGGCCTCGACGTCGGCAACCGCCTTCTCCGCCTTGGCGTGCCGCAGAACGAAACGCTGCACCTGCAAGCCCTGGTCGGCCGTGTCGAGCGTCTGCACCACCGTCAGGATCTGGCGGTAGATGTGCTCCGGGGCCTTGACCAGCAGCTTGCGCGCGGTCTGATCCCCGTAGATCGCGACCCGCCCGCCCGCTGAAACGGTCGAGGCGGCGCCGCGCCCGCGGCCGCCGGTCGGCATGCCCGACCCGCCGCGCGACGCGAACATCTGGTTGAGCTTCTCGGCCAGGTCCTCCGCGTTCGCGTTGGCGATCGGAATCTCGCGGAACTGGTCGCGGTTCATCTCGTCCTGATCGCGGATCAGCGCGAACACCTCGGCCCGCTTGTCCGGGGCGGCGAACACCACGATCGAGTTGGTCATCGCCTCGGCGGTGATGCGCACGTCGCCCCCGCCCCGCGGCGCCGCGCCGCGCCCGCGTCCGCCGCCCCCGCCCGCCGCTGCGCCCCCGCCACCGAAGGTCTGATTGGCCACCTCGGCGATGGAGACGGCGTCGCCAAACTGGCAGACGTACACCTCGGCCTGCGCCAGCGGCCCTTCCAGGTCGACGGCGCGAATCTGCGCCTCGACCAGCTCGATGTCCTTGGTCTCGCAGATGTAGATGAGCGTGTTGGTGCGCGGATCGCCGCTGATCGTCACCGAGCCCATCTGCGTCGGGGTCGCGACGCGCGCCCCGCGTCCGCCCGGGCCGCCGCCGCCGCCGCTCGTGGCCGAGAACAGCTCCTGGAGCAACGGGAGGATGTCGTCCACCTTGGCCCGCTGAAGCGGGAAGTGGCGGATGATGACCCGGTCGCCCGCCTCGAGGTTCTCCATGTCGGTGATGACCTTCTCGATGATGGTCAGCACGTCCGGCGGACCGCTGACCAGCAGCGAGTTGGTGACGACGTTGGGAACAATCTCGACCTGCTCGATCTTCGCGCCGATTTCGTCGCCGCCGGGCATGGACGAGAGCTGCACGAGCTGCGGCAGCATGGCGCCGAACATCAGCTCCTGCCCGAAGCCGAACGCGCCCTGCGACCGCTGCTGCTGGTTGCGGCGCGACTCGGCTCGCGCCAGCCCCAGAACTTCCTTGAGGTTCTTGGCCGCCTCGTCGGACGTGAGCGTCTTGAGCTGAATGACGCGGATGTCGACCTCGCCGGCCGGAATGTCCAGTTCGCGCAGCAGGCGGCGGATCTCGGGCAGGTCGGACTCGTCGCACTTGACGATGAGGTAGTTGTGGCCCGGATCGGTCGCCATGCGCACGCGGGTCCCGCCCTGCCGATCGCGGCTTGTGCCGCCTTTCTCGTCTTCGCCCCCGCCCGCCCCCACGCCGGTCATGGCGCGGAGTTGGCCCATCAGGCCCCCGCCTGCGCCGGCGCCACCGCCGCCCCGCCCGCCGCGGCCGCCTCCGCCCGCGGCCCCACCCTCGCCGCCCCGCATCTGCTGCTGCATCTGCTGCATCTGCTGCATCTGCTGCATCATCTGCTGCTGCTGTTGCGGGTTCATGCCCCCCGGCAAGCGCACCATCTGCTGCCGCTCGTTGAACATTTTGTCGAGAATCTGCGCGGCGGCGTTCACGTCGCCATACTTGAACTCGAAGATGCGGATCACTTCGCCCTGCCCAAGGTCTTCCTGAAGCGTCTCGATCGCGTCTTCCAGGTCTTCGACCGCGTTGCGGGGGCCGTCGATGGTGACCCGGTCGTTCGGGAGGATGGTGACCGTGGGGTACTCGCGCTGCGGGTCCACCGTGCTGCTGAGCCGCGCACCGCCGGGCGGTTCCGGCTTCTCCGGCCGCGTCGACCGCTCGTTCGCCGGTTCGCCGGCGCCAGACTCGCCTCGCCCACGATCGGTGGGGGAGGCGCCTCGATTGCGCCCCTCCGGCTGGGCCGGGCCGTCAGCCTCTTCCCCCGGCTGGCGCGCCGGTTGTCGCCGGGCACGGCGCTCGGGCTGTTCCTGGCTCTCCTGCGCGACGGCCGGCGTGCCGTCCCCGCGCGGCGCATCGTCGGAGACCAGGCGAACGCGGCCCGGCGCGACCAGGTCGTCGCCGACCGCGCTGACGTACGCCGCGGCCACGCGCGTATCCGAGGCCGGGCGTGCGATCGGCGCCGCGCCGCCGCGGAGCGAGGGCATGTCCACGGCTGTGCCGCGCAGCTCGCGATGCAGCGTGTCCGGGGTGGCGGCGTCGGTGCGCGAGCGCGTGTCGCGCCCGCTACCCGCGCCTTCCTTCAGCGTGCCGCGCTCACGCTGCTGCTGGCGGCGCTTCTCGACGGCGGGCGGAATCTCATTCTCACCCCACAAGGGTTCGACCACCGACTCCTGCGGGCGTTCCGCCGTCCCGTCGACGAACTTCACGCCGGGGTAGCGCGCCTCGAGCAGCGGCAACAGCCGCGCCAGGTCACCTTTGAGCGTGGTCGTAATGACTTTCTTCTCCACCTTGGCGCGCTCGTCGAACTGGCGAATCAGCTCCTCGATGGCCTGGTACTCGTTCGGCCGGCAGACGACCTTGATGTACTCCCCGTCCCAGTCCGCGTCGATCTCCGGTCCGCCTTCGGTCGAGCTGGGGAAGAAGTCGCTCACGTCCCAGGCGATGTCCGACGCGTCGCCCTTGTAGACGTCCACGAAGTAGACCTTTCGTCCGCCCTTCACCGTGCCCGGCTCGAAGTCCGGTGCTACGTCCAGCTTGGCGAGGTAATGCTCGACCTGCTTCATCCGCCGCTTCGACGCCGTCACGATGAGCTTGTTATTGAACTCGTCCTCCACCACGGTCACGTTGTCGGCCGGCGTCTTGCCGGGCGGGAAGATGCCCGCCAGCGCGTCCACCGCCGTCAGCGTGGAGATGTTCTCCAGCTCGAACGTGCGCAGCTCCGCCATCGCCTCGGCCCCCGCCTCCAGCTCCGCCGCCAGCCGCTCCACCCGCGCCACGTCCTTGGGCATGCCCTTGACCACGATGGCGTTCCCGGCCGCATCCGCCGTGATCTGCACGGTCGCGCCGCCGCGGCCCGGACCGGCCGCCTGCGTCAGCGTCTGCGCCAGGGCGGTCGCGTCGGCGTTCTCGAGCCGCACGACGCGCGTCTCTTCCGGATCGGGCGCGTCGGCGTCGACCATCTTCACCAGCTCGCCCGCCATCTCCTGGTACTCGGTGGTGGTGTAGATGAACAGGCGGTTGGAGGTGGGCTCGGGCACAACGATGGTCGGGACCGTGGCCTCCTTCGACTTGCCCACGCGCTCGATCACCTTGGCCCGCAGCATGTCCTGCACGTTCTTGGCGACGGCGTCGGCACGCACGTTCCGGAGCGCGTAGTTGCGCGCGTCTCCCTCGGGCGGCTGCTTCGATTCCAACTGCGCCACCAGCAGATCGATGAACTGAATCGCGTCCGGCGGGGCGATGACGACCAGCGTGTTGGTGGTCGGCTCGGCGAACGCCGCCGGCTTCATCTGTCCGCGCTTCACCGTCGCGGCCAGCGACATCAGATACAGGTTGACCTTCGCCTCGACCTGGGCCGCGTTGATCAGCTTGAGGTCGTAGGCCTTGACGGTCAGGTTCTCCTTCTCCTTGGCGTCCAGCACCTCGACCAACTGGCGGATCTGCTCCAGCGCCTTCTCCGGCGCACGCACGACCAGCGTGCCGTTGCTGACCGTGGCCTGCACGTCCTGCCGCGCGCTCTTGCCCGCCCGACGCCCGAAGACGTTGTTGATCATGTTGACCACGTCGTTGGGGTCGGCGCGTTGCAGCGCGATCGTGACCGGCGTCACCTCCACGCTGCGCGCGTCGTCCTCCATGCGCGCGATCAGGCCCTTCGCATCCTCGATCTTCTCCTTGGGTCCTTGCAGCAGGATGCTCGGGCCCACCACCTGCGCCGACAGCTCCTTGGCCGGGTTCGGCCGCGATCCGGGCGTACGGCCCGATGTGGTGAACGACTCCTTCAGCGCCGCGGACACCGTCTGCGGGTCGGCGTACTCCAGTTTGATCAGCTCCGGCTGCGCCCGCGTCAGCACCGCGCCCTCGTCGATCTCGATCGCCTTCGCCTCGATGCTGTCGAAATCCTTGTCCGACGCGATCACCAGCAGCGAGTTGGTGATCGGCTCGGCCTGGATCTTGGTCTGCACCTGGCTCTTGGACAGTTGACGCCCGGTGACGAAAAGCTGCGTCAGCGTGCCCGCGACGCTGCCCGCGTCGGCGTAGGCCAGCGGCACCGTCCGCGGACGGGTCTGGTCGTTGACGTCGGGGATGTCGAGCTTCTCGACCAGTTCGCGCACCTCGGCGATCGCCGCCGCCGGCGCGCTGACGATCAGGCGGTTCGTACGCCAGTCCGCGCTCACCGAGAAGTCCTGCGTCGACTTGGTGCCCAGCTCACGCGCCAGCTTGTTGGCCACCATGGTCTTGACCAGGTCCAGGATCTGGTCCGCGTTGACGTTCTCCAGCGCCACGAACTCGGTCACGATCTTGCGCTGCGAGGCCAGCATCGGCTCGAACTTCTTCATCATCGACTCGATCTGCGCAAACTGGCTCGGCAGCGCCATCACGATCATCGAGTCCGCCGGCGGATACGGCGACACCGTGACGCGCGACTCGCGCTGTCCCAGCCCGGCGTTGACCGCGTTCTGAATCTGCTGTGCCAGCGTGTTGATCTGCTGACCGATGCCCGGCAGCTCGTAAGTCCGCACCTCGATCTTGTGCGCGCCCAGCGTGTCGAGCTGCTTGATCAGCTTGTCGATGTCCGCCAGCTTGCTCGACGGCGCCTGCACCACCAGGCTCCCCCCGCCCACCACCGCAAACGACACCTCCCCGCCCGGCGTCTGCCGCCGACCTACCCCGCGCGGCTGGAACGTGGTCGTCAGGACCTGCGCCACCTCCCACGGGTTGGCGTTCTTGAGCTCATAGATCTGCGGCTCGCTGAGCTTGGTCAGCACCTGCTCGTCCAGCTCCTTCGCCCACTTCTCGATCTCGACGAAGTCCTCCTGCCCCGCCGAAACGATCAGCGCGTTGGTCATCTGCTCCGGTTGAATCTGGAGGTTCGGGTTGCTCCGCATCTTCGACGCCAGGATGCGCTGGAGGACGCTCGCCACCGAAGCGGCGTCCGCGTTCCGCAGCGCCACCGTACGGATCGGCGTCGACGTGGTGCGCACCACGTCCAGCGCCGCTACCAGCCCCTCGGCCACCTCGATCGCAAACTTCGGCGCGTTCACGATCACGCGGTTGAGCCGCTCGTCCACCGAGATGCTGATCCGCGACGCCGCGTCCCCGCCCCGCAGCGTCGACACCCGCGACGGAACCAGGCTCTTGAGCTGGTTGGCGACGTAGTTCACGTCGGCGTTCACCACCGGGATGAACTTCTGCTCGACCTCCATCCCCTTGGTCTCGTCGACGAACTTGGCGATCAGGGCGTCCACTTCCGCCTTGGCGTCCAGCGGAACCGTGTAGAAGAGCGTCTCGCTCGACCGGTCCGCGTTGAATACGAACCGCAGCCGGTCCTGCCGTGGCGGACGCTGCCCGAAAATCTGGTTGAGCTGGTTGGCGATGCTCGCCACGTCCCGCCCCGCCATCGTGCTCGTGCCCGCGTACACGGGCGGCGGAGGCGACTCGGCCGGCGGCGCCACGTCGTAGTTGCCCAGCAACGTCTTGCCCAGGTCCACCGCCATCTTCGGACCGTTGATGATCAGCCGGTTGGTGCGCGCGTCGGCCGTCACCTTGACCTGCGCCGCGTTCTTGCCGAACTGCTTCACCAGCAGGTTGACCAGCTGGTCCTGGAGCAACGGCGCGATCTCCGTCGCCGACGCGAGCTTGAGCGGGCAGAACTCGATCTGCGGCTGGTACTCCAGCCCGATGTTCTTGTACTCGTCCAGCAGCTTCTCCGCCTCGTTCAGCGCGTCCCGCGAGCACGACAGCAGGATCGTCTCGCTGACCGGGTCGGCGTCGAACCGGCACACCACGCCCTGCTTGGCGCGCGACAGGAACGCGTTGGTCAGCCGGCCCGCGATGGTGGACACGTCCAGCCCCGGCATGCGCACCGTCTTGATTACGATCTCCTTGCCCCCCGGATCGTCGATCTGCGCGATGAAGCGCCCGATCTCGGCCTGCTTGTCCTGCGGCGCTTCCACCACCACCTGCGCCCCGGACGCAAACGCCTTCACCTGCGACGGGCTGGAGCGCCCCACTCCGGCCCGCCCGCCCGCGCCGAACATCGTATTGATCGCATTCACGACTTCCCCCGCCTGAGCGTAGCGCAGCGTGTAGAAGCGCTGCTCCGGCGCCTGCTTGGCCACGCGCTGCTCGATCTCCGTCACGTAACTCTGAATCTTCTCCAGCGTGGACTTGTCGGCCCGCACGATCAGCGCGTTGGTGACCGGCTCCGGCTGGATCATCGTCGCAGACCCGGGCGCCCCGCGACCGGTCCGCGCACCCTGCACGAACAGCGCGTTGAGCTGCTGCGCGACCTGCCCCGCGTCCGCGTCGACCAGCGGGATCACCACCACCGGGTTCGCGTCCTCGACGTCCATCGTGGCGATCAGCGCGCCGATCTCCTCCAGGGCCGGGCGGATCGCCTGCACGTATACCTTGTCGCCCTCGGGCTGGATCAGCACCTGCGACTGCCCGAACGCCGGATGTCGGTAGTTGCGATACAGCGTCGCCAGCGTCCCGGCGATCGACTGCGGGTCGGCCTTGACGATCGTGAACGACTGAAGCTGCGGCGTGTTGGACTGCGCCTGCTCGTCCACCAGCTTCACCATCTGGTCCACGTGCACCCAGTCCTCGTCCCGACAGACCACGACCAGCAGTCGCGCCTCGTCCAGCGCGAACACCTGCGCGCCGGCCGCGCTCACTCCCGTCGATCCCGGGCGACCCAGACGGCGCGTCACCGTCGCTCCCCCCTTGTTGTCCAGCAGCGCCTGAACCGCCGGCAGCACCCGGCTCGGAAGCACGTTCTTCAACTCGATCACGTGCCGCATGTCGGGCGGCATGGACACGTCGAGCTTGGCGATCACCTGCTCGATGTTCTTCATGTCCTCGCGGTCCGCGATGACATGGATCGCGTTGGCGACCGGGTCGGGCGCCAGCGTGGGTCCCCGCGCGGCGCTGGTTCCTCGACCCACTCCGACCAACCCGGGCCGCATCCCCTGCACCAGGTTGTTGAGTGTGTCGAACACCTGGTCCACCCGCGCGTTCTCCAGCACGAACGTTCGCAGGTTGCTCGGCCGCGGCTGGTCGATCAGCTCCAGCATCTCGCGCACGCGCTTCTGCCCCTCGTCGTTGGCGTACACGATCAGCAGGTTCTTCCCGTCGTCGGCCACCGTCCGGATCGTCTTGCGCGCCTTCTCGTAGATGTCCTCCAACTGACCGAACTCGTCCACCTGTCCCCCGGGAATCTGGTTCGGCTGCGGCTGCTGACCCGGTTGCGGCCGCGGCGGCGGCGGGACCCGCGTGCGCGACGTCACGGCGGCCTGCCCCTGTTCCTGCGCGAGGATCGCGTCCAGCATCGACTTGGCGTCCGACGCGCTCAGGTTCTCCACCGGCACGATCTCCGTGCGGAAGTTCAGCTCCGGCCGGATGTCCAGGTCCTTCAGCACCTCCTGGATGCGGTCCAGCACCTTCCGCTCCGCCTTGACGATCAGCGAGTTCGTCCGCGTGTCCGCCACGATCCGCACGTTCTCGTCGCCGGCCTCGGTGACGAACTGCCGCTTGTTGGGATCCCACTTGCGCGTCGGCTGCGGAGCGCCCACCATCGTCCGCACCATCTGCTCCATGAGCTGGACGTTGCTCTTGATCTGGAAGATGCGCATCGCCCGCGGATCGTTCTCGTCCATCGCGATCCGCGCCCGCAGCTCCAGGAACTTCCGCACGTCCTTGGCCAGCGCCACCAGCTTGATCTGGTTCGTCTGCCCCACCGTCGACCAGCGCGCATAGTCCGGGATGGCGCTCGAGAACGCGTCGATCACCGACTGCGCCGACTCCCCCTCGATCAGCATGTACACCGCCACGTATTCCATGTCCCGCGGCTTGGCGGCCAGGAACTTCTCCAGCGACTCGTACGTCCGATCCAGCTCCACCCGACCCGGCATCTCCGACAGCGGGAAGCACCACAGGTGATCGCGCGTCTCGACGAACCGCCACCCCTTCTCGTGCAGCAGGAAGTTCAGCTCGTCGATCGCCTCCTGCGACGTCATCTTTCGCGGATTCTCGTAGGTCAACTCGCCCCCGATCGTGATCAGCTCCTCGTCCATCAGCGGCTTGCCGATCCGTTTCGCGAAGTGCCGGATCACGTCCTCCCACGGCATGCCCTTGAACGCGAACCACTCCGACGCGGCGTCCTTGTCCGCCGGGGGACGCGATACCGGCTCGCCCTTCACCTCGGCCGCCGCCGGCGACGGCTTGACCGGTCCGACGTTCGGCTTGGTCGCCGGTGTCTCGATCGGGGCGCGCGTGGGCGGCGCTGACGCCGACTGCGTGGACAACTTCGCGCGCGACGACATCTCCTCCAGGGTTGCCGGTGGCTTGGCCCCGCCCGACGGAGCGCCCGCCGGCGGGGTGCTCGCCTGCTCACCGACGTGCGGCCCCGTCGACGCCGACGGCACGACCGGCGCGGGCCGGTTGCGGATCCGCTTGTCGCGCTCCACCTGGAGCAGCAGCCGTCGCAGGTCGCGCGCCGGACCGGTCGCGCGCACCCGGCCGCCCGCTCCCTCCTCATCCGCCCCCTCGACGCTCAGCTTCACGTGCGCCGGCATCAGCCCGCGCATCCGCTGGATCATCTCGGCTCCCGTTCCGCCCTCCACCGGGAAGTACAGCGTCGCGAACGTCATCTGCGAGAGACCCCCCGACCGGAAAGCTTCCGCCGACGCGTACACGCGATCCGCGGGCACGCGGTCCGCCGCGTCGCTCAGCCGCATCAACTCGACGTAATCGTCGCCCTCCGACAGGTGCCAGCCCTTGTCGAGCAGCAGCGTGTTCAGCTCGTCCACCGCCTCCGCCCGCGTGAAACGCCGCGTCCCCGCGTTGTTCAACGTTCCCGCAAGGTCGAATCCCTCGAGCCCGCGCACCGGCTTGCCCATCCGGTCCGCGAAGCGCTCGATCACCGTACGCCACGGCGTATCCTTGAAATCAAACCACTCGGTGCGCAGCGCGTCGTCGGCCCGTCGGCCCGACTGCGACGACGTCGCGCCCGGAGCACGCGTCGGTTGCGGAGCCGCACCCGACGTCGGCTGCCCGGACTCGAGCTTTTGCGCCGCCTCCTGAAGCTCCGCGTAGCGCTTGAGCATCTCCGCGTCGCTGGCCGGCTGCGATCGTGGCGGCTCCTGCGCAAACGCCGCCACGCACACGCACGCCCCGCACGCCGCTCGAATCATTCGCTGGCAGATAATCCGCGCCATGGGCGATTCCCTCGCTTGGCGGTCGGTCCGCTTGAGCCCGACGCGCCTGCTCCAAACTCGAATCCGACAGGTCCTGTCGCGACGCCCCTGTCGGGGCCGCGCCGCGCGCAGGGTCAGGTGCACGCGCTAAAAGTCCGCATGACCACGAGTTATACCCGGACCTCTCCCGCGGGTGGCATGCCCGCCCCCGACGATTCCGGCACTTTCCCGCCGCTCGCTATCCCCAACGCTGCGCAACAGTTACCGCCCGGCCGGTCCGCGACCCCGCAACCTGCGGCACCGGCCGCCCACTTCCGCGCCCCCGCTACGCGGGCGGCCGCAGCTCGACGCGCGAGCGTACCGCGATCGCTTCGTTGGCCTTCAAAACCGCCCGAGCCGCCGCCAGACCTTCCGCGCCGCCGCAGCGGGGCGGCTCGCCCGTACGGACGCTGTAGACGAACCCTTCCAGCTCGTTGCGGTAGGGGATCAGGCTGCTGACGACCGACGCCTGGCTGGTCGCGGTGCCGGAGGACGCATCGGCGGCGCGCGACGCGGAGGCCTCCATCACGGGCGCCCCGCCACCGCCGGCGGAGACGGTGACCTCGGTGGCCTTGGACGCCGCGACCCCCTCCGCGAACAGGTACGCTGCACCTTCGCCTTGCAGCAGAATGGTCCCGCGCGTGCCCATGATCTCTTCGTAGTACTGGTCGAACTGGTTCGTCTGGATCGACGAATACGTCAGCGTCAGCCCACCGGGGTACTCGAAGATCACGTAGACGTGGTCGTTGACTTCGCGCTCGTCCTTGTAGTGGTGAATACCCCCGCTCGCGAGCACGGCCTGCGGCGTCGTGCCGCTGAGCCAGTTGGCGACGTCGACCTGGTGGCTGCCCAACTCGGTCATCAGGCCCTGGGAGTGCTTGCGGTAAAGCCGCCAGTTCACCAGTCGCTCCAGGTCCGCATAACCCCACGGCCGCGGATCGAACGGCGAGTCCGGCACCTTGCGGCGCCAGTCGCTGTTGCGGTGCCAGAGCGCGCGGATGTGCCTTACGTCGCCGATGAGTCCGCTGCGGACCATCTGAACGGCCTGTCGGTAGAGGTCGTTGTACCGCCGCTGATGGCCGATTTGGAGCACGCGGCCGGCCGCCGCCGCCGCGGCGATCATGGCCTCACCGTCGGCGACGCTGTAGGCCATGGTCTTCTCGCTGAAAACGTGCTTGCCGGCTTTGAGCGCGTCCAGGGCCATCGGGGCGTGCAGCCACAGCGGTGTCGCGATCACGACCGCATCCAGGTCGTCACGCTCCAGCAGCTTCCGATAATCCTCGTATTCCGCCGGGTCCCCGCCGTGGAGTTTGCGGCATTTCTCCACCGCCTTCTTGCGGTTCGGCTCGAAAATGTCGCACACCGCCGCGAACCTCATCAGGCGCGGGTTGCTCTGCTCCAGCAGGACGCCGCCCTGGCCCCCGACGCCCACAATGCCGACCACCAGCGGGCGATCAACCGCCGCCGTACCCCACGCCAGCGCGCCCACCGCGGGTACCGCGGCCACGCCTTTCAGGAAGTTCCGCCGCCCGACCTGCTTTTGCGACTCCGTCAGCATGGGCTGCCTCCTCGGCGTCGGACTTACGGTCTAGGTGCCGTCGCGGGTGGAAGGTCGCGCGATGAATCGGCATGCTCGTCCGCCGATTCGGCGCCCGGCGCCTCGACGGCCTGCTCGCGCCGCGCGATGAGCGCGTCCAGCCCCCAGGTGCGCGAGATGCCGCTGGCGAGAACGGCGGCGATCGCGACCAGCTCGACCAGGTTCTTGTTGACGAACAGATAGCTGCCTTCTTCACCCGCCAGCTTGATCCCCGTCCAGGGTGGCGTGGCCAGGTAGAAGCAGGTCAGCAGCACCATCAGGCACGCGCCGCTGATTCGCGTGAACAGTCCCAGCATGAACGCGGCGCCGAGCAGCAGCATCCCCCACGTAATGACGACGTTCACCGGCGCCAGCACCCAGGCCGTCTCGCCCATCCAGTGAAACGCGGCCGCCAGCGGCCCGCGCGCGTCGCTCAGGTACCCCTTGGCGCTGAAGGGCCGCGGGTGCGACACCTTCGCGTACGCCTCGTAGGTGAAGTGCCACCCGATCGCCAGGCGCAGCGCGAAGAGCGCCAGGACCGTCAGCCTCGGATACTCGCCGCGGCGCACCGAACCCATGAACTACTCCGCTTGCCTCGCGGACCACCGCTCGTCCGCGGCGATGACCTCGAGCCACTCGTCGCGAGCGTGCCATCGTACCGCCTCATCCCGGCCCATCACAAACAACGCGGTCGAAAGGGCGTCGCACCACGCGGCCTCGCGGCCGACAGGTGCGGACGCGGTGCCTGACGGGCGCTCTTCTTCCGCGCGCAGGCTGCGCACGATGACGGTCAGCAGCCCGCCGCCCTGGACGGCCATTCCGGTGCGCGGGTCGATCACGTGCGCCAAGCGCTTCCCGCCGTACTCGAGGAACTGCTCGGTGTCGCCGGAGGTCGCCATCGCGGCGTCACGCAGGAACCGCACGGGTCGGACACCGCCGCGCGGCAGCACGACGGGCCAGCCGCCGCCGCCCGGTCCCTCGCCCATCGCCCGCACGCTGCTTCCGCCCGCGCTGAGCAGCGCGTTCGTCACGCCCCGGTCCCGCAGCAATTCCATCGCCTGGTCCAGCGCCCAGCCCTTGCCGACCGCGCCGGGGTTGAACCGCACCCCCGCGGTGTCCGCCGACACACAGCGGCGGGCCGCATCGAGCCGCACGCGCCCCATGCCGCAACGCGACAGCGCCGCGGCGATCTCGTCGTCGCGCGGCCACCGCGGCCGGCGCTGCCGGAATCCCCATGTTTCGCTGAGAACCCCGGCTGCGGCGTCGAACGCGCCGTCCGTAAGCTCCCATGCGTCGCGGCACAACGACAGGAACCCCCACAGCTCGCCGCTGACTTCGACACTCGCGCCCCACGAGTACGTTTCGGCGAGCGCAGCGTTGAGGCGCGACAGCTCGCTTTCGGGCCGGTAAGTCGAGAGCAGCGCCTCGACGCGCTCGATCTCGTCCAGAGCGGCGAGACCGGCCGGGATGCACCGAGGCTCGTCGGCGCACAGGTACAGGTCGAACCAGCACGCCATCGCACACCGTCGCAGGCGCAGCACTCGGCCGTCGGCGTCGGTTTTGCGCAGCGCGCCGCCCACCCATTCGCCCGCGAGGGCGATCAGGTCGCGCCGCGCGACGCCCGGACCGGTCTTTGCCGCTGAACGGGATCCCATGAAATCACCCAGCGCCGCCCGGCGCGCCACGCTGCACGTGATCCGCCACAACCTGGGCCACTTCCGCCCACGCCCACGGCGGGCGGCGGCGTTTCAATTCTCGGAACTGCCCCTCTGCGCCGGCGGCTGCGTCGGACAGGTGCGCCTTCCGCAGCGTCGCGCCGCGCTGGAGCAGAAACCTCCGCCGAGGTTTTGCCACCGCCATCCGCGAGTTTACATCGCGGACAGCGCTCCCGCGCCACCGCCCTTGCCCGCGGATGCGACCCGCGCCGGCTCGGCCAACCCCCCTTACAGCGCCAGCTCCATGAAGATCACGCCCGGAAGCGGACTGGCGTAGTATGGCGCGCACTCCCGGAATCCCATGCGGCGGTACATCCCGATCGCGGCGGCCATCTTCGGCAGCGTGTCCAGCCGCATCACGCGATGACCCGCCGCCCGTCCCCGCTCCACCAGCCGCTGCGCCAGCGCCCAGCCGAGCCGCGCCGCGCGATACGCCGGCCGAACGTAGAGACGCTTCATCTCGCACGCTCCGTCGCCCACGGCTCGCATCGCGACACATCCAGCGTCCTCGCCCGCGACCCGCGCCAGCAGCAGCCACCCGCCCGGCGGGCCG
>CAYNYG010000059.1:0-15963 GCA_964401365.1 uncultured Planctomycetales bacterium | reverse complement strand
CTAGCTCGCCGCGCGCGTCGCTCGAACACCACACCAACCGAGCCCCCGGCCGGAACCCCCGATCGGCGTGGCGTGCCCCGACGCGGACCGACGCCGCGTCGGTATGTCAGGCGGCGACTTCCACGCGATGCGATGGCGTATTGCCGCCGCGAATGCTCGGGCGGCAGACTGCGCGGGCTTACGCGCCGCGCGAGGCTATTTCAGCAATTCCACGAACGCCTCGATGTCGATTCCGTTGACGCTGCCGTCGGAGTTGCAGTCGGCCAGCATGACATCGCAGGCGGGGTAGTTCCGGCCATATACGTCCGGAGAAACCAGGGCGGTGATGAAGGGGGTGATGTCGAAGCCGTTGGTAGAGCCGTCGCAGTTCATATCGCCCGGGCCGGCGTCGTCGGGGATGACGCCGTGCGGATGTAGTCCCAGCGGGTAGTGTCGAGGTCGGCGTACGCCTGGGCGCCGAAGAGGTCGGCGTACGCCTGGGCGCCGAAGACGATGACCGAGTCGCTCGTGGGATAGTTCTTGGTCGCAGTGCCACTGTTGACCTGCGGGCGGTCTATGAAGACGATGACTACCATTCCAGCGGGTCGGGTGCAACTTCGGTCGCCCGGGCGGCGAGGGCTACAGCTTGCCGGCCGAAGACCTGGCGGCTGTGTTCGCGGAGAACACCACACCAGAGCATCAGGCGATGTTCATCGGCTACGTCGCCGACTTCGCCGCGTCGCTGGAGGGTGAAGCGGCCCGGTACTGGCGGGACGTGGTGGAGCACCTGAGCCAGTAGCGATTCGATCGCGGGGAAGTCGCCGCCTGGGTTCGTCAGGACACGCGCATGTCGTTGCGCTTTGCGATACCATGAGCTGCGCGCGAGGTGACCCATGCGAACCGCCCTGACCGCGCTGCTGATCCTGGTCTCCGGCGGGTGTCCGGCCACCGACGACGACACCCAGGCCGGCACCACCGAGTTTGACGGCGCATGGCAGCTTCAGTCCGCGTCCGGTCGGCCGCCGGCGTGCATTACCGTGGCCGGCGGCCGCATCGCCACCTTCGATCAGGGCTGCACCGGCAACCTCGGGCTGGTCGTCAGCCTGCTGCCGGTCAGCGTCTCGGACGGAAGCGTCGTCTGGGTGTTCACGCTCACGCTCGACGGCGCCACGCAGACCATTACGCTCACCGGCCAGGTGCAGGAGGACGGCTCGATCCGCGGAACGGCCCAGTCCGCGGCGGGCGGCGCGCCGCTCCTGTCGACCTTCACCATGACCCGCCGCTGAAGGAAGCCCAGGGCGGCACGCGCCGCCGTTGCATGCCGCCGCGCGCGGCGCGACAATCCCGCTCCGCGCGTCGGACTTCCGGTGTGCCCGATCCACCTTTCTGCGACGCGGGGAACGCGAGGTGTCCGGATGCTGCGCCGAAGCCCGTTCGGGCGCGCCAGCTCCCGGGCGATCGTGTCGGCGCTGCTGGGCGTCGCGGTCGCCGGGTGTACCGACCTGCGACTGGCGCGCTACCGCGACGATCGCCTGGTGGCGGATTACCGCTATGCGCTCGGCGAGCAGTCGCTCGTCGTCGACGATCTGCGCATCGTCTACCAGGAGTTCGGCCGCGGACCGACGCTGGTGATCATTCCCGGCCTGGCCACTTCCATCGACTTCTGGCAGCTCAACATTCCCGCGCTGGCCCGCCGCTTCCACGTCATCGCCCTCGACCCGCCCGGACTCGGCAAGTCGGCCAAGCCCGACCGCCGCTACGACCTTGCCTGGATGTGTGACCGGATTCTCGCGTTCCTGGACGCGCGGGGCGTCGGACGCTTCAGCGTGATGGGCGGGTCGCTGGGCGGACACCTGGCGCTCATGCTGGCGCTCAACCAGCCGCAGCGCGTCGATCACGTCGTCATGATGGGCTCGACCGGTGCCTGGCCTCCCCCCGGGCCGCTGCTTGACGTCGGGCTGCGCATCCTCTGGAACGAGTGGATCGTCGCCGACTACATCCGCGGCAACTGGCCCCGCATCTTCGACTCCATGTTCGCGCGGCGCACCGAGCTGACGGACCGCATCTTCCGCTACCAGATGGCCGTCCGCGCCGACGGCCCGCGCTACGCCCCCGAGGGCCGCGCCGCCGCCCGCGCCCTCAAGAGCATCTTCTACAGCTCGTGCCGCAACCGGCTGGGCGAGCTCAAGCCCCCGTTGCTGCTGATCTGGGGCGCCGACGACCGCATCCACCCTCCCGACGACGCGTTCTACATCCGCCGCAGGGTGCACGCATCACGCGTGGTCGTCCTTCCGGACGCGGGGCACGAGGTCATGCTCGACCAGGCCGAGACCTTCAACGCCATCGTCGCGGACTTCCTCACATACGGGGTCGACGGCGTCGAAGATCGATTCGTCGAGCCCGATTGAGACGGCAGGCCCGCCAGCGACCGACCCGGCAGCGCGCCTCCCGACGACGGCGCGTCAGGCGCGCCCCGCCAGCAGCGCGGCGCCGATCACGCCCGCCCGGTCGGAAGCCAGAACGCCGCGCGCAATCGTCAGCCCGTCCGGCCACAGCGTGCCGCGCATCCGCCCGCACGCGCCGGCGATGGCGGGCACCAGCCCCGCGTCGGCGTCGACCAGGCCGCCGCCCAGCGCGATCCGCCGCGGCGCATACACCCCCGCTACGTGCAGACACACCACCGCCAGGGCCCGCACCAGGGACGGAGCCTGCGACGGCGACTCCCTGCCGCCCGCGCGCTGCGGCAACGCGCGCCACGCCGCCAACACCGCCTCCGCGCAGCCACGCTGCCCGCACGCGCACCGGGGTGCGTCGTCCGCCGTGTCCACTACCAGGTGCCCGAAGTGCCCCGGCCCGCCGCGGGTGTGGGTCAACAGCGCGCCCTCCACGATCACGCACGCCCCAATCCCGGTGCCGATGGAGATGTATGCGAACGCCTCACCCCCGGCGCCGCGCGCCGCGGGCGGGTCCGCGCCGCGCAGCGCAACGGTTTGCTGCGCCCAACCGGCCGCGTTCACATCGGATTCCACGAACGCGGTGGTCTCGAGCGCGGCGTTCAGCATCGCCCGAACGTCCATTCCCTCGAGAAACGGCAGGTTCACCGCACGTCGCATCACCCCCGTCGCACGATCCCACCAGCCCGGCAGACCCACTCCCACCGCCCTGTACCCCGCGCGCCGCTCCGCCAGGCAGGCATCACGCAGTTCGCGCAGCACGCCCCCCAGTTCCGTCGCCCCACCGGGCGTCGGTCGCCGCTGGAGCGTCCCTGCGATCTCCGCGCCCGCGCCCACGAGCGCCGCGCGGCACGACGTCCCCCCGACATCGATCCCGAGCCACAGCTCCTCCGCGCCGGCCTTCACGTCCGTTCATTCCATGGCAAACGTGACGTCCACCTCCACCGTCGCGTTGAGCGGCAGCTCCGCCACGCCCACCGCGGCACGCGCATGCCGCCCGGCGTCACCGAAGATCTCCGCCAGCAGCCCGCTCGCCCCGTTGGCAACCTTGTGCTGCTCCGTGAACCCCTCGGCCGACGCCACGTACACCACCACCTTCACCACGCGCGCGATGCGGTCGAGACCGTCGGCGGCGGCGGCGGCGATCGCCACCGCGTTCAGCGCGCACAGCCGCGCGGCCTCCATCGCCGTTTCGAGTGTCTGCTCGCGCCCCACCCTGCCCGCATAGGCCACCTTCCCGTCGCGTAGCGGAATCTGCCCGCTGAGAAACAGCAGCTCGCGCTGCCGCACCGCCGGAACATACGCACCCACCGGCGGCGTGATCGTCGGCAGCACCAGACCCAGTTGCCTCAGCCGTTCACTGTGCGTCGCCATCGCGTACCTCCGCAGCCTCGGCGCCCCGCGCCGAGGCGCTGGGCCCCCGCGCCTCTCGTTGCGCCGCTTCCTCGCCGAACGCGGTCGCCGCGGCCGACTCGTCCAGCAGGAACAGGTAGATGGCGCCAAAAGCGCGGGCCTGCTCCACACGCACGCGCTTCTGCCGCATGAGCTCCAGCAGCGCCAGAAACAGCCCCACCAGCTCCCAGCGCGGCCGCGCAGCACTGAACAGCGTGTCGAACGGCTGCGTCCCCTCGCGCTCCAGCGTCGACACGATCTCCGCCGCGAACAGCGCGATGGGCGTGTCGTCGTAGCGCACTTCGTGCAGGGACGGCCCCTTGCCGATCGAGTCCATCACCCGGTTGAATGCCGCCAGCAGGTCCCAGACCTCGGCCTCCTCGAGCTCAACGCCGTTCAGCGCGTCGGATGGCTGCGGCGGACGCCGCGCGTATCGCGCCAGCCGCTCCTCAGCCGCCGACCCCAGGCGCCGCGCCGCGTCCTTGAATCGCTTGTACTCCAGCAGTTGGCGGACGAGCATCGCACGCGGGTCGTCGTCCTCGCCGCCCGGCTCCAGCGGCGACGCCGGCAGCAGCGCCCGCGACTTGATCTCGATCAGCGTCGACGCCATCACCAGAAACTCGCCCGCCGCATTCGGATCCACCCGCTCCAGCATCGCCACGTAGGCCAGGTATTGCTCCGCCACCCGCGTGATCGGAATGTCCTGCACGTCCAGCTCGTCCCGGCGAATCAGATACAGCAGCAGGTCCAGCGGACCGCTGAAGACGTCGAGCCTGACCTGGTACTCGCCAGCCACCGCAGAGATCCCTTCCCGCGCCGCGCAGCCCGGGCGCGTCCGTGCGCCGGCGACGACCCGCAACCGTCGCCGCGGGCCGGCTATTTCACCGTCACGATCCCACACGCCTCGCGCACGTCGTGCATCACCTCGCACGCCACGGCCCGGGCCCGCCGCGCGCCAGCCCGCAGCACGTCCTCGGCCTCGTCCGGGTGCGCCGCGAGCCGTGCGCGGCGCTCGCGCGCCGCCGCGAAAGTCTCCTCGAACAGCTCCGCCAGGCGCTTCTTCGCCTCGCCATAGCCCGTGCCCCCGGCGCGGTAGCGGCGCTCCCATTCCGCCGTCTCGTCCCCCGTCGCCAGCAGCCTCAGCAGCTTGAACACCGTGCAGCTCTCGGGATTTTTGGGCGCCTCGACCGGCGTGCTGTCCGTCACAATGCTCATGATCTTCTTGCGCATCGCCTTCGGCTCACCGAAGATCTCGAGCCCGTTGCCGTACGTCTTGGCCATCTTGCGCCCGTCCACCCCCGGAACGATCGCCGCCTGGTTGAAGCGCGGCTGGGGCAGCACGAAAACCTCGCGCCCGTAGGTGTTGTTGAAATACCCGGCCATGTCCCGGGCGAACTCGATGTGCTGTTTCTGGTCCTGCCCGACCGGGACCAGGTCGCTGCGGTAGATGAGGATGTCGGCCGCCATCAGCACCGGGTAGAAGAACAGCCCCACGCTGGGCGTGATCCCGTTGTCGATCTTGTCCTTGTAGGACGTGCCGCGCTCCAGCAGCCCCATGCCGGTCACCGTCGCGAGAATCCACGCCAGCTCGCACACCTCCGGCACGTCGCTCTGTCGGAACAGGCAGGCGCGCTCCGGGTCCAGCCCGAGCGCCAGGTAATCCAGCGCCACGTCGCGCGTCAGCTCGCGCATTCGCGGCGCGTCCTGCACCGTGGTCAGCGCGTGATAGTTGGCGATGAAGATGAAGCACTCGTGCTCGCGCTGCGCGTCGATGTGCTGCTTCATCGCGCCGAGGTAGTTTCCCAGGTGCAGCACCCCCGACGACTGTACGCCCGACAAGACGCGCATGCTGCCTCCAGCCCGACGCCGGGCACGCCTCCGCCCGCCCCAGTGATCCGCGGGGCGGCGCACGGCGGAGTGTAGCGGCCCGATGCGACCAGCAAAACCGCTCCCCCACGCTTCGCGGCCCGCCTTCCCCAGCGTCCGCGTCGCGCGCCCCCGGCGCCGCCCGCGCATCATCGAAACGGCCGGCCCGCGCTGCGAGCCGGCCGCATCAGCCGTCGAACGGAAATCGGGGCGCGGGCGCGGCCTCAGCGCCGCCGCCGCCGCAGGGCCGCCAGAGCCGTCGGTACCGCAAGCAGCGGCAGGGCCGAACCCAGCCCGCACCCGGCGGGCGGCGGGCTCGTCGTCGGCGGCGGGTCTGCCGCGTCGTCCGCGGCGCCGGCCGACTTCAGGTCCGCCTTGCTGACGTAGCTGATGCTGATCCCGGCGGTCTGCGACTGCACCACGCTCACGCTGGTGCGCGCGGCGCTGAGGAACTCGCCGTCGTTGACGACCAGGCGGAAGTGGTACGTCCCGGGCTGCGTCGCTTGCCACGAGACCACCGTGGACTCTACCCCGTTGAGCGGCTGGAAGAACTCTCCGATGCGGTCGCGCGGCAGCGCGCCGCCGACCTCGTCGGTCTGCTCCCAGCGGAACGACAGCGGGTCGCCGTCCGGGTCAAACGAACCGGTCCCGTCGAGCGAGATCAGCGCGCCGGCCGGTACGGCGCCGGCGGGCGCCGACACGACCGCGACCGGCGGGCGATTGGGCGGAATCACGGAGACGACGCGGATCGTCACCGTGTCGGTCGTGGGACTGCCCGCCTTGCCGTCGTCCACCACCAGCCGGTAGACGTACGTTCCGATCTGGTTGAGCGTAACCTGTCCGATCGCCGGCCGGTTCGTGACGTCGGGATAGGTCGGGGCGACCACCTCCGGCCCGGACACCCACTCCCACGTGTACGTGATCAGGTCCTTCTCGAAGACGTTCGGGCTGGTGACGTCGAACCCGACGTTGTACGCGTCGAACGTCTCGGACCCGTCCAGCGTGACCGTGTTGCCCGCCTCGACCGTGATGTCGCCGCCGGCGTCGGCAAACGCCTGCGGGTTGGACGGAGGGATCAGCGGGTTGGCGACGCAGCTCACCGTCGTGATGCCAGGCGACCCGAAGACCGTGCCGTCATTCGTGGCCTCATAGCGCAGAACATAGCGCACGTCGAAGTCCACCAGCCCGCGATAGCGGGCCTGGTTCCGCCATTCGAACTGCGGAATGATAATCAGGTCCGTGAAAAGAATACCGGCAAAACCGGGCGGCGGCGCAACCGACAGGAACGGGGCGAAGCTGGCCTGCGGAACCGGCGGCCCCGCGGGCGGGTAGTCGCCCAGCGCGTCCCAACCGGCGATGAAGCGCACCAGCGCGGGCTCGTTGTCCTGGTCACCCGGATTGGCGAGCCAGTCGGGGTCGGTGATCAGGACCGTCACGCACAGCACGTCGAACGAGCGCACCGGATCGCTCGCGGTGAACGCCGTGCAGTTGCCCGCCCAGATGCTCTCCGGGTCACCCGTGTAGCGCCGCACCTCGACGCTCTGAATCGATACGTCCGGGGGCGCCGTCTGCGCCATCCCCACCGCCACCGCGCCCAGCGAAGCGGCCACCCGCAACCACACGGTCACATTGCGCAACATGTTTCAACACCTCACGAATGCAGCCGCACGCCTCAGCGCGAGATCGCCACGACCGCGGCGTCCCCTTGGGCGTTGGGGACCTCGAAGAAATCATAGCGCACGTTCTCCCCCTCGAAAAACTCATTGCTCTGTCGCGTGCCTCCGCCCAGCTTGAGGAACAGTCCGGGCCGCAGCGGCGAGCACTGATATACGTCCACTTGCGCCAGCGTCTTGAACGCACCGTCGAGCGTGGCTCCGCCGAAGGGCGACTCCGGGTCCGCCACCGGCTCCGCGTTCAGCGGATCGCCCGACGACGTGTAGTAGAACGCCACGCTGTCGCAGGAGACCGGCGGCTGGGAGAAGACCAGCAGCACGTCGGGCGTCACCAGGCTGAACGACTCCGTCGTGGGCAGCCGCGTGCTGGACTGCACCGGCCCGAGGACGACCGTGGTCGCGCCCGCGACGCCGGGTCCGTTGAAGATGAACGAGCCCGGCGCGATGGTGAACACCGAGCCGAGCTGGATCTCGCGCGTGACCAGCACGTATCCGCTGCGCAGCAGCGCGTCCTGCTGATCCGCCGAGCGGATGCTGCCCGTATTGACCCAGGCGACGAACGACGTGTTCAACTCCGCCGACGGGTGGTTGTTCGCCAGCGTCAGCGTCATGGTTCGGCGAAAGACGCTGTCAGGCAGTGCGCCGCCCCCACCGGTGCCGTCGTCCTCCTCCTCCGACTCGGTTGGGATGCCGAAGGTCTCCGCCAGCGTGAGGAACGCGTTGCGCTCGGTGAGCGTGGTGCATCCGGCCATGCCGGCCGCCGCGATCGCGATCAGGACCCATCGAACGTGCTTCATGACGAACTTCCCGAATCAGTCGCCCGTGCCATAGATCAGGTACGCTTCGCCGGCCCGCACGCGGTCGCGCGGCGCCGCGGACACCGAGCCGATCAGCAGGTCCCCCCGGCCGTCGCCGTCCACGTCGCCGGCGGTGGCGATGCCGTACGAGCGGTCGCCCTGCTCGCCCAGGCCCGCGCCGAGAAAGTCTCCGCTGTTGCGCCCGATGAACGTCGCGCCCGGTAGATCGGGCGTGCCGACGCGCGACAGGCTGATCGTGCCGCGCAGGTTCGGCGAACCGTAGATCAGGTACACCACGCCGCAGTGCGTTCGATCGACGTCGAATACGCCGTCGCCGTCGAGGTCCACGCGCACCGAGCGGTCCGGCGCGGCGATCAGCACGTCGTCGTTGCCGTCGCCGTCGATGTCGCGCACGCCCGCGACCCGCGCCCCGGCCAGGTCGCCCTCGCTCTCCCCCACGAACACCACGCCCAGCCCGCGCGCCGGCAACTCGTCGAACGGAATCTCGTCGGTGGTCAGGTTGATCACGTCGCGCGAACCGAAGAAGATCGCCGCGCCGCCGGCGCGGTTGTTGACCAGCGGCGAGCCGATGATGACGTCCGCCACCCCGTCGTTGTTGAAGTCCCCCGCGTCGTCCTGCGCCTGTCCCAGCCGCTCCCCGGGGCCCCCGACAACGCGGATTCCGTCGAAGATCCGCGCCCGCGATTCGTCCGGCGAATTCGACGGCAGCCCGAGCTCCTCGACCTGCAATTCACCCGAAACCACCAGGTCGCGCACCCGACCGAGGATCACGAAGCAGGCGCCCGCGCCCTGGTTGGCGAACGGCGCGCCGACCAGGTAGTCCAGCAGCCCGTCCGCGTTGAAGTCCCCCGCGCCACGCGCATTGCCCAGGTGCCCGCCCGGGGCGGAAGTCCACAGTCGCACCGAGTTGGCCGGCGTGTCGATGTGCCCGTCCGACACGACTTCGCAGGGCTGCTCGGCGTCGTCGGGGTCGACCCAGAACCCCGGCGCACCCTGCTGTAAACCGACCGCGGTCGGAAACAGCCGCAGGTCGTCGATCACATAGTGGAACGGGCCGCCGTGCGGTATCAGGTCCGCGTCCTTGCCCCGCATGCCGGGGTAGCCCTGGGCTGCGTTGGCCGGTGGCGCGTTCACCGACGTCCACGGGTAGAACCCGTCCTTCACGTCGTTGTAGAAGATGCTGACGACGCCCGCTCCGTCGATCCCGCCCCCGTTGCCATCCAATCCGAATCCGCTGCGGTACACCGCGTTCACCGACGCGAACGGATCGCGGTTCGGGGCCGAGATGATGATCGAGTCGAAGTCCCCCGTGGACACCGATTCGCCGAACTGGTCGCCGAAGTCGTTGCTCGAAAAGCGGCACCCGAACCGCACGGAACCCTCGTTCGGAATTCCCCCGATCACGAACCGATGCCGATGGAACAGCGTCCAGCCGTCACTGAACTCCGGCGGCTCCACGTCGATCGACGCCTTCGGACCGTAGAACCCCTCAGGGCACGGCGCATCCGTCGGACCGACGTGCGCGATCATGCCGAATTCCGCCAGGTTGAAGACGTTCCGCCCCGGAAACCCCAGGTCGGGCCGCAGCGACGAGCTCGACGCCACCACCACCCCGCCTGACCGGAAATACCCGCGCGGATCAAGGTCGCAGAAATTCGATACGCTGCTCAGCGCCGCCGAGTCCGTAAATGGGATCCCGAACGCAAACTCCCGCACGCCGTCCCCGTCCCAATCCGACAGGACCGTGAAGCTCGAGATCCCCCGCGACGGCCGGATCGGGTCGGTCACCTCGTGCGGTCCGCCGTAGATCTCGCCGCGGAAGAGCGTTCCGGTGCTGTTGAGGTTGATGCGCCCGCTGAAGCGGTCGGCCCGGCCGTAGATCAGGTACGACTCCCCGATGCCGGTGCGCTCGAGATTGACAACGTATTGCGGCTTGCCGAACTGGGCCACAATCGTGAAATCCCCGAAGCCGTCGCCGTCGATGTCGGACACGCGCGAGACGAAGCTCCCGGCGTTGTCGCGCGGATTGAAGCCTTCAAAGATTGCGCCGGCCACGGTGGACGTCGGGAGGTCGAGATCGCGCAGGTCGATCAGCCCCGCCAGCCGGTTCCGGATGCGGATGGACGCCGGTGAGTAGAACGGGAACACGTCCACCGAATCGGTCACCAGCGCCAGGAAGCGATAAGTTCCAGGATTGAAACTGGAGGTGGGCAGGTTGAAGCTGAAGCTGTCGCCGGTCTGCGACGTGCTCTCGCGCAGCAGGATCTCGTTGCCGTTGGGCGTCGTGTCCGGATCGAGCAGCATCTTCACCGTGACCACGCTGTCCGGATCGGAAAGCGTCCAGGCCACGTCAAAACGCGGGTTCTGCGCCGACGAGCGGTCGAACACGAAATTGTCGCGCGGCGACGTGAAGAACAGCACCGGCCGCTGGTTGATCGTGATACGCGCCGGCGCGTAGTCGAACGCCGCAATCTCGCCCAGCTCGAGCACGATCACCCCGATGAAGTACTCACCGGCGGCCAGGGACGTCGTGTCCACCAGCGCGCTGGTCTCCGTCAACGCGAGGTTGCTCTCGGCCGTGAGCTCGTTGCCGTTGTCGGGCACGAGGTCCGTGTCGACGATGACGTTGATGACGGCGATGCGCGTGGTGGCCACGGCGCGCCATGCAACCTCGACCGGCGTGCCGCCGGCGATGGAGAGGTTGCTGACCGGTGCGAAGACGGTCACCGACGCCTCGGCCGCCAACTGGGTCGGATCGCCGGTCGAGCCGGCTACGACCTCCACCGGGCTGCCCTGCTGCGGACAACCGCCCAGGCCCAGCGCGCCCATGACCGCGATGCACGCTCCCAGCGTCGCCCGTCGAACGTGATTACGTAGCTCCACGGCGAAACCTCTCATCATTCCGTTGAGCGGGAGATGAACGCAAACGTCTGATAACCTGAACGCGTCGCCGACGACGGTGTCACCGCAAACAGGATCCCGTCCCCACAGTCGTAGTTCGACCCTACCTTGAGCAGAATCCCGTACGGCTCCACGTCCACGAATGCGCTGCCCGGGTTCTCCCCCAGCAGGACTCGCGCACCCGTCGATTGAAGATTCGTCACATCCCCCAATGTGATTTCCGTGATCGGACACACAAGAGCCTGGCCGCTCTTGAGCCCCGGCGTCAGCACGACCGTGAACGACTTAACCTCGTCCTTGCCAATACGATACGACACCACCGCCTCGATCGTCTGCGACGTGCGGTTCTCAATCTGCACCAGCAGCGACGGCGCCGCGCCCGGAAGCGTCGCGGCCTGTTCCGTCAGCCCGAGCTGACTCAGGAACTCGCCGTTCAGAAGTTCCAGGCCGAAAGTGCAGCCCCCTGCGAAGGGGATGAGTGCCAGCACACACGAGACGAGTAGCCTTCGCGACATCATGGGTCGGCTGAGCCTCTCAACGTCCGGGAATAACCTGCGCCGTGATCAAAAAAGCGGTCTGCTGCTGCCCACCGACCGGCGTGATCGTAAACGAGATCAGGTCGCCGCAATGGTAGTCGCGGCCTTCGACCAACACGCCCGCGGCGTACGGTACCGCCGTCCCGCCGACGATCGCGCCGGTGTCCGTCACCTGGAAAGTGCCGGCCGCGACGATCCCGAGGGAAACGGAACCAGTCGGGCAGGAAATCACCTCGTTGGTGGCGGCACCGGTTCCGCCGGGGTCGACCGCGACTTCGGCGGTACGGACGCCGAGCGACAGGTCGTCAGGATCATCGGCCTGGTAGAACTGGAACACGGCGACGGTGTCGGTGTTGTTCGTAAACGTGACGATGACGTTTCCAGTCGGTTGGCGGATGGTCGCGGGATCGAAACCCAGTGCGGCGAGCACGTCGGTGTTGACCAGGTCGGCCGCGAGGATGCACCCCAACCCCCCCACCGGCACCAGGATCAGCGCCGCGCCGAGCACAAGGGGCCGAATTCGCATTTTTGACTCCGATGCGCACGTCGTGGAGTGGCGACGGAGCGTCGCCCACGAAGTCCCCGACGCGCGTCAAGTGCGCGGGATCCGTCAACCTAATTCATAGCCCTGCTGGGCAAACTCCAGAGTGTCTGCCCCGCGAAGACGGGGCAGGGTATCCGCTCGTGCGCAGCCGCGCTGGGCGGGACACGCCGGGGATAGTAGGGCATGCGGCGGCGCTGTGCAAGCCGCGGATCGGCGCACTGAAGTTGCCCGCGCCGCGGGACGATGCGAATCCCGTCGCCGCGGCAGGCGGCGGGAGCGATCCCGGTCGTGGAACACACCCTTTGGAACGCGTTCGTGGGAACGGCGGCGTTCGTCGCGGCGTTCTCCGTGTACACCGCGGCCGGTCGCGCGAGTCGCTCCTGCGCCGCGATGTTTCGGGAGTACGCGGAGCGGCTGCGAATCGCGCGGCAGCGGCACTCGCTGGCGGACGAGGGCGACGACACGACGCCGGGCGCCGCCGACGAGAGGCCGCCGGATCGCCCGGCGCTGGACTGACCCGACGCGGCGGCGCCCGACCGTTCCGATCACATCCGACGCTTACTCCGGTAGAGTCTTCGGGCGGCCCGGTGCAACGCCTTCCAGCGCGCCAGCTCGTCGGCCGCGGCGAGCGGGTCGTCGCGCCGCGCCAGGTGGCGCAGCTCGCGCTGCTGCTTCTCGTAGCTTCGGAGTCGGGCTTCCTCCAGGCGCCCGTCGCCGACGGCCGCGCGAACGGCGCACCCCGGCTCCGATTCATGTGCGCAGTCGCGGAACCGGCAACCGGCCGCAAGCGCGTCGATGTCGGCGAAGGTCGAACCCAGACCGTCACCACCCGCGGGGAGCTGCAACTCGCGCATGCCGGGCGTGTCGATCAGCACGCCTCCGCCGGGAAGCAGCATGAGCTGCCGGTGCGTGGTCGTGTGGCGGCCGCGGCCGTCGCTTTCGCGGACCCCGGCGGTGCGCATGCGGTCTTCGCCCAGGAGCTCGTTGACGAGGGTCGATTTTCCGACGCCGGACGAACCGACCAGCGCGGCGGTCAGCCCGGTGCGGAGCTGGGCGCGCACCTGATCCAGCCCGAGCCGGCTGACGGCAGAGGTTGCGATGACCGTTGCGTCGGGTGCGACGGACTCGACCTCCCGGACCTGCCGGGCGAGATCGGCGGCCAGGTCGGCCTTGGTGAGCACGATCACGGGACTGACGCCGCCGGCGTATGCGACGCTCAGGTAGCGTTCGATGCGGCGCAGGTTGAAGTCGGCGTCGAGTCCCGCGCAGATGAGCAGGCGATCGACGTTTGCGGCCAGGACCTGAGTCTGGCCCGCGCGGCCCGCCGCCGTCCGGCGCACCGCGGTGAGCCGCGGAAGGACGCTGACGATGACGGCCCGGATGCGTTCGGCACCGAGCGCGTGGACATCCGGATCGGTCCATTGAAGGGCAACCCAGTCACCGACCGCGGGCAGCTCGTCGGGGTGGGTCGCGTCGAAGCGCAGCCTGCCGCGCAGCGCGGCGCGGGCGGCGCGGCGTTCCGTGTAGATCACATATCCGGCCCGGTCCTCGCGTGCGACGCGCGCCGCCGCGCAGCCCGAGCGCTGCCAGTCCATGAACGCGGCATCGAAGTGCGCGTTCCAACCGAGTTGATGAAGCTCCAAGGTGAGGCTCCCGCCGTGCACCCGCGGCGCACGGAATCAGAGTCCTGGCGGACGGAAGCTGCGCGAGCGCGCAGCCGACCCGATTCGCCGGGCAGACGGCGGTGCAGAGTGATCAACGAGGGGAAAGGCCCAGGCTGCGAGCGCAGCGGGCGTGCGTTGCGTTAGCCGCGTCCGGCTGCCGACGAATCCCGGAATTGAGCAGCGACACGCTCCATGGCAGCCTCCACGACAGGAGCAGGTGAATGCGCAGGTCGAAACCCGGACGAGGGCGATTGTAGCGGCGGCGGCGCGACGGGCAAGGGGCTCGCCGGGGTCGCTCCGCGCGGCGTCCCGCGCGCCCCGGGGGCGGGGGAATACCCCCGGGCGTCGCGTTCTGCGCGAAACACGCGCGGGAATCGCGCCGGACTGCCCCGGCGGCGGCGCGAGTGCCGACGTAGTGGTAACGCGGGCGCGCGGCCACTCGCCGCGCAATTTGCGACACCGCGCGGTGCGCCAGGGACGGCGGAACGGACAAGGATGTTCGAACAGCACCCCATCGCGGCCTTCGTCACGCGGCACCGGGGGCTGCTGTTTCCGGCGGCGGCGGCGTCGCTGGTGTTCGTCATCCTGATCCCCCTGCCGACCTTCGCGCTGGATTTCCTGCTGCTCACCAACGTCGTGCTCTCGACGGTGGTGCTGATGACGGTGATCTACCTGCGGACGCCGCTGGAGTTCTCCAGCTTTCCGTCGCTGCTTCTGGCGCTGACGCTGTACCGGCTGGTGCTCAACACGGCGACGACGCGGCTGATCCTGTCGAACGGCGGGAGCGGGACGTCGGCGGCGGGGCGCGTGGTCGAGACGTTCGGGCTGTTCGTGTCGAGCGGGTCGCTGATGGTGGGAGTGATCATCTTCCTGATCATCACCGTGATTCAGTTCGTGGTCATCACCAAGGGCGCGACGCGCATCGCCGAGGTCGCGGCCCGCTTCACGCTGGACGGCATGCCCGGCAAGCAGATGGCCATCGACGCGGACCTGAACGCGGGCATCATCAACGAGGGCGAAGCCAAGCGGCGGCGCGAGGAGATCACCGCCGAGGCGGACTTCTACGGGGCGATGGACGGTGCCAGCAAGTTCGTGCGCGGCGACGCGGTCGCCGGCATCCTGATCGTGGTCATCAACATGGTCGGCGGGCTCGCGATCGGCACGATGATGCACGACATGGCCGCCGGCGATGCGGCGCGCAACTACGCGCTGCTGACGATCGGCGACGGCCTGGTCGCGCAGCTGCCGGCGCTGCTGCTGTCGACCGCGGTCGCGCTGATCGTCACGCGCATGTCGGGCGAGCAGGACATGGGCAGCGAGGTGGCGCGGCAGCTGTTCGGCCGGCCGCGCGCGCTGTGGACGGCCGCAGGACTGCTCACGGTGATGGGCATCGTGCCCGGGATGCCGAACGCGGCCTTCCTCGCGATGGCCGCCATCTGCGCGGGAGCGGCCTGGTGGCGCCAGCAACGCGAGCGCGCGGCGCAGGCCGCGCCGGTACCCGCGGCGGCGATCAGCGAGGTGCCCGCCGAACCGCAGGACGTTTCGTGGGACGACGTGCGGCCGGTCGAGGCGATTTCGCTCGAGGTCGGCTATCGTCTCGTCTCGCTGATCGACCGCGCGCAGTCGGGCGACCTGCTCGCGCGCATCCGCGGCGTGCGCCGCAAGCTCTCGCAGGAGCTCGGCTTTCTCGTGCAGCCGGTGCACATCCGCGACAACCTCGAGCTCGGCCCGAACTCCTACCGGATCAACCTCGCCGGCGTCACGGTCGGCGAGGGCGTCGAGCATCCCGACCGCGAGCTCGCGATCAATCCCGTTCGCGTGTTCGGCGCCGTGAACGGCATCGCGACGCGCGATCCGGCCTTCGGCATGGAGGCGGTGTGGATCGAGCCGGCCGCGCGCGAGCATGCGCAGACGCTCGGCTACACGGTCGTCGACCCGGGCACCGTGATCGCGACCCACCTGTCGCACGTGATCGGCCAGCACGCCCACGAGCTGCTCGGCCACGAGGAAGTGCAGCAGCTGGTCGCGACGCTCGCGAAGACCGCGCCGAAGCTCGTCGAGGATCTCGTGCCGAAGCTGCTGCCGCTCAGCGTGCTGGTCTATGCGTTGTTCACCGGTCTGTGCGGCATCGCCGGCC
>CAYNYG010000058.1:0-17110 GCA_964401365.1 uncultured Planctomycetales bacterium | reverse complement strand
GAAATCGCGCTGGATGTCGTCGTTGGTGGCGTTTCGCGCCGGGTTGCGGAAGTAACCGGCGACGTGGCGGTTCATCCACTCGGCGAACCGGGACGCGTTCCAGCGTCCGGAGGCGTGGAGGATGCGAAGCGCGAAGTAGTCGGTGAAGCCCTCGCTGAACCAGTACACGCGCTCGGGCGGCGGCTCGCGATCCAGGATCCGCCCGTTCCAGTAGTGAAACAGCTCGTGCGCAAAGAGGTGCTCGATCGGCTCGCCCAGCGTGGCCTTCGGCGCGGCGAAAGCGGCGAAGCTGCGGTACAGCCCGGTGCCCTGGAGTCGGGAGCTGCCGCGCGGCATGACCTCGCCCAGCGGAATGGCGGTGACCAGGTACGGGGGAAAGTCACGGTCCTCCATGAAGCGGCGCTCGTCCTCGATGATCCCGGCGGCCAGGTCGGCCAGCGCGCCCGCGTCAAAGGCGAACTTGTCGCGCAGCGCCACGGTCAACGGGCGATCCATGACGGTGCGCGTCACCAGCGTCAGGTCGCCTGCCAGGTAGACCGAATGGGTCAGGTCGGACGCAGTCATCCGCGCTTCGCAGGCCGGCCCCGTGCCCCACGAGCATACCGCGCCGCGCCAGCGCTTCGGCAGCTCCCACCGCAGCGTCGTCGGGATGTCGCGCGGCTGGCCGTCCGGCAGCTCCGGCGTGAGCAGGAACGTCGCGCCGATGCCGTGGAAGTAGTCGCGCGTCAGCAGGGGATGAAAGGAGTACGACCAGTCGCTGTCGGGGTGGTCCGCCTTCACCGTGTAGCGGCAGACGACCGGCTTACCGACCGGGTGCGTGATGATCCAGCGCCGGCCCTCCTGCTGCGCCGTCGCCGGCGGGTCGAACGTGACCTCCGAGAGCAGCCCTGGCACGTCGTCCACGGACCCCCAGCGCTCCAGCGCCGCCAGGCGCGACGCGCGCCGGCCCGGGTCGTCCCACGTGATCTCGACGCGCAACCGACCCTCGTCCGGCAGCGGCGTGAGCACGTAGGAAAGCCCACGTCCGCCGGGCGAGGTCCAAGCGGCGGCCAGCATGACGAGCGGCACGGCAGCGAACATTGCGGGATTCTAGACGCCCGCGCCTGACCCGTCGGGGCCGCCCGACGCCGATTACGATGTTGCCCATGGGTGAAATCCATGACGTCGGGCCGGAGCTGGTGGGACGCACGGTGCAGAACGCAGCGCGGCGGGACTGGGGGACCGGACAGGTACTGCGGGTTCAGAGCAGCACGACCGCCGGGCAGACCGTACACCGCGTCTCGATCCAGTTCACGACCGGGCACCGCACGCTCCTGATCCCGCCAGCGCGGCTCATCGAGCCCAGCCCGAATGACGAGCCCGCAGCGCCCGCGGGCTGGCTCGACCGGATTGCGGGCGACACGCCGGACGACCGGCTGCGGCGGCTTCCGGACTCGGCGACCCAGGTCCTGGGCACGCTGGCGGAGCGCGTCGCGGCGCTGGCGCCGTACTACGCCTGCGACGACGACACGGTGGACCTGGTGCGCTGGGCGCGGCGACTGACCGGAATCGCCGACCCGCTCACGCGCTGGTCGCGCGACGCGCTGGAGACCGCCTATGGGCAGTTCATCCAGAACCGCGACCAGTACCTGGCCAGGATCGTGTCGGACGCACGCCGCGCGCGCGGGCCGGGCGTCGTCGAGGAGGCGCTCGAAGCGGTGGCTGATGACGTGCGGGCGCGCATGCGGCCCCGCCTCTAGCCGCGCGAGCGAGGCGCGCAGGGCAAGCGAATGAAGCGATTCGCGCAGCTCTACTTGCGCCTGGAAGAGACGCGTTCGCGCGACGGCAAGGCCGCCGCGCTGGACGATTTCTTCGCCGCGTGCTGGCGGCAGGTTCACGCCGCGCCTTTCCCGGAAGCACAGCAGGCGGGCGCCGAGGCCGCCTGGGCCGTGCATTTCCTGAGTGGCGGACGCGTGGGGCCGCGGCTGCCCGGGCGGTTGTTGCGGACCTGGGCCGTGGAGCGCGTGGGTATCCCTGAGTGGTTGCTCGACACGTGTCGCGACGAGGTCGGCGACCTGGCAGAGACGTTGGCGCGCGTCTCAGCGGCGCCCAGCGCGCCATGCGACCCGACGCTGCCGCAGGCCGTGCAATGCTGGCTCCGGCCGCTGGCGGAGTGCGCACGCGACGAGCGCTACGGGATCGTGCGGTCTGCCTGGGACGCGCTCGGGTTCGCGGAGCGGACCGTGCTCCATCGGCTGCTCATGGGGCTCCGCGCGCCGGTTCAGGCGGCAGCCGTCGCGCAGTCCGTGGCGCGGACCGCGTCGGTCGATGCGTCCGTCGTCGCAGGCCGGATGGCCGCGGGATGGCGCCCGTGGGCGACCGGCCCGCCGCGGCATACCGCCCTCCCGCCGCGCGACTCGCACGCGGCGCTCCGCGAAGCTTCCGACGCGTTCGCGCGCCTGACTGCGCCGGCCCTCCCGGGCGAACCGCGTGCCCATCCGTTCCACGCGCTGGCGGCGCTGGAGGGCGAGCCGGAAGCGTTGGGAGAGCCGCGCGACTGGCTGGCGGAATGGGACCGCGAGGGTGATCGCGTCCAACTGATCCGTTGCGGTGCGCGGACGGTGCTGTGGTCCGCCGACGGACGACTGGCGCACACGGCTCCGGACGTCGCTCTCGCGGGGGCGGCGTTGCCGGACGGCACCGTGCTCGACGGCATCCTGCTCGCGACGCCCGACGAGGGCCCATTGCGCAAGGCCGGCCCGACTCGACACCAATCCGAACGCCAGCCGTCGCTGTTTCCGGACCGCTCCACGGCGTTCGTGGCTATTGACCTGATCGAGCTCGGCGGCGCCGACTGGCGCGCAAGGCCGCTGCACGAGCGCCGCGTGGCCCTGGAGTCTCTCGCGACCCGGTTCGCCTCGGGCGCAATCCAACTCTCGCCCGCGCTGTGTGCGACGGGTTGGACGGAGCTTCGCGGGGCGCTGGCCGACGCGCGGACCCGCGGCGCGCGGGGAATTCTGCTGCGGCGGCGTGCCGACGCCTACGGCGCGCCCACGGTGTGGCTCCGCTGGGCCAGCCCGCCGCTGCGGATCCGCGCCGTGCTGGTTGGCGCGCAACGCGGCACCGGCGCGCGAGCCGACGCGTATGACGAGTACGCATTCGGCGTGTGGCACGGTGCGGAACTGGTTCCGGTGACGCGCATCGGGCATGCCCTGCCGCGCGCGGCCGAGGGCACGCTGGCTGCATTCGCGCGCCAGAACACGGTTCGGCGCGCCGGCGCGTGGCGCGAGCTCAACCCGCGGCTGGTCTGCGAGATCGAGTTCGAGAGCGTCTCCCGCGCGTCGAGGCGGCGGTCCGGGCTGGAGCTGACCGGAGCGCGGATCGCGCGCGCCCTGCCCGGCGCCGAGCCGGAATGCGCCTCGACCCTGGCAGACCTGGCGACGTTGATGGTCGCGGGGCGACGGCGAACGGAGCGCGGCCGTGCCCGCTGATACGTGCCTCATCTGCGGCAGGCGCGGCGCTACGGATTCGCGATGGCAACGACGTGACCGCGCGTGCGGAAGTACAGCGTGCCGCGGACGACCGCCGGCGTCGCCATGCAGATTTCGTCGTTCTGGTTGACGGCGATCTTCTTGAACTCCGGTCCGGCCTCCACCACCACGACGCTGCCCTCCTCACCGGTCCAGTAGACGCGGCCCGCGGCGGCGATCGGCGACGCGGTGAACCCCGTGCGCCCGTCGCCGACGCGCTCACGCCACTTCTGCTCCCCGGTGCGAACGTCGTAGCAGGTGGCCACTCCGTTGTCCTTGCAGAAATACGCCAGGCCGCGATAGACCAGCGGCGTCTGCATGTAGTTGCCCCGGCCGGTGAGCATCCAGGCGACGTGCGGGCCGGACCGGTCGTCCTTGGGAATGGTGACGTCGCCGCGCGCGTCCGCGCGGACGGCGATGATGGGCTGTGGCGGGCTGCGGTCGTCGACGGGCCGGTGGTTGCTGGTGAACAGGATCAGGTCGGACGCGATGACCGGCGCGGGGACGGGGATGCCGCCTCCGCCCGACATGCGCCACACCTCGCGCCCGCTGCGCGCGTCATAGCCGCCCATGTGCTTGCACCCATTGACCACGACCTGCGGGCCGTCCGGGGTCTCGAGGATCGCGGGCGTACACCAGCCGGGCACGTCATCGCGCGGCGTACGCCAGCGCTGCCGCCCGTCGCGGGCGTCGAACGCCAGCAGGCACGCATCCTGCTTGACGTCGCACTGCACGTAGACCACGCCGTCGTGGAGGATCGGGGAGCTGGCATAGCCCCACTGGAGCGACAGATCATCGTGCGGCCCGACGTCCAGCACGCCCAGGTCCTTGGACCATAGCGGCTTTCCCTCGAAATCGAACGCGAACAGCCCCTGCGAACCGAAGGAGGCGACGACGACCTCGCCGTTGGTGGCGGGCGTGGAATTCGCCTGCGTGGCCTTGGTGTGTCGCTTGGCTTTGGGCACGCCGCGGCAGGCGGTGCGCTCCCACAGGATCCTCCCGCTTCCGCGATCGAGGCACAGCACCTTCCACTCGGTCTCGACCATGTCGTCGGCCGAGTCGCCCGCGCCGTACAGCCCCACCTTGAGCGACGCCTCGCCGCCCGCGGCCACCGCCGTGGTCACGAAGATGCGCTCGCCCCAGACGATCGGCGACGAGTGCGCCAACCCCGGGATCGGCGTCTTCCATCGCACGCCGCGGCCGCTCGGCACGTCCCATTCGGCCGGCGCGGGCGCGCTGTCGTCGAAGCCGGCGGCATTCGGCCCGCGAAACTGCGGCCAGTTGGGCTGATCCGCGCGGACCGCCGGCGATTGGATCAGCGCCCAGTCGACCGCCAGGGCCGCCGCAGCCAGTCGGACGATTGCAGCCTGCATGAGTGTCTCCCGAACGGCACGTCTCGGCTCGCGTGCGCCGGGGATTGTAGCGTCCGGGCACGGCGCGCCGCCCAGCGTGACGACCTCTCCCGCGTCTCCTGCGGCCGCCGGAAGCTCACCTTGAAGACCGGGGTGGGCGGGGGACTCCTGACTGCACCCTCGACGGTACACTGATCGCGCGAGATGGAGCGGACGCATGGCGAAGGCTTCGAAGAAACCCGCGAAGGTCGAGACGAGGCGCACGGCGATCCACAAGGACATCCTCGCCTACAACGCGGCCCAATCGACCGGCGACCAGCGCATCTGCGACACTCTGGCCCAGGCGATTGACCGACACCTGCCGGACGCAGAAAGCAAGATCTGGCACCGTGGCCCGGTGTGGTTCCTGGACGGCAACCCGATCGTCGGGTACAGCAAACTCAAGGACTGCATCCGCCTCCTGTTCTGGAGCGGCCAGTCGTTCGACGAGCCCGGGCTGGCCCCCGAGGGGAGTTTCAAGGCCGCGGAAGCCCGCTACACCTCCGCCGACGAGATCTCCGCGAAGCACCTCAGGCGGTGGCTCGCGAAATCGGCCGAGATCCAGTGGGACTACAAGAACATCGTGAAGCGCAGGGGCCGACTGGAGCGGTTGACGTAGATGACAAGGCTCGACAACCGCTCCGGCACCCTTCGAGGTTGTCGGTCACTTGGGTTTCTTATCACGGAACACGGGCGAGTTGGCGAGGGTGAAGAGCACGACCTCTTCGCCGGTCCGCGTGCTGATGTCGTGATGCAGGCTGACGACCTTCACGTCGGTGACTTCCTCGACCATCGCTTCCAGCACGGGCCGGGCGGTTTCGATCAGCTGAGTTCTGACTTGTTTGAGCAGTTCGCGGCCCTTCTCCGCCGGAAGCGATGCGACCAATTGCTGCTCGGCGGCGGTCAGGACGCCCGCGAGCCGGACCAGCAGCAGGTCACCGACCAGGTGCGTGTGGATATCCTTCGGGCCGCGGCCCATGTACGCCTGCTCAAAGCGGCGGACGCCCTCGCAGATTCCGGCTTCGATTTCTCCCTGAGTCTTCATGGTCGGATCAATCGGACCTGGTACGCGGCTAGACGTCGCTCACGCAACGTCGCGTGCGCCCGACACCCGCTGGCCAGCCCGCGCCGGCGGCCGCGGCCCCGCCCATGGAAAGCCCGCTTGCGTTCCATGGCCCGCCCGCTATAATAACGGAAGCTGAACCGAGCGCGAAGCCCGCGGTGGTTCTGATCGTGGGCGGACGCGCTAACGTCGGATGACGATTTGAAGGGCAACCCGGCCTGGCCCGGGGGGCCCGTTAACGAGTAAGCCGATGCGGTCGAGTGCCTCGTGGACTCGACCGCATCGGCTTTTTTGTGCCAGCACCCTCCCGCACTGCGTCGTCTGGCGAGGACCGGTCGCATTGGAACGGACGAAGTCGAACAAGGCGGAGCAGATCGCCCGGGCGGCCAAGGCATTCGAGTACGAACGTACCGGCCACCGGCCCAAGTCCGTAACGGTAGTCCTGAGCGACGACGCACTGGTCATCACGCTGCACGGGGCCTTGTCGGAGGCGGAGAAGGAACTGGCCAGGAACCCGAACGGCGCGGCGAAGGTGCAGGAGTTTCACCAGCAGCTCTTCGCAACCGCCGCGGGCACGCTTCGTCAGGAGATTGAACAGATCACCGGCGCGAAGGTGCGCGAGGCGACGGCGGCGATCGAACCGAGCAACGGAACGGTGGTCCGGGCGTTTGCGAGCGGCACGGTCGTGCAGGTGTTCCTGCTTGCGGGCAATGTCGACACGGACGTGTGGAGCAACGACCGGCCGACAGGTACCGGGCAGGCCGCAACATGACGCTCTCTGGAAGGGAGAGAGGACCTGCGCCCGCGGTCGCGACAGGCGCCCCCCCGCAGGGGACGGCCGCCGACGCCGTGGTCGAGGCTGAAAACTGGAAGGACGGTGACCGATGTTGGCTGTGACGGAGGCCGCGCTCAAACGGTTGTCCCGCAGGTTGACGCACCACGGCGCGGCGGTCGGGACGGCGCTGCGATTCACACGACGCGACGGCCGGTGGAAGCTCGGCCAGGACCAGGAACGCCCCGGTGACGTGAAGTTTGCCCACGAGGGGCGCGACGTGCTCCTGTTGGACAAGTCCGCGGCCAGCGCCATGGCGAACCTGACGCTCGAGGTTCGCAAGACCGACGAGGGTCCGCGGCTCCGGCTGCGCCGCGCGGCGGCACGGGAGGATTGATCCCATGGAACTCCCGCGCCGCGCCCACGACGACGTGTACCTGCCGGATGGCGCCTTCCGAGAGCGTGTCGCCGCGCTGCGGAAGCTGCGGGACGCGCACGGCCTCGCCGTCGGCATCCTGTACGCTTTCGATTTTCGCACGCGCATGCTGCCGTTCTGGTACGCCGACAACCGCATGGCGCCCTGCTCGGTCCGGTTGCTGGGCGACGTGCTGCACGAGGCTGGTTTCCGCAACCTGCGGATCGTGCTGCAACAATGGACGCCCAGGGTCCGGCCGAGTCGGATGCGGCTGGCGGGACGTCCGCTCGACATCCTGCTGGTCTCTGCCATGCAGGTGCACGCCGAGAAGTCCTACGCGATGATCATGGACGCCCACGGGATGGGCGCCGCGCGCCCGTTGATCCTCGCCGGGGGGCCGAAGGCGATTTATGAGCCGACCGACTACTTCGAGCTGGGGCCGCGGCCTGGCGTGGGCGCGGATTGTGTGGTGACGGGGGAGGCCTACGTTCTGCTGGAGCTGCTCTGCTCGATCCTGACCCATCGTCGCGCGGATCAGTCGCCATTGGCGGCCTTCGAGGAACTCCGCGAGGCCGGCGATCTGGCGCGAATCCCCGGGCTGGTGTACCTCGCCCCCCGGGCCCCTGCGGAGCGGCCGATCGCGATCAACACGGGAGTTCAGCGGCTGGTGCGCGACCTTGACGAACTGCCGATGCCCGACGCCGGCTACCGCATGATCGAGCCGCCGCACCGGCGCTCCGCGCTCGCGGCGGCACCCTGTCCGGCCGATCGCGTGGGCCGCTTTTCGACGATTTCGTCGGTGATCTCGACGCAAGGCTGCCGCTTCAACTGCTCCTACTGCCCCATTCCGGCGGTGAACCAGCGCACCTGGCGCCACAAGAGCGCGGCTCGGCTGGCGGCGGAGATCGCGCATGTGCACGAGGCGTTCGGCATCAAGAGCTTCTTCAGCACCGATGACAACTTCTTCAACGACCGGCAGACGGTGATCGACCTGATGACTGCGCTGGCCGAGACGAAGGTGCATGGAAGGCCTCTGGGGCAGCGCATCCGTTTCTTTACGGAGGCCACGCAGTTTGATGTGCACAAGAACCAGGACCTGCTTCCGCTGGCTCACGCGGGCGGGCTGCGCGCGATCTGGTTCGGCATCGAGGACATTACCGCGGAGCTCGTGAACAAGGGGCAGTCGGCCGGGAAGACCGCCGAGCTGTTCGCGCGCCTGCACCAGATCGGCATCGAGCCGATGGCGATGATGATCCACAGCGATGAACAACCGCTGCGCTCTCCGCCGGCCGACTTGTCGGGCCTGCTCAACCAGGCGCGATACCTGTTCAACCAGGGCGCGGTGACCTACCAGTGCACGTACCTGGGGCCGTCCGTGGGTACGCGCGATTTCGAACCCGCGGCCAAGGCGGGCGCGATCTATCGGCGCGTGGGCGGGCGCCCCATTCCGCAGGCATTTCAGGACGGCAATCACGTGGTCGCCTCGAAGCACCCGCGGCCCTGGCAGCAGCAGCTCAACGTCCTGCGCGCCTACGCGGCGTTCTACAATCCGCTCAACACGGTGCGCGTGCTGTGCCGCAGGCAGCGCACCCTGTGGTCCAAGCGCCTGCGATTCCAACTCATCGGCCAGATCGGACTGCTCTTGACTGTACCCAAACTGATCGCCTGGGCCTGGCGCCTGAAACGCGGTCCGATCGAGCGCTACCCGGGCCTGCTGCCGGCGCGCATTCCCATGGTCGATGCGGCGAGCGGACGCGAGACGAACTGGGCCATTCAACACGTCCCGTCCGCGGTGGACGTTCCACGGGAACGTGCGCCGGAAGCGGCGCCTGCGTTGATCCCGGTCGCGTTGACACACTCGCGTCGCCAACGCGCCCCCGGGCGGGAAGCCGTGGCGCGCTGAATCCTCTGAAGGTGACCATGCAGCACACGCTCGCGGGCGAAAGCACCGCGCCGCTCAGGTTCGGCGTCGATGAGGGATTCCGAAGCGCGCTGCGCGCGCAAGTCGACCAGCACTTCGCGAACCGCCAGCAAGACCGGCGCGGCCACTGGCAGATGTACCTGAAGGCCGCCGTCATGCTGGGGGGTGTCGCAGGCGCGTACACCCTGCTCGTGTTCGGCACGGCGACTCCCTGGCTGGCCGTCCCGCTCGTGGTGCTGCTCGGGTTGGCCCTGGCCGGCGTCGGCTTCAACATTCAGCACGATGGCGGCCACGGCGCCTTCTCCCGCCTGCGGTGGGTGAACCGGCTCTGCGCCGCCACGCTGGACCTGCTGGGCGGCAGCTCCTACGTCTGGGCGCGCAAGCACAACTCGATTCATCACAGCTACACCAACGTGACGGGCTACGACGACGACATCAACGTCGGCTTCATGGGCCGGTTGTCGCCCTACCAACCCCGGTTGAGGCTGCATCGCTTTCAGCACTGGTACCTGTGGGTCCTGTACGGCTTCCTTCCGGTCAAGTGGCACTTCTACGACGATTTCCACAACGTCCTTACGGGACGGATCGGGCAGCAGCGCTTTCCCCGGCCCCGCGGTCGCGAGCTGCTGATCTTCGTCGGGGGCAAGGTGCTCTTCGCCGCGCTCGCGCTCGGGGTGCCCATGCTCTTGCACCCCTGGTGGATCGTCCTCGCGTGCTATGCAGCGGTCTCGTTCGTGGAGGGGCTCGTCCTGAGCGTCGTCTTCCAACTGGCGCACTGCGTGGAGCTGGCGGAGTTCCCGCTCCCGCGGCCCGACACCGGCCGCATGGAAAGCGCCTGGGCCGAGCACCAGGTGCAGACCACCGTGGACTTTGCGCCGCGCAACCGGCTGCTCACCTGGTTCGTCGGGGGCTTGAACTTTCAGATCGAGCACCACCTGCTTCCGCAGATTTGCCACGTGCATTACCCCGCCCTCGCGCCGCTCGTGCAACAGACCTGCCGCGCGTTCGGGCTGCGCTACGCCTCCCAGCCGACTTTGCGGGCGGGCATCGCCTCTCATTTTCGCTGGCTGCGGCGCATGGGCCGCGCCGCCGACACGCCGCAGCCCGACGCATCCCGTTCGGCCGGCGCGGGCGCGCTGTCGTCGAAGCCGGCGGCATTCGGCCCGCGAAGCTGCGGGCAGTTGGGCTGAGCCGCGCGGACCGCCGAGCGCAGCCCAGGCCCGACCTCGTCCAGCGCGCGCCCGCATCCCGCCACGGTCGCCAGCCTCGGCGCGTTTAGCCCTGCCGCTTCACCATCTCGGTGATCGCGATCGGCGCGAACGGCGAGATGCAGCCCTTCGAACACGGATAATCGCGATAGATCCCCAGCTTCTCGCCGATCGCGATCGCCCGCTTGCGATGTTTGGCGTGGTAGATGCCGATGTTCGTCAGCGCCGTGTTCATCGTCCACTGCGCGGGCTCGGGCGCTCCGGCCATTTCCCGCTCGATGCGATCCAGCAGCGCCGACAGGTTCAACTCGTCTGCGCCGCCATCCGCTCCCGCCTTCGCACCCGCGGCCGCCTTGGCCCCCTTCGCCGCTTGGGTTCCCTTCCCCGCCTGGGCGATCCGGCTGGCGGTCAGGTTCCACCCCGCGCGGGCCGCCCAGCCATCCTCATCCTCCATCCACTTGAGGCGCAGCGACTCCTTGTCGGCGGGGGGCTGCTCCTTGACGACGTAGGCGTTGAACCAGTCGGCCACCCACACGAACGTGGCCGACCGCACCATCCTGTCCACCTCAGCGGCCGAGAGCGACTTCGGCTTCATCAGCAGGATCGCCAGCAGTTGTGCATCAACGTTGCCGGTCTTCCACAATTGCAGCGCCAGTTCGTGATTCACCTTGATCGTCTTGGCCAGCGCGCGGAGTTTGCCCGTCTCTACGCCGAACGTCTTGGCCTTCGGCGCGCCGTTCTTGACGTTCCACTCGCGCCGCTTCTCATCGCCGAGAGACTCGAGCTTCGCCAGTGTTTCTTTTACAGTCATGGCCGGTTCCTTGGGTGCGCAGGCAGCAATTATAGCCAAGGCGCGAAAGCGCCTGCGAACCGTTTTTCACCCCTCTCGATCTTGACCTCGGCCGAACGCGTTGCGTCGAGAAACGCACCACCTACGTGTCCTCCGCCACGGGGCAACTCAGGCTCTTGTCATACATCCCCGACCGATCGAAGCAGCAGGGACGGCGCTTCCCTTTGGCGAGCATGTCGCAGGCGGTCGCGATTCGCTTCACGCGCGTCTCGGCCTTCTTGCCCGAAGTGATCCAGTGAATGAAATCCCGCCGCGCGGCGGGCGTGATGTCCGACCAGACTTCCCGCGCCTTCATCGGGGCGGCCGCGAGGGCCTTTTTCAGATCGGGCGGCACCGCGGGCTCCGGCTCCTCGGCCACCGGCGCGATCTCCAGCGTGACGACGTCGCCCGCCGCCGCGCCCGCCGCTTCGCGGAGCTTGCGGTCCACCTTGAGCCAGTGGCCGCCCTGCCCGTCCGGATCCAGCGTGGCCTGAAAGGGCGCGCCGTTGAGCGTGCCTTCCACCGTCACCTGTCCCCGCGAGGTGAGCTTGGCGCTGGCTTCCCTCGGCAGGATCAGAAACGTCCAGTCGGCTTGCTTATCGCTAGCTTTCGGCCGCAAGAGCGTCACCGTGAAACGGATCATGAGAGCAGCGTTGGTTGATTGGATGGATGCAGTCTTCGCCATCTTGTTCACTCCCTGGCACGTCATGTCGGACATTCGTTGACGAACGCGGCGATCGCGGCGATCGCTGCCGGAGACGTTTCGCGCTCCTCGGGCTGCAACGTGTCGGGTGCCGAGAGCATGAATGCGATCGTCGAGTCCGACGTTGAAGGGTCCATCACGTGTGACGCTCCGCGGCGCCCCCGCTGCGCCACTTGGCGACATACGGCAGCACGAACAGGTACATGCCGCTGAACCACAGCAAGGCGAGCGGGGGCAGCGGCGAGTAGGTCACCCAAGGCGGGGGCATCTGCCCCTGTCCCGCGGACATGACGACGATGTTAGCGATGACGGTCACCGTGAAGGCAACCCCCAGCCAGCGGTGGGCTTGCCGAATCCACTTGTTCCAGTTCATTGGGGACCTCCTTCGGCTCCACGACGTCCGTGCGCGACGAAATGCAGCCTTCACCGGCTCATGGAATCCTCACGAGCAGCTCAACCAGCTTCCCGCCCATCATGTTCCAGCCGTAGCGCGCCCCGCCGAAGGCGGCCTTCTGATCCGGCTTGAAGCCCGACTGCACGAGCGACAGGCGCGTGCCTGACGCCGTGGGCGTGAGCGTGAACGTCACCACAGTGTCGATGCAGAACTCACTCCCGATGTCGCCGACGACCCACGCATAGCTGAGCTTGCGCTGCGGTTCGATCTCTCGCAGCCGGCAATTCACGATGCCGTCCCAACCGGGCTGCGGCGGCGCCTGGAACGTAAACGCCGCACCCGGTTCGAGCTTGAGGTCGACGACGGGCAGGAGCCACTCCGCGAGCAGAACCGGGTCGGTGAGGGCCCGCCACACCTTCTGCGGCGGATGAGGCAGATCGAATTCGAACGAAAGTGAATCGGCTTGCGATCGGGCGGTCTTGTCGATGGGCGTCATGGCTCCAGTCTCTCCTGCTCGCGCCTTCCTCGCTCCGTGCCTCTGTGCCGACTGCACCTCGGTCACTCCTCCATCCTCTCCAGCAGTCTCTCAAGCCGATCGACGTGCTCCGTCCAGAAGGCGCGGTAGTGCGCGATCCAGTCGATGAGCGGCTTCATTCCGCGCGGCTCCACACGGTAGTAGACGCAGCGACCCGCGCGCCGGTCCTTCACCAGGCCGGCGTCCTTCAGGGCGGCGAGGTGCTGCGAGACCGCAGGCTGCGAGATGTCGAAGCGGGCCGTGATGTCCTTCACCGCGGCTTCGCCGCGCGTAAGCGACTCGAAGATCGCCCGGCGGCTGGGGTCGGCCAGCGCATGGAACACCCTGTTTTCAAGCACCGCTGCGCTCGGCATGGATAAAGTATAAGCAAATACTTATTCATTGTCAAGCGCGTGCGTCAGGGTGCCCGTTGTGAGACGACCAGTCCCGCGGGGGTTGGGGGATCGGGTCGGGTACGATGCCCGCCGCGCGCCGTTTCGCGCGGGAACCGTCAGCATGGACTTCCACCGCGAGCATCCCGACCCGCTGGCCGACGCGCTTCAACCGCTTGCCCTCGACCGCCAGCGCATCATCCATTCCGCCGCGTTCCGCCGGCTCCAGTACAAAACGCAGGTGTTCCTGGCGCTGGAAGGCGACCACTTCCGCACCCGGCTCACCCACACACTCGAGGTGGCCAACCTGGCGCGGCTCATCGCCGGCCGGCTCGGCGCGTCGCCCGACCTGGCGGAGACCGTCGCGCTGGCACACGACCTGGGGCACCCGCCCTTCGGCCACGCCGGCGAGCGGGCGCTGAATGCGTGCATGGCGGGCAGCGGCGGGTTCGAGCACAACTCGCACGCGCTACGGGTCGTCGAGTACCTGGAGCACCCGTATCCGGCGTTTCGCGGGCTCAACCTCACGCGTGTGGTCCGCGAATGCCTCGCCAAGCATTCCACCGCCTTTGACACGCCGGGCGATCACTCGCTCCGGGACGGTTCGCCTGCTCCGCTGGAGGGGCAGATCGCCGACCTCGCCGACCGGCTCGCGTACGGGCTCCACGACCTTCAGGACGGACTCCACGCCGGCCTGCTGGACCTCGCCGAACTTCGAGCGATCGAGCTCTGGGTCGACTCCTACGACGGACCCTCGGCCGACTCCGCCGCCGAATGGCGCGGTCACATCCGCCCGACCATCGACCGCATGCAGGCCCGGCTGGTCGAGGACGCCGTCGCGGACTCTCTGCGCCGCGTCCGGGACGCCGACCGCGGACAACCGGGCGAGGCGCGGCCGATGGTGCGCCTATCCGATCCGATCGACTCCCGCTTCAGAGCGCTGGAAGCCGTCCTGCTCGATCGGCTGTACCGGCACCCGAAGCTGCGCCGCATGGACGCCAAGGCCCGCCGCATTCTCACCGCCGTTTTCGAGCACCTCGCCGCGGAGCCGCAGCTCATGCCGCCGCGCTTCGCCGCTCGTGTGCAGCAGCAGGGCGCCGCACGCGTCGCCGCCGACTACATCGCCGGCATGACCGACCGCTTCGCGCTGCGGGAGCACGCGCGACTCTTCGACCCGCGCATGGAGGACTGACCGACGTGGCGCGCGGGACCCCGCATTCAGGGAACAGGGTTGACCGGCCGCCCTGTCCTTTCACGGACATGCCCCCTCGGCCTACCCCGGGAGCACTTCGCTCAGAACCTCCGTAAGCGACTTTGACGGCGCAAACCGCACGCTGCACCCGTTCGGGGGCGACCATAGTCGAAGCTCAGGTTGGAGCGGCGAGGGAGCCGGTACGACGGCGGTCGGGCCGCGCTTGAAATCGCGCGGCAACGACGCATCCAAGGCTCGAACGGGGGACGTGGGCTCAGGCAGCGATCCGGACGGATCCACTTCGCCGCGATACGTTCGCGACGCCCCGTCGAACCTGAATTGCACAACGGCGGCTCGCCCCGCCTTGGCGGCCCACGAGCGAATCTGAAAGGACTCGAAGCCGGCCAGGGCCCACGCCATCGGCTCGCACCGTGCCGCGAAGTGCAACTCGTTGCCCGCTGGTGAGACGCTCAGGCACACCCAGCAAGGCGACGAACTGCTTGCCGGTGATTGGAGCAGGATCCCGGGCGCACCCTCCACCACCTCCATGAAGCGCCGGCTCATGGTTGGCTCGGGTTCCTCCGCGAATCGGCCGCACCACTTGAGGCGTCTGTCGAAAAAGTCCCACGTGACGCGCTCCCCGGAACGCGAAAAACGCGCCAGGTACACCAGCGGGTCGGCGGCGGCACGCCGACGGCTGCCGCCCACGACACCCGACCACCCCGGCTCGCCCCTCGAAAGCCGCGCCCAGTCGCACGGCGGCGCCCAGCGCGGCAGCACTTCCGCGTACGCAGGCGCGAGGTGCAGCAGGGTGTCGGTGAGGCGAATGGCGACGGCGGCGATACCGTCGCGCGCCAGCCCCGCCAGGATCAACGCGGCCAGTGCCACCGCCGACGCGCGGGTCGTCGCGCGCCGCAGCAGCGGTGGCCGGTGCGCCGCACGCGCCAGGTCCAACCATGTTCGCGGCAGCCCGGGTACGGTCGGTCCACCAGGGCCGGTGTCCTGCCTTCGCAACATCAGCGCACCGCCAGCGAGAGTGCCCACCACGGCGCCGCCTGTGAAAGCAGGAACCAGACCGCAGCGCCTGCGGCCGTTGCGGTGAGCGCAACGCTCAGCCGCCCGCGCTCCCTGTGCGGGCTGGCCAGAAGCCCGAGCAGGCACCACGCCCCGTAAACCGCGACTCCCACCCAGACGACCGTCGACACGTCAGACCAGTCCCACCAATCTGAATCAGCCGCCGACCGCCAGAGTCCCCGCACGGAGTGATATTGCAGGGGTGGCTGCCAAGCGGCTGCCGAGACCCACGTCGCCCATACCTCGCGGTAAAACGGCGCCGCCTCGCGCAGCGAAAGCACCGCAAGCCAGTCGAATACGATGGTGGAGTAGCACGCCCAGCGCGCGGCGGCATGAAACGCAGCCGGCCGACGGTCGCAGACAATGTTGCCCACGGCAACGCTCGCCGCGACCGCCAAGGCCATCATGACGAACCACGCGCCGGTTGCGCACAGCCACCCCAGCCCGATCGCCCATCCGCTCAACCCCAGGTACGCGTCGCGGCCTGGCTCGACGTGATCAACCCGGATTCTCGACACCTGAAGCACCGCCGCCGCCGCCCACGCCGAGTGCAGCGACAGCAGGATCGCGGCTGCCAGCGACGACAACGCCGCAAACCCAATCGCCGCGCCCGCTCGATCCGGCACCGCCAGCCGGCCCGCCGCGTGAATCGGCCGAAACGTGACCAGCAGGGCCGTCTGCGCCCACGCCAGAGGCCAACTCGGACGGTGCCTGCGGCGCTCGATCGGCAGCCGCTGCCGACCCCAGCGGAGGCGCGTGTCGAGCGGACCCGGATACGCCTCGCCGCACTCGGGACAGCGACCCTCCGGCCGCGGCGCTGCGCCGCGGGCGCGGCCTGTCACGGGGTAGGCGCACTCTGGGCAGACCGCGCGGCCGGGTCGGCGCTGCGCCCAGGGATTATCGGGACTGCGGACGGCGGCGTTCATGGGAACGATCGTATCCGCTGCCCCGCGCGGCCGGTTACAATTCAATGCCCGCCCGATCCGCGAGGCGGAAGAGGCACAATCGGGACCGTCCGGCGCGGTGTCCGCGCGCCGACGGACAGCTTCAACGTTCGCCAGGAGATGATCATGCGCCGTCTCGCATCCTGCGTCGTGCTGCCCATTCTGCTTGCCGTGACGCTCGTCGCCCAGCAGCGAGCGGCGGCTCCCGGGGAGGAGTTTCAGGACCCCTTCCCGCCGCTGCCGCGCTGGAGTGAAACGGGCACACCTTACGACCCGGCCCAGCCCATGCAGCCCTACCCCGTCCACGTCTCCCGGATGAGACCGACGTCAGGTCTGATCGCCTCACCGCCGGAGTATTCGCCGACGCGCGGCGTGCTCTTCAAGTATTCGACCACTTCCTGGCCCAGCGTCGTTGTGGACTGCGTGAGGGCGCTGACTGCCGACGCCAGCCACGACGAGATCGCCTACGTAGTCGTGACCAGCGCATCCCAGCAGACCTCGGCGACCAACGCGTTTACCGCGGCGGGAGCCGACATGTCCAAGGTGCAGTTCTTCATCATGCCGGGCGATTCCGTCTGGATCCGGGACTACGGCCCGCATTTCATCTGGCAGGGCGGCGCGCTGGGCATCGTCGACAGCCATTACTACCCGACCCGGCCCAATGACAATTTCATCCCGACGCTGCTGGGCGACGACTTCATGCACATGGCCACCTATGACATGGGGCTTTACTACTCCGGCGGGAACTTCCAGCCCGGGCCGGACCGCTCCGGCTTCATCACCTCACTG
>CAYNYG010000057.1:6486-18083 GCA_964401365.1 uncultured Planctomycetales bacterium | reverse complement strand
CTGATTGAGAATATCGAGGGCAACCGCGCGCAGCAGGTCCGTGGTGACATCAAGTCCTATTGCAAAGGGCAGACTTCGATGTTTGCCCATGGCAAATACACGCTGCTGAGCGGCAGCGAGATCCTCCTTGCCTCAGACGGAGGAATCACGCTCCAGTGCAACGGGAATTTCATCCGGATCAATAACGTCGGTGTCACCATCAGCGGGTCGAGCGTCTGGATCAACAGCGGCGGCAAGCCCGACGCGATCGACTACCTCGCCGCGGGTATGGCCGACGAACCGAAGCCGGCGGACGGCACACAGCACGGCCGCAACGTACGCTACTCGGTCAAGCCCGAAGAGACGGCGGGGCTCGACGACGCGTCGCGATCGAAGGGCGCGGGCGGGGCCGAACCGGCGGTCGAAACGTCGTGGATCGAGATCGAGCTCGTGGACGAGGCGGGTAAGCCCGTTCCGCGCGAGGCGTACGCGGTCAAGCTGCCGAATGGGCAGGTCCGTCGCGGAACCTTGGGCGAAGACGGCCGGGCGCGCGTGGCCGTTGCCGAACCGGGCGCGTGCGAAGTGACGTTCCCGAAGCTGGACGCCGCTGCCTGGGAGACTCTGGCGTGAGCGAGAAGAAACCATTCAAGAAAGTCGTGTCGCGGTCGACGTTCGGAAAGAACCTCGCCAAGGCGCTCAAGAAGCGCGAGCCCGGTACGGGCGGCGAGGCAGCAGACGCCGCCGGAGGAGATTCCGCGCAACGTGCCGCGCTCCGCGGGGACTCGTTCACCGAGCGCTTGACGAAAAACATCAAGGCCACCGAGCCGTCGCCGCCGGTCGATGCCGCGGCCCCGATCCCCTTGGAGCCTGGTGCAGAGCAGCCGCAGCCTGTACCCGCGCAACCGGTCGGCACGGGCGAGCGGGTGGTGAAAGAGGGCGAGTGCATCGCCAGCATCGCGATCGACACCGGGCATTTCTGCGATACGATCTGGCACGACGGCAACAACACGGAATTGCGCAGCGCGCGGAAGGACCCCTACGTGCTCCTGCCGGGGGACCGGGTCCACATTCCACCGTTGCGGGAGAAGTGGGAAGGGGGCAAGCAGACGGAGATGCGGCACCGATTTCGACGAAAAGGCTGGCCCGAGGTGCTGCGCTTCCGCGTCCTAAGCGATGGAAAGCCGCGAGGCAACGAGCCGTACGCGATCGACGTTGACGGGAGCATGCACACCGGGACCACCGATCCGGAAGGGAACCTCGCCTGCCCGATCATGCCGAATGCAAAGCGCGCGGTGCTGCGCGTCGGAAGTGACGACAACGTGACCGTACGCGAGTTCCTGCTCGGCGGAATGGACCCGATTGAGTCGATCAGCGGAATCCAGGGCCGGCTCAACAACCTGGGGTTCGACTGCGGGCCCGTGGACGGAATCTGCGGCCCGAGGACGCAGGCAGCACTGAGCGACTACCAGCGCCGACGCCTGCTGGAGATCACTGGGATGCCCGACGACGCGACCCGAAGGCAGTTGCAATCCGATTACGGGTGCTGAATGGTCACCCTGCGTCGGGGCTCGGCTGCGCGCCGAGCCGGCTGCCGGAACGTCGCATCGGTGAAGGAACGTGCAATGCCCGCCCGGGTACGCTGCACGATCGGAGAATGACACGATGGCCAATGGAGATTCAGCCTCTCACGCCGGCAAGCCCGACTTCGACGCCCGCGAGGCGGCCCGAAAGTCCGCCGAGCGGCGCGAGAACGTCGCGGGCGCCGACGCCCCGGATACGCGAACAGGCTGGGAGCGGCAGGCCGACACCGTCGACAAGATCAACCGCGACGCGGCCCGGCGCGACGCGCGCCAGAAGGACGCCGACGGGCTGGCCGCGCGCAACCGCACGAACACGACCGACATCTCGACCTACGTTCCGGCGCGGATCCTCTGGCCGGCGCTTGGATGCCCCGCGGTCATCGCCCCCGGTGGAAGCGATCGCGCGCTGCCGGCGCGCACGCTGTGCCTGCTGGTGCTCAGCAATCGTGACCCCGCGCACGTCCGGTTGTCGAAGGGCGACGTGGCCAAGCACTTGCGGATCGTCCCTTGGGAGAAGCGGCGCGAGAAGCGCTTCTACGAGCCCGGCGGCCCGGAGTCGTTCCAGGAGGAAGACATCGAGGTCCGCCTGCTGGACAGCCACGACCAGGACGGCAAGCGGCACAGCGTCACCGACGGACGAGTGGAGCTGGTCAAGATCGGGGGGCCGGTTCTGGGTGAGCCGGCGGACAAGAGCTGCTTCGTTGTCGGGCTCTCCACGTGGGTACGCCAATACTACGCCGGCGAGCTGGCGGACTTCCCCCTCCCCAAGGACAAGCAGCTCAAGTACCTGTACGAGGTCCGCATTCTTGAGCACGCCATGCAGCGCTTCGCGCCGGCGGCGGCCGGCGGTGGGGGCGGCGGCTCCATAGGGCTGGTCTCGGACGCCGCGGTCGGGCTGGCGTCGGCCCTGTATCACGTCTTCTGGGTGAACGTCGGGCGGACGGACAATGGAACGCATCGCTCCGAGGAGATGCACCACCTGTTGCAGTATTACGCGCGACCGTCGCGTTTCGGGCATGACGGCGTCCCGCCCTATGACCAGACGGTCGCGTACAAGGACGGGAAATACCGCGCCGAAGCGCAGCGGATGCTCAGCGAGTACGAGTTCGATTTTCGCAAGCCAGTGTCGGCGCAGAATCGAACGGAGTTGTTGCATCCTGTGTTCGTCCGCCGCGGCGGTGCCGAGGTCCGGATCGGCCACATGACCGACATTCACCTCGATACGCGGACAATCGCCTACGCCGAACGGATCGCCAAGGCGCAGGACCAGAACGCGCGTCTGCACTTCCACGACTGGAACAAGGCGTGCGAGCAGCTCTATGACGAGGTCAAGAAGGACTCGGACGTGCTGCTGATGACCGGCGACCTGATCGACTATGGCCGGGGATACCGGGGCTTCGGTCCGCTGGGCGACAACACCTCCTATTGGCGCGATCGCAACTGGTTCCTGTTCTACGACTTCCTGGCGTCGGGCGACAAGTACACCGTTCCGACCTACACCAGCCTCGGCAACCACGATTGGCGGCTGAATCCTTATCCGCCCTTTACGTTCGGCGCACCGCGGCCGAAGGACTTTGCCCTCAACAAGCAGGAGCTTCAGGACGCCTACGGCAAGAACCACGGCGACAAGGTCTACAAGGCCGCGCTGCGCATGCTCGGTTCGTTCATCTACTGGAAAGTCCAGGGCGAAGGCCGCCTGAACATCCCCGAGACGCCCACGGAGACCACGATCGAATCCGTCGCATGGTACCTGCTGCTCATCAATCCGTTCCTCGACTATGCCTGGCACCTGCCCGGTGGGTATCACCTGGTGGTGCTGGATTGGGCCATTGACGAGGAGGTCGATCTGGAAGTGATCCTGGGCGGCGAGAGCCAGGGCCGCAACGCGTTTCCAAACACGTACGGGGGTCCGAAGGCCAAGCTGTGTCCCACGCGGGTGCAGATGGACCTGCTTGAGCAGGTCGGGCGCGACCCGTCGAAAGCGAAGATCCTCGCGATGCACGCGCCACCCATCGGCCCCTGGGGACACTGGAAGGATGATGACCTCGCCCGCGGACGCATCCGCTACAACGGCAACGACCTCGGCGCCGTGATCGACAAGTTGGGAATCACCGGCAAGCGCCAACCGTTGCTCGGGCGGGTGCTGGGCGCGCACCCTTCCTACTTCGACGGCACGGACAACGAGCGCGCCGACGCCCTGTATCGCCTGCGCGGCGCCAACTACGACGAACCGCTGCTCCAGGCCGTCGCCGACGGCGTCACCTTCCCAGCCTGGGAGTATCCGACGCTCGCCATCCGCGGCGACTACGAGCCGCTCGGCCGCGAGGCCGACTACGGCTCATTCCGCGAGGAAGGCCGTCGTTGGATGATCCCGGTCCTGCGCCACGCCAGGTTCAGTCTGGTGCTGGCCGGCCACATCCACCGCCAGAACGTGCTCTACATCGACTCCGTCGGAAAGGACCTGCCGCCGGAATGGCGCGGGAAACTGGTGGTGCGCTCCGTCGAGCTGGATCGGGCCCCCTCGGCTCCGCAGCCGCTCTTTGTAAACACCACGTCCGCGGGCCCGCTCGGACATCGCGAGTTGGCGCACGGCAAGTACATGGTCGCCGCCTCGGGCTACACCTCCGTTCGCGTCGCCGCGGGCGGCGCGATCAGCAAAGTGGAGTTCCGCCCCAACGTCGCCTTGACGCCGCGGCCGGAGGAACCGCCGTCGCTCGAATTGCCCGCCGCCACGTAGTCACGCGCTGGCGGCCCGACTCGTCACCGCCGCGGATCGCGCATCGGCCTCGACCCGCGCCTTCAGCATTCTCTACGACCGGGCCGTCGCTGGTTGGGACGCCGCAGGCAGCCGCGCGCGCCACTCGGCGGCCCTGGCGTGAGCCCCCGTTGCTTCGTACAGGTCGATCAACCGCCCGGCAATCGTCGCTCGCATGCGTTCCATCTGTTCAGGCCAACGGCCGGCCGATGAGTACGCTTCCAGCAGGATCGGTTCGGCCTCGGTGTAGCGTTGCAGCGTGACCAGCGTGCCACCCAGCCGCGCGCGACATTTGACGATTTCGGGGGCGTGTTCGTCCCCGCGGCGGTTGAGGCGTTCCAGCAGCTCAGCCAGAAGGGGCTGCGCCGCGGCATGCTTGCCCTGCCGACTGAGCGATTCCGCGAGATTCCCCAGTACGCCGAGCGTGATGTCATGGTCGTCCCCGAGCTTGAGGCGTGAGATGCGCAGCGAGTCGCGATACAGGCGCTCCGCGTCCGAAGGCGCGTTCTGAATCAGCCGCAGCGTGCCGAGGCTGGTCATCGCCTGCGCCAGGCTCGGGTGGTCGGGGCCGTACACGCGCCGCTGGATCTCGATGGACCGTTCAATGCATCGCCCGCACTCATCCAGCTTGCCGCGCTTTCCCAGCGTGATCCCGAGCAGGTGCAGGATCTCGGCGATTCGCGCGTGGTCGTCGCCCAGTTGGTGGCGGCTGATCTCCAGCGCGCGACGCAGGTAAACCTCGGCCTCGTCCAGCCGGCCCAGATCGTCCAGCAGTGAGCCCAGGTCGCTCAGAATGTGCCCCACCCGCTCGTGCTCGGGTCCCAGAAGCCGCTCCAGCATCGCCAGAGCCTCGCGGAAGTGCCCGAGCGCGGCGTCGGAGTCGCCGAGCGCCTGGCGAACTCGCGCCGTCAGTTGCAGGACCACGGCGAACTGCTGCGCGTCCACGCCTGCCGCTCGATAGTGCGCCAAAGCGCGGCTCGCCAGCGCTTCGGCGCCCGTTACGTCGCCGCGCAGAAACCGCACATCGCCCAGCTCGAAGCACGCGTCGGCCACTTCCGGCCCACCCGGCTCATAGAGTGACTCGGCCAGACCCAACGCCGCACCCAGGTGCGTTTCCGCCTCTTCGTACCGGCCGAGCTGCTTGTACACCGCGCCGATCGTGGCGTGGATCGACGCCTGGGCCTCGGGCTCGCCCTTCAGTTCACGCTCGATCCGCCCGGCCGCGTCGTCCATCATCTGCCGCAGCAGTCGGGTTTCCTCGTCGCCCGCAGAGCCGGGGTCGACCGCCGACAGCATCTCCGCCAGGAACTCCTGAATGCGCGTGGCACGCGCCGCCTGGCCCTCCGCCTTCACCTGCTGGGCGGCGGTCTGCCGCCGTGCGTGCTCGGCCTCGCGGTACAGGACGAACATCACCACTGCCGACGCCATCATCGATACAAGCAGCACGCCGCTGAAGACCGCCGCCGTACGATGCCGCCGCAGGCTCTTGCGCAGCACGTACCAGTGGCTGTCTCGTTTGGCCTCGATCGGTTCGCCGGCCAGATATCGTCCCACGTCGCGCGACAGCTCCCCGGCGCTCTGGTAGCGGCGTTCCGGCTCCTTGGCCAGGCATTTCAGCACAATCGTCTCGATCTCGTCATCCAGCGCGCTCTGGATCGTCCGCGGGCGGATGGGCTCGACGTGGAGGATGTTGTTCAGCACGTCCGGCAGCGACGCAACGACGCTGTAGGGGAAGTCCCCGGTCAGCATCTGGTACAGAATCACCCCCAACGCGTACACGTCCGTGCGCGTGTCGATCAGGTCCGACCGACCCGCAGCCTGCTCGGGGCTCGCCCACGGCAACGATCCCACGAACTGACCGCTCTCCGTCAGGTTCCGTGAACGACCCAGCGCCCCAGCGACCCCGCCCCCCAGTTCGAACTTCGCCAGCCCGAAATCGAGCACGCGCGGCTCCCCTTCCTCGTCGATGCGGATGTTGCCCGGCTTGAGGTCGCGGTGAATCACGCCGCGCACGTGGGCCGCGTTCACCGCGTCGCAGATCTTCACGAACAGCGCCAGCCGGCCTTCCAGCGTCGTGTCGAAAATGTTGTCGGCCAGGTAGTCGTCCAGCGCGTCCCCGGCCACGTAGTCCATCACCAGGTAGGAGTAACCGCCCGCCTGGCCGCGATCATGGATCGTGACGATGTTGGGGTGCTTCAGTCGGCTCAGCGCGTCCACCTCGCGCTCGAAACGGGCCCGCTCCACCGCGTCGGCCAGCGGCCCCTCCTTCAGCACCTTGATGGCCACTTTGCGACGCGTCGATTCCTGAAGCGCCTGGTACACCACACCCTGCCCCCCGCGGTGAATCTCGCCCAGAATCCGGTACCCGGAAAACGCGTCCGCCGGCATCGCCGGTGGCGCGGACCGCGCACCCGCATGCCCGCGGCCGACGCCCGCGGATGTCGGAATCCCCTGATACTGCCGCCAGGCCGCCTCGACCAGTTCGTGGTCGGCGTCGGCCAGCGGTGGGTGCCTGTCTGCGTCGGGCGCCATGTTGGGACAACTCCCGGATGCCTCAACCACACGGACGCCGTCTGCGCCGCCGACTCACGCTTCGTCACTGAAAAAGCGCGCCGGCGAGCCCAGCTTTCGGCGAAGGTGCTGGTGCGCCCGGGACCGCAGCATCAGCACCGCGCCGACCGATCGCCCCATCGCCTCCCCGACCGCGGACGCCGCCTGCCCCTCCAGGTCGTACAACCGCACCACGCGCGCGTAGTCCGCTGGCAGCTCCTGCAACGCGGATTCAACCGCCCGGGTCGCCTCCGTGCGGGCCGCGACCCCGCTCGGCGCCGTCGTGGTCACCCCCAGCAGCGCCACCAGCGCCGCGTGCGAGTCCCGACCAGCGCCGACGGAGATTCGTCCGCCCGGCGGTGGCCGCTTTTGCCGATTCAGGCCGCGAATCGCGTCGCGCAGCACGTGCTGCGCGATGCGCGACAGCCACGCCACAAACCCATCCGTGTCCCGTGCCGCCAGTTCCGGCAAGTGCAGAAACGCCTCCAGATACGCAACCTGCATGACGTCGTCCTCGTCCAGCACGCTGCGCGTCTTCCGGTCGATCTGCCCGCAGATCGCGTTGCGCGCACGCGGGCCATGCAGCTTCAGCAGCTCGCGCAGAGCCTCCGCATCGCCCGATACCGCGCTTTCCAGAAGCTCGCGATCCGCACCGGCCATGTGGCCCTGTCCCGACGGCCCGAACCGGGCCCGGCGCAACACTAACCTCTCGATCCGCGCGGCGAAAGGCGAATCTGCCCAGTGGCCACGCAGCCGTTCCGCCCCGATGGCCGTTGCGATTGGATCGCCAACCCACGGCCACCGATGGCCGGCCCGGCGCGCCAGGCCGAGGACGATGGCCACCCCGCTTCACCGAGCGTCGCCTCCGTCGGCCAGGGCGATGCCACGGCGGGGCAGGGACTCTCACCCCTCCCGACCCTGGATTCTGGTGGACGGGTCCCCGCCGCCTCCCGTTCGATGTGCGCGGCACGAGTGCCAGACGAACGTCCGCCGAACGAATAGAATCGACAGCGCCGGCTTGTTTTTCGCATCGACCGTGCTATGATGTAGTCGCTGGCGTAGTCTCGCGGTTCGCAGCTTCGAAGACGACAGTCAGCTTGTTGGACGACTGACGAAACGGCAGCCCGGCCAGCCCGGGAGGCCTGTTACGACGTATGCCGACGTGCTCGTACACCGCAAGGTGTGCGGGCACGTCTTTTTTTTTCCAGCACGATCTGCGTCGAGGATGGATTCGATGAGCAAGCCTCTGACGATGGCGCAACGGATCGCCGACGCCGCCGGCGAACTGGGCCGGCGGCGCACGGGTGTGATGCCCACCGGCGTTACGGTGGTCCAGGCGGACGGAACTCTGGTGATCACGTTGCATGGCGCGCTCTCGCAGGCGGAGAAGGAGCTGGCCCGCACGCCGGCCGGAGCGGCCCAGGTCCGTGAGTTCCATCGCGAGCTGTTCGCGAGCAACGCGTCCGCCCTGCGCGCGGAGATCAAGCAAATCACCGGGATCGAAGTACGCGATGCGACGGCGGAGGTGGAGCCTTCGACCGGCACGGTCGTCGCGGTGTTCGCCACAGGGACGATCGTCCAGGTCTTTCTGCTCAAAAGCGGCATCCCAGTGTCCACCTGGGAGGCCGGCGGGGCGGATGGACCGTGATAAATCGCCCAAACCCGTCGCGCGTCCGGGAGACTTCGGCGAATGAGCCGTTTCGTTCAATGACTATTACACCTCCGGGGCAACCGGTTCGCTGGGGAGCCGACCGGACCCCGGAGGTTTTCTGGTGCGAACACCCGACGCAGCATGTCGGAAGCCCGCGGGCGCCGAAACGAGAGGACTCGCACATGCACGACCGACTCGCGCAAGGAAAGGCGGCGGTGACCACGCGCCGACACGGCGTATTGGTGGCTGACGATGACCCCGAAATCCTCGACGTGCTCGAATTCGGGTTGCAGCGCGAAGGCTTCGCTGTCTGGCTGGCGGGCGACGGCGCGCAGGCTGTGTCTCTGTATCGCGATCACTGCCAGGAAATCGACGCCGCGCTGCTGGATGTGCGCATGCCGCGGCTCGACGGACCCGAGACGCTGTCGGCGCTGAAGGAAATCACGCCTCGGGTGCGCTGCTGCTTCATGAGCGGATATCTCGGCAGTTACACGGCGGACGGCCTGCGTCTATGCGGCGCGCAGGCGATTCTGGCGAAGCCGTTTCTGCTGCCCGAAGTCGTGCGAGTGGTCCGCGCCTTGACGGGCGCCGACGAGAGCAGCGCGACGCGCGCTGCGAGGTACTCGGCGTCACCGCCGCCGCGCAGCGACGCCTGGGCATCCAAGGTGCCCAGCAGCGGCGCGGTCCCGCGCAGGGGCTGGCGAAAGCGGAAATGAGCGACGAACACGTGTGGGCCGCGGACGGCCCGCCAAGCACAGGAACCAACCAACGGAGCAACATATGAACCTCGTGAGGACGATCCTGATCGGAATTCCGTTTCTCTCCACAGCGGCGGCGCTCGCGGCCGAGCCGCCGTTCCCCGTCGTCTCCGACGGAAAGTGGGGCTTTGGCGACCGCACCGGAAAAGTCGTCATCCCGTATCAGTTCGACGACGCCGTCTACTTCCGCGAAGGGCTCGGCCGCGTGAAGCAGGAAGGCAAATGGGGATTCGTCGACGAGAAGGGCGCCGTCACCATCCCGAACCAGTTCGACGCCGCCGCAGACTTCTACGACGGGCTGGCCCACGTCTGCAAGCGGGACGGCCTCGTCGGCCACAAGTGCGGATTCGTGGACAAGACCGGGCAAGTCGTCATCGGATACGAATACAGCGACGCCGGCAACTTCTCGCACGGGCTGGCACGCGTGGAGCAGGCGGGAAAGTGGGGCTTTGTCGACAAGTCCGGCAAGTTAGCCGTCAAGCCGCAGTTCGACGAGGCATCCGACTTTTCTGACGGGCTGGCGCGCGTAAAGGCCGGCGGCGATTGGGGCGGAAAATACGGCTACGTCGACAATGAGGGCAAGTTCAAGATCAACCCGCGCTTCAAGCACTGCGGCCACTTCAACGAGGGACTGGCCCCGGCTCACCTCGACGGCAAGTGGGGATTCATCAACAAGAACGGGGACGTGATCATCAAGCCGCAGTTCGATGCGGCCGAGACGTTCTCCGGCGGCATGGCCTGCGTCAAGGTCGGCGCCAAGTACGGCTACGCCGAAAAATCGGGCCGCGTCGCCATCAACCCCACGTACGACGAGGCACGGTCGTTCAGCGACAACCTGGCCGCGGTCAGGGTCGGCGGCAAGTGGGGCTATATCGACATGAGCGGCAAGACCATCATCGAGCCGCAGTTCGACGATGCCGGCGGCTTCGGCGACGGCGTCGCGCGCGTCACGGTAGGCCAGAAGACCGGATGGATCGACGCTTCCGGCAAGCATGTCTGGCCGGTGTCGAAGTAAGAGTGGGCGCCCGAGTGCGCGGGACGCGGAGCTGGCTCAGCCGGCTCCGCCTCCCGACGCGGGCGTCCTTCACACGTGTTTGGGAGAAACCTCATGCTATGGACAGTTGTCGTACTACTCTTCCTGATGTGGGCGCTGGGCATGATCACGTCCTACACGATGAGCGGGTTCATCCACATCCTGCTGGTGCTGGCACTCGTCGTCGTCGCCGTACGGATCATCCAGAACCGTCGCCTTTCATTCTGATCGCTCTCGGTGGACGGTGAATCGACGCGCGTCACGCACTCGGTCGTGAGCCGCGTCCATGAAGAGGAGAATCGACGTGAATCACCCTGGCACACACGTTGCACGCCGGACTCTCGGCTCGCTGCTTTGTCTCGCAGTGCTCGTCGGCCTGTCCGGATGCGCAAGCCTCGCCGGACGCTGGAGCGGCGGTGACCTGAAGCCGGAAATGGCCCGCGATCAGTTCATGCTCCTGCGACCGGCGGAGCAGACCGGAAAGCTCGTCAGCGCGGACCTGCGGCTGCAACCGGACGGGAGCTACACGGCCGAGCTCAACTACGACGGATACGTGGAGCAGTCTCTCGGAACCTGGAAATTGGACGAGAAGGGCTACCTCACGTTCGTAGACAAGCACGGCCGCAGCTATGGCTATTCCGTCCGACGCCCGAACGACCAGACGATTAGGTTGGTCAAGGGCATCAAGGGAACCGACGCGACGCTGACACTCAAAAAGCAGCCGTAGCCGGCCATCGAGGAAATGGCGTCCGGCTTTCACGCCGGACGCATTCCGCGCGGAGCCATGGGATGCGCCCGGAGTTGTATCACGATTTCGAGTTTCGCAACGGACGAGCGGCGGCGTGCCTGGCTTGGACGCCGTCCGTAGGTCATCACAGCTCGCACGAACTATCCGAGCCGCCGCCGCCGGGGTGCCGGCCAATTTGCCCCGCGGCGCGGCGGTTCGTGCGCGTCGTGTAAAGGCGAAGGAACATGAACAGAACTCTGATCGGCGTCGTCGGCACAGTTCTCGTAATCGCCCTGATCGTGTGGATACTCGGCGGCACGAAGATCAGTTGCCACGAGAGCTTCTGGGACAAGAACAAACAGGTGATCGAGATCAAGCACGACTGACGCGACGCAAGTTCGGCGTGCAGCGTGGTCTGCCAATTATGGCGCGATGCGCGACTTGCTCGGGTTTTTCACGTACGTCCGCGGGCGCGGCTCTGTCAGCAGCGTCGTGCGCGCCGTGCGCTCCAGCCCCGGACCGGCGACGAATTCCGAACGAACGGGCCGAAAGGGTGACCTATGA
>CAYNYG010000057.1:0-6386 GCA_964401365.1 uncultured Planctomycetales bacterium | reverse complement strand
CAGCCCCGGACCGGCGACGAATTCCGAACGAACGGGCCGAAAGGGTGACCTATGACGTGCGTCCGACCTCTATTCGTATCAACATATCCGCCGGAGGAGTGTGGACTCGCCACGTTCACCAAGGACTCCGCCGATGCATTCGATGGTGCGGCTCGCAGACCCGTCTCCTCGATCGCCGCGATCCGCAAGACGAGCGCGTTTCGATGCGAAGATCCGCGGGTCGTGCACGTAATCGAAAACAGCCGGGTCGGCGCGTACAGGCGTCTGGCGGACGCGGCGAACGACGGCCCCTATGACGTCGTCAGTTTGCAGCACGAGTTCGGTCTCTATCCGGGCGAGTGGGGCGCCGGCGTCCTGGACTTTCTGATCGCGTGCAGCAAGCCCATCGTCACTACCTTCCACACGCTCATGACGCAGCCCGCGCCGATTCCCCGACGCCTGATTCGGCACCTAGCCGCGCTCAGCCGCGCAATGATCGTCATGACCAAGAGCGCCGCCGACCTGCTGGCCGACGTCTACGACGTGCCCCGCCACGACGTGAACGTCATTCCGCACGGAGTCCCCCGACTCGGTGATCTCTCGGACGACGAGTGCAAGGCACGCCTCGGGCTTGCCGGAAACCGCGTCATCTGCACTTTTGGCCTGATCAATCGCGGCAAAGGCCTGGAGCACATGATCCGCGCCATGCCTCGCATCGTCGACGCGTTTCCCGACGCGATCTACCTGATCGTGGGCGTCACGCATCCGCAGGTCAAACGCGTCGAAGGTGAGGTGTACCGCGAGTCCCTCGCCGCGCTGGCCGACGCCCTGGGCATCGGCGCGCATGTGCAATTCGTGAACAGGTTCCTCAGTCTCGCCGAATTGCTCGAGCACTTGCAGGCGTGCGACGTATACGTCACGCCCTACGCGGGTAAGGACCAGATCGCCAGCGGCACGCTCGCCTATGCGATCGCGGCGGGGCGCCCGGTCGTCAGCACCCCATACATTTACGCCGCCGAGGTGCTGGCCGAAGGACGAGGCCTGTTCGTTTCGTTCGGGTGCAGCGACGCCCTCGCCGATGCGACGCTGCAGTTCCTGGCTGACGATGCCCTGCGCATCGAAACGCGCCGCAAGGCGTACGAATACGCCAAACCGATGCGCTGGTCGAATGTCGGGCGCGAGTATCTGCGCCTGTTTCAACAAGTCGCGGCGCCGCCGGCGCGGCACGGGCGTGACGTGCGGGACCGACTCGACCGTGCCCCGCCGGGAGGATTCGTCGGCTCGTCGACTCCGGAGGCGCGCGTTGTGCAATCCGGGTGAGGTCCCGCTCGATCATCTCGACCGACTGACCGATTCCACGGGACTGATCCAGCATGCGATCTACAGTCTCCCGCGGCGCGACAGCGGCTACACCATCGACGACAACGCTCGCGCCCTTCGACTCTGCGTGCAACTGTGGCCCAACCGCCCAGATGAGCGCATGTTGAACCGCATCACCCGTTATCTGAGCCTGCTGGAGTACGCCCGTCGCCCCGGTGGTGGGTTCCACAACCTGATGAGCTACCAACGCCAGTGGCTGGATACCGACAGCCGCGGCGACTGTCAGGGTCAGGCCGTCCGGGCGCTGGCCGAGGTTCTTGCCAGCGACCTGCCGGACGACTACCGCATCCTTGCCCGTGAGTTGATCGACGCCGTTCTGCCCACGCTCGCGGAGCTGAAGAGCCTGCGGGCGCAGGCGTACGTGATTCTGGCCTGCGGTCGGTTGTGGACGGCGCACGTGAAGAACATCGAGCCGCTCGAATGCGTGGCCCGCCTCGCTGCCGAAAGCCTGGTCGAATGTTACAACCGGTCCCGAAGACCGGACTGGCACTGGTTCGAGTCGCGGATGACGTATGCGAACGCAGTGATGCCGCACGCCCTGTTCATCGCCGCGCAGCGCTGGCCAGAGAGCTCATTCCTTGCCGTCGCCGAGGACTCGCTGGCCTTCCTGGATCGCGAAACCACGGTGGACGACGCCTTCTGGCCAGTCGGCAACAACGGCTGGTATTCACGCGGCGAGGCGAAGGCTCCCTATGACCAGCAGCCGGTAGAAGCCGGGACAATGGCCGAAGCCGCGCTGGTTGCCTTTCGTTCGCGCGCGGACGAGAAGTACCTCAACCTCTTTCGGCGCACACACGGCTGGTTTCACGGTCGCAATAGCCTGGCGCAGCCCCTTGTTGACGTTCGAAGCGGTGGTTGCTGCGACGGCCTCCAGGCCGGCGGCGTCAACCGCAACCAGGGCGCGGAATCGACGCTGGCGTACCTGGCGACGGAGGCTCAGCATCTGAGCGTTCTGCAAGAAACCAAGCGCGCCGGGCTGAGCCGCGCGCCTGATCGTGTGCCATCGGAGGAGATTGAGTGATGAACCGTCTCGTGATTCGTTCGGCCAGCATACTGGGCGTTCTGACCACTACATTCCTGGCTGCGGCGCAGACGCCGCTGGGAACCGGCTTCACCTACCAGGGGCGGCTTGAGAACGCCGGTAGCCCCGCCAATGGTCTGCACGACCTGCGCTTCCGGCTGTATGACGCGCTCTCAGGCGGCGCACAGGTCGGCGCGACGCTCTGCGCAGACAACGTGAACGTCGCCGACGGGCTGTTCAGTGTGCCGCTCGACTTCGGCAATCAGTTCGCCGGGCAGGAGCGCTTCCTGGCGATCGACGTCCGGGCGGACACGGGCCTGGGCTGCGGAAACGGCACGGGCTTCGTGTCGTTGTCGCCGCGCCAGGCGCTTACTGCCGCGCCCAACGCTCTATTCGCCTCGAATGCCGACCTGCTCGACGGGCTGGACTCGACGATGTTCCTCCAGTCCGTCCCCGTGCCGCTCACGCTGAGCGGCACGGACGCCGTGCATATCCTGAGGGTTCAGAACGCCTCCACGGCCAACAGCTCCCTGGCTGTCTTCGGCCTGTCCAGCGCCGCTACCGGAGGCACGTACGGCGTGGCGGGCCAGAGCAACAGCACGTCCGGCCGCGGCGTCATCGGCTTCGCCCTGGCGGGCAGCGGCAGCGCCTACGGTGGCGAGTTCCTGACGACAAGCACGTCCGGGCGAGGCGCCTTTGGCTGGGCCTCCGCCGCCAGCGGCTCAACCGTCGGGCTTTACGGCCTGACCGATAGCACGGCCGGCCGCGGCGTCGTCGGCGAGGCCAGCAGCACCAGCGCGGGTAACACCTACGGTGTCCACGGCCTAACAGCCAGTACAAATGGAAACGGTGTTGTCGGTCAGGCCACCGCAGGATTCGGCGTGACAACCGGCCTGTACGGCGTGAGCGACAGCAATTCGGGACGCGGCGTCTACGGACTTGCCGCAGCTTCGACCGGCGCCACCTCTGGCGTATACGGGCTGAGCGCCAGCTCGTCCGACAACGCCGTGGGCGTCTTCGGATCGGCCACCGGTAGTGGTGGTGTCACTTTCGGCGGGCGTTTCGAAAGCACCAGCACGTCCGGGATCGGCGTCTTCGGCTTTTCCACCCCAACCAGTGGCGCAACTTACGGCGTGTACGGACGGAGCGAGAGCCCCTTCGGGATCGGTGTCTACGGCGTCACCACCTCTGCAACCGGCGGTAACTTCGGCGTGTACGGACAGAGCGACAGCCCCGGCGGGTTCGGCGTCTACGGCATCGCCACCGCCGCCTCGGGCACGACTCAAAACGCCGGTGTTTACGGCCAGGCTGGCCTTCCCGGGGGATGGGGCGTCTACTGCAACGGCAACATGGCCGTCGTCGACAACCTCTTCGTCTTCGGTACCAAGGACTTCCGCATCGACCACCCCGACGATCCGGAAAACAAGTACCTGTTGCACTATTGCCATGAGGGCAGCGAGCCACAGAACGTCTACAACGGCGTTGTCCGGCTCGACGGCGCGGGCGGGGCCGTAGTCGAGCTGCCGCGCTACTTCGCCAAAATCAACAAGGACCCGCGCTACACGCTCACTGGCATCGGCGCGCCCATGCCGATGCTGCACGTGGCCGTGGAGATCGACGAGGCCGCGCTGAGCGCCGGGGCCAACGCCGAGCCGGGCGAAGCTGCGCCGCTCTGCTCGTTCCGCATCGCCGGCGGCGCACCGGGAGCGAAGGTGTCGTGGGAAGTCAAGGCCGTTCGCAACGACCGCTGGGTCCAGCAACACGGCGCGCCTGTCGAAGTCGAAAAGCATGGTGTCGAACGCGGCATGTACCAGCACCCCGAGCTCTACGGCCAGCCGCCGGAGAGGGGCTTGAATTACGACGCGGCGCGCGAGCGACCCGAACACGGGCGTCCGTCGCCGGCAACGCCGCCGGAACCTGCCCCGCGCGGCGGGCCAGGGATCGATTGATCGACGGTGAGCACGGATGACACGCCTTTGAATGAAGGGATTAAAGTGCATCGAGAATCGAAACCTGTCAGCGCCTACGCCGATCTGTTCCTGCGCTATCCCGAGAACCCCATCCTCACCGCGCACGACTGGCCCTATCCGGCCCACAGCGTCTTCAATGCGGGCGCATGCGAAGTGGGCGGCGAGACCGTCCTGCTCGTGCGGGTCGAGGATCGGCGTGGTCACTCGCACCTGACCGTCGCCCGCAGCAAGGACGGCGTCACCGACTGGCGCATCGATCCGCGGCCCAGCTTCGCACCCGACCCGGCGAGCGCTGAAGAGACCTGGGGCGTCGAAGACCCGCGCCTGACCTGGGTCGAGGAGCGCAACGAGTGGATCGTCGCCTACACGGCCTACTCGCCCAGCGGGCCAATGGTGTCGCTGGCGCGGACCAAGGACTTCACGTCCTTCTCGCGGCTTGGTCCGGTCATGCCGCCTGAGGACAAGGACGCCGCCATCTTTCCGCGCCGCTTCGGCAATCGCTTCGCGATGATCCATCGCCCGGTATCCGCCGGCAGTTCCGGGGCGCACATCTGGCTTTCATACTCGCCGGACATGATTCACTGGGGCGACCACCACATCCTGCTGCACGCCCGGCGCGGCGCCTGGTGGGACGCGAACAAGATCGGCCTCAGTCCGCCGCCGCTGGAGACCCTGGAAGGGTGGCTCTTGCTCTACCACGGCGTGCGCCAAACACCGGGCGGCTGTCTCTATCGCCTCGGCCTGGCGCTGCTGGACCTGGATGATCCGCGCCGCGTCTTGCGCCGCAGCGATGAGTGGATCTTCGCGCCCGCGGCGCCCTACGAGCAGCACGGCGACGTCAGCGGGGTCGTCTTTCCGTGCGGGTGGATCCTCGACCGCGCGGGCGGCACGCTGCGCGTCTACTATGGAGGCGCGGATAGTTGCGTGGCGCTGGCCACCGCCCGGCTTTCCGACCTGCTCGAATACGTGCGCAGTTGCCCGGCGCCGCCGGGTTGACGCGCAAACCGTACAGGAGCGGTCGGCGCGTGCCGCGGCACGCGCGCGGTGTTGCGCGAGGCCTGGCCCGGTTGCGAATGCGATGGGCGCCCTTGTACAATCTCCGGGTAGAGAGAATCGTCGGAAGACTGGTTGGAAGGCAGCCCGGCTGGTCCGGGAGGCCGGTTAACAAGTATGCCGGCGTGGCGGTACGCTGTAGAGCGTCCAGTCGCGCCGGTTTTTTTGTTGGCGATCGTGCCCAGTCGAAGCGTGTCCAGCGCGTCTGAGTTCCAATCCGACCCCCCCAGCGCGGCTCGGCTGGTTCCCCTACCTGGCGCTCGCGAAGCTCGTTCAGGCGACCTGCCGCGCGTTCGCGTTGAAATACGGGGTCTGCCGGCCAGTTCGTCACCGTGCTCCCGGGCATGTTGCGGTGAATGGTCTCCCCATTCGACGCAGCCGGCGGTAATCCGCTGTCGGCCGGCGTGGCGTCGCGCGACGGTAGATTCAGCGTCGCTAGGAAACGCTGTCCCGTGTTCGCGCCTCGGCGGGACCTGGGGCCCGAAACATGGCACGCAGGTGTCCCGGTCGCGTCGCCGTCGCTGGCGGGATCGGATCTTCGTGGGAGGGGTGTGAGAGCGTCACGCGATGCGCCTTTACCTAGTCAATCCCCGCAACCCGCTGGTCGGTCTCACCGGCCGAGAGGGCAGCCGGTGGAATCGCTACCGTGTTTGGAAACCGCTCGGATTACTTACCGTTGCCGCGCTGACGCCGCCCGAGTGGGACATCTCCGTGTTCGACGAGAATCTGCGAGTGCCGGACTACCAGGCCCTGCCGCTGCCGGATCTGGTGGGAATCACGTCGTTCACCTCGCAGGCGAATCGAGCCTACGAGGTCGCGGCCTTTTACCGTCGTTGCGGGGTGCCGGTCGTCATGGGCGGAATCCACGCCACCATGCGCCCGGACGAGGCCGTGACACGCGTTGACGCGATCGTGACGGGTGAAGCCGAACCCGTGTGGGCGGCGGTGCTTCAGGACGTTCGTCGGCGCGCGCTGCGTCCGGC
>CAYNYG010000056.1:0-21339 GCA_964401365.1 uncultured Planctomycetales bacterium | reverse complement strand
CGGCGAGCAGAACCAGTGCGCCGCTGCGCAGCAGCGCGGGCGGCGCCCCGCGCCGTCGCGCCGGTTGCGGCTCCCGGTCGGCCCGCCGGGGCGGCGCTTCGCCGGCCAGCCGCCAGCCGCGCGCCAGGGCGACCCCCGCAAACGGCAGGAGCAGCGCGATAAGCACCAGCGTGTGGCGCGGCGCCAGGTAGTTCCAACGGTGCAGAAGCAGGCAAAGCAGCGCGGCGTGCAGGCCGAAACAGGCGAGCGTACCGGCCAGGACGGGCTGCTTGCGCCGCCGCCACAGCAGCGCTGCGCCGGCCAGCCCGAGCAGCGGGACGACGACGCGACCCGCGCGGAACGTCATGTACGCGACGAAGCCGGGGATCTCGTACCAGCGGAGATCAAACGTGATCAGCCGCCCCATCGCCGTCTCGGAGGGCGGCGGGCGGGCGCGCGGGCCCACGGGCAGCCACAGCGCCGACTGGTCGGGCGCGGCTCCCCACGCCGCCGCCAGCAGCTCCGCCGGGTCCTTCTTCGGCGCGAACCTGCCCATCGCCCAGGTGAACGGGGCCGCCACCGCGGCGAATCCGATCACCAGCAGGACTCCGCTCAGCACGAGACGCCGCGGAAGCAGCGCGACCGGCTTCGCGGCGGCGTTCCGCGCCGCGCGGGCGGCGGCCAACCAGGCGGCGGCGCCCCCGGCGAGCAGCACGGCGCCTTCCGGGCGCGTGGCGAACGCCAGCCCCGCGGCCAGCCCGCAGGTGAGCGCCGCCGCGGGCCGCACGATGTGCGCCAGGGCCAGCACCGCCGCCAGGTAGCAGGCCAGGTGCAGGGAATCCGAGAGCACGTCGACCGATAGCTCGACATAGAGCGGGGCGATGGCCGCCAGACCTGCGGCCAGACATGCGGCCAGCCGGGGATCGAGGGCCGGATCCAGCCGAGCGAGCCGCGCCGCCAGCGCGGCGCTCAGTCCGATCACGACCAGGCCGGTGACCAGCGAGATGCCCTGGCCGCAGCGTTGCCAGAGCATGGGTCCGTCAGCGGCCCCGCAGACCCGCGCGAGCCGCCGCACACCCAGGATCAGGACCGGATAGGCCGGGTGCTGCTGGGTCGAATCGCGCCTCAGGTAGTCGAGGCCGTTCTGCTCCAGCGCCTGCGCGTACCAGCAGAACGTCACTCCGTCCTTGGCCAGGCAGGGCATGCGGACGGCCATCACGCCGCGCCAGACGAGGCCGACCAGCAGCGTGGCGACGAGCAGGGCGGCGGAGGTGCGCGGCGCGATTCGCGGCTGGGACATGGCGCCGCATCCTAACGCGACGGGCGGCGCGCGGCGCGCTCAGCGCCAGCGGGTGATGGCGGCCAGTTCGGTCAGGCGTGTCTCGACATCAACCAGGCTGAGCCCGGCAAGCCCATCGATCGAGAAGGCCTCGATCACATAGGACGCGACGACGGAGCCGCGCGCCATTCCGGCGTGGAGCGCGTCGACGTCGCTGCGGCCGGCGGCGGCAACGTGGCCCATTAGGCCACCGGCGAAGCTGTCACCGCAGCCGGTCGGATCGACGGCGGCGGCGGTCGGGTAGGCGGGCACGAGCCGCGTCTGGTCGCGCGTGATCAGGAGGCTGCCATGTTCGCCCTTCTTGATGACGACGAAGCGCGGCCCCAGCTTGACGATCTCCCGTCCGGCGTCGATGAGGCTGTGCTTTGCGGACAGCAGGCGCGCCTCGCCCTCATTGAGCACGAGACCATGCACCTTTTTCAGCGTGCGCGTCAGCTCGGCGGCCTGGGTGTTGATCCAGAGGTTCATGGTGTCGCAGACGATGAGGGCGGCGTCGGCGAAGCGGTCCGCCATCTCGCCCTGAAGGGCGGGGTGCGTGTTGGCGAGAAACACGAAGCGGCTGTCGAGGAACGGCGGCGGGATGGTCGCGCCGCGCTCGGCCAGGACGTTGAGCTTGACTTCCACGGTCTCGGCTTCGTTCATGGCGCCGGCGTAGCGGCCATGCCAGCGGAACGTGCGGCTGCCGGCGCGGGTTTCGATGCCGCTGAGATCGATCGGCCGGCGGCGCAGGGCGTCGAGCGTGCGGGGATCGAAGTCGTCGCCGACGACGCCGACGAGACGGACCGGGGTGAACAGGGATGCGGCGAGGGAGAAATAGATGGCGGACCCGCCGAGGACGTCGCGGGCGTGACCCTGCGGGGTTTCGACGGTGTCGATGCCGATGGATCCGGTGACGAGGAGCGACATTGCCAGTCCTTCGAGCAAGGGTCGGCGTGACAGCGTACACGATTCCGGAGGGGAGCGGGCGAGGGGGATCGGCAAGGGGCGCCCGGGCGCATGTCGGTCCCGCATCCGGGCCGGCGTGCGCCGGCTCCGTGCGGGTGCCGACCAGGCCCCGCCGGCGGCGCGCGTCGGGGCGCGTCGGGGCGCCGATCCGACCGGGCTGCGGGAATCCGGGCGGAAACAGGAAACGCGCCGCTCAGGTGAACGAGCGGCGCGTCACACGCTACTACGTCGACGATGGGCGACGGCGAATCAAGGATCGCCGTCGAGATTGTCCTGTGCGGCGGACCAAGGCCACTTCGATTTCGCGTTCCCGGGATTGAATGTTCCCCAAATCCGTGCACCCGGAGTGGGATATACGTCGAACGTCCATGCCGGTCCGCGCGAGAGGTATGATGCTACGGCGTTCATCTGTTGCGCCGCCTGCTGCCCTTCTGACGACTGGCTGAAATCGTACAGCCCGTATGCGGTTGCTCCCGCCGCATGGCCATCGGTGAACAACAGGTTATCCGTCATCAGACGCTTGTGCCAACCCATCACGATGACGGGATCGGGCGACGAACTCCCATTGTCCTGTCCGATCATGTTGAAGAAGCTCGGCTCGCCTATGAGGATCAAGCGCGCTGCGTTGAGCAGCGTGCTTATTCGGTGCCCGTACGGCCCCAAGGCGAAACACTGCCCCCCCCCACTCAGCGGATACAAGCCGTACTTGCTGGCGCGATAGCTGTTGCCGAGCACTTCGTAGCAGGGCTTTTCGAAGATGTCGGCCGGCGCGTCGTCGATGAACGGGCTGTTGGGGTAGCCCGGATCCGACGGGCAGTGGTACATCTCCATCTTCTTGAAGTCGCTGTCGGCCACCGTGCCGTAGATGTAGCGGTTCAACGGGCGCTTTCCGGCCCCGTAGACGCCGTTCTTGTAGGCGTTGGGCGTGTCGACGGTCTTGGACGCAAGCAGGATGCCGGGCAGGAACTCCTTCTGGGCGTCGCGGCCGCCCCAGGTGAACCACCCGGCGGTGCGCCACATCCAGTACTCGGACTCGGCCTTCATCATGCGCTGGTGAATCGGGATGGGCTGCTCGGCGCGGTCCTCGCTGGCGTAGGCCTGGATGCCGGTGCCGATGCCCTTGAGATTGGCCAGGCAGGTGGCCCGCTTGCCCTGCTCTCGGGCGCCTTGCAGCCCGGGCAGCAGGATGGAAATGAGCACGGCGATGATCGCCACCACCACCAGCAGCTCGATCAGCGTGAATCCACGACGACGCATGACAGTCTCCTCATCTCATCCGGACGGGTGATCTCGGCAGCTCACGGATCAACGACGCTGCCGCCCGACTTGCGATTGCGAATCGCGCTGTACTTGTTGCACTTCGAGCAGTAATACATCCCCTTCTCGGTCTTCATCGATTTGAGCTGCTCGGCCGAGACGGTCTCGCTGTGTCCGCAGTTTTCGTCGACGCAGCGGACGACGAACTCGAGCGGCGGGCCACCCGGGTTCATGACGATTTTCGGCGCGCTGGCCGCGCGATAGGCCCACACTGCGCCGGCGACGACCACCAGAACCCCCAGCACGACCAGCAGGCCGATGTTGACCTTGCCTGAACGAAACTGCGGCATTGCGACGACCTCGTCGTGGCGCCGGGGACGGATTCGACCTGTCAGGAGCAGCGGCGCCGGTCTGGCTCGGGCGCCGAAGCGCGTTCGGCCGGGCGGTGCGAGCCTCGCATACCGTCCCAACCCGGACGCGGACGCGGAAATCCCACTCCGGACTTTAATTCTAGCGACCACCGGACCGCCCGACAACCAATCCCGCCCCGCTCGACCTATTCGCCGGCGAACTGGAGCAGGAGGACGACATACGCCGTGGCGAGGGGCAGCGCCAACAGCGTCAGGCCGGCCAGGAGCAGCCGGGAGAGCGGCACGAGCACGCCCACGGCGACGGCGCGGCGCGAGCTGTGCAGGACGTTGCGGGCCAGCGTCACCAGGATATGCAGGTGGGCGATCGCGAGGTAGGCGGCGAATACCAGCGCCGACGTGGCGCAAACCGCCGCGACAGCCCACCCGAAAGGGTCGAGGCGCGCGGCGATCGCGCCGACGCAGGCCAGTGCCGCGGGAATCGGGAGCAGTCCGGTCGGCGCGCAGGTATAGCAACTCAGCGCCACCGCGCGGTTCTGCGCGGCCAGCGGGAGGCGGCGGGGGTGAAAGAAGTAGCCGGGGATTCCGACCAGGCCGGCGAGGAAAAGCGCGCCGCCCAGGCCTGCGGCGAGGGCGACTTCCCAGCCAACGACTTGAAACACGAGCTCGCGGGCGGCCGGGTCCGAGGTCAGCACGGTGGCCGAGACGGCGAACAGGCTCAGGACGGAGACGACCAGGGTCGCCCCGCGGAAGCGGCTTGCGTCGACGTAGCTCACCGGACGCGCGGACTCGCTTCCGAACCGCCGCGTGCGCGTACGCACATACCACAGGGTGCGCACGTACGCGCGAACGAAACCGACGCGTCCGCGATGGACCCAGGGGATCTGCGACTGCCCGGCCCGCAGCGCATCCACCGCCGCGCCGCACTCCGGGCAGCGATTGCTTCGCAACCCTCGAAGCCAGTGGCCGCACCCGGGACAGAACGCGTCGCGCAGCGCGTCGCCGGGAGGCGCCTGCGTCACGAGCCGGTGTCCGCGGCGGAGGGCTGCACGGCCGGCAGGCCCTCGAAGAGCGACGACCCGACGCGCACGACGGTGGCGCCCTCCTCGATCGCGACCTCGAAATCGTGGCTCATGCCCATCGACAAACCGCCGCACTCGCGTGGCACGACGCCGCCCGCCCGCAGCGATTCCAGCAGCTCGCGCAGCGCCCGGAACGCCGGCCGGGCGTCGCCGGCGCTCGGTGTCAGCGGCGCCATCGCCATCAGGCCGCGCAGCCGCAGGTGCGGCAGCGCGCGGACCCGGTCGGCCAGGGCGGGCGCGTCGTGCGGCGCGACCCCGCCCTTGGTGCGCTCGCCGCTCACGTTGACTTCGAGGAACACGTCGACCATGGCGCCGAGCGCGGCGGCACGGGCCTCGATCTCCCCGGCGAGGCGTTCCGAGTCGAGCGAGTGCAGCACGCGGCTGGCGTCCAGCCAGGGTCGCACCTTGTTACGCTGGAGGTGCCCGACCAGGTGCCAGGTGGGTCGCGTCCCGCGCTCGTCGAGCCCGAGCAGGGAGGCGCCGAACTCCTGAGCGCGGCGCTGAAGCTGCTGTACGCGGCTCTCGGCGAAGTCCGAGACGCCCGCGTCGATGAGCGCGCGGACGGCTTCCGCCGGCGCGTACTTGGTGACGGCGACGATGCGGACCTGGTCGGGCGAGCGGCCGGCGCGCGAGCAGGCGTCGGCGACGCGCCGCCGGACGCGTGCCAGGTTTTCGAGGACGGTGTCGGCGACGCGGTCCAAGGTGGGCTTCTCCCGCGACAGTCCCACGGGCGGGCCGCGGCGCGCGTGTGCATTGGGGCGGGCGCGACGCCGCCGTAGTGCCCGTGCCGGTGGCATTCTATACTTGGCTGCGTGATGTTCGACACGGCTCTGAACCTGTACCGCCGCCTCACGTCGGATGATCCGGTGGCGGTGATCGTGGAGCTGGCGCTGATCGCGCTGACGGTGAACTGGTGCGTGGGGGTGTTGAAGGGGACGCGCGGGACCCGGCTCTTCAAGGGCGTGCTGGTGGTGCTGGTGGTTGCGACGCTGGGCGTGCGCGTGCTGGCGGTGCAGATGGGGTGGACGCGCCTGGACCTGCTGTACCGCTACTTCCTGATCGGGCTGGCGTTCACGGCGCTGATCGCGTTTCAGCCGGAGTTGCGTCGGGCGTTCATCCGTGCCGGCGACGTGCGGCTTCCGCGGCGTGGCGCGGCGATCGCGTCGCGTGTGGTGAGCGAGCTGGTGAAGAGCGCCGGGTTCCTGTCGCGGCATCGGTACGGGGGGCTGGTGGCGATCGAGCGCGGGGTGGGATTGCGGACCTGGGCGGAGAACGGGACGCTCATCAATGCCGACATATCGGCCAACCTGCTGAACACGATCTTCTTTCCGGGAAACCCGCTGCACGACCTGGGGGTGATCATCCGGGGAACCCGGGTGCTGGCCGCCAACTGCCAGTTTCCGCCTTCCGAAGACGACCACCTGGACCCGGAGCTGGGGAGCCGGCACCGGGCCGCGCTGGGCATGAGCGACGAGTCGGACGCGCTGGTGCTGGTGGTGTCGGAAGAGACGGGGGTGATTTCGCTCGCCGACGGGGGGGAGATGATCCGGCCGCTGGGGCTGGAGGAGCTGGAGGCGGAGCTCAACGCGCGGCTGCGCGGGCTGTCGAGCGCGACGGAGCGCCGCCCGCGCTGGACGGTGTCGGGTTTGTGGCGCGTCTCGCGCCGCGCGATGGTGGTGGCGCCCCTGGCGGTGATGATCTGGTACGTCGCCGACCAGGCGAGCCAGATCCAGTCCGCACCGATGCAGGTGGAGATCGTCCCGCGGGCGGTCCGGGGCGGGCGGCACGTCGAGGCCGTCCGGCCGAAACCGGCGGTGTTCAACGTCGTGTTCCAGGGCTCGACCCGCGCGATTCACCGGATCATGGAATCGCTGGGTGACAAGCCGCTGCGCGTGGAGTGGCCGGTGCGGGAGGAGTACGACCGCCTCGGCTCGTATTCGGCGGCGGTGGCCAGCCTGCTGCGCGCGGCGCCGGCGATGCTGGAGCGCGGCGTGTCGATCGTGAGCGTCGTTCCGCCGATCTTCGAGTTCACCGTAGACGAACTGGAGGTGCGGCGCGTGGCGCTGGTGGCGGACACGGGCGCGCTCAGCGTGACGGAGGTCCGCTTCGACCCGCCGGAGGCGTCGGTGACGCTGCCGAAGCGAGTGTGGGACTCGCTGGGGGAATCTGGGCGGGTTCTGCGCGTTCCGCTCGGGTCGCGGCTCGCCAATCTTCCGAACGACAAGGACGTGACGCTGACCGAGATTCCGGTCCCGCAGCGGATCGGGGATGCGGTGGCCGAGCGGGTGGAGCCGCTGGAAGCGTCGGTGAGCCTGCGCGTGGTGGGGCGCGTGACGCGTCGCGCGCTGCGCGGCGTGGTGGTGGAATGGAAGGTCCCGCAATCGATTCAGTCGCGCTACGAGATCGAAGCGCGCGACTCGAACGAGCTGCTGGTGGACATGACCGTGGAGGGCGATCGTTCTGTGGTCGAAGCGCTGACCGCCGACAAGGTGGTCGCGTTCGTTGCGCTGACCAGCGAGCACGCCTCGCGCGGCGGGGACTGGCAGAGCGCGACCATCACGGCCGTCCTGCCACCGGGCGTGACCCTGATGGGACCCCCGCGGGACGTCAGCTTTCGATTGGTGGAAAGGCCGTCGGCGTCACCATGAGCGCGCGATCCGAAATCGCCCGGCCCCCGCGAGCGGCCCGCCCGGAGATTCTGCACATCGACGCGGCGCTGGTCGTGGTCAGCAAGCCCGCCGGCCTGGCGAGCGTAGCGGCCCGGGATGCGCCGCGCTCGCTGCGCGACGTGCTGCGCGAGATGCCGCCGCTGAATCCCGGCGAGCCGCTCCGTCTGGTGCACCGCCTGGACGCGGACGCGAGCGGCGTAATGGTGCTGGCGCGGACGCTGGCGGCGCAACGGTCGCTGGTGGCCCAGTTCGCGCAACGCACCGCCCGGAAGACGTACTGGGCGCTGGTCAGCGGGTACGTGATCGAGCCCGAGGGCGAGATTGCGCGGCGCATCTCCGCCGGGCGAGGCGTGCGCATGCGCGTCAGCGACGCCCGCGGCAAGCCGAGCGTCACGCGATTCCGCGTGCTGGAACGGCTGGTGGGATGCACGCTGCTGGAGTGCCATCCGCTCACGGGGCGCACGCACCAGATTCGCGTGCACCTGGCATCGATCGGACATCCCCTGCTGGTCGACCCGCTGTATGGGAGCGGGGCCGGGCTCCTGCTGTCGAGCTTCAAACCCGACTATCGTCCCAGCCGGCGCCACGAGGAGCGGCCGCTGATCGCACGGCTGACGCTGCACGCGCTGGCGCTGGAGTTCGAGCATCCGGACGGGGGCGCCGTGCGGTTCGAGGCCCCACTGCCCAAGGACTTCCGCGCGGCGCTGAACCAGCTTCGGCGGCAGCGCGGCTGAGCGCCGTCCAAGGCCGGCACGCGCCGCATGCCTTTACAACCCGCGCGCACACCGTTCTACTAGTCTTCGTCCGGCGCGTGCACGCTGGGCGGCGGCGCCGTCGAATGGCGGAACGTGAAGCGCCGTGCAGGGGTGCGTGTGCTCGCGGCGGACCGCGAAGGGAGTAGTGCGATGATTCGCAGAATGACGTGGTGGGCTGTTGCGGCCGGCGTCTGCCTCGTCGTGGGTTGCAACCAACCCAAGAAGGACCCGGAGCCCTACAGTGCCGCGCCGGCGGGCGGCGATGCCACGCAGCCGCTGGACAGCTACGAGAACCCGGCGGCGGCGCGAAGCTCGGACGCGTTGACGGACGCGGACCTGTCGGGGTCGGAGCTGGACGCGCCTCCGTCCGAACCGGCCCGGACGGCGGCCAGGCCCACCGCCAGACCGGCGGCGCGGACGAGCGGCGATGAGACGCTGCGTCCCGGCGGGTCGGGCAAGACCTATGTCGTCAAGAAGGGTGACACGCTGAGCGGCATCTCCAAGAAGCTCTACGGGACGCCCAATCGCTGGCGCGAGATCTGGAACCTCAACAAGAACCGCGTGCCCAGCCCGGACAAGCTGAAGGTGGGCACCAAGCTCATCCTGCCGTGAACCGACAACACCGGGCGCCGCGCGCGAGCCCGAGCGCGACGCGCGCAGGCCGTCCCGCACTTCGCGCGGGCGCGGCGCTGGTGGGGGTGTTGTGTGCCGGCTGCGCCAGTCCTGAAGTTCGCGACCTCCAGCGCAAGCTCGAGGCGCGCGAGCGGCAGGTCGCCGCGTTGTCGAACGACCTGGCGGCGCGCGACGTCACCCTTGAGGAGCTGCGCACCAGCCTGCTGCGCGCCCAGAACTTCGATCCGGACCGGTTCGCGAAGATCTACTACCCCGTCGCACTACGGATCGCGAGCCTGTCGGGCGGCGCGGACTACGACGGACAACCCGGCGACGACGGCGTCACCGTTCACCTTCAGCCGCTTGATCGCGACGGGCACGCCCTCAAGGCGGCCGGCGACATTCGCATCCAGCTCTTCGACCTGGCGGCCGAGGGCGGGGCGCAGCAGGTCGGTGAGTGCCGGGTCGGCGTCGACGAGGCGGCCAAGCTCTGGTTCAGCGCCGGCTGGACGGCGCATTACACGGTGAAGTGCCCCTGGTCCGGGCCGCCGCCGGCGCACGACGAGATCACCATCCGGGCCACGTTCACGGACTACCTGACCACCAACGTCATCGCCGCGCAGTCGACCTGCCGCATCCGTCGTGCCCCCGGCCACGAGCCGTGAGCGGGAAGGCGATCGGAGTCCCCCGTGTGCGCCGCGCGCGGGCCGGGGCGTCTTTCGGCCACCCGGTCGTGCCGCTATGATCCGCCGCAAGGCTTGAACGGATTCAGGCCGTCGCGACCCACGGAGGCTAGCTGTGACACGCTATCGACGGCGGCTGCGACGACGGCGCCGCGTGCTGGTGGGGTCTGTGCTGACGATCGCGGGCATCTGCATCGCCTGGGGATACCTGGCGCGCCCCGGCACGAGTTCGGGCGGAACGCCGGCCCATTCGGCCGCGCCCGACCGCCCCTCATCAGGGTCGGTCGAGCGCGCGGCGGACGCTGCGCGGCAGTCTGCCGCGCCGGAGGCGGATCGGGTGGCATCGTCGACGCCGACGGATCCGGGCCTCGCGGGGCGGTTTACGTGGCCCGGCGGCGCGGCTGGAGACAAGGGTGCGCTGGTGGCCGCGGAGCCGCGGTCGGGGGACGAGCAGGACGCGTCTGCGGCCGAGCGCGAGGCGGAGCCGTCGATGGAGGAGGCGCCGCGCGTGAAGCCGGTGGCAGCGGTGCCCGGCGACGAGGTTGCGGCGGCGGCGGCGCGATTCGAGCGCGGGGAGCGGGTCGCTGCGCGGGACGAGCTGAACGAGCTGCTGAAGAAGTCGCCGGCGGGCGCCGACGCGCGCCGGGCGCGGGAGCAACTGGCGCGGTTCGCGGACGAGATGATCTTCTCGCCCAAGCGCATCGCCGACGATCGGCTGATCGTCGACTACGCCATCCGGGCCGGTGACCGCCTGCTCAAGATCGGGCGGGCGCACAAGGTGCCCTACGGCGTGATCATGCGGATCAACAACATCCGCGACGCCGCCCGCATCCGGGAAAACCAGCGGATCAAGGTGCCCAGCGGCCCGTTTCACGCGCGGATCGTGAAGTCCGAGTTCCGCATCGACCTGTACCTCCAGGACGTGTACGTACGCAGCTACCGCGTCGGCCTGGGCGCTGAGCCGGGCACGCCTGAAGGCGTCTGGCGGGTGAAGGAGATCCTCGTCAACCCGACGTTCTTCCCGCCGGCGTCCTACCCGGACAAGCGGATCATCGCCGCCGACGACCCGAAGAACCCGCTGGGCGAGCACTGGATCGGGCTGGAGGGCGTGGAGGGCGCGGCCGTCGGACACGAGGGGTACGGCCTGCACGGGACCATCGAGCCGGACAGCATCGGGCGCGCTGTCTCGCACGGTTGCATTCGAATGCTCAACGACGACGTGGCGTTCGTGGCCGATCTGCTCGCGCCGGGTGAGTCGACCGTAACGGTTCTGCCTTGATCGACCTGCCGACGCCCTCGCCGCTGATCAACCCGCTGGCGCGCGGCGGCGAACTGGAATTCTGGGCGATGATGTCCGGCCCGCTCGGGGTCGTGCTCTTCGTCCCGCTCATCCCGCTGGTCCGCATGCTCGCGCCGCGCGCCCCGCGTGCAGCGCTGATCGGTGCGGCCCTGGCGTGGCTGGTCGTCACGGCCGGTCCCGGACCGACGTTCATGCTCCTGCTCTTCGTGGCGGCGGGCGTGTCCCTCCTGATGATCCTGCGCGAGTTGCGGCGGCGCGAGGAGCTCGGGCCGCGCGCGACGGTCGCAGCCGCCTGGGTCGGACTGCACGTGCTGATCCTGCCGCTGTGGTGGCGTCCGCGGCAGGACTGGTTCGCCTCGCCCATGCCGGCGCTGCACGCGCTGGGGTTTGCGTACCTGGCGATCCGGATGATCTCGTGGGGCGTGTCGATCGCGGCACGGGCGCAGGCGCCCCTGCGGCTGGGCGATTCCATCTGCTGGCTGCTGTACGTGCCGTGCATGCGCAACGGACCGGTGATGCTGCGCGACACGTTCCTGGAGCGGTTCGACGCGTGGCGCGCGCGGATGCGGTCGCGGCGCCGCTGGTTCAGTCCCTTGCCCGCCAGCTCACTGGCCATCGCCGGCCCGGCGTCCGCCGAGCCCGCCGCACCGGACGGCGCGCGTTGGGCGTACTGGCGTGCGGTGCTGCCGCGCTTCGCCGGGGGTGCGCTGGCTGCGTTCTTGCTGGGGGCGATCGTGCACAACCTGCCGCGCGGGCGCAGCGACGGGCTCGACTTCTTCTCCGCGCCTCAGGTATACGCAACCCGGCACCTCTCGCGCGTCTTCTACCTGTTGCCGGTTGCGATCTACCTGTTCATCTGGGCCTACAACGAGTTTGCCGCCGGCGCGGCCGCCGCGTTGGGGCTGCGGGTCGACGACAATTTCGATCACTTGCCGCGCGCGACGAGTGTGCGCGACTTCTGGCGCCGCTGGCACACGACGATGGGTCGCTGGCTGCGCGACTACGTGTACATCCCGCTGGGCGGCAAGCGCGGCCTGGCCGGCCTGGGCGCCTGGTCGGCGCCGCTGAACACGACCGCGGTCTTCGCGTACTGCGCCGTCTGGCACGGGGCGAGCGTGTCGTTCCTGGTGTGGGCGGCGTCCCAGGTCGCGGCGCTGGCGATCCAGCAGGGGTGGGACGCGTTCTGGACCTGGTGCGGGCCGCACCGGCGTCCGCGCGGCGTCGCATGGACGGTGCTCTGCTGGGTGGTGACGATGCACTACCAGGTCGCCACCATTCTGATCTTCATGGACTTCGAGCACTGCGGCACGCGCATCATCCCGGAACTGCTGCGTCGTGCAGTCGACGGCTGGGGATGAACCGGGTTTCACGCTACTCCGCGAACGGGTCGATTCGCCGCGTTTCTCCGCTCGCCAGCGTGTACACGAGCAGGGTGCGCTCGTCGGCCAGCCACGCTACTCGATTCGAATCACGCGGCACGCCTCGTACGTCTGCCCGAAGAGGTCCGTCGTGCGCACGTGAATGAAATGCGATCCCGGCGGCGGGTTCGCCGGCAGCGGCGCGGCCCAGATGTGCGGCGAGGCGATCAGGTCGGGCAGCTTGCGGCCCGGTGGAGGCGTCTTGCCCTTTTCGAGTGCTTTCAGCGCGGAAAAGTAGGGGTCGTGCCCAGGCCGGCGCTCGAGCGGGCGCCACGCGCCGCTTTCGCCGAAGCGCATCTCGACCGTGGAGCGCTCCGTTCCGGCGAAGACGTTCACCAGCACGTCGGTCGTGGCCGCGTCGGCCGACGTGACCGCTTCGGGCGCCCAGATCGACATCTGATGGTCGGCCGGGCGGCGGGCCGCCTTGAAGCGCAGGCGGAACTGGTTGCCCTCGAAGGTGGCGATCGTGTAGCCGTTCGGCGCGCCGTCGCGCATCGTGGTGTGCGGGATTCCGAGCTCGTCCGGCGCGCCGGTCCACCAGCTCCCACAGACGGTGTTGTTGACCAGGTGGAAGTGCGGCCGGGTGGTCGGCACGTCTCCGGGCGGCGGCATGAAGTGCGTTTGCTGGTAGTGCGTATGGGCTGAGATCGAGAACGTGTGCGGGAACGGCGCCAGGAGCCGCAGAACGTCGTCACGCTCGGCCACCTCGACCAGGGGGATGTGCATCATCATCACCACCAGGCTTTCGCGCGGCACCCGCGCCAGGTCGTTGCGCAGGAACTCCATCTGCGCTTCGCCCAGCCCGCCGGTGTAGTGCGCTTTCTCCGTGCCGGCGGCGGGGTGCCACAGCACGTCGTCCAGCACCACGAAGTGCACCTGCCCCATCTCGAAGCTGTAGTAGGACGGCCCGTAGAAGCGCTCGTAGGTCTCGTCGCTGCGCTCGTCGTCGGGCGCGTCGTAGTTCATGTCGTGGTTGCCCAGCACGTAGTGCCAGCGCACGCCGAGCAGCGCCAGGGTCCGGTTCAAGCTCTCGAACAGCGACAGGTCGTCGAACAGAATGTCGCCCAGCGTCACGCCGAACGCGGCCCGCGTCCCCGCCAGCTCCTCGATCACGTCGTGGGCGATGTAGTCGATCTCGCGCTGGTCGCGCGGCTGCGTGTCGCCGAAGAACAGCACGTCGAACGTGGCGGGGTCCTCGTAGGGTTGCAGGCCGAAATCGATCGAGTCCGGCAACGGCCCGGTCGGGTCGACGCCCGGGAACTTCAGCGGCGGCGAGCCGGCGGGCTTGTGTCGATAGAAGAACTGCGGGATGCGGTTGTGGTTCAGCGGCGCGCGCCACCCGGAGGGCTGAATCACGAAGAGAATCGTGTCGTCGGTGACGGTGGTTCGATAGCGCCCGTCGGCGTCGGTCGACACGACTTCGCGGCCGTTGGAGACGCGCATGCCGGCCAGCCCCTTCTCGCCCGGGTCGCGGCGCCGGTTGCCGTCCGCGTCATGAAAGACGATTCCGTTCGCGGGCTGCGGCGCGGCACGCGACGCCGGGCGCGTGCTCGGCGGCCCGGGGCGCGCGGCAGGCGGCGCCGTCCGGGTGGCTTGAGGCGACGCGATCAGTCCGAGGGCGAAAAGGACGGCCAAGACGCGGGGCATCGTTCGAAACTCCTGGGCAGAAGTCGCCGGTACGGCGTGCGCATCGCGCGGCACGATGCTAGACGCAACCCCGAAACCGTGTCGAGTCGCCGGCGAGCCGCGTGGCCGGGACGGGGACGACCGATCCGGCCGGGCGCGGTGCGCGCGAGTCCCGCTGTCGCACGGGCGCAAGTAGAATGGCGGCGCGCCGGCGCCGCGCACCCCCGCGCCGGCCGCGGAGGATGCCGCGATGCTCACTGCGATTCTCGTCACCGCGCTGACACAGACGATCACGTCCGGCGGGAAGCTGGCGGATGCGCCCGACGCCCGCTGGGGACACGAACCGTACGGCGTCGCCAGTCCGCTGGACGTGGCCGTCCATCCCGGCGACGGCCGCATCTTCATCGCCGACACGCACGCCGACCGCGTCGTCGTGCTTGCGCCGGACTTCACCGAAGCCGGTCCGGCCATCCCGGTCCGCAACCCGGTGGCGCTGGACGTCGCCGCCGGGGGGGCGCTCGCGGTGCTCACCGGCGGCGACCAGCCGCGCGTCACGCTTTTCGACGCTGCCTTGAAGCGGACTCATGAATTCGGCGCCGCCGGCGCCGTGCCGGCGCAGTTCGCGTTCCCGCTCGGCGTCTCGTTTGACACGGCCGGAAACCTCTTCGTCTTCGACAGCGGCAATCGCCGCGTGCAGGTATTCGACCCCGCCGGCGCGTACCTCTTCGAGTTCGGACCCTACACCTGGACGCGCCGCTACCACAGTGAGAAGCAGCGCAAGGACGTTGAGGAGCGGGTCGAAGACCGCCTGACGCAGCCGGTGCGCGGCGACTTTCTCCCCGACGGGCGGCTGGTGGTCGCCGACATGCGCGGGCCGGTCCGCGACCCGGAGCGCAATCGTCACGGCGGGATGTTCAGCGTGTGGCGAGTCAACGTAGCGGCGAAGTCGGCGGAGTTCGAGCGCTTCGCCAGGCCTGACGACCCCTACCCGGACTTCGGCGCCGGGGACGTATGCGTGGAGCGCGGCAGCGGCAAGCTCTTCTACGCCGAGAGCGACTTTCCCCTCACCGATCACGATTTCGTGATGATGAGCGATGCCGTCGACCAGGAGCCACGGTATCGCACCAACTTCTTCCCGTACCGGTTTCTGGTCCACCCGCGCGGGATCGCCGTCGCCCGCGACGGCGACCTGCTGGTTGCCGACGCCGACCGAGGGAGTGTGTTTGCCATCCCGCGGCGACTGTTCGAGACGCCGCCGGGAGAGAAAGACCCGCTGGAATGGCCCAAGGCGCTGCGCATCCCCGTGTGCGAGCGTGAGCGCATCGTTCTGGAGTACACGACGCTGGAGCCCGCGCTCAGCCGCGTCGAATTCGCGGCGTTGCCCGGTGGTGACGGCGGTTGGTACGACTACCCGCAGCCGCCCGCCGCCGACGCGCGCCGCGTCGTGCAGGCGCCGGCGTTCGACGCCGCCGGCCACGAGCTCAAACCGGACCAGCCCGGCGTGTTTCACCGTGTCGAGCTGACCGGTCTCACGCCGGGTACGCGCTACGCCTGGCGGTTCCTGGTCAGCGACAAGAGCTGGCCGCGCCCCGGCTGGTCGGAGACCTACGTCGCGACCACGCGGCCACCGGCGGGCCGGACCCAGTACCTGGATGCGGAGGTGATCATTCTGTTGCTTACCAACCTGATCACGCGCCCGGCCGACGCCGGCGCGCGCCCCGACCCTGCCGACCCCGGCCCGATGAGCGACGAGGAGATCGCGGGCGTCAAGGAGCGGCTCGAGTGGTCGCGCCGTTTCTACTGGATCAACTCCCGCTGCAAGCTCAACCTGCGCTTCCGGTACGTCATCGAGCCGCAGCGCTTCGAGCCCGGGCCGGCCGAGGAGTGGGGGTATTACGGTCACGACGACCATCGCAAGATCGACGCCATTCTCGAACAGCACGGCGTGCGGCATGCCGACTCCGCCGGCCTGTGCATGATCTACGGCTATCGCCACTGGGACGCGCATGAGAAGAAATGGGTGCTTTCGGGCAGCGGCGGCAATACCTGGGGCTCCATCCACGACGGCAGCGGCATGACCGCCATCAACGCCGGCGACGACACCTGCTGGCTCTTCACGCACGAGTACGGCCACCAGATGAGCATCAACTACCTCTACAGCGGCCAGGTCTATCACTTCAACCACTTCCACTGGAACTACCTGCCGACCGCCTACGGCGCGCACTACGACGGGAACACCGCCATCGCCCGCGAGTTCAGCGACGTCGCCTACTGGTCGGGCAAGTACGGCCGGCTGCACGTCGTGGCCGACGTCGACGGCGACGGCATCCCCGATGACGACCCGAACTGCTGCCTGGACGAGCAGCGCTTCCGCAGCGACCCGGCGAAACCCGACTCGGACGCCGACGGCCTGTCCGACCTGGACGAGCTGATGGCCACGGCCGGCCTCGCCAACTACAACGGCGCCTTCGGCATGCGCCAGATCGCGCCGGTCTTCGAGCCCAATCCCCGTGAAGTGGACACCGACGCCGACGGCACCTCCGACGGCCGCGACGAATACCCCCTCTACCCCGTCGACACGCTCGTCTACCGCGGCGACGTCAGGGTGGACGGCAACGTCTCCGTCCGCGAGTGGCCGGTCTACGGCGGCGAGCAGCCCGCTGACCGCGGGCCGCGAGCCGTGGACCGCATGCGCAGCGGGCCGCGCGGCTTCAGCCGCGCCATGAACGACTCCGACATCAAGGGCGACCTGCGCCTGGCCTGGAACGACGACTACCTTTTCGTCGGGCTGGTGCAGAAGGTCGCCCTCGCTTCCGAGCGCCCCGCGCGACTCTACCTGGAACTGGACGCCAACGCCGACGGGCACTCCGTCGGCGCCGACAACATCGTCCTGCGGGCCGACCCGCAACCTGATGGCGGCGTCCGCGTCACCACGCAGCACAACGACACGATCATCCGCATGAAGCCCATCTGGCGCGAGAACGTCCTGCCCAACCCGCGCGACGTGCCGGCCCGCTGGAAGCGCCAGGGCGACGAGTTCCACCTGGAGATCGCCATCCCGCGCACCAAGGACGCCGGGCTGGACCTGACCCGCTTCGAGCGGCTGGCCGTCATGTTCGAACTGGAGCTTGACGCCGGCGGCCGGCCGAAACGCCTGCGATTGTTCGAGCCGCAGGAACTGGTGCGCGTGACGCTGCGTTGACCCTTCACCGGCCGCCCGTCGCGGGCGAGGCGTCACCCGCGACGCCTGATCGCGCGACAACGCGGGGCTGTGCGGGCTGCGCCCCTCGAGCCCGTCGGGGGATGCACGTCCGGGGTTGGCGGCCTAGAATCAGGCGTTTGTTCGGTTTGAGGTTGGGTGCATGGCCCGAGCGCGAAAGAAGCCGACGGTCGAACCCGCAGTGCCGCGGCGCGCTCCAGGCCGGCAGACCGGCTTCGAGCGTCCGGGCCACCCGCCCGGCGGGGGCGGTCCGGACCGCACGGGCAGGCAGGCGGAAGCGGGCGGCGATGGTGACGCCGCCTGGCTGGTGGTGCGCGGCGCGTCCCACAACAACCTGCGCGCGGTGGACGCGTGGTTTCCGCTGGGCCGCTTCATCTGCGTCACGGGGGTCTCGGGATCGGGGAAGAGCTCGCTGGTCAACGACATTCTGTACACGGCCCTGGCCGGGCGGCTGCACGGCGCCGCCGACGCGCCGGGCCGGCACGAGCGGATCGACGGTGTCGAGCAGCTCGACAAGGTGATCTGCATCGATCAGTCCCCCATCGGCCGCACCCCGCGGAGCAACCCGGCCACCTACATCAAGCTGTTCGACGAAATCCGCGACCTGTTTGCGCGGCTTCCGGACGCGAAGCTGCGCGGCTACCGTCCGGCCCGATTCAGCTTCAACGTGGAGACCGGTCGGCGCGGGGGCGGACGGTGCGAGGCGTGCGAGGGCAATGGAGCCAACCGCGTGGAGATGGATTTTCTCGCGGACGTGTGGGTGACGTGCCCGGTGTGCGAGGGGCGGCGCTTCAGCCGCGAGACGCTCGCGGTGCGCTACCGGGAGCGGACCATCGCGGACGTGCTCGAGCTGGACGTGCAGTCGGCGATGGCGCTGTTCGACGGCCAGCCGCGCATCCGGGCGATGCTCCAGACGCTGCACGACGTCGGGCTGGACTACGTCAAGCTGGGGCAGTCAAGCACGACGCTGTCCGGCGGGGAAGCTCAGCGCATCAAGCTGGCGCGGGAGCTGGTGCGCCGCGCGACGGGACGCACGCTCTACATCCTCGACGAACCGACCACCGGGCTGCACTTCGACGACATCCGCAAGCTGCTCTGGGTGCTGCACGGCTTCGTCGACGCCGGCAACACGGTCGTCGTGATCGAGCACAACCTGGACGTCATCAAGACCTGCGACTGGGTGATCGATCTGGGCCCGGAAGGCGGCGACGGCGGCGGGCAGATCGTGGTGATGGGCACGCCCGAGGCGGTGGCCGCGTGCGATGCGTCGCATACCGGGCGCGCCCTGGCCGAGGTCCTGAACGGGACGGTGCGGCACGCGCCACCGCCGCTCGCGGCCGGTGTCGCGGCTCCCGCCGACGAGGGACCCTGGTCCGAGACGGCGCCGATCACGGTGGCCGGGGCGTGCGAGCACAACCTCAAGGACCTGACGGTGTCGATCCCGCGGCACCGGACGACGGTGTGCACCGGGCTCAGCGGTTCGGGCAAGACCAGCTTCGCGGTCGACACGGTGTACACCGAGGGGCAGCGGCGCTACGTCGAGTCGCTGTCGGCGTACGCGCGGCAGTTCCTGGGGCAGATGACCAAGCCGCGCGTGGAGCACGTGCAGGGGCTGTCGCCGGCGATCTGCATCGAGCAGAAAGCGGCCAGCAAGAGCCCGCGCTCGACGGTGGGGACGATCACCGAAATCTACGACTACATGCGCGTGCTCTGGGCGCGCGTGGGCACGCCGCACTGCCACCGCTGCGGCGACCCGATCGGGACGCAGACGGCCGACGAGATCTGTGACCGGATCATGGGCTGCGCGGCGGGCACGCCGATCATGCTGCTGGCGCCGCTGTCGCTGGGTGACGCAGAGACGTACGCGGGGATGCTCAACCGCCTGCGTGCGTCAGGTTATGCGCGGGTGCGGATCGACGGGACCGTGCAGCCGACCGCGACGGCCGGGACGATTGACGCGCGCCGCAAGCACCGCGTCGAAGTCGTGGTCGACCGGGCGGTGGTGCAGCCCAAGGCCCGCGGCCGCATCGCCGAGAGCGTGGAGCACGCGCTGGCGCTGGGCAGCGGCGTGATGGTGGTGGTGCAGGAGGAGGTGGAAACGGTCGAGACGAACGAGTCCGGGCATGCGATCCAGAGCACACGCCGCCCGGCGCAGGAGCAGGTCTACTCGCAGCGCTTCGCGTGCGTGCGCTGTGGAAACAGCTACACCGAGCTCTCGCCGCACAACCTGAGCTTCAACAGCCCGCTGGGCTGGTGCGAAACGTGCGAGGGGCTGGGCGTCCAGCGCGGCGCGCCGGCGTCGTCGATCATCGTCGATTCGCACCGCTCCCCCCTCAACGGCGCCATCGCCGGCTGGGGGCGGATCGACCGCCGAGGCCTCTTCGGCCGGATGGTGGCGTCGGTGTGCCAGCGGATCGGCGCGGACCCCGACGCGCCGCTGACAAGCTGGAGCGATTCGCAGCTCAACCAGCTCATGTTCGGGCTCGACGAGTGGATCGCGCTGGACGAGAACGGTCCGCGCGGGCCCGGTGGACGTGCCGCCTCCGCCAGGGTCCCCGCCGGCGGACGCTTTCAGTGGAAGGGCTTCTTCCCCGCCATCGACGAGGCGACTCGGAATAGCTGGGTGCTGCGGCACCGGTTGCACAACGTCGTAGCGGAGATCCCCTGCGTCGCCTGCCGCGGCGGTCGCCTGCGGCCCGACGCGGCGGCGCTGCGCCTGGGCGGGCGGACGATCGTGGAGGTATGCCAGGCGCCGCTGCTCGAGGCCGAGCGGTTCTTCGAGGAGCTGAAGCTGGACGCGGTCCAGCGGCGTCTGGCGGGCGAGCTGCTCCGGGAAATCCAGAACCGCCTGCGCTTCCTGATTCACGTCGGGCTCGACTATGTCTCGCTGCATCGTGCCGCGCCGACGCTATCCGGGGGCGAGGCGCAGCGCATCCGCCTGGCCAGCCAGATCGGCAGCGGATTGTCGGGCGTGCTGTACGTGCTCGACGAACCCACCATCGGGCTTCACCCGCGCGACACGCGACGACTAATCTCGGCCCTGGAGCAATTGCGCGACCTGGGCAACACGCTCCTCATGGTCGAGCACGACCGCGACGTGATCGCGTCGGCCGACCACCTGCTGGATTTCGGCCCGGGCGCCGGACGCCATGGCGGGCACCTCGTGGCGCAGGGCGCCCCGCGCGACTTTCTGACCCGTGCGTCGCAGCCCGACCGGCGCGGCGTGGGTTCAACGCCCACGCCGGAGGACGAGCCCCCGCGCTCGCTGACGCGCGACTATCTTGCCGGCGCCGCGGCGATCGACGTGCCGACCAACCGGCGGCCGGTGACGCTGGACGGGCCGGACGCGTCGCTGCTGGTGGTTCGAGGCGCGCGGCACAACAACCTGCGTGACATCGACGTGCCCATTCCGCTGGGGCGGCTGGTGTGCGTGACGGGCGTGTCGGGGTCGGGCAAGAGCTCGCTGGTGAACGACATCCTCTGGCCGGCACTGGCCGGGGCGCTGCGGGCCGCTGGCCCGTTGACGCCTGGCGCGCACCGCGCGATCGAAGTCGTGCGCGGCGGGCAGCGGCAGTCGCTGGCCGACGCGGTCGCGGGCGTCGGGCGGCGCGTGAAACGCGGCGCGGCGCCGCCGCCCTTCGTCGGCGCGGTGAACGTGGACCAGGCACCGATCGGCAGCGCCCCGACCAGCAACCCGGCCACCTACATCGGCGTCTTCGACCGCATTCGCGATCTCTTCGCGCGCCTGCCCGAGGCACGCGCCCGGGGCTACACGGCGCAGCGGTTCAGCTTCAATCGCCCCGGCGGCCGATGCGAGGCGTGCGAAGGTGCGGGCCAGAAGCGGATCGAGATGCACTTCCTGCCGGACGTCTGGATTCCGTGCGACACGTGCCAGGGGCGGCGCTACAACGCCGAGACGCTCGACGCGCGCTTCAAGGGCAAGTCCATCGCGGACGTGCTGGAGCTGAGCGTGGCGGACGCGCTGGAGCTCTTCGCCGCGCAGCCGCGCATCCGCCGGCCTCTGGAGATGCTCTCCGACGTGGGGCTGGACTATGTGCAGCTCGGGCAATCGGCGACCACGTTGTC
>CAYNYG010000055.1:0-21494 GCA_964401365.1 uncultured Planctomycetales bacterium | reverse complement strand
GTGCTGGCGACGGTGCAGGGGGACGTGCACGACATCGGCAAGAACCTGGTGGACATCATCCTGACCAACAACGGGTACCGGGTGTTCAACCTGGGGATCAAGCAGCCGATCAACAACGTGATTGCCGCCTGGCGCGAGCATGGGGCGGACGCGATCGGGCTGAGCGGGCTGCTGGTGAAATCGACGCTCGTGATGCGCGACGATCTGCTGGTCCTCAACGAGCAGGGTCTGAATCCGCCGGTGATCCTCGGCGGAGCGGCACTGACCCGGCGCTACGTGGAGGACGACCTGCGTCCGACCTACGGTGGGCCGCTGCACTACGCCAAGGACGCGTTCGAGGGGTTGCGGCTGATGGGCGAGATCGTCGCACAGCCGCGTGCGGCGCAGCCAGCTCCGTCCGGGCCACAGACGCATTCACCGTCCCGGCCCGCGGCGGATGCCCTGCGTGTCGCGCAGCGGTTCGGTGCGGCCGAGATCGCCGACGACGCGGCCGATGACGCGAAGCTGGAGGAGTCCTTCGGGCGCGCGCCGGCACCGGTGGGCGCTGCGCCGCAGGTGACGGCGGGCGGCGCGCCGCGGTTCGAGGGCAGCGCCGCGGCGCAGGCCGGCGCCGCGCAGGCCGCGAGCGAAGTCGCGTGGAGCGGTGCGGCACTGTCCCACGACCACTTCGTGCCGACACCGCCGTTCTGGGGCGCGCGGGTGATCGAGGAGATCCCGCTCAAGGCGGTGCTGGGCTACCTGAACGAGACGATGCTCTTCAGCGTGCAGTGGGGCTTCCGCAAGCGCGGCCGCACCGGCGAGGAGTTCAAGCGCTACATCGACCGCGAGGTGCGGCCGATCTACCGCGAGCTGGTGGAGCGCTGCCAGCGAGAGGAGATCCTGGCGCCCGAGGCGATCTACGGGTACTGGCCCTGTGCGAGCGAGGGAAACGACCTGATCCTCTACGCGCCGCCGGACAACGGCTCGGCAGCGCCGCGCGGCGGCCAGCTCGACCCGGAGCGCGGGCACGTCCCGCGCGAGATTGCGCGCTTCACGTTTCCGCGGCAGCGTTCGGCGCCGTTCCGCTGCCTGGCGGACTTCTGGCGGCCTGCGTCGAGCGGACAGACGGACGTGGTCGCACTGTCGATCGTGACGGCCGGCCGGCGCGTCAGCGAGGTCGCGCGGGAGTGGTTCGCCGAGAACCAGTACCAGCAGTACCTGTTCCTGCACGGACTGGGCGTGGAGACGGCCGAGGCGCTGGCGGAATTCATCCACAAGCAGGTGCGCGTGGAGCTGGGCATCGCGGACGCGGATGCGCGCGACCGGCAGAAGCTCTTCCAGCAGGGCTACCGCGGCAGCCGCTACAGCTTCGGGTACCCGGCCTGCCCGCGGCTGGAAGACCAGGCCAAGCTGATGGAGCTGCTGCGGGCGGAGCGCATCGGCGTGACGCTGAGCGAGGAGTATCAGCTCGAACCCGAGCAATCGACCAGTGCCGTGATCGCCCACCACCCGCAGGCGCGGTATTTCAACGTGCGGTAGGGGGGTCGGCGGTGACGTGCCGGATTGGACGTCGGATGCGGCACACGGAACGCAGGCCGATGGGGCGGCATCGGGGGCCCGTGCCGAATCCGCGGTGCGCTCAGCGGCGCGTCACTCTCACTTTGGGAGCGATGCTCCACTTTGCCGCTCCTGACTCGCCCGCCGCCGGCACCAACTCGTACTCCACCCCCGGCTTGATCTTCTTCATCTCGTCCGGGGCGACGCGTGCGTAGAACTCGCGGCAATCCTGCGACGGGTCGATCCAGTAGCCGCGTTCGGCGCGGACGAGGACGTCCTCGTGCCCCGCGGCCCGCAGGCGGAACTCCTTCGGCGCCGCCTGGTAGAAGCGGGCGTAGGCATCCGCGTTGTCGTCGGCGAGCTTTTCGGCGTGCAGGAACAGGTGCCCCGAGCCGTCGGCCTGAAAACGGCCGTCGCGGACGTTGGCCGGCAGCGATTCGTCCTCCAGCCAGCGAACGCGGGTGATGGACAGCGACGGGGGGCCGCCGGCGGCCCGGGTGCGGCGCATTTCCAGTCCGGCGGCCACGATCCAGCGGGCGTCGTCGCGCTGGCCGACCACTTCGAGCGCATACGCGACGTCGTCGCGCAGCTTCTTCATCTCGTCGGGCGCGATGCGCAGGTAGAACTCGCGGCAATCGGCGCTGGAGTCGAGCCAGTAGCCGCGTTCCGCCTGCGCCTTGACCGTGGGGTGGCCCTTGGCGACGAAACGGAACTGCTTGGCGGCGGTGTCGTAGAAGGCCTTGTACTCGGCGGCGTCCGCGCCGGGCTCCTCGACGTGCAGGAACAGGTGGCCCGAGCCGTCGCGCGCAAACTCGCTTTCGCGCACCCGCTGCGGGAGGTCCGGCGCGTCGAGCCAGCGCACCTTGGACACCTTCAGGGCGCGCAGCTTTCCCTGGACGGGTGCGGGGGAGGGCGCCGGGGCGGGAACGGCGTCGACGGCCCGCGGGACGTGGTGACGCCCGGTCTGCTCGGATACCTCGACCGCCGAATAGGGATTCTGATGCGCGAATACCTCGTCGGGCTTTCGTCCGCCCCACTTCCACAGCTCGGCGTCGCTGAGGTCGTTGAAGGTGTGCACGTGCGTGACCAGCCCGAACAGGCCGGGGTCGAAGATGTTCTGGCCCAGCTTGTCGCCATTCAGGCGGCGCCAGCGGCCGCCGACAAAGACCTCGTTGAACGTGTGGGACGCGTTGGCGCCGCGGAGTCGCTCGAGCGCGTCGAGGATCGTCGGCCGCACGCGCGGATCCTGGATGGCGCGGCGAGCCAGCTCGGCGTTGTCGCCGCCCGAGCCGTCGACGATGGGCGTGACGACGATCATGCGGGTGGGGATGCCGACGGCGCGCAGCACGGTGGTAAGGTAGACGGCGGTGGAGGTGCAGGTGCCGCGGCAGCGGTTGTAGAACATCTCGCGGCCGAGCAGTTCGTGCTCGAACTGCTGGCGGAAGGTCCAGGCGGGGTCGCCCATGTCGCCCTTGACGGAGTCCTCGTGCCCGGGAACGACGGTGGGCACGCCGCCGGGGTAATGGACGTGGAAGGCGTTGAAGTTGTCATGCGGACGGGCGACGCGCAGGGCCCAACGTGCGACGCGCAGCACGGTGTCGCGGTCGGAAAGCCCGTCGAGCTCGATGCCGGCGTCGGCCATGGCCTTGAGCAGGTCGCGGCGCATTGCGTCGTCCCAGTTGGTGGTGACGCCGGGACGGGTGTATTCGGGCATCTGCCGGGCGACGCTCTGCCAGTCGCGCGTTTCGCCGATGGTGGCGTCGTTGGTGTTGAAGGGGTAGTGAATCGCCTCGATCTCGACGAAGCGGTCGGTCCGCTGCCGGACGCGGGCGTCCTGGTAGTCGTCGCACAGGTGCGCTTCATTGACGGGGGGCATGACGCGCAGCACCGTTCGGATGGTGTAGGCGAACTCGCGCCGCTCGTCCCAGTCGCCGTCGGGCTTGCCGTCGCCGTCGGAATCGGCCGCATCGGCCCGGGTCCTGTACTTGTGGATTTCCTGATAATCCGAGAGCCCGTCTCCGTCGGAATCGGAATCGAGGTCGATGGCGGCCAGCCCGGGCGCGGGGAAGGAGAGCAGCAGAACCCACGCGGTCCGATGGAATCGCGACATGGGAGCACCTCCGCCGGCGATGCCGCCTGCCTTTCGGGCGGCGGGTACGTCGAATCGACCGCATGGTCCGAGGCCGGTCTCGCGACCCGCGGTGCGGGTGACAGCAGGATGATAGCCGCGACGCATAGAGCGGCGAGGCGCGTGCCGTGCGAAAGGCGAGGCGCCGGCGCCAGGTGCCCTGGGCCGGCGCGCCTCCGCGAGGTTCCATTTCGTTGCATCGGCCAGGCGGCTGGTTCATCCGCCTTTCGGGGTAGCCGGCGTAGACTTGGCCGGGGCAGGTCTGGGGGTGCGCTCGCCCGGCAAGTCGAGCAGCTCGATCAGGCCGGCGATGCGCGCGTGCTGCTTCTCCGTCGCGACGGCGACCAGGGCGTTGGTGCGCGGGTCGGCGAGGATTCGGGCGTCGATGGCGAGGTCCGACGCGACGTTGCCGAGCAGCTCCGCAAGCTGTGGTGCGTCCGCGTGCCGCAGCGCGTATACGCGGCACTCGCCCGCCTGCTGCGCTCCGACCTGGGCGCGGCTGGGGCGGGAGTCCAGATCGGCCAGGAGCTTGGAAAGCGCCTCGACCTGCTCGGGGTCGCCACCGAGCCAGACCGTGGCCGAGCGCTCGTCGCCGAAGATGCGCAGCGGGGCGCGCGAGCGCGGCTGGAGCTCGTGCAGGAACTGGACCGCGGACTTGACCTGGGCGTGCGCGAGCGTGATGGCCTTGAACGCGGCCCCGGTGCGCGGCTCGGGCGGCGCCGGCACGTCGAGCTCGGACACGAGCGCAGTCAGCCTGGCGGCGGTTTCGTCATCGGCGCCGATCACGAGTGTGTTGGTGGCCTCGTAGGGTGTGACCAGAATGGGCTTGCGGTAAATCCCCGCGGCCTGCATCAGCACGTTGGCGAGGTCACGGCAGTCTGCGTGCTTGAGCGAGACCGTCCGGAACGCCCAATCCGCCGGAAGCGGTGCGTCCCCGCCGCGCCTTCCGCCTTGGGGCGGGGCCTGCGCCGCGGCCGATTGAGCCTCGGACGGGGCGGGTTGCGATGGGTTGGCGGAGCGCCCCTCACGGGCGGGGCGTGACGGGCGCTGCGCCTCCCCGCGCGGGGGCTGCGCATCCTGCGCGTAGAGCCGGCCCGCGCCCAGCAGGGCGATCAGCGGTACGACGGCGAAGCGAGTCAAGCGTGACATTCCGATTCTCCCACGATGAGTTTCCATCTCGGGCTCTCCATGCCGGCACTTTCTACGCGCGGCCGCCCCGTGGGTTGCACGAAACATTCGCGGCAGGAATCTCCCGCCCGAAGCTATCATGAAGGAGCGCCCGGGGCAGCGTCCGCCTCCGGGCGGTTCGGGCGCCGCGGGTGCGGCTGGAGGCGCGACCAATGTCATTGCATGGGTCAGTTGGTGGGGCAGTTGGCGACGCTTGGCGCGGCTGCGGCGCGTTGGCGCCGGCTTGCTCGCGGCGCGACTTCCTGCGGCGGGCGGCGCGCGGCGCGGCGGTATTCAGCATCCCGATGTTCACCGTTCCGGGGGCGTTCGCGCAGGAGTTGACGCGGACGCCGGCGCAGACGGAAGGTCCGTTCTATCCGAGTCGCCTGCCGCTCGACACGGACAATGACCTGTTGATCATCAACGACGCCATCACACCGGCCGTCGGCGAGGTGACGCACCTCAGCGGACGGCTGCTCGACGCGCACGGCGACCCGCTGCGCGGCGCGTGGGTCGAAATCTGGCAGGTCGACAGCTCCGGCGCGTATCTGCACGAAGGCAGCGACCGTCACGCCAGCCGCGACAGGAACTTCCAGGGCTTCGGGCGGTTCCTGACCGGCGCGCGAGGCGAATACTACTTCCGCACGATCAAGCCGGTGGCGTACCCCGGGCGCACGCCGCACATTCACTTCGCCGTGAAGCTCAAGGGGCGGGAGAAGTGGACCACGCAGCTTTACATCCGGGGGGAGCCGCGCAACGAGCGTGACGGCATCTGGCGCGGCATCCGGGACGCGCGGGCGCGCGAGGCGGTGACGGTGGCGTTCGCGCCTTTGAAGGACTCGCGCGCGGGCGAGTTGTCGGCGCAGTTCGACATCGTGATGGGATTCACGCCCGGCGCGTGATGCAGCGCGTCGACCGCCCGGCACTGGCGGGTCAGCGTCCCCTGTTGAACCGGCAAGAGGCGGGTTCGGCCCAGGGCGTTTTCAGCGGTGAACCCGATGACCCCTCCGCGTAAGGTCGGGTAGGTCTGGCGGATCGCACCAAGCGGAACCAGCGAAACCGTTCACGCGTCCAAGGGACGGGCGCGGCCCGACCCCAGGTAGCGAAAGACCTGCACGCGCCGGTTGTAGGTGTCGGCGATCCAGATGCGGTCCTGCGCGTCGATCGTGATGCCGCTGGGCAGGGAGAACTGCCCCGGCCCGCGCCCCTCGTGTCCCCACGCCATCAGCAACCGGCCGTCGGCGTCGAACACCTGCACGTTCTCGAACTGGTTGTCGAGTACGTACGCGTGCCCTTCCGAGTCGAAGGCGACGTCGCGCGGCAGCGAAAAGCAGCCGGCCGCGTCACCTTTCTGACCGAACGCGCCGAGCGGCTCGCCGTCGGTGGCAAGGCGCACGACGCGGAAGTTCATTGCGTCGGCGACCAGAACCGCCGGGGCGCCGGTCGGCCCGGCCGGCAAGAGCGCGACCCCGGCCGGGTAGTTGAACTCGCCCGCGGCGTTTCCGCGCCGGCCGACGCGACGCAGCAGCGTCCCGTCCTCGGCGAAGACGAAGCAGGCGTGGGCCGCGGCGTCCACCACCCACAGCTCGCGGGCGGCGGCGTTCCACGCAGCCGACGCGGGTCGCTGCAAGAGGCCCGCGCCGACGGCGCCGGTTTCGCGACCGCCGGGCCCGAAAAAGAACACCGCCGCCCGGCGCGCGTCCACAATACCAACGCGGCCGTCGGCCGCGACCACGTCGATCGGCCAGGCGAGCGGCTCGCCCGCGGCGGCGCGGATGGCGCGGTAGCTGCGACCGGCGAGGTCGAGCACATGGACCGACGGGCCGCCCGCCGCCGCTGGATCGGCCACGTAGACCAGATCACCGTCGACCGCGACGGCCAGCGGGGTGACAAAACGCGCATAATGCGGCTCCTCGCCCGCCAGGGCGAGCCGTACGGCGTCCCAGCCGGTGGGCGCGACGCCGAGGCTGCGCTGGCCTTCCAGCGCGCCGACGTACTCGATGCGCGGCGCGTCGGGCGGGGCGGGCCAGACGAGCCGGGGCGTGACGGTGGGAAAGACGGGTCCCGGGGCGGGGGCGGCGCAGGACGCCAGGAGCAGCAAGCCGGGCGGCGCCGCAGCGGCCAGCCAGGTGGTGACCCGCCTCATCGGGCGCGCCTCGCGACCGGAAACGTCCGCCGCAGCTTGATCCATGCCCCGAAAGCGCGGTCGCGCGAGCGGTCCAGCTCGAGCAGGTCGTACTCGACCTCGAACAGAGCCGTGAACTGGCCGATGCGCCAGTTGAGCGACCCGCTCACGTCGACCCCGCGCGTGACACCGGCCAGAGAATCGTCCTCGTAGCGATAGGCGGCGGCGGCCTGAGCGTCGAGCGACGGGCCGAGCGTAAGTCGGTAGGTGGTGCCGAGGTCCAGCAGCGAGGTCTGGCGCGCGTTGAGCGCATCGGCGCCGCGGAAGCGGAAATGGCTGAAGCTGGCGCGGCCGTCGAGTGCGTGCGGCACGCGGTTGATCAGCGTAACGTCGGCGCGGGCGTGCAGTGCCTGGAACGGGTCGATGGAATCGTCGTTGTACTCGTACTCGAGCCCGGTGGACCATCGCGGGCGGCGGTAGTTCACGCCGACGCGGTGGCGCTGGATGTCGCGCGGGTCGAAGCTCAGGTAGCGCGTGCGATCGATCGACTCCCACTGGAGGGTTCCGGCGTAGTAGGGGGTCAGGCCGCCCTTGAAGTCCTGCTGCACGCGGGTGTCGATACGGTCGCGGCCCAGCTCGAAGCCGCCGCTGGTGCGATAGGTGTAGCTGGCCAGGACCGTTTCGCCGTCGGCGATGCGTCCGATGGGCAGGCGGCTGACGGCGGTGTAGCGCCCGCCGCGGACGACGAGGTAGTCGCGACCGGGAAGGTAGATGCGGGTACGGGTGGCGTCGGTGAGGACGACGGTGAGGACGTGGACGTCGGGATGAGCGAGGTAGGTGGGCAGGGGGTCGCGCAGGGTGATGGCCTCGCCGATGACGACACCGCCGCGCCCGCCGTCGTCGCTGCGGGCGTGCGTGTGGGCGTAGCCGAGGGTTGCGGAAAAGCGGCCGAGGTCATTGTCGCGCGTGAACGCCCAGTTGCCGGTGCCGCCCCACTCGCGCGTGTCGCTGCCGCGATCGGCGCGTTGCGAAAGCCCGTAAAGGCCGAGCGTGGAGGTGAGCGACGGGCCGAGCTGGTGGGTGAGGCCGACGTCGCCGCGCGTCAGCTCCAGGTCGAGGCCTTCGAACGATTCGCGCAGGTATTGCCCCCCGTAATAGGTGGAGAGCGCGTCGCTGTGCTGGAGTCGCAGGCGCGGGGCGACCTCGGCCTGGTCGCGCGCCAGGTCGCCGGACTCATCCTGGAAGCGGGCGATCGTCTCGAGGCGGTTGCGGTTGTCCGCCCCGAATTGCAGCGTGTGGTTGAGCGTGAGGTCGTTGCGCGTGGTCTCGAAGCGGGTGCGTGTGCCGGAGTAGCGCTCGGAGCGGTCGTCGTACTCGTAGTCCAGCCGGAAGGCGTGGTTCTCGGTGGGCTGGAAGGTCGCCTCGTAGTTCAGGCGGGTGTCCCCGCGCTGCTCGTCGTCCTGACTGCCGAAACCCGGGCTGCTGAGCGATTCCCGGGCGCGCTCGAAACTGGCGCGCATCGGGAGCACGCGGTCGCTGTAGACCAGCTCCGCGCCGTAGCGTTCGCGGCTGCGGTCGAGGCTCGGCAGGAAGGCGCGCGGGACGCGGTCCTCCTGCTGCGACGCGAAGGCGGTGCCGCTGAGCTTGCCGGCCGGGAAAAGTGTGGCGCGCGCGTCGTACTCGAGCAGGTCGCCGTCGGGTGAACTGGTCAAGTCGCGGCCGGGGCGCGTCTCGTGGTAGCGCTCCTGCGACACGCCCCAGCGCCCGTTGAGGTCGAAGTGAAGCACGCGCTCGTCGAAGAGGCTGCCCGCGGCCGTGGCGCCCACGGATTCCTCGAGCGCGCGGCGGGAGTCGCGCTGCCGGTAGCGGGCCGGGTACGGGCTGGTGGTGCGCGAATCGGTGCGGCGGCGGTGCCACTCGGCGTCGAGCCCGACGTCGAAGCTGAGATCGTCGAAAACGAGGCCGCGCCACGCCGGCGGCGGGTCGGCGTGCGCGGCAGGCTCGCCCGCGGTCGGCGCCGGCCCGTCCGCGTGGACGGGTTGGGTGGTGGGATCCTGTGCCGCGGCAACCGACGGCAGGGCGAGCAGGCCGAACAGCCACGCCCGCGCGCAACGATCCGGGGAGGGGAAGCGGCCTGCCATGTTGCCGGACGCGATGCGCACGCACTTCGCTCCCGCGCGAGCGAAACGGCGAAGAGAGCAGCAGGCTACGCGGGCGCGGCGGATTCGTCTAATCCGAATCCGGCCCGAAAAGGAGAGGACGCAGCCGTTCCGAGCGCCGGCCCGCGGAGCGCGCCGTCGAGCGGGGCGCCCGCGGGGCGGTCCGTCGGCGACGTCCACGACGGCATGAGTGCGTCGGCAAGGGCGCCGTGCCGGACGTCGGCACGATCCGGATGCGCGCCCGCGCGCTGCGCCGACAACGCACGCGGGCGCGGGGTGCGCGGATCGGCGCACGCCGATCACGGGCGCGCGGCGAGTACGAGCCGTCCGGCCGCGCGTCCAAGCTACGGCATGAGCAGCGCGACGAAGGGCTGGATGTCCAAACCGTTGACCGATCCGTCGTGGTTGACATCCGCGTTCAATGCGTTGCACGCCGGGAACCGGGCGGCGTAGTCGTTCAGGTCCAGCAGCGCCGCGACGAACGCCTCGATGTCAAACCCGTTGAGCGACCCGTCGCAGTTCATGTCCCCGGCGTCGTAAGGGCTCATGAGAAACGCGCGCGGCTGCCCGTTGTGCAGCCCACTTCCGGCGATCTGGCCGTGATCGTTGACGCTCCAGGCCACGTCGAGCCGCCAGTCCGTGCCGGGAGGTACCTTCTGGTTGAGGTCGGTCAGCACGTTATTGCGGTAGAGGAAGGCGCGCGACGCGGACGTGCCCACGACGTGCCCCAGGTTGTTGACGCCCAGCGCGTAGCTGTATCCGCCGCCCAGCACGCCCAGGTCGTGGCGGTCGACCACGCCGCCCGCGGCGTTGACCGTGAAGCGGAACGCGTGCGGCTCGCCCGCGGCGGTGTCGGCCACGCCAACGACTTCGTTGAAGTCGTTGATGTCGTAGGCGTAGCTGTTGCTCCCGCCGAGCGTTCCCAGATCGTGCCAGGAGCCGTTCCAGAGCGCGGCGCGGCGGGTGAAGTCGTCGCTGAGCAGCGACATGCCGACCACCTGGCCCGTGCCGCTGACGGCGCAGGCGTAGCTGAAGTGGCCGCCCAGCGTTCCCAAGTCGAGCAACGCGCCGTTCTCCCACCGGGCCGCGTGATCGACCCAGCCGAACGACGCGTCGTTCAGCGAGATCGCGCCGACGATGGTCCCCGAGTTGTTCATCCCACGCGGCGCGAGGATGCCCAGGCTGACAACGTTGCCGGCGTCCCATAACACCCCGCGCGTGGTGAGATCGCCCATGTCGAACGACTGGGCGACGACGGCGCCCGCGTCGTCGATCGCCATGGCGTAGGTCTGTCCGTCGCCGGGTTCCGGGTCGATCCCGATCAATCCACTCCCGGCGGCCACGAAGCCGCGGACGTGGCCGCTCTCCAGCGTGCTGGCGCCGACCACGCGCCCGAAGTGGTTCACGCCGAAAGCCTCGCTGACGGGTCCCCCGAGCGTACCCAGATCGGCAACGCCGTAATTCTCTGACCACGCGGCGGCGGCGACGAGCGCCACGGCCGCCGCCACAATGACTCTGCGGAGGGAAATCGTCATCGGACGTCTCCATTCGGATGAACGAGCCGTCGCAAGCAGCGCGGCCCGCTGAATTGCCTTGCGGTTGTCACTCGAACGCCTCAATCGTCGACCTTGTGGAAGAAGTTGCCCGGGGGGCCGGGGGTGTGACAGACGGTGCAGGTGTCAATGGTCCCGGGGTGGCCCTGGAGCCTGGCGGCCTGCGCGTTGTCGACCTCGGTGATGGTCGGAGTGATCGCGTGCGGGCTGCCGTGGCACGCCATGCACTGAACCCCCTTGTGGCCGACGGACATGCGGTAGAGCGTGCCGGGCTGCTCGAACTCGTAGCCCGGGCGGCTGTGGCAGTTGTCGCAGCGCGGCTCATCCAGCCAGGGGCGGCGGGCCGGGTCTCCCACCGTCTGCATCGTCCCGTGGCAGTCTGTGCACGTTACGTTGTTGGCGAAGTGGACGTCGCGCTGGCACTGGGTCCGCACGCCCGGATGGCAGGCGTAGCACACTTCCGGAAGGTTGACCTGCCCCATGCGGCCGGAGTGAGCCGTGTGCATCGCCGACGAGAGATTCGGCACACCCTGCTGTCCGGGCAGGCCGAGCGCGTTGGAGGCGTGGCAGGCGGCACAGAGCACGGGCCGCTGGGCCATGAGGCTGGTGCCATGGAGCCGGTCGTGATCGAGCAGGATGTCGCTCGCGGTGGAGACGCCCGTCGCGTTGTGACACAGGATGCAGCTCATCTCGGTCGAGACGGGCACGACGGCCTGGGTGCGGGCCGCGACGATCCCTTCTCGAATGACCGTGATGGTTGCCAGCGAATAGGGGTTCTCACGTCCGAAGTCGTCCGTCGGCGTGATGGGGATGCCGACCGCTGCCCAGTCGCCGTTGCCGGTGTAGCTCATCGTTCCCGCCATTCCGTTGCCGGCCAGGCCCACGTTCGGCGCCGGAGGTGGTCCGAGCAGCGATTGAGGATACGACCAGAAGTTTGACTTGCTGGCGGCGTGCGTATTGGCCGGAATGATGTAGCGGATCGTGACGTCGCCGGTGACGATGTCGGGCTCGACTCCGCGGCGGATGACCTGCGCGTGCAGCGTGTTAAACGGCGGCAGCACCATGATTTCCGAGAAATCGGAGTTCATGCAGTGCATGCCCAGATCGTTGTAGCCGAAGACTACGTAGTCCTGCGCGTGCGCGGACGCGTGGAACACCCCCAGCAGGGCCGCCGTGAGAACCTTGGCGCGCCGTCGCCCGGCGCGCGGCGACATCGTGTGTCGGCACGATGACATGCAATCTCCTTTCTTGCGAAAGTGCGCGACTTGCCCCGGCCGTTTGCGCGTGATTCCGCACTGATACGCGTGCGGAGCCACCTGTCCCAGCGCAGCCGGGGTTGTCGCCTTGATGGAGGGCCGGAATGGCAATCGGTGTGCCGCGCGAGGCCGTCCGGCAAATCCGGCGCGCCCCGTGGGTCCGGCCTCGACACGCAGCCCGGCCGCGGTTGCACTACCGCGATGGCTGACGCTGCCGCACTGGAATTCGCCGGTGTCACGAAGCGTTTCGGCGCCGTCGATGCGCTGCGCGACGTGTCGTTCGCCGCGAGGTATGGCCGCGTACACGCACTTCTGGGGGAGAACGGGGCCGGGAAGTCCACCCTCCTCAAGGTACTGAGCGGCGCGCACCTGCCGACTGCGGGTCGGCTGCGCCTGGACGGCGTGGAGCGCCGCTTCCGCGCGCCCGCCGACGCCATCGCCGCGGGCGTGGCCGTCATCTACCAGGAGCTTCACCTCGCGCCCGAGCTGACGGTGGCGGAGAACGTGTACCTTGGGCACTTGCCGGCGCGTGGCGGCTGGGTCCAGCAGCGGCGCCTGCACGACCTGACCGCGTTGCAGCTCCGGCGGTTGCGCTGCGACTTCGCCTCCACGCTGCGTGTGGCGCGGCTGTCGATCGCCCAGCGACAGATGGTGGAGATCGCCAAAGCGCTGGCCCGCGGCGCGCGCGTGATCGCCTTCGACGAGCCGACCAGCAGCCTTTCGACGCGCGAAACCGACGCGCTCTTCGACGTGATCCGCGAGCTGCGCAGCGCAGGCTGTGCCGTCGTGTATGTCAGCCACCGCCTCGAAGAGGTCTTCCGCATCTGCGACGAGGCTACCGTGCTGCGCGACGGACGCCGCGTCGCCTGGTATCCTGCCCTTTCAGGGGTGGAGAGCGCCGACCTGGTTCGCGCCATGGTCGGGCGCGACATCGCGGACATCTATGCCTATGCGCCGCGACCCATCGGCGCGCCCCGGCTGGAGCTGCGCGGGCTGATCGGCCCGGGACTGCGCAGGCCGGTGAGCCTCGACGTTCGCGCCGGTGAGATCGTCGGTCTCTTCGGGCTGGTCGGATCGGGCCGCACCCAACTGCTGCGGCTGATCTTCGGCGCGGCGTCGACGCGGGGGGGGTTGGTGCGCGTCGGCGGACGCGATCTCGTGGCGCGCGGCCCGCGCGACGCGATCGCCGCCGGCGTCGCGCTGTGCTCCGAAGACCGCAAACGCGAGGGCATCGTCCCGCTCTTTTCCGTGCTGGAGAACCTCAACCTCAGCGCGCGGCGCACGACGGCCCGCGCGGGCTGGATCAACCGTCGCTGGGAGGCCCGCCACGCCGACGCGCAGATCCGCCGTCTCGGCATCCGGGCGCGCTCCCCGCTGCAACGAGTGCGCGACCTGTCCGGCGGCAACCAGCAGAAGGTCGTGCTCGGGCGCTGGCTCGCCGGTGACGTGCAGGTGCTGCTGCTGGACGAACCCACCCGCGGCGTGGACGTCGGCGCCAAGAGCGAGATTTACGGCATCCTGTACCAACTGGCGGCGTCGGGCGTCGCCATCCTCATGGTCTCCAGCGAGCTGCCCGAAGTCCTGGGCGTCTGCGACCGCGTCATCGTCATGCGCGAGGGAGGCGTGACCGGGTCGCTGTCCCGCGCGGACGCGACCGAGGAGGCCGTCCTGCGCTTGGCGCTGCCGGGCGGAGACTGATCGATGCAATCGCGTCCGCACCTGTTCTGGACGTTATGGGACCGGGCCGGAATGCTGCTCGTGCTCGCGGTGCTGGCGGGCACCTGCGCGCTTCTCATCCCGGAATTCGGAACGCCCATGAACGCCCGCGGGCTGCTTCTGTCGGTGTCAACCACCGGCATGGTTGCGTGCACCATGCTGCTGTGCCTGGCGTCGGGCAACTTCGACCTGTCGGTCAGCTCCACCGTCGCGTTCGCGGGCGTCGTCGCCGCCGTCGTCATCCGCGACAGCGACAGCGTCGCGCTGGGCATCACCGCCGCCATCGCCTGCGGCGCGCTGGTCGGGCTGGTCAACGGCGTCGTCGTCGCCAAGGGCCGCATCAACCCCCTCATCACCACGCTGGCCACCATGCAGATCGTCCGCGGGCTGGCCTACATCGTCACCGATGGAAAGACCGTCGGCGTGACACGCGAAGCGTTCTACCTGCTGGGCAACACGCGCCCGCTCGGGATCGAGACGCCCGTCTGGCTCTGCGGCGCCTGCGTCGTGATCTTCGGCGTGCTGCTGGAACGGACCACTTTCGGCCGCAGCGCGCTGGCGGTGGGTGGAAACGAGGAGGCCGCCCGCCTGGCCGGCATTCCGGTGGATCGCGTCAAGATCATGATCTTCGTGTTGCAGGGCGCGGTCGCCGCGTTCGCCGGCGTCGTGCTCGCGTCGCGCTTGACCAGCGGCCAGCCGATGGGTTCGCAGGGCTTCGAGCTGGAGGTGATCTCGGCGTGCGTGCTGGGCGGAGTCTCGCTCACGGGGGGCGTGGGAAGAATGAGCCACGTCGTCGCCGGCGTCCTGATCCTGGGCGTCGTGCAGAACGCGATGAACCTGCAAAGTGTGCCGACGTTCTATCAGCGCGTCATCAGCGGAGCGATCCTGCTGGCCGCCGTCCTGCTGGACCGCATCCGTCCGCGGTCCTAGTGCGCGCCCGTTGCGCCCGCTCCGCGCGCCGCCATCGGGCGCGCCGCTCGTCACGCCTCGCGCCAGCCGGAGCGCACCCAGGGGACGTCCGGGTCGAACTGCTGTCGCAGGCGGACGATGAGCTGCGCCGCGTGGTGCTGGATGTGGCGCAGGCTGTACAGGTGCGCTTCGACGCGCGGGAACGGGAGCCATTCGAAACCCGACGGCCCCCAGAGCGTCTCGTCCGTCTCCGCCGCGATTACGTCGCGCGCCTTGCTCAGGACGTGCCGCAGATAAGCCCGGATGAAGCCGCGCTCGTACCGCAGCGCTTGCGGCCGGTCTTCGAGTTCCTCGTAATCGCGGAACTCGGCCGCGTGCTCGCGATGAAACGACTGCGCCTTCAGGCGCGTCGTATCGCTGCTGCGTTCGAGGTAATAGTCGCCGAAGAAGAGGGTGTGGAACGCCGCCTGGCAGAACGCGAGGTTCGCGACGGGCTCGTTCCATGCGGCGTCGGGGCAGCGCTCGATGGCGAGGTTGAGCATGCCCAGCGCGGCCTCGAACTGGTTGAGCACGATCTGCTGGAAGGACCCGGACATTGCGTCGTCTCCTCGGCCGTTCGGTCGGCGTTCCGTCCACACGCACTCGGGGCGGCCGCGCGGTCACAGTTGGGGCGCGGAATGCGGCCGCGGGTGGCGCGTCGCCCTACGGTCGCGCGACTGGCAGGGGCACTCCCGCACCCCCCCGCACCAGCGGGTCGGGCGGCGTGATGTCCACGTGCGCACCCAGCAGCCGTGCCTCGCCGCGCTCCACGCGCCGGGCCAGCTCGCGGCATTCGTGCAGCAGCGCGTCGAGCATGTCCGCCTCGCCCACAGTCGCCTTCTGCTCCCCCTGCACGTAGATGATCCCCTTGCCGCGACCCGCGAAAACCGCCACGTCCGCCCCCTCGCACTCGCCCGGCCCGTTCACCACGCAGCCCATCACCGCCAGCTTGATCGGCGGCAGCGTCTCGGCCGCAAGCCGCTGCCGCACGTCGCTCACCAGCTTGTACAGATCGACCTCGATCCGCCCGCAGGCCGGGCAGGCGATCAGCTCCGGCTCGGTGCGGCTGCGCAGACCGAGACAGCACAGCAGCTCTTTGCCGTCTTCGACTTCGTGGACCGGGTCGGCGGCGTAGCTGATGCGGATGGTGTCGCCCACGCCGTTGGCCAGCAGCGTCCCCAGGGCGGTGACGCTGCGGATGCGGCCGGTCTCGGGCGGCCCGGCGTGCGTGACACCCAGGTGCAGCGGAAAGTCGTAGCGCTGGCTGATGGCGGTGTAGGCCTCGATGACGATGCGCGGGTCGATGCTCTTGGCGCTGATGACGACGTCGTGATAGTCGGCCTCGTCGAAGATGCGCAGATACTCCTCCAGCTTGTCGAGCATGATGCGGATCAGCCCGGGCGCGTAGCCGTCATGGCTCAGCAGGGCCTTCTCCTCGGCGCGCTGCTCCTTGTCGCGGCGTTCGACGATGCCGCCCTCGTTGACGCCGACGCGGATGGGGATGCGGCGCTCCTTGCAGGCGGCGATGACGCGCAGCACCTGCTGACGGTCCTGGATGTTGCCGGGGTTGAGGCGGATCTTGTGGACGCCGGCCTCGATGGCTTCCAGGGCGCGCTGGAAGTGGAAGTGCACGTCGGCCACGATCGGCACCGGGCTGGCCGCCAGGATGTGCGGCAGGGCGTCGGTGTCGGCCTTTTCGGGTACGGCGACGCGGACCAGGTCGGCTCCGGCACGGGCCAGTTTCTGCACTTCGGCGATGCAGTTGTCGATCTCGTGCGTGTACCCGGCGGTCATGGTCTGAAGCACGACCGGCGCGCCGCCACCGAGCGGGACGCGTCCGACGAAGACCTGGCGGGTTTTTCTGCGCGGGGGCATTGGACGGTCCGTTTCGCTCTCCGGCCGGCCGCGGATTCTATCCCGCGGCCGACGCGCCCGCTCAGCGTCCTCGAAACGCCGGCTTGCGCTTCTCGACGAACGCCAGCACGCCCTCGCGGTGGTCCGCGGTCGTTCCGGCCGTCTGCTGAAGGAACGACTCGTATTCGAGCTGCTCCGCCAGCGTCGCGTTCCAGGCCTTGTTCAAGGCCCGCTTCGTCAGTCCGATCGCCCGCGTCGGCAACGACGCCAGCCGCCGCGCGATTTCGCCCGTGCGCTGCATCAGCTCGCCGTCCGGGACGACGCGGTTGACCAGCCCGATCCGCAGCGCTTCCGCGGCGCTCACCTTCTCGCCCAGGAAGCACAGCTCGGCAGCCTTCCCATAGCCCACCAGTTGCAGCAGCGAGAGCGTCGAGCCGGAGTCGGGAATGAGCCCGACGTGAACGAACGCCAGCAGGAACGTGGCGCTTTCGCCGGCGACGCGCAGGTCGCAGGCGAACGCGAAGCCCGCGCCGGCGCCGGCTGCCACGCCGTTCACGGCCGCGATGACGGGCTTCTCGAGCGCGCGGATGCGCGTGATGACCGGGTTGTACTTCTGCCGCAGGTGTCCCCCGAAGTCGAGACGGGCGGCGTCGGGGGACGTGTAGCGGTCCTTGATCTCGATCAGGTCCTGGCCGGAGCAGAAAGCCCGGCCGGCGCCGGTCAGGAGGACGCAGCGCACGTTGTCGTCACGCTCGGCCGTCTTGAGAACCGCCGAAAGCTCAACGCTCATGGCCTCGTTGTAGGCGTTCAGCGCGTCCGGTCGGTTGAGCGTGATGGTGAGCACGCCGTCGGCCTGCTCGGCAAGGATCGTGCTGAAGGTCGCGCCCATCCGCTTCTCCTCGTCGGCCCGCGCCGCGTCGCCCCGGGTGCCGGCCGGGCGGCACCGACGCGATTCACCGCGGAATCGCAAGGCTACGCGCCCGGAGGGATTCGAACCCCCAACCCTCGGTTCCGAAGACCGATGCTCTGTCCAGTTGAGCTACGGGCGCAAGTGTTTTCGTATAAAATAGTTACGGACAGTCGATCCCGGCGGCGATCGTGCCGCGACAACGCCGACGACGACCGCGTCCCGCGCTGCTGGGGTGGACAAGGCCACGCGCGCTGCACATGCACGCCGGACGCTGGCTGCGTGAGAACGTAGCCAGGTCGGATGGTACCGTCAAGGAGATGGCCGATCGCGTCGCGACGGGCCCGCCCGAGGTGGACCCGTTCAGAGAAGCTCGTGCGCCGCCATCGCCTTCAGCCGCGCCCAGCGCCGGTCCACTTCGTCCTGCACGTCCGCGGCCAGCGCCGCGTGCTCCGGCGCGACCAGGTGTCGGAACATGGCCCCCATGGCCTTGAACGCCTCGGTGACCGGGATCTTCTTCTTGCCCGCGTCGGGGTCGACGGTGATGCGCGTTTTGCCGTGCTCAATTTCGAACAAGGGATGCAGGCAGGCGTTCACACAGGCCTCGACGCACGACGGCCCGACGTGCTCGTCCATGCCCCAGTTCAGCGGACAGACCGACAGCGCCTTCACGAATGCAAAGCCGCCCGCGCGCACCGTCGCCTGCGCTTTGCGGGCCTTGCGGATCATGTCCGGCGCGTGCGACTCGCTCACCGTGGCGATGTAGGGACAGAACGTGCCGCGCAGGATTTCGACGATGTCCTTGTGGTGGTGGCGCTTCCCCGCCTGCTGCGGGCCGAGGTGGGCGTTCGAGGATTTCTGTCCCTTGAACCCGGTGTAGCAAAGCTGAGCCCCGGTGTTCATGTAGCCCTTGTTGTCATACTCGAAGTGGATGAACGGGTCGTTGCGCAGCGCGGCCCCGATCACCTGGTCCATGCCGATGTCGTCCCCGCCGTCGCCGCTGACGCTGATGACCGTAACGTCCTCGGGCAGTTCGCCGCGGGCCTTGAAGCGCTTGATCATCTCGACCACTCCCGTTGCGGTCGAGCTGTTGTTATGGAACAGGTTGTGGAAGTAGGGCACCTTGAAGCTGGTCAGCGGGTATCCGGTCGTGACCACCATGCCGCAGCCGGTGTTGAAGAGCAGCGCCACGTGCCCGTCGATGCCGCGCAGGAACAGGTTCAGCGTGGTGAAGATGCCGCATCCCGGACAGGCGCTGTGCTTGTCGAAGCGCGTCGGCATCTCCGACAGCTTGCGCAGATTGACCTTGTCGCCCGCGCCGGCGTTCAACGTGCACTGCTCGACCGTCAGCGGGGTCAGCGTCTGCGGCGGGGCGTAATCCGGGTCGCCCGCCCACGCGCCGTGATACCACTTGCCGCGGGCGAAGGAAAAGTCGCGCTGCTCGATCGCGGCTGAGGAGAGATACGCGGGCGCCTTTCCATTTCCGTTGCCGCTCGCCGCGCGCTCGCGGGCCGGGCGGTCCGCTTCCGCGTACAGCGCCAGCGCGTCCTCCAGCGTGAAGTTCAGACCGCCGACTCCGTACGTGCGCTGGATGATCCGCGCGTCGCGGCACCCGCAGGCCACCGCCGGCGCGCGCTGGAGCGCGGCACCGATCTCGTTGGCCAGGTAGTTGCTCGCGCCGTACTGGCTGGCGCGCTCGGCGACGATGATCCGCCGCGCCGCGCCCAGCGCCTGGACGATCTCGCGCTCCGGCCACGGGCGCAGCACCATCGGAATCACCAGGTTGACCGCCTCGCCCCGCGCCACCAGCGCGTCCACGGTGTCCTTCGCCGCTTCGCCGGCCGTGTTCAGCGCCACCAGGCAGCGCTCGGCACCGCGGTCCCCGTATTGCTGCACGAACCCGTATTCGCGGCCCGACAGCGCCGCGAAGTCGGCAAAGAGCTGCGGCAGCAGCTCGTAAGCCCGCTGGAACTTCAGGTCGAGCTGCACCTTCGTGTTGATCAGGTCGTCGTTCATGTACGGCCCGAACGTCTTGGGCCGATGCACGTCCAGCAGGCTGAAGCGCCCGTTGGCGCCTTCCAGGGTGGCCTTGAACGGCGAGGGACCGACGAAACGCCGCACGTCTTCACGGCTCTTGAAGACCGAGATGCGCCGGTTCGCGTGCGAGGTGTGGAACCCGTCGTAGGCCACGATCACCGGCAGGTTGACCGCCTCCGCCAGGCGGATGGCGATGATGTTCATGTCGTAGCAGGCTTGAACCGTGGGAGCCATCAGAATCGGCCAGCCCCAGCCCAGCGTCGCGTACAGGTCCGTGTGACCGTTCTTGATGTTGAGCGGCGCCGAGACGTCGCGCGTGGACAGGTTGAGCACCATCGGAAGGCCCAGCCCGGCGATCGCCGGCATCTGCTCCGCCTTGAGCAGCAACCCGTTGGCGCTGGTCACGTCCACCGCCCGCCCGCCCGCAACCGCCACTCCCGCGCAGATCGACAGCGCCGCCAGTTCGCTGGTGCCGACGATGAACGCGATGTCCGTCTCGCCGCGGGCGTACGCCTCCGAGACGGCCTCGCCGGCGTCCGACGACGGCGTGATCGGGTAGTAGCCTTCCGCGTCGTACCCGATGTCCAGGATCGCCCGCGCCACCGCCTCGTTTCCGTTGCCGATCCAGGTCTTCTGCGCCGCCGCCCCGTGCGCCGCGGTCGTTTCTTCCGGTTTCCGTTGTTCCAGCATCGGCGTCATGGCCTGTCCCATCTCGGCCCGCGACGGGCCCGCGGATTCTCGTCCCAATCACATCGCAGCCGGCGGCACGGTCAGCGCCCGGCCCTTCTTCGTCTCCGGGCATACTTCCACGCACCGCATGCAGCCCTTGCAGAAGCGGTCGTCGATGCCCGTCATGCGCCCCTCCAGCCACAGCAGCCCGCCCGGGTCGGAGCACACCGTCATGCAGATGCCGCACGACGTGCAGGCGTTCGGATCGAACCGCGGCACGCGCCCCTGCGCGGCGAGCCGGTTGTCGCGGCCCGCGGTCGTGTGCGTCAGCGCGTCGATCGTGCCGCCGTTGAGCATGTTCAGGTAGCCCAGCGCACCGCGCGACACGCACGGCTCCAAAAGCTCGTACCCGTCCGTCGCGAACAGGCCGTGCGTTACCTCGCCCAGCACGCGGTCGTACGCCGCCAGGTTCGCCACCGACGCGCGCGGCCAGCGCTCGCCCACCAGCCGCTTGATGTGGTCGTCAGGCATCCGCAGCTCGTGGCACAACGCCGCCAGCAGCGGAATGTTGAGTCGGCTGTGCGTCTCGTACGCGATGCGCGTCGCGTCGACGCACACGATCTTGCCGCTGTGCAGCCGCAGCGTGTCGCGCACCTCCGCGGGGCGCTTGGTCGTGTTCACGATGCAGACCGCGTCGGGCCGCAGCCCGCGATAGAGCTCCAGCGGCTCGATCATGTTCTCGTGAAACGCCACCAGATAGTGCGGGCGGTTGGTGGGGCCCGATTGCCGCACCGGCGTGCCCACGTCGCAGAAACGGACCGATACGTCGGTGGCGGTGCCTTTCTTCTCCGAGCCGTACTTGGCGTCGTATCCGCCGTCGAGGCCGAATTCGCTGCACCCGATCTTGAAGAGCAGCTTGGCGGCCGTGTTGGCGCCGTCTCCGCCCAGGGCGGACATGAAGATGTTGCAGAAGCCCAGCTCATCGCGAAGCGGCAGCGCATAACCGGTCATCGGTCGGCCCTCGTACGGTGCGGCGATCGTGCCCACGAGGCCGGGCTCGCGCGCCGCCGAGGGGAGCTATGCAACGGGCGTTCCGCGCCGTGCGAATTACTCACCGCTACGAACGGGTCCGCACGCCGGGCGTGAATCCGCTCAGCGGCGTCGCAGCGCCGGCCCCGGCCGGATAGTGCCGCTGTCTCGACGTCCGAACTGCGCCATTTCGCGCAGCGAGGCGGCGATCCGACCGCATGGCTGCGAATCGAGTGCCGCCTGGGGTTATTGGAATACGGATCGCTCGCGCTCTGCCAATCCTGTACAGGAGCGGAGGCGTCCTGCGGGGGCAGGCACTGTCGCAGCCGGCCAGCAAGGGGGTGTGGCGAGCGCCCGAAGCGCAATGGGTCCGAGCACGAAGCGCGAGCACGAAGCGCCAGCGAGTGTCC
>CAYNYG010000054.1:0-23132 GCA_964401365.1 uncultured Planctomycetales bacterium | reverse complement strand
CCGCGCGGCGCGGGCGCGGACCGCGCGGGCCATGCGCACGGCGGCGCGCCGGCCACCCGCCGCCGGGCTTGGCCGTGAGCATGCCACCCCGCCGCGCGGCCCCAACCCCGAGATTCCGTGCCGATTCCCGTCCGATCGTCGTGGTTCGCATCTTTTCATCTCCCGAAGCATGTGTAGGGATTCAGCGCCGCAGCAGCGCGATGTTGTCCTTGCCGGTCGCCTCGCCGGTCTCGGCGAACCCGAGCGAACGGTAGAAGCCGCGCGGGTCGCCGCTGCTCATGTCCAGCTTGGCGCGCACCTCGCGTGCCGCACTGGCCTCGACCAGCCGCCGCCCGATTCCGAGCCCGCGATAGGCGGGGTGCACCAGCGCGTTGACCAGCCGCGCGCCGCGCGTCGTGACGGCCACGCCGACCAGCACCATGTCGATCTCGGCCACGTAGACCTGGTGGTTCGGGCCGCGCAGCATGTCGGCGAGCTGCCCGCGACGCAGGAAGTAGTCGCGGCGCAGGGCGGTGTCGAAGAAGAAGAGCAGCGGTTCGAGGTCCCCGGCCACCGCGGCGCGGACGGTCAGCCCGCGCGTGGCGCGGCCGTGCGGCGCGTGGCCGCTGGGCGCAGCGGACCCGCGGGACGTGGCGGCCCGGCGCGGCGGCGGGAGCGCGTCGCCCGCGGGCGGCGCGATCGGGGCGTGTGGGAGCGGCGCGGGGCGCGCGGGCGAGGCGCCGGAATCTTCGACCGCCTCTGCCGGACCCGCGCGGCGCCGCGCCTTGAGAGAGTCGGGCCGTTGTCGCGGCCCGTGCGGATGGGTCTCCAGCCAGGCGGGGCCGGAGCGCTGCGCGAGATGATGCCTGCCGCGTACAGCGGTCCGCGGCCGCGCAGCCCCGGCGGGGCCGGAGGGCAAGGGGGACCGGTTGCCGCCCCGCGACGGGGACGCCGGCGGGCGGCGCGAGCCTGCGGCGCGCGTTCGCCGCGGCGCCGCGGCGCGACGGGAACGCACGACCGGAGTGCGTGATCTTGAGGCGCTCATCGTCGCGACTCCTTTCCGCCGAGCACGGCTTCATCGTCGGCCGGCTCGGGAATGCCCAGGGCACGGTGCGCCCAGCGCACGGGCACGCGCACGCCGAGCTGATTCACGGCGGTCGCCAGCGTCTCGCCGAGCACGCGCAGGTCGACCGACTCGATCAGCGAGCGGCGGAACTCCGGCAGCGGCGCGTCGGGCCCGAACCGGGACAGCACCAGCGGGCGGAGCAGGTCGCGCCGCAGGCAGCGGGCCTCGGACGCGATGTCGTCGATCAGCAGGTCCTCGCGGACGCGGTCGTGGACTTCGGCGGCGGCGCGCGAGCCCTGGTTGCCGACGTCGGTCGTGAGGTTCTGCCCGAGCCAGACGATGGTGATTTCCTTGTTGCAGTAGTCCTGAAGGGGGAGATAGGGGCGTTCGCCGCGCCCCCCGCCGGCCTCGACGAACTTGAGGTCGATGTTCTTGCTGAAGACGGCGACGGCGTCGGTTCCGACGGACTGGAGCATTCGCAGCAGCTCGGACTTGTCGCCTTCGGGCGTGCCCGGCTCGAACTGGGCGATGCGCAGCGGCATTCCGGCGATCTGCGAGAAGATCAGCCAGTCCTTGAAGCTGAGGTTCTGCGCCACATAGAGGAGCACCGAGGCCCGCAGCAGCCCGCCGCCCAGGGCGCGTCCCGGCGCGGCCTGCGGGCGGTGGACGATCCACTTGTAGGGTTGCGCGTCGAGCGGGACGCCGCCGGCGGGCTCCTCCTCGGTGCGGACGCGCAGGCGCCAGGGCTCGTCGGGGCTGGTCATGAGTCGCGCGTGCGGAACGGGCACGACCTCGACCAGCTCGCTGCGCTCCCAGACCAGCTCCGCGACGGCGATGCCGTAACCGATCGCCGAGGCGAGATGGCGCAGCACGTCGTGGAAACCGTCCAGGGCCAGCAGGCGCTGGCGGCAGTGGTCGGCGACGCGGATGGGGTCCGGCGTCGAAGCGGCATTGCGGGGCCCGAGGGCGTCGGGGGGAGCGGCGAACGCGGCGCGCGGCGGGCCCAGGTCCCAGTCGAGACCGGTGAGGGCCAGGCGGCGCGTGGATTCGACCGCCGCCAGGCGCGGCCACTTCTGAAGCATCTCGGCGAAGAGCTCGAACTGCACCTGCGGCGCGCCGGCGTCGGCCTGCTGGAGGAAGGCCAGCGCCCGGGCGGGGGTGAGCCCGACGGTCGGGTAGGTGCGCTGGTAGTCCTCGCGCCAGGGGCGCACGACGCGCTGCGGCGCAGCGTCCGGTCCTGTACGGCGCGGCAGCAGCGAGCCGAGCGAGCGGAACACGTTGCGGAACGCGGTCAACATGTTGGCAACTCCTGACACGGGACGGTTCCGATGGGACGCGGGACGGCGCATTACCAGCCTCCCCGCCGCGCGTGCGGCGCGCGGGCCGCGGTGGCGCCGTCGATGAGCGTGCGCGAGCGAAGCGAGCGGGCCAGCTCGATCGCCATGGCGCAGACGTCGGGCGCGTCGTCGTGGCGGGCGCGTGGGAAGTTGAGGAACTGGGACTCGACCTCCGGGTCGAGGGATTCGGGAAGGCGGAAGGTTCCGTTCTCGAAGAAGGGCGCGGCGCCTTCGATGCGGGCGCGCTTGTTGGCCGTGGCGTGCAGGGGCGTGACCGGGATGTAGCGGCCGGTGCGTCGGCCGACGTCGTCGAGGGCCTGGCAGAGCGTGACCTGGTAGGCGACGGCTTCGATGCCGACGCGCATGGGGCGCCACTGGTCGAAGGCATCGGTGATGCGGCGGAGCTGCTCGATGACGCCGACGCGGTCGAGCACCAGGCGACGGGTGTAGATTCTGCCGTCGGCGGGGTCGATGCCGCCGACCCACATCGCGAAGTAGTCTCCGCCGGCGACGCCGGTGGCCGGGTCGACCGCCAGCAGCCGCAGGAGGCGCGGGCCCTCGGCCTCGGCGACGGTGCAGCGGCGGAGCCACTCGGGGCGAAAGACTTGCAGGGCGTCGTCGACGGGATTGGCCATGTATTCCTGTTCGAAGGCCAGGGTGCCGACGCGTTGACGTTCGGCCTCGAGTCGCTCGAGGGACCAGCGCGCGGGCCAGAGGGGGGCGAGCCTGTGTCCGCCGGCGGCGTCGGGAAGAGCCTCCAGGGCGCGGTAGACGGCGTAGTCCCAGCGAGGGAAACGGCGGCGGTCGCGCAGGTTGGCCAGGAGGGAGTCGTGATGGATGAGGGAGCCGAGGACGAGGAGCTGGCCGTCGGGGGCCAGGGCGGGCATGACGACGCGTCGGAGCCAGTGATCGAGTTTTCGGCGCGCGTCGGGGGACTCGACGCGCTCATCCTTTTCGATGTCGTCGCAGATGACGAGGTCGGGGCGGTGAGGTCCGACGCGCGTTCCGCGGAAGGAGGCGCCGACGGACTTGGCCTGCACGGTGACGCCGGAGGCGGTGGTGAAGCAGGCCTGGGACCATTTCTTGCGGCGGCGAGCGATGGGAGGCGGATCGTGCGGGGACTCGCGACAGAGGTCGCCGTGGGCGTCGATGAGGGCGTCGTTGGATTCCAGCTCGTGGCGAATGTCGCGGACGAACTGGGTGGCGAGGGCGAGCTCGTGGGTGATGATGACGATGTTGGCGCGGCGGCGGGTGCAGATGCACCAGAGGGGGTAGGCGAGGGCGGCGCAGGTGCTTTTGGCGTGCCCGCGGGGTGCGACGCGTGCGAGGAGGCGTTTGCCGGAAGCGAGGTCGTCGAAGAGGCGGCGGTGGAAGGGCGCGGGGGTGTCGGAGAAGTAATGGGGAAGCAGGCGCAGGGCCCAGTCGAGGGGGTGGGCGGGCGTGGCGGCGGCGGGCGGGGGCTCCTCGGGCGGAGTCGGCTGGGGAGCGGGGCCGCGGCGTGCAGCGACGGTGGCGAGCAGGAGAGCCATGCGGATCAATTCCTTCATTCTCACAAAACAAAGAATAGCACAATAATCTGTGCTTGCTAGCATTTTCGGCGAGGAGGCGCGAATCGGGCGGGATTGGCGGGATTCGGGCGGAAGCGGCGTGAATCGGCCGGTCGGGGGGCTGGGCGCGTCGGCCGCGGGCGGGCCGGGGCCGGGGACCCCGGAGGGGCGGGGGTCATGACGGCCCGGGGGATTGCGAAATCCTTCTGACCGATTGGCGCCCCGTTCTCGCGGTACGTGAAACGGGGTCGTGGCCAAGCTCGACGGGAGCCAGGCGATGCCCGGCAAGAGGACGAGGCGGGAGCCGACGAAGAGGAGAGTTCGGAATGTGCGCGATGTCTCATAATAGCGGGAAGGGGAATCACCGGGCCGGGATGCTGGCAACGGGAGCGCTGCTGGCAGCGGCGGTTGGCGCGGCATGGGGCCAGCCGGACGAGCCGCGGCAGTTCTTCGCGCACGTGCTCCAGCCCGGCAACGGGGGCGCGGGCAGCCGCGCCAACTCGGTGGCGGTGGGTGACGTGAACGGCGACGGGGTGGCGGACATCGTTCTGGGCGGGCAGTTCAGCGGGGGAATGGGAGCGGGTCCGACGCCGTTTCTGGCGACGGCACTGTGCGAGAACCAGCAGATCGAAGGTGTGCTGTACGCTACGTTGCCGGACGTGGGGCACGGCGGGACGGTGAACGCGGTCACGGTCGCGGCGAACGGAGGCAACGACGCGGTGGCGGTGTGCGCCGCGGGGTCGGTGTACGAGGAAGGGGGCAAGCCGCTGCCGGCGTGGTACCTGAGAATTGACGGGGCGATCGCGTTGGGCGTGCTACCCGAGCAGGGCGACGCGGGCGGCGAGGGGCTGGCAATCATGGCGGAGTGGACGCGGGCCGGGCTCATCATCGTCGTGTGCGGCAAGTCGCTGCACATGGACGGAAGCGAGCAGGCGACGGTGTGGGAGTGTCTCTTGCGGAACGGCGACCCGAACGACGTGCTGATCAGGGCGACGGTGCTGGAAGCGCTGAGCATGGGAGGGGAAACGGACGCGGCGGCATGGCTCGAGTGCGGGGAGTTTCGAGCCGCCTGTGGGTCGAGCCGGGATGCCGACGGCACGCCGCACGCGGTCTGCTGGAGAGAGACGGACGAGGGGTGGCAGGCGCCGGCGGCGCTGACGAACCTGCCGGGCGGTGACCGCTCGCGGGCGCGGGGCGCGGCCACGGACGGCAGCAGCAACACGGTGATGTTCAGCGGCACGGCGGAGAACCACATGGGGCGCATGGTGCCGGCGGTGTGGACGGTCGAGGCGAACGGAATGCAATCGGTCCGCGGGCTGCGGCTGCCGAGTCAGTTCCACCAAGGCCGTGCCAACGGCATTATCGCGATCCTGATCGGCCTGCTGGTGCCGGGCGAAATGAGCGGGATGAACGGATCGGTGGCGGCGCTGTGGACGGTGACGGGACAGGGAAGCTCGGTGGGGCTGAACCTGAATGCGGTGGCGAGCGAGCTGCCGATCGGAACCGTCCTGCGAAGTGCGAAGGCGATCCTGCCGTACGTTGAGCAGGACGTGTACGTGATCGTGGGCGACGCGACGGACATGCGCGGCGTGACGCACGGGTTCGTGGGGACGATGGCGGTGGAGTAGCGTGAGCGGGGGGAAGGAGGCAAGCGGCCCGATTCGGCCCCGCAGCGCGGCGGGGCCGGGTCGGGCTTGGCGTACGTTGGAGGTCAACCGGCGAGGCAGGCGATGAAGTCGGAGATGTCCTGGCCGTTGACTGAACCGTCGGCGTTGGCGTCGCTGTTGCAGGGAGAGCAGGGGTCGGGGGAACCGGCGAGGGCGGCGATAAAACCGGCGATGTCGAGCCCGTTGATGGAGCCGTCGCAGTTGGTGTCGCAGGGCGAGCAAGGATCGGGCTGGCGTTCGTAGGGACCCATATCGACGAGCGGCGGCGAGCCACTGCCGGAGTCGGGGCGTGGGTCGTCGTAGAAGCGGGGCCGGCCGTCGAGGTCGGTGAGCACGCCGGCGGGGACGGCGGCGTTGTCGGCGGCGTCGAGACAGGGGGAATCGGGCGCGAGTCGCAGGTTACCGGCGGGGATGCTGATGAGGAGCGGGTCGACGGTGAGGCAGCCTGGGTAGTCGGCGGGGTCGTAGGGGTCCTCGCCGGGGGGGGCGGTAAGGAGGTCCATGACACAACTGAAGCGGATGTCGTGGTTGCCCTTGAACTGCCGGTCGCGGGGATCGACGTCAGCGCCGGTGGCGGTGTTGGCCCAGACGACGCTGTTGCGCAGGACGACGGCGGCGCTGTAGAAGGCTTCGAAGGCGGCGGCCTCACCGGCAGTGTTGCCCGCCACTGCACAGTTGGTGACGGCGACGGACTTGGGAGAGAAGGCGAAGGCCATGATCCCGGCGGAGGAGAAGGTGGCGGAGTTGGACCAGAAGGCGCAGTTGGTAACGTCGGCATCGTCCCAGGCGGCGATGCCAGCGCCCAAGTCGGCGGTGTTGTGATGGAAGACGCAGTCGCGCACGTGTGCGACGGCGGAGAAGGCGCTGATGCCGGCGCCGCGGCCATACTCGTTGGTGCCATTGGGGTAGAAGCGGGTGGCGCTGTTGTACTGGAAGAGACAGCGCTGGATGGTGACGGGGGCGGCGGACCAGAGGCTGATGGCGCTGCCCTGGCCGGAGCTGCCGCTTTCGGCGGTGGCGTGATTTTCGGTAAAGGTGCAGTCGGTGATGAGCGGCGAGCCCGAGCCGGTGACGTAGACGCCGGCGCCGTTGCAGATGTGGCACCAGTTCTGGATGAAGCTGCAATTGGAGAGGGTTGGGGAGCCGTTGGAGACGTACACACCTGCGCCCGCGCCCCAGCCGGTTTCGTTGCGCCAGAAGGTGCAGTTGGCGACGGTGGGGCTGGCGTTGAGGACGCGCAACCCGCCGCCGAGGGTGTAGGCGCCGTGGGCCTGGGCGACGGTGAAACCGTCGAGGACGGCGGAGGCGTCGACGGAGGAGGCAGTGACGACGGTGTCGCAGTTGTCGGAGTGGATGTTCCACCCGTCGTACCAGACGGGGTAACCAAAGACGTCGTCGCGGCCGACGTCGCCGGTGAGGAGGGTCGGGTTGGCGATCCAGTCGCGCTGGTTGCGGTCGGACTCGTCGCCGGCGAAACCGCCGTAGAGAGCGACGCCGTTCTTGAGGGTGAAGCTGGCCGCGACGGTCGGGGGTGAGTAGGCGCCGGCGGCGACCCAGAGTTCGTCGCCGGGCTGGGCCGCGGCGAGGGCGGATTCGAGGCGGGTAAAGGCGTCGGTCCAGGACGAGCCGTCGTCGGCGCCGACGGCGGCGGCGTTCACGAAGAGGACATCGGCACGGGCCGGGGGGAGCGGGGCGGACACCACGAGCAGGGCGTGCGCGCAGGCAAACGTAAGGAGCGAGTGGGACCTGGACGGGCGCATGGATACCTTTCGAGAAAGTCTGAAGCGCCCTCCTGTCGGCCCACGAGCGTGCAATTGTAACGCAAGCGCGACGGGAGTGCGAGGGTGCACCCGGCGCTGGCGTGAACGGGGAGGGTGGGGGGGCGGGTGTGCGGCCGGGCGGCGCTACGGCGCGGCGACGATGACGTAGACGTGAGTGAGGCGGGAGAAATCGACCAGGGGTTCGACGGTGAGGTTTGCGACGAGGGGTGTGGTTTCGAGCGGGGTCGCGGAGACGGCGTGTCCGATGAGGAGCATCCCGGGGCCGGCGGCGTCGGGCGGGACGAGCAGGTAGCGGAAGTCGCGCTGAAAGAGCTGCGCAGGCGCCTGCTCGACCAGTGCGCGGCCGTTGTGGCCGCGGATGAGGCACTCTTCGTCGGCCAACTGGAGGGTTGCGTCGGGCAAGCGTTTGGCGAAGCGAGCGCGGCGAGGCCCGAAAGCGGAGTCGGTGAGGAGTGTGACCTGGCTGGAGTGAGTGAAGACCTCGGAGACGACGCCGACGAGGCACTGGCGATAGAGGAGCGTGCGTCCGTCGGCATGAGCGGCGGGGTCGCGCGGCATCCCGGCGGCGACCCAGGCGCCGCGCTGGACGCCGTGGAAGCTGCCGGCGGCGATCCGCAGGGAGCGGCGGCGGGCGTCGGAATCGAAGGCGAGGACGCGCGCGATGACGATACGGGAGGAGTCGAGGAGCTGAGCGCGGATGCCGGTGAGGTCGTCGAGGGTGGCGGCGAGCTGATCGAGGCGTGCGGACTGGTGCGCGATCTGGCGCTGGAGCTGCTCGTTGGCGAGGAGTGCGCGTTCGAGCTCCTCGCGTGAGGGCTGAGGGCGAGCGGAGCGTTCGGCGGCGTGGCGTGCCTGCTGGGTGAGGCGGGAAGCGCCACCGCGGACCCATTCGACGGGCTGGACGACGACGCGGAGGCAGCCGGTCCAGGAGGGCGGGAGGAGGATGGCCAAGGCAGAGAGGGCGAGGAGCGTCGGGAAGGCGCGTCGGAGCGGGTGTCGGTCGGATCGCTGGGCCAAGGCGTGTCCGTCAGAGCGTGCGGGCGAGGCGGGGCCGGCGGCGCGGGCCGCCGCGCCGGGGGCTAGATATCATCGTCGTCGGACTCGATGGTCTCGCCCCACTCGTCGAGATGCTCGAGATAGACGGAGGTGCCGCGTGCGACACAGGTGAGCGGATCGTCGGCGACGCGGACCTGGATTCCGGTGGCCTTGGCCATGATGCGGTCGAGGCCGCGGAGCAGCGCACCGCCACCGGCGAGGACGATCCCGTTGTCGACGAGGTCGGAGGAGAGCTCGGGCTCGATCTGCTCGAGGGTGTGGAGGACGCCGTCGATGATCTGTCCGACGGGTTCGCGGAGGGCCTCGCGGACCTCGTCGCTATTGACGACGGTTTTGCGTGGCAGGCCGCTAATCATGTCGCGGCCCTTGACTTCGCGGGTCATTTCCTGTTCGAGGGGCGAGGCGGAGCCTACTTCGATCTTGATGGCCTCAGCGGTCTGGGGCCCGATGAGGAGGTTGTAGTTTCGTTTCATGTGGTTGACGATGGCCTCGTCGAACTCGTCGCCGGCGACGCGGAGACTGACGCAACTGCTGATGTCGGAGAGGCTCATGACGGCGATTTCGGTGGTTCCGCCACCGATGTCGACGATCATGGAGGCCCTGGGCTCCTGGATGGGGAGACCTGCGCCGATGCCGGCGGCCTTGGGCTCCTCGACGAGGTAGACGCGGCGAGCGCCGGCGCGTTCGGCGGAGTTGTAGACGGCGCGTTTTTCGACGGCGGTGATTCCGAAGGGGACGGCGATGACGACGCGTGGGTGGGCCAGGCCGCGGTTGCCGTGGACCTTGCGGATGAAGTAACCGAGCATGGCCTCGGTGATGTCGAAGTCGGCGATGACGCCGTCCTTGAGGGGACGGATGGCGGAGATGCTGCCGGGGGTGCGGCCGAGCATCTCCTTGGCGACGACGCCGACGGCGTTGCCGTTGTTGAGCACGCGGTTGGTGCCCTTTTTGACGGCGACGACGGAAGGTTCGTTGAGGACGATTCCCTCGCCCTTGACGGCGACGAGGGTGTTGCAGGTTCCCAGGTCGATCCCCATGTCGAGGCTGAAGAGCCCCATCAGACGGCGGAAGAACACGGTCTCTCCGTTTCCCTACGGTCGCTCGGCGCCGGCCCATCCGTGGGCGGCGCGTCTGTCGGGGCGTTTCACCGGCGCGGGTCCGGCGCCGCGGGGCGCCGCCGGGCCGCGAACGCGGATCAGCCGCCGGCGGCCGGCCAAGGTGAGCCGAACAGCACGGCCGAGCGATACAGCACGTAGATCGTGGCGGTCAAGATGCACAAGCACGCAACGAGCATGAGCGCCGAGTAGACGTCGTTTTCACCGGCGGGACGGGCGCCGCGTCCGGGAGGGGTGATGATGGACATGAGCGGGACTCCTCGGATCAACGGACGAGGCGAATGCTGTCGCCGGGACGAACGTCTTGACCGGCGGCGGCGAGCACGAGAATTCCGCCCGCTTCCTTGGGGCGTACGGTCTCGACGGTCAGATCGGCGACGTAGTCACCGCTGCGATGGACCATGAAGCGCATACCGGGCTGAACGCCGGCGGACTCGCCGACGTCGACGCTGGCGAAGCGGCCGTCGACGCGCACGACGCGGCCTTCGATGTCGCCCTTGACGGCGGGCAGGACCGGCTTGGCGCCGGCGACACCGGGCTCCTCGACAGGGACGGCGCGGGCCTGGCGTCCTTTCTGGAGGTCGGAGATCTGCCGCTCGTAGGCGAAGTTCTTTTCCTGGAGGTTGCGCACCTCGTCGGTGAGCACGGTGACGTTGGCGGAAAGCTCAAGCACGCGGTTGTTCATGCGGGTGAGGCGGGTCTGGAGGTCGCTGTTCTGGGTGAGCAGCTTCTGGTTGTGGGCTTCCAGCGCGGAGCGGGCGTTGGTGGTGACGCTGAGGATTTCCTGGAGCTTGGTGCGGCCGGCGTCAAAGGCAAGGGCTTCCTGCTGCGCGCGGGCGAGCGAGTTCTTGAGCTCGGCGTTTTTGGCGGTCAGGTCCTGGATGGCCTGCTGGGCCTTGGCGAGCTGATCGTCGCGGCTCTTGAGGGCGTCGTCCTTGAGCGCCAAGGCGGCCTCGGTGCTGGCCTGGATGTTCATGCGGTGGGTGATTTCCGCGTCGCGCTGCGACTGGTAGTCGAGGGCGAGCTGGCGGTAATTGTCCCACTGAGCGGCCGCGGCAATGAAGAAGCACGAGACGGCGATGGACAGCAGGGCCGTGAGGACCGTAAACACCTTGGTCATCAGACTCACGCGCAACTCCTTGTACGAAATCAGACTCTGCTCTGGACGGTCCGGCTGGCGGCCTAGGCCGCCAGCACCCCCGCACCGCGAGCCGGGATTGTAAACGGCGCCGAAGAGAATGCAACCGGCCGGAGACGACCGGGCATGTGGGAAACGGGAGACCGGGAAGAGGAAGGAGCCGGCGGGGTCAGCGTCCGACGAAGACCGGGGGGCGCTTTTCGAAGAACGCCCGCATGCCCTCTTTCTGGTCGTCGGTGGCGAAGAGCATGTAGAAGAGCTTGCGCTCGTATTCGAGGCCGTCGGACAGGCCCAGCTCGTGGGCCTTGAGGACGGCTTCCTTGGCCAGGCGCAGGGCCAGCGGCGGGCGGCTGCACAGCTCGCGACCGATGCGGAGGGCCTCTTCGTAGTAGTGCTCGCGCGGCACGACGCGGCTGACCAGCCCGGCGGCCAGCGCCTCGTGGGCGGTGATCATGCGGCCGGTGAGGACGAGGTCCATGGCCCGGGCCTTGCCGATCGCGCGCGTGAGGCGTTGGGTGCCGCCGGCGCCGGGCATGACACCGATGTTGATCTCGGGCTGGCCGAAGCGGGCGGTTTCTGCGGCGACGATGATGTCGCAGTGCATCATGAGCTCGCAGCCACCGCCGAGGGCGTAGCCGGCGACGGCAGCGACGATCGGCTTCTGGACGCGCTTGATGCGCTCCCAGCGTGCGAACTGGTTGCGCAGGTACATTTCGACCATGGACGCGCTGGCCATGTCGGCGATGTCGGCGCCGGCGGCGAAGGCGCGGTCGTCGCCGGTGAGCAGCATGCAGCGGACGCCCGGATCGGCGTCGAAGCGCTCGAGCGCGTCGACCAGACGGGTCATCGTGTCCAGGTTCAGGGCGTTGAGCTTGTCGGGGCGGTTGAGCCGCAGCACGCCGATCTGGTCGATCACCTCGGTGAGGACTTCGTTGGGCATGGGACGAGTTCCCGCGCGGGATTGCGCGGGGGCATTATAGGGTCGGCGGCGCGCGTCGCGGACGCCTTCCGGGGGGCGAAGGGGCGGGCGGCGAGCGGGTCACGCCGTGACGATGCAGACGTCCTGGATGGAGCGCGTCAGGGTGCGCGCGAGCGGAACGTGGATGGGGGTTCGGCCTGGCGCGGCCTCGCCCAGCACGAGCAGGGCGTCGCGCATGTCGGTCAGCGCGACGATGAGGTCGTCGCTGGCGGCGACGCGGCGGATGTCGACCGCGGATTCGACCAGGCGCGCGACGACGCCTTCGTCGCCCCACACCCCGAGCACACCCAGCCGACCGGACGGCACGACCAGTTCGGTCAGGTCGTCCCAGCGTCGGGGCACGATCGACTCGACCGGGCCGGACGCGCGGTGCAGCACCTCCCAGGTGGTGTCCGGGTCGAATCCGCCGCGCAGCACGTCGCCGCGCGCGGTCGAGACAAAGATCGTGGTGTCGAGAGCGGCGACGTCATGGATGGGCGCGCCGCAGGTCGGCAGCCGCCGCAACGAACAGGGCGCCCCGGCCGCGGCGTCGCCGGGGGCGGGGGCTGGGCCGGTTGCAGGCGGGTCGCAGACACACACGCGGTCGTCCGCGGCGAAAAGGAGGCGGCCGTCGGCGGCAGCAGATGCGGCGCGGATGGTGCGCGGAACGCCGCCGGCGGGACGAAGCAGGGGTTCGGGTTCCGCGTCGCCCGGAGTCCAGCGCCAGCAGCCGAGCTCCGAGTGCGTCGCGGCGAGCCCGAGGGAGGTGGAAGCGGCGGCGTTGAAACCGGTGCGCGGCTCGCCGGGGGCGGGGACCGCGAGTCGCGCGGCGACGGCGCCGTCGGCGGGGTCGACCAGCCAGACGCCGATGGCAGCGCCGACCGCGAGCCGGCCGCGATCATGGAGCCAGGTGACGGAGCGCAGACTTCCCAGGTCGGGCGGGAGCGACCAGCGGTGGAGGACGTGTTCGGGGCGGCCGGGGTCGAGGGTGATGAGCTCGACGCCGGAGACGAGGACGATCCGTTGGGCCTTGCGTCGGCTGGGAGCGAGGCGCCAGAGGCTTTCGAGCAGGCGACCGCGTTCGGCGGGATTGAGCGCGGGCAGGAGCGTGTGCCATCCGGCGGCGCCGTCACCACCTGCCTGTCGCAGGCGGGCGAGCAACTGGGCCAGGTCGTCGAGGCGGCGGCGGGCCGCGGCGCGCTGGGCGTCGTCGATCAGGGCGTGCGCGTTGAGCTGCTCAAGCCGCGTCTGCGCCTGCCGCCGCGCGGTTGCGTCGCGATCGAGCGTGGGGCTGGAGAAGTCGGCGCGCGTCACGGCGTCGAGGTCGAGGCCGGCGCTGAACAGAAAGCGTCGCAGGAAGTCGCGCACGGCGCTGAGGAGGGCGGGGCGGTGGTCGCCTGCGACCAGGTGGGCGGCGCTGCGCGAGTGAACGAAGTGGCGCAGGGCGGCATCGAGCCCGGCGGCGTGGATCGCGTTCTCGAGCGCGGCGCGTGTGAGCACACCCTCGGGCGGGATCGCGCGGCGTGCCGCGGCGAGGTCGTCGAGCTGGTTGCGCCAGGCGAAGGAGAGTTCGCACGCGGAGGAGATGGAATGGGCGTCGGAGGCGACGGCGTCGGTCGCGCGTGTGGAAACGCGGATCGGCGCGTCGCGCAGCAGCAGGCAAACGGCGTCGTCCGATGCGGCGCGCGGCGCTTCGCCGGCCAGGATGCGACGGCGCTGCCCGTCCGGCTCCTCGACCATGGCCAGCCAGCCGGCGGGCACGTCGCGTGGACTCAGGAGGTTCCGCGGCCAGCACGAGAGGGGGCACGCGACGGCGATGACGTTCGGGTCACTCAACTGCCGCAGGACATCACGGCTCATGCTTGACTCCCGACTGCCCCAGGAGCGGCGCGCCGGGCGCGGTCCTTGCGCCGTGCGCACGTCTCACCAGCGACGCCGGCGCCGGTGGCGCCAGGGACTGCCCCAGATGACGAAAGCGCCGAAGAACGGGATCAGCACCGGCGACCAACCGTGGGTGAGAATCCACCAGCCCAGGGCGACAGCCAGGGCGAAGAGGACGAAAGGTGCGGCGCCGACCGAGACGCCCGGCGCGGGCGGGGGCGGCGGCGGTGCGCCGGCGAGCGGCGTCCCGCAGCGCCCGCAGAAACGGGCGTCGGCCGGGTTGGCGTTCTCGCACAACGCGTTGGGACAGGTGCGTTCCATCGGCCTCGTTGACGCGCGGCGTCGAAGTTCGGGCGGAGCCGCTGCGCCGTATGGCGCGGGGCGCCGCGGGTGCAGCCCGGCGGGGCGCCGCGCTTTGGAATGATAGTAGAACGGTGTTGGGAGTGACATTCCAAATCCGGGGCGGGTGTGGAGCGGGGGGCGTGATCGCTAAGACGCTGCTGCGCAAGAAGTTGCGAACGCTACCGGACGTTTTGGCCGGACGGGCGCGTGAACCGCAGGCCGGCGCCTTGCGGGAAACGGTCCGATCCGCTATATGAACGCTCGCGAATCTCGATTGGCGCGTTTCTTGCGAGAGTTTTTCGGACGCTTCGTTACGGAGCGTTGTCGCTTTCGGCGTTATCTGTCCAGTTTCGGAGACCGGTGGCATCATCCGGCGCGGTTGTGCCCGGTCCACCAACGGAGGACATGCATGTTGAACGGACTCAGGACTACGGTGTTGGGGCTCACGGCGCTGGCGTGCGCGGCCACGTCGATGGCCCAGGACGACAAGGTCGCCAAGCTCGAAGCGATGCTGGAGCAGCAGAACAAGAAGATCCAGTCGCTCGAGCAGCGGTTGGCCACGTCCGGCGCGCAGAACATGGACGCGGCGCGAGTGGAGCAGATGAAGGCGCAGATCCGCGAGGTGCTGGGGGAGGCCCAGTTCCGCGAGAGCCTGATGCCTTCGACGCTTCAGGCGGGCTACGACAAGGGCTTCTTCATCCGCAGCAGCGACAACAACTTCATGATGAAGTTCAACGGCGGGTTCCAGTTCCGCTGGACGCACTACGCGACGCGGGCGACGAACCGGTGGCTGTCGCCGCGGCTGCAACGTGACGACCGGACGGGGTTTGACCTGAACCGGCTGCGGTTCGTGGTCAGCGGGCACGCGTGGGACCCCAACCTGACGTACCACATCCAGATGCGGGCGGATGCGGCGGAATCGCACGACGTGATCATCCACGCGGCGTGGTTCAACTACCGCTTTGCGGACGAGTTCCAGATCAAGGGCGGTGCGTTCACGCACGCGTCGCTGATGCAGACGATGCGCGGGTGGTCGGAACAGCAGGCGATCGACCGGAACCTTGTGGACGCGGTATTCGGGCTGGGTCGGGGCGGCATCGGCCTGCGGTTCTGGGGGCAGTTGTTCAGCAAGCGTCTGGACTATTACATCGACGTGGTGAACTCGACCGCGGACGACGAGAACTCGGCGACGAACCGCACGATCACGCCGGACCCGTCGGAGACCGACAGCCAGCCGGCGATCCTGGCGCGGCTGGTGTGGCACGCGCTGGGCGAGAAGCCGGGCGAGGAGTTCGAGATCCAGAGCGACATCGAGAACCACACGTCGCCTGCGCTGGACATCGGGATGCACTACGCGTTCAACGACGACAACGGGGACCTGAACACGACGCGGCTACCGTTCCAGCTTCCGCGGCGGTTCGCGCGGGGCGGGTTCGGTCTGACGACGATCAACGGGGTGCAGATCAACCAGTTCGGGTGGGATGCGTCGCTGAAGATTCTGGGCCTGTCGGTCACGGGAGAATACGTGCTGCGCATCGTCGACCCGCGCCGCGCGGGACGCGCACCGTTCACGCCGGTGTGGCTGCTGAGCGGGGACGAGGACACGACGGTCATGCACGGTGCATACGTTCAGACGGGCTACTTCCTGCCGATTCCGGGCATGGAAAAGAAGCTGGAGTGGATCGCGCGCGTCGGGGGCATTTCGACCAACATCGGCGGGTCGGAGGGCACGTGGGAGTACGCGACCGGCGTGAACTACTACCTGAAGGGGAACGACGTGAAGCTTCAGGCCGACATGGTGAAGGTCTCCGAAGTGCCGATCTCGAACTCGACCTCGTCGTTCGCGAACGTGAACGACGACGCGCTGATCTTCCGCGTTCAGTTGAGCTTTACGTTTTGAGCCAAGCGGCCGCTCCGGGCGCCGGCCTAGCCGGTGCGTCACGGACGACGAGACAAGCTTTCAAGGAGAATCCTGAATGACGCCTCGAATCACTCGCTGGAAGAAGTCGCTGATGGCGCTGGCCTTCGGCGGATCGATGTTCCATCTGGGCGGCTTCGGCTTCGACAGCAGCCTGTTCAACTGCGACCGGAACCTTCAGAACATCGACCTGCAGTCGTTCTACCAGGACGTGGGCGCCAACGTCGTGGCGACCACCATTGACGGCGCGTTCGATGACGGCCGCGCGTCCGGGATCATCGGATCCGACTTCGACCGGCTGTTCCGCCGCCCGCTGACCGACCTGGGCGCGAACTACTGGAACAACTGGGTCTTCCTGAGGTTCGCGCAGGACCCCTCGCGGCTTCCGATCGTGCGGCAATAGCCGCGACGGACTGAGAAGCAAGAGCCTGGGCCGCTCCCGGCGTGCGAGAACGCCGGGGGCGGCTCTGTCTTGCGCCCCAGCCCTACTTGGCCTCCAGCCAGTTGTCCCCCCAGGCGGCGTCGACCCGCACCGGCACGCGCAGCGGCAGCGCCGTGGTCATGACGTCGCGGATGACGCGGGCCAGCTCCGGCGCGTCGGCGCGCGGCCCCTCGCACACCAGCTCGTCGTGGACCTGAAGCAGCATGCGCAGCGGCAGTCGCTCCGCGCGGATGCGCTCGTGCAGGCGCAGCATGGCGGTCTTGATCATGTCGGCGGCCGAGCCCTGGATGACGGTGTTGACCGCGAGGCGCTCGCCCTGCGAGCGTACGCCGCGGTTGCGCGAGTCGAGCCCGGAGATTTCGCGCCGGCGTCCGAGGAGGGTGGTGACAAACCCGTTGCGCCGCGCGGCGGCGACGCAGTCGTCGATGAAGGAGCGGATGCGCGGGTAGCGGCGAAAGTAGGCGTCGATGAAGGCCTGGGCCTCGGCCTGGCTCATGCCGGTGCCGCGCGCCAGTCCGAACGCGGTCTGGCCGTAGATGATGCCGAAGTTGACGGCCTTGGCCTGGGCGCGCATTTCCTTGGAGACGTCGGCGAGGGGGACGGCGTTGACCTGCGAGGCGACGAAGGCGTGGATGTCCATGTCGTCGGCGAAGGCGCGGGCCAGGTTCTCGTCGCCGCAGAAATGCGCCAGGACGCGCAGCTCGATCTGGGAGTAATCGGCGGAGATGAGCACCTCGTCGGAGGTGCGAGGGACGAAGGCGCGGCGGATCTCGCGTCCGAGGTCGGTGCGGATGGGGATGTTCTGAAGGTTGGGCTCACTGCTGGAGAGCCGGCCGGTGACGGCGCCGGTCTGGTGATAGCTGGTGTGGATCCGACCGGTGCGCGGGCTTGCGGCGCGGGGCAGGGCGTCGACGTAGGTACTGCGCAGCTTCTGCAACTCGCGGTATTCGAGGAGCAGGGCGGGGATTTCGTGGCCGGTCTCGCGCGCCAGGACTTCGAGCGTTTCGGCGTCGGTGGAGCGCGTGGTGCGCGTGCGCTTGACGACGCGCAGCTTGAGGCGGTCGAAGAGCACTTCCGCGAGCTGGCGGGTGGAATCGAGGTTGAAGGGCTGTCCGGCGAGCTGCTGCACGCGCTGGGCGATCTCGTCGGCGCGGGCGGCCATTTGCCGTCCGAGGCGGTTCAGCAGGCCGGCGTCGACGCGGATGCCGTTGCTTTCCATGTGCGTCAGGACGCCGACCAGGGGCATCTCGAGGCTGTGGAAGAGCGAGTCGACGCCACGGCGCGCGAGCTGCGGCTCGAAGTACTCCTTGAGTCGCCAGGTGTAGTCGGCGTCCTCGCAGGCGTATTCGCAGACGTGCGGGAGCGGGACCTGGTCGATGCGAAGCTGATCGGGGCCTTTTCCGATGAGGTCGGTGAGGGGGATCATGCGGTGGCCGAAGTAGGCGGCGGCGAGCCAGTCGAGTCCGTGCGAGCGGCGGGTGGAGTCGATGACGAAGCTGGCGATCATGGTGTCGAAGAGCGGTCCAGCCACGGGCAATCCCGCGCTCTCCAGCACGATCATGTCGTACTTGAGATTCTGGCCGACCTTGCGGCGGGCGGGGTCCGCGAGGATCGGGCCGAGCAGGCGGCGGACGTCCTCGAGCGGCATGGCCACGTCCAGCGCCGAACGTACGGGGACGTAGAATGCTTCGCCGGGGCGCCAGGCGATGGAAACCCCGACCAGGTCGGCATCGACCGGATTGACGCCGGTCGTTTCGGTGTCGAGGGCGAATTCGGGCTGCGCGGCGAGCTGATCGCGCAGCGAGGCGAGAGCGGCGGGAGTGTTGACGAGGTGGTAACGGCCGCGCACGGGCCGGGACAGGGCCTGGGCGTGTTCGTCGCGGATCATGGGCGCGGGCTCGTCGGTGACGTCGTCGGGGGGCGTGGCGTCGGACAGCGGCAGGGCCGAAGTCTCGACCGGCGCGTGGTCCTCGGGGTCGTCATCCCGGGCGTCGCCGGGGCGAGACGCCGGCTGGGCCGTTCGGGGCGCATCGGCCTGGGCCGCGGAGAAGAGGTCAGGCGCGGCGTCGGGGGCGCTGCGCGGCCGGCGGGCGCGGGCGGGGGGCGCCGGCGTATGGGCGGCCGGCGTGGGTTCGCGGGCGGGGTGGTCGGCCGCGGCGGTGCGCGGGGCGCGCGGCGCGACCTGGTCGGTGAGGCGTCGGAAACCGAGCTCCTCGAAGATGGGCTTGGCGGCGGCCCAGTCGAAACCGGTGATCGCGCAAGCTTCGAGGTCGAAATCCAACGGGACGTCGCGCCGCAGGGTGACGAGCTGCCGCGTCCGTTCGAGGTGCGGGGCGAACTCGAGCACGTTCTGGCGCTGCCTGGGCGTCAGGGCGTCGGCGTTCTCGACCACGGCTCTGGCGGAGCCGTACCTGGCGATGAGCTTGGCGGCGGTTTTGGGCCCGACGCCCGGGACGCCGGGCACGTTGTCAACCGAGTCGCCGCAGAGGATCTGGACTTCGATCGCCTGATCGGGCCGCCAGCCCTTGAGCGCCGGGAGTTGCTCGGCGGTGATGACTTCGTCTTTGCCCGGGTCGTAGAGGGAAACGTGCGGGCCGAGGACTTGATCGAGGTCTTTGTCCTTGCTGACGAGATAGACGTGGGTGGCGCCGTCGCTGCCGAGCTTCGAGGCCAGCGTGGCCAGGATGTCGTCGGCCTCGAAGCCGGGCATCCGCAGCATGGGGACGCGGGCGGCCTGGAGGATGGTGATGATGCGGCGGATCTGTGGGCCGAGGTCCTCCGGGGCGGGGTCGCGATGGGCCTTGTATTCGGGGTAGACGCGGCGGCGGAACGTGGTTTCGTCGGCGACGTCGAGAGCGACGGCGAGGTAGTCCGGGCGACGGTCGCGAATGAGGTTGAGGAGCATCTGGCAGAAGACGTGGGTGGCGCGGGTGGGCTCTCCGGAGGGCGAGGTGAGATTCCCGAACGGGGCGTAGTAGGCGCGGAAGATCTGGGCGTGCCCGTCGATGAGGTAGAGCGTCCTGGGCATGCCGGGATGGTACCGCGATCCGCCTCGGGCCGGAGCGGCGGGGCGGGCGTGGACTACGGCGCCAAGCGCTCGCGGGTCCAGCCTGCGGGTTCGAGGCGGTAGCGCAGGCGATCGTGCAAGCGGTTTTCGCGACCCTGCCAGAACTCGATGCACTCGGCTCGGAGTCGAAACCCGCCCCAGTCGGGCGGGCGCGGCATCAATCCGCCGGGGAAGCGGGCCTCCACCTGGCGGACGCGATCCTCCAGCTCGGCGCGCGAGGCGATGACGCGGCTCTGGGGCGAGGCGCAGGCGCCGAGTCGCGCGCCCAACGGGCGCGAGGCGAAGTACGCGTCGCTCTCGGCCGGCGTGACGCGTGTCACGCAGCCTTCGATCCGCACCTGTCGCTCGAGCTCGGCCCACCAGAACACCAGGGCGGCGCGCGGATTGGCGGCAAGCTCGTCGGACTTGCGGCTGGAGTAGCTGGTGTAGAAAACGAACCCGTCGGCGTCGAAATGCTTGAGCAGAACGAGTCGGGCCGACGGGCGGCCGTCGCGCGTGGCGGTCGCGAGCGTCATCGCGTTGGGGTCGCACAGCCCGGCGGCGGACGCGTCGTGGAACCAGCGGCGGAACTGCTCGATCGGGTCGTCGGCGGCGGTGGCTTCGGTCAGCGCGCCGATGCGGTATTCGCGTCGCAGATGCGCCGGGTGGTCCATGCGGGTCTCGCGGGCGTCCGGCGCGGGGGCCGGCGCGCCGGGATTGTAGGCGGACGGCGTGAGCAGGATAATCGCCGCGTGCCCTCTGAGAAGCCTGCCGCGCGGTGTGCCTGGGACGAAGCGGCGCTGGACGACCCTCACCGTCTGAACGACAAGGCGCGTCGCGTGGAGGCGATGTTCAACGCGATCGCGCCGCGCTACGAGCTGGTGAACCGGGTTGCGACGCTGGGGCTGGATGCGGCGTGGCGGCGGCGGGCGGTAGCGGCCGCGACGGTTACTCCGACGGACGTGGTGCTGGACGTTGCGTGCGGGACGGGGGACATGATGCGGGCGTTTGCGGCCGGGAGGCCGGCGCCGGCGCGAATCCTGGGGCTGGACTTCGCGGCGGAAATGCTGTCGACGGGGCTGAAGCGCGGCATGCCGGCGAGAGCGGCGCTTGTGCGGGGGGACGCGCAACGGATGCCGCTGGCGGATGAAAGCGTGGACGTGGTGAGTTGCGCGTTCGGCGTGCGGAACTTCCAGGACCTGTCGGCGGGGCTGGGGGAGATGCGGCGCGTGCTCCGCGCTGGCGGGCGACTGGTGATCCTGGAGTTTGCGACGCCGACGCACGCGTTGTGGCGAGTTCCCTACCGGCTGTACTGCGAAGTCGTGGTGCCGCGGCTGGGGGCGTTGCTGGGGCGGGACCGGGTGGGGGCGTACCGGTACCTGCCGCGGTCGGTGGCAACCTTCGACTCGCGCGAGGCGATGGAGCGCCGCTTGGCGGAGGCGGGATTCGCGGAGCCGCGAAGCACGGCGATGAACTTCGGCGGGGTGGTGCTGTACCGGTGCGTACGGGGGTGAGGCGTCATCCGGTGCGGATGTCGCCGCGACGGCCGCTGAACTGGATGGAGTAACCGGTGATGCAGAGCATCGCCATGAGACCGGGCACGAGGAGAGACCAGTCGCGGGCCCAATCGCAGAACGTGTCACCGACGCTGGGTACGATGTGGGTGCTCAGTCCCACGAACCCGGCGATCATGAAGACGGTCCCGTGCAGGGACGTGAGCACCAGGAGCATGGTCCGGGAGCACAGGTGGGACATCAGGCCGCCCAGACCGCCGGCGACCAGCGCCAGAACGGCGGCGGCCTGGGGGGGCAGCTCGAGCTGGAGCGCCAGGTAGTGCCCCAGGATCAGGAAGGTTCCGCAGCCCAGGATGACGAGGGCGGCGCGACGGGCCCAGACGGCGGTCGCCGCCAGTGAGCCTGCGGCGACGAGGGCGAGCTGCTCCCCGGGGAGCGCGCTGAAAGCGCCGGCAACGATCCCGCACACCCAACCCAGCAGCGCGCAGGAGGCACCGACCAGGAACGGGGCCATGCGGAAGCCCTGAAAGGCGTAGAGCAGGCCGAGCAGCAGCAGGACCATCCCGGTCAGCCAGTGTTGCGACGCCATCCACGAAAAGAGCAGGTATTGATAGTCGAGCACGCCGGTCTCCGAACGCCGCGAAGCGCGCCGAGCCACGATCGGCGCGCATTGACGTCGCTCGTGTCATCGACCCGCGGGACTAGGATCATCACGAAGTGTGACATTCGTCGCCCGGGTGAGGCCCGCGCGACCGATAAGGGCGGCGCGCCGGGCCGCGTGAGTCGGGGGGCGGTACGTCGCCCTGATGAGGAGTGCGGTCGGCACGGTGCCGACGGGCGAGAGCGAATGGGAATCGGCGGCCCATCGTGGAGGGTGAGCGTGACAGTGGGGACGCTGGCGGCGGTGCTGGGATGTCAGCAGGCGCGACCTCTCACGACGCAGCCCGCCGGTCCGCGCGGGCTGGTGCTGATCTTTCCGGGCGTCGTGAACGTCGAAACGCAGATGTCGGACCTGGCGGGGATGCTGAACCGGCGTCACCCGGGACTGCTGGCGCGAGTTCAGCCGTGGGGGCCAGCGTTGCGCTCGATCAAGAACCTGACGGACGTGGAAGGGAACCGGCGCCGTGCGGCGGACCTGGCGCGGGAGATCGCGGAGTACCGGCGGCGGGAGCCGGAGGCGATCATCGACCTGGTGGGGTTCTCGGGCGGGGGCGGGTTCGCGGCGCTGGTGGTGGAGGCGCTTCCGGCGGAGGTGCAGATCGACCGGCTGGTGCTGGTGGCGGCGGCGCTGAGCCGGTCGTTCCCGTTCGAGGCGGCGCTGCTGCCGCGGGTGCGCGAGTTCGTGGTGTGCTATTCGAGTCCGCTGGACGTTCAAGTGGGGCTGGGGACGCGCTGGCTGGGGAACGTGGACGGCGCGAAAAGCCCGTCGATCGGCGCGGTCGGTCCGCCGACGTCCGATGGTCGTGTGCTGCACGTGCGCTGGAAGTCGGACATGCTGCGCCAGCTTCATTTCGGGAACCACCTCAGCTATCTCTCGAGAACCTGGCAACGCAAGTACCTGGTGCCGGCGCTGGATCCGGCGCTGGACGCGGACGCGCTCCGCGCGCGGCTTGGGATCCCCTGACTCGGGGCGCAGGGCGGGCCCCCCGGGCGAGCCCGGTGGTAGCCGCGGGATGCCGCGCGGCACCCCGGTCGTGCGTCCATGCTGAGCGAGTCGGGGCTCGCTATAATCCCTGACGTACGGGGGTCGCCCGCGACGGTGGCCATGCAGCTCGAAATCAACGGAAACCCGGTGGAGGCGCCCGACGGGCAGACGGTGGCGGACCTGCTGGTGCGGTTCGAGCTTTCCCCGCCGCGCGTTGCGGTGGAGGTGAACGAGACGCTGGTGCGGCGGGTCGAATACGCACAGACGCGACTGCGGCCCGGTGACCGCGTGGAGATTGTGACCCTGGTGGGAGGCGGCTGATGCGCACGACGGCGTTGCGCCTGGGGGGGTTTGAGTTTCGGTCGCGGTTGCTGGTCGGGACGGGGAAGTACCTGACGGACGGACAGCCGGACTACGACCTGATGCGTGCGGCGCTGGACGCATCGGGATGCGAAGTGGTGACGGTGGCGGTGCGGCGGGAGCGGCTGTTCGATCAGCGCGGGCGCAGCCTGCTCGAGTTCCTGGACCTGAGCCGCTACACGATCCTGCCGAACACGGCGGGCTGCTTTTCGGCCGAGGACGCGATCCGCGCGGCACGACTGGGACGGGAGCTGCTGGAAGGCTCGAACAACCGCGGGGCGAAGTGGGTGAAGCTGGAGGTTCTGGGCGACCGCGCGACGCTGCTTCCCGACCCGTTCGG
>CAYNYG010000053.1:0-23822 GCA_964401365.1 uncultured Planctomycetales bacterium | reverse complement strand
AACGTGCGGGCTGCGTCGAGGGCGGCCCCCGTTCGGAGGTAGTGCGTACCCAGCTTGATCAGCGCCTCCAGGTACCGCGGTTGCAGCTCCAGGGCGGCCCGATACTCCCGCAGCGCGCCGCGCTCGTCACCCAGCCGCGCCAGCAGGTCGCCCAGGTGAACGTGAAAATCAGGAACGCCCGGGTAGCGGGCGACCAGCGCGTGAAGCGCGGCGATCGCCTCCTGCGTGCGACCCGCCTGCTCGTGCTCCTCCACCTGCTCGAGCCCGCCTTCCGCAAAATGCGGCTCGATCAGCAGGGCGCGCTCGAACTGGACGATCGCGTCCAGCGGTCGTTGCGCGTGAAGATAGAGCGTGCCGAGGCGCATCAGGATGTCCACATCCGCCGGCTCCAGTTCCGCCAGCGCCTGGTAGCAGTGCAGCGCGTCGTCCAGGTCGCGCCTGCGGATGGCGATGGCCGCCAGCCGCTCGTGCGCGTTCCGCAGCCGCGGGCAGGCGGCGATGGCGCGCCGGTAGTAGCCTTCCGCGTCGGCCAACTCGCCGCCGCGCTCCTTGCAGAACGCGATCGCGAATGCGATGGCCGGGTTGTCGGGTTCGTGCACGTGCGCCATGTGCAGGTAGTGCAGCGCCTCGCTCGTCCGCGCCATTTCGTCGTACACGCACGCCAACCCCAGCGCGGGCTTGACCGGGCTGGGCGCCAGCCGCAGGGCGTCCTCGAAGGCCTTCCGCGCGTCGGTGAGACGCAGCTCGCGCAGCCACGCCACCCCCGCGCGCAAGGCCAGGTCGAGGGATTCCGGACACTCGCGGCGACGCGCGGCCAGGCTCTCGCCGTCGTCGCCCTCGACTTCCGGGAGCTGGTGCTCAAAGGCCGAGAGAAGCTCCCCCAGCAGCCCGCTGCCCAGCAGTTCCAGTAGGTGACTCACGGGGTCGCCGGCCTCCCCGCCAGCCGCGCCATCCGATCGCGCGCTTCCCCGTAGCGCGGGTTGATCGACAGCGCCCGCTCGAACGCGCGCAGCGCCCCCGTGCGGTCGCCCGTGCAGTCCAGAAGCTGTCCCCGCAGGCAGTGCACGTCGGCGTAGTCGCCCCCCGCCGCCAACGCCCGCTCCAGCAGCGCCAGGCCCGCGGCGTGATCGGCCCGCGCGGCCGCCCGCCGGGCCGACAGGATCAGCGCGTCGGTATAGGCCGGGCGCAGCGCGACCGCACGCTCCAGCAGTGCATCCGCCCGCGCCGTATCGCCCGTTTCGAGTGCCGCGCGCGCCGCGAAGTAATGCAGCTCGGGGCAGTCGTCGCGCCATGCCAGGGCGTCTTCGATGGCCGAGCGCAGCGCAGAGTGCGAAGGTTGCGCGTCCTCCAGGAATGCGGCGATCAGCTCCGGCTCGCGCGCAATGGCGCGGGCCAGGCCGAGTCGGACGCCGCGCGCGGCCGCGACTTCGCGTCGCACCGACCCATCACGATTTCTTTGAGCCGCCATGAGACCGCTTCTTGTTGCCGGGGTCGTCTTTCGGTGCCGAATCGCCGCTGCGGATGGGTACCACGAAGTGCTTGCCGCAGTGCGCGCAGCGCACCACCTTGCCGCGCAGTGCATCGGGCGCGACCACGGTCTGGCCGCAGGTCAGGTTTGGGCAGATGAGGGTGACCGGCATCGAGAACCTCGCTGGGGCCGGCGCCGCGCCGGACAGTCTGCATATCGGCTTGTGCGGTTGCCGCGTTCAGAACCGGTTTCCGCCGCTTCTGGGATGCTCGCGTGTGCGAAATCTGCGCCCCCCAGAGCGCCGCGGGCGCTCGGAACGCCGCGCCGATCGCAATCCGGTCTATCATGAGGGGGCCGGCGCCGCTGGCCCGGTGGAGGAATCCGCGTGCGTATCAGGTGGATTATCGGTCTGGCCTTTGCGAGCGGTTTGATCGGCTGCTCGAAGCCTCCGGGGAGCTCGACGGGTCAAGAATCGACCGCTAGCGCTTCGGGCGGGGCAGCCGGGCAGCGGCCCAACGTGCTCCTCATCACGCTGGACACCACCCGCGCGGATTATCTGAGCTGCTATGGCTACCATCGCCCGACCACGCCGAGTCTCGACGCGCTCGCGCTCGATGGGGCGCGGTTCGACCTGTGCATCTCGGCATCCGGATGCACGCCCCCGTCGCATGCGTCCATCCTGACCGGGCTGTTTCCGTACAAGCATGGTGTGCGCGTCATCTATGCCAAGAGCGGCTACAAGCTGCCGGCTGAGCTGCCCACGCTGGCTACGATTCTGGCCGAGCGTGGCTGGAGCACCGGCGCCTTCCTCAGCTCGTTCACGGTGAGCGAGTTCTACGGCTTCGAGCGCGGTTTTTCACACTGGGACAACGGACTTCAGAAGGACAGCGACCAGATCGTCAGCAAGACGCAGGCGGGCGATCGCTACATGTGGGACACCAAGGCCAACCAGCGGCGCTCCGACGCGACCACCGACGCCGCCATCGCGTGGATACGAGCGGCGCAGCGCCCGTTCTGCGTGTGGATTCACTACTGGGACCCGCACGACGAGGGCCTCGTTCCGCCGCCGGACGTCCTGGCGGCCTTTCCGCCCGAGGGGCCCACGCCGCGCGACCGCCGGAAGGCGACGTATGCGTCCGAGATCCACTTCGTCGATCAGCAGATCGGACGGCTGATCCAGGCGCTGAAGGCCGCGCACCTCTATGACAGCACCGCCGTGGCCGTGATCGCCGACCACGGCGAGGGGTTGGGTGACCACGATTGGGGTTCGCACCGGCTGCTGTACCAGGAACAGATCCGCGTGCCGCTCATCCTGCGACTTCCGGCCGGGCCGCGCGGTGCAGTGGTTCCGCAACTGGTCCGCTCGGTGGACGTGCTGCCGACGCTTCTCGAAGCTGTGCAGCTTCCGCACGACCTGGTTCCACACCTGGACGGGCGGCCGTTGCAGCCGCTGCTTTCGGAGACTCCGGGTGCGCGCCCGGACGAGCCGCGGATCGCGTACGCCGAGCAGCTCAACGCGTTTGACCTGAACGCACAGATCGGCAAGGGAACGGCGCGGCCATTCGACGATTTGTTGTATTGCATTGCGGACCAGAGCTGGAAGTACATCCATCGTCCGCTCCACGAGGACATGGGGCAGCTTTTTGAGATCTCGCGCGACCCGCGCGAGATGAACAACCTGTGGTCGACGCGCCGCAGCGAGGCCGAGCGTCTCAAGCGCCAGCTCGACGAGCTGGGCGCCTACCGTCAGGAGCATTTTGGCGAAGGTGAAGACGAGGAGATCGCTGCCAAGCTGAGGTCCCTGGGGTACGTTGCGGAGCCTACGACGCGCCCCGCGACGCGCAAGATGCGGCCGGCATCGCAGCCGACGCGGCCGTAGCCGCCCTCAAGCTCACGCAAGGCTCATGGTACGGGAGTGGACACGAGGCGAGCGTCCCGAAGTCGGGCGGTCACGCATGAGCTGCTTCAGGATTCTGAGAACACCAGCCAGCGGTCAGCCAAACAGGCAGGTATTCGGCCATTGGGACAGCTTCATGTTTCCAGGCTTTCACGCGCGCCGGAAGTGGTATGACTCGCGCGGCGGCGCCTCGCGTGCTCGTTCGAGTGGCATTTCGGTATCCGGTGGCGCGACGCCCGATATTGCATCATGACAAGCAGGAATCCGCGCTGGCGCGCGTTGACATGCGCGGCAGTGGTCGGTACCGTCCTCGCGCGTGTGGATCGCTGGACCAGGGTGCGATCTTGGGGGCATCCACCGGCGCCGGCCGAACCACACTGCGACCACGTGCGAACGTGTCAGGCGCGGTCCCTAGGCAGCGCGCGTGGTGTTCCTCGGTTTTGGAGACATGCATGGCACGCCCCAAGGGTTCCGGCAAGGGAGCTCCCGCACCCGTGCTGCGCGAGCTGTCCAGCTTTCGCGCGCACCTTCTCGCCCAGCGCGATGGAATTGACAACCAGATTGCTACAATCGACCAGATTCTGGGCACGGGTGGCCCGCGGCGCGCGGCAGCCGCGCACTCCGCCGGGCCCGCGCCGGCCGCTCGCGGCAGGGGCAAGGCACGCGGGCGGCGCCGCGGCAGGCGCGGGCCGCGCGCAGGCTCGCTGAAGGAATACATACTCAAGACGCTCGAACGAAGCGGAAAGCCGATGCGCGTAAAGGACATCTCTTCCGCCGTAATCAGCGCCGGTTACAAGTCCAAGAACAAGACCCTGGGCAAGAGCGTTGGCATCGCGCTGGCGCAACTCGGGGTGAAACGCGTCGGTCGCGGGCTCTACGGCATCTGATCCGGACGACCGGTCCGGGCGCGCGGGCCACCCGCGGCAGCCTACCCGCCACGTGTCGTCCGACCTGCGGCCCGGTGCGCCGCTTACAGGCGGCGCGCACGGCGCATCAGGAACTCCTCCAGCGCACGATCGAAGCGCGCGGAGGTATCAAGCGGCACGAAATCCGCCCGCATGGCCGACAGGCTTTGCGCTAGGCCCGCGCGCCACGCGGCGAGTGCCGGCCCGTAGCGCCGCCGCGCCTCCTCGCCGGACGTAACCAGCGTGCGGCCCGTCTCGGGGTCCTCCAGCACGAGCGGGCCATCGAACGGGAAGTGTCCCTCATCCCGGTCCAGCACCTGCATGACGATCAGGTCGTGCCCCCGAAAGCGCGCCCGATGCAACGCTTCCAGCGCGTCGTCCGGCGACGTCAACAGGTCGGTGAGAACGATCACCAGCCCCCGGTGTGGCACCCGGTGCAGGATCTCGCCGATCGACGCCGCCAGTCCCGTGGTCCCGGATGGCTTGACTTCGGACAGTTCTGAGAGGATCCGCAGCAGGTGGCTGCGCCGGGCGCGAGGCGGCAGAAAGGCGCGCACCTGCGAATCCACAATGGCCAGTCCGACCGAGTCCTGCTGCTTCACGACCAGGTACGCCAGCGCCGCGGCAAGGCGCGCCGCGTACTCCAGCTTCGTCAACCGCGCCTCACCCGAAAGTGCGGTCGCTGCGCCGGGCGGCGCGCGAACCGGACCGACCCTGCCCATGCTCGCCGAAGCATCCACGACAAGCTGGCAAGCCATGTGCGTCTCGGCCTGATACTTGCGGACAAAGAGGCGATCAGTGCGGGCGAAGACCTTCCAGTCCATCGCGCGCAGCTCATCGCCTTGCGCATACTTGCGGTGTTCGCTGAACTCGACCGACAGGCCGTGCAGCGGCGAGCGGTGCAGCCCGGACAGGAACCCTTCGACGATGAAGCGCGCCGACAGGTCCAGCCGCTCGATGCGCCGCACGACCTCCGGATCCAGGTACGCCGCCCAGGGATTCACGCCGTCGCGGGCCTCCACCCCCTGGCGCGATTGTAGACGCTCCGAGAACCCGTTTCCCGGCGGCGAGTGCGCCGGGATACCATGACGGGATGCCCGAGCGTCACCGCCCACGTCGCCGTCCCGCCGCGCGTCGGCCGTCGCGTCCGGCCGCGGAAAGCGGCTGGGACCGCGTGGCGACCTGGTACGACCGCCTCGTCGGCGAGGAGGGTTCCGACTACCACCGGGAAGTGATCCTGCCGGTCGCGCTGCGCCTGCTCGAGCCGCGGCCGGGAGAGCGCGTGCTGGACCTCTGTTGCGGACAGGGCGTATTCGCCCGCGCGCTGCTCCAGTACGAGGTGGCGCACGTGCTGGCGGTCGACGCCAGCCCGCGCATGATCGAAGCGGCCCGCAGCCGGTCCGACGACCCGCGCGTCCGCTACGTCGTCCGCAGTGCCGCGGCGCTGCGTGAACTGGCCGACGGGTCGTACGACGCCGCGGCACTAATCATGGCGGCGCAGGACGTGGACGACCTGACGCCGGTGCTTGCGAATGTGTCCGACGCGTTGCTGCCTGCGGGCCGGGTCGTCATCGTCATGATGCACCCCTGCTTCCGGGTGCCGCGGCAGTCGTCGTGGGGCTGGGACGAGGAGCGCCAGGCGCAGTTCCGGCGGGTCGATCGCTACAGCACGCCGATGCGCATCCCCATCGCAACCCATCCGGGCCGCGACCCGTCGTTGCAGACCTTCTTTCACCATCGCCCGTTGGCTGACTACGTGAACGCGCTGGGCAGCGTCGGCCTGGCCGTCGTCGCGTGCGAGGAGCCGCTCACGCACCGCCGCGCCGCGCCAGGCGGGCGTAGCCGCGGGGAGAACCGGGCGGCGGCTGAAATCCCGGTGTTCCTGGCGCTCAAGGCGGTTCGGTTCGGCGGGGCGGCCCGCGCCCCGAGAACTCCCGACGCCGCCGCGGGCGGCACTTCGGCAACGTGATGGATCCGTCCCGCCCGTTGCCGTGACATGACGGACGCGGCGACCCGCCCGAAACGCCGGGACGGATTCCCCGCGGCGCGATAGGTCACGTCCGGCCGCCAGGATTGAGCGTGTCGTGTCAGGCGGCTATACTGCGCCTGCGCGGTTCGCGGCGGCATCGCTCTGGGCCGCCCGCGCGACGGAGCGTTCATGCCGATCTTCGAATACCGCTGTTGCGCATGTGGCGCGGAGTTCGAAGCCCTGGTGCGGGCTTCGGGCGACGAGCGCGCCGTGGTGTGCGAATCGTGCCGGTCGCGCCGCGTCGAGCGCCGTCCCAGCGTTTTTTCCGCGCACGGCTCGAGCGCGCCGCGTACGGCCGCCTTGCCGCGCCCGCCCTGCGGGCGCTGCGGAGACCCGGACGGCCCCTGTGCGGTCGGGTGACGCATGCCGCCGCGCGCAGCGCAAGCCGCTATCCTGGCGTGGGCGCTGCCCGGGGGCGGGCACTACTTTCTGGGGCACCGGGCGCTAGGGGTGGTGCTTTTTGCGGCCATCAGCTTCCCCTACTGGACCGGGATGGCGCTCGGGGGAGTCCTGAGCTCGGCGAATCCGTCGTACAACAAGTGGCTGTTCCTGGCCGAGATGGGCGTGGGGGGGTATACCGCCCCGGCCTACATGGCGTGTCGCGCGGTCGAGAGCCGCGTTCGCGCCATGCCCGAGGGCCAACGCGCTCAGTACATGAGCTATTACCCGGAATCCGACGTCTCGACGATCTACCTTGCCGCGGCGGGCCTGCTCAACATCCTGGCGGTACTCGACGTGATCTCGCGCGCCGCGTATGGAATGCCGACCTATCACCGGCACCTCAAGCCCATCGATGGACCGGAGAACCCGCCATGAGCGACGACCCGGTCATGTTGCTCGCGCAGCTCTTCGTTCGCCCGCTGAAGCTGCCGTCCGGGACGCGGCTGTGGATGTTCCTGCCGCTGGCGCTGTGCATCGCGCTGGTCTATCGTGTCACGCGCGCGCGGACGGCGTCGGAGCTGCCTCGGTCGACGGCCATCACCTTCGCCAACATCGTGGTCGGGATGGCCGCGGTCGCGGTCGGGCTCTACGCGCTGCACATGGCCGTCCTGCGTCTCTCCGCGTGAGCCGGCGATGTCCTGGACGCTGGCCGTGCTGATGCTGCTCGCGTGTCCGCCTGGGGGGCAGCCCGTCCAGAACGTGACCAGTCAACCCTCGACGGACTGGATCCGCGTGGAGACGATTCGGACCGGCTTACGCCCCACGTCCGCCCCCGCCGCGCGCCATTCGGGGCCGACCGCCGCTCCGTTTCGCGCCCAGACCCTGGACGGCGAAATGGTCGATTTCCCCGGGCAGTACCGCGACAGGCTGGTGCTGCTGATCTTCTGGGCGTCCTGGTGCGACGAGTGCGCCGCCGAACTCCCCGCCTGGCGCGACGCGTATGAGCGATTCCACCCCGCCGGGCTGGACATGCTCGGCCTGGCCTGCGACCAGCGCACCGGCGGCCGCGTCGAGGACGTGCTGGCCTACGTCGCCGCCAACGCGGTCGCCTGGCCCAACGTGTTCGACGAGGCCTCCGACGTCGCGCGCCAGTACCAGGTCGATTCCCTGCCCGCGCTGTTCCTGGTGGACGGCGCCACCGGCCGCGTTGTCGCGCAGGGCGCGGCGCTTCGCGGCGTGGGCGTCATCCGGCAGGTCGCGGCCCGTCTGCGCGCCGCGCCGCCGCCCGCCACCAGCCGGCCCGCTGGCACGTCGCCGTCAGAATAGCGGCTTGTAGCCGTACCAGATCTCGTACAGCCCGTTGATGATGAGGTTCAGCGCCAGGTCCAGCGCCAGGATGGCGATGAAACTCATCACGAACGCCTCGGTGCACGCCTGCCCGACGCCTTCGGCCCCGCGCCGGCAATGGAAGCCCTTGTAGCAACTGATGATGCCGATCGACCCGCCGAAGAAGAACGACTTCACCAGCCCGCTGTTGAGGTCCCACAGGTCGATCGCGGTGCGCGTGTTCTCCCAGTACGCGTCCGGGTCCTGCCCGTACACGCGAATCGTGATCAGCCACGCGCCGAAGGAACCCATCAGGTCGGCGTAGGCGGTCAGCAGCGGCGTCAGCAGCAGGCATGCAAGGAACCGTGGCGTCACGAGGAAGCGGACCGGATCGCAACCCATGCTGCGCAGCGCGAGTAGCTGCTCGGTCACGTTCATCGTCCCCAGCTCAGCGGTCAGCGCCCCGCCCACGCGACCGGCCAGCATCACGCCCGCCAGCACCGGGCCCAGCTCCGTCACCACCGACATGTTCACGACCGCGCCGAGCCGATCGCTCAGCCCGGCACCTTCGAATTGCCGATACGCCTGCACCGCCAGCACCATCCCCACGAATACGCCGGTGATCATCACCACCGGCACGGACCGCGTGCCCACCTCCAGGCACTGCGGCAGCAGCCGTCCCCACGCGCGGCGCGATACGAAGTCACGCGGGACGAAGGACAGGGCGTACGCGAAGAACGCCGCGAAGCGCCCCAGGCGCCCCAGCAACCCGAACGTCCGTGCGCCGAGCTGTTCAGCCGCTCTTGCGAGACCCGCCGCCATCGTCAGCCCTTCGCCGTGCCGCGCCGCCGCCGCGCCAACCACAGCCCGCTGGTCGCGAGCGACCCGAGCGCGCCGCTGGCCGTGGCGCACAGGCTGGGCAGCAGGTCCTCGCTCAGCGACGGAATGTCCGTGCCACAGGGGAACTGCGCGGGATCGTAGAGCCGTGCGCCGCGCACGCAACCCTGCGCCTCGCCGCAGATCGTCACGCAGGAGTCGTCCAGCGACCCGACCACGCGCACCGCGTCGCCGACCTGAAAGCGGCCGTAGTCCGACAGGTAGTACAGTCCGCCCCCGCCGTCGAACAGCACGCAGTCCTGCGTGCGCACCAGCGTTCCGCACGCGTCGAAATCGGACGAGCCAGGCTGCGTCGTCGTCCCGTCCGACTGCGCCACCGCCAGCCGGCCGGCCAGCGCCGCCAGAATCACCGCCGTCCGCACCATGAGCATGCTCCCTGCGACGCACGTCGCGCCGCTGCGTTATACCCCGGCGCGGGCCGGCGGGCGCGGCCGGACGCACCTTGGAACCGCGCCGCCGGGCATGCGGCGGCGCAGCGGCTCAGAACTGAACCCGGAGTATCGGCTTGGCGACCAGTGCCGCCACGATCGACACGATCAGGAACGTCCCCCACCACGGGATGGGTAGCCCGAAGATCGGCGTGGAGCGCTGCGGAAGCGGATAGGACACGCGGATGGACTCGACCGGCGAGGATCCGCCGAAAGCGCGCTCGGCCGGGTAGAGCAGCCGGTCGGTAAAGCTCGGCCCGGGCCGCAGCGGGCTGACGGGCGCCAGCCCGGCCGTTCGGTCGCGGACCTCGATACGCTTGTCGCATTCGACCTCGCCCAGCCGCCAGCGGAGCGCGTAGTGCCCGGCCTTTACGGCGTGGATGCGCCAGGTGACGGTCCGTTGCGCCGGATCGGGCAGCCCGCGGGTGCCCAGCGCGCTGCGCGTGTCCAGCACGACACCTTCGGGTGTTTCGATCGCAACCGTCCGGTGCCGGTCCCACGCCGAGGGTGACAGGCGCATTTCGACCACGGCCGACTCCCCGGGTCGCAGAGGCCGAAACTCGTACCAGACCGAAAGCTGTGCCAGGATGAGCACGAACGGGATGACCATCACGAGCATGGGCGGAACGGAGAGCAGCAGCCGCCGACCGACGCCTCCCATCAACCCGCCGAAACAGTGCAGGGTGACGCCCAGGTCGTCCTTGAAGAGCTTCATGCCCAGCATGTTGGCGCGAATCTGGTCCACCGCGCGTTGCAGCCCGCGCTGGCTCGACGTGTAGCGAAACGCCCACGTCATCAGCACGCCCGCCACGGCCGACCATACCACCAGCCCCAGCCAGGACGGAAGCGCGCGGAACGGCGCCATCAGCGCCGCCGTGAGCGTGGTGAGAAGGGAGTTCAGCGTGTCCATGCGCCGCCCGGATCCCGGCTACTCGATGTATCCCAGCCCGCGCAGCCGCTCTTCCACCTGTTCGTCGCTGCCCGCGGACTCGAGCGACGAAACCTCGCGCTCCAGCACGTGCAGGATGAACTCGTCGGTGGTGGCGTAGCCGGCACGCTTTGCCATGGCTGCCAGCCGGTCGTACAGGGGCTTGGAAATCTTCACTTTCGGCTCAAACATGCCTTGCACGTCCTTTCACGGCGCCAGGAACGGCCGCCCGGACATCTGCGCCGGCGGCGTCACTCCGAAGTAACGCAGAATGCTCGGCCCGACGTCTGACAGGGCCGGGTCGTCGAGCGTGACCGGGCGGTTGACGACCAGGATGCCCGGGACCAGGTCGGCCGAGTTCATGTGGTCGCCGCTCCAGCGGTCCAGGTTGTCCTCGACCATCTCGGAGGAAATCCCGCCCAGGGCCGTGTCCCAACTGCTGCGGTAGTTGTGCGCGTAGCCGATCAGCAGGTCCGGTGCGACGGCCGGGTCGGCCCCCGGGTACACGTCGTCGACGATGAACACCTTGTCGATGACCGGGGCGCCATCCAGGTCGCGGAACTGCACGATCTTGTCGGCGATCTCGCGCATCACCCGCGTTCGCTCCGGGCCGCGCGTCACAATGCCGCCCGCTTCGCGCCCCTTCTCGTTGATGTAGACCGCGTTGATGCCGACCGCGTAGGCGACCGTCTTGTTCCAGTTCACGTCGCTCAGGCCGGCCTGGGTCTTGTCCGGGTCGAGCAGTTCCATGTACCCGTTGCGGACCAGCCAGGTGTTGACGTTGAAGCCGTAGCGGAAGCTGTCGAACCCGTGGTCGGAGATGACCATGAGGACGTCGTCGGGGCCGAGGCGCTGCCGCGCGTCGCCCACCAGGCCGTCCATTTCCACGTACAGGTCCTCGACCACGCGCCCGTATTTCTCCGCCTCGCCGGGCTTGAGCCCGGGATGTCCGGGGTCGTCACCGTGCGGCGGATCGCGGTCGCGCCAGAAGATGTGCGCGAGCTGGTCCGTGCTGCCGAAATAGAAGAACATGAAGCCGCGCTCGAAGGTCTCCAGCGCGTAGCGATAGTGCCGGATGCGCTCGTCCAGCACCAGCCGCGCCTGCGCCAGGAACTCGTCCTCGTTCAGCGCGTTCGAGCGCAGCGCCTTGGTGTCTTCGGGGATTCCGGTCGTGTAGAACCGCCCGCAGTGCTCGGCTACGTCGGCCGCCGCGCTCCCGGGCACGCTGATCGCGTTGGCCGGCTTGACCGGATCGATGTTGAGTGGCGTGACGTACAGCTCGGTCTTTCCCGGCCGCGCCGATCGGGCGTAGAACCGCACCGTGGCGTCGAGCTTGGTCGGCACACCCAGCGCGCCCAGCACCCACGCCTGCGGCGCGTGCGTGTCGAACACGACCGGCATCCATTCGCTCCACTCACCCTCGCTGAGAAGCGCCACCGCGTCGCCCAGGATGATCTTGAGGACCGGCGCCTCCGGGTCGCGCACCACGTCGAAAGGCGCCTCCAGTCCCGGCACGTCGCCGGGCTGCCGGGAGTACTTCTTCTTATCCGGGCGGATCAGGAAGTTGCCGGGCCCCTCGAGCACACCCCGTGCCCGGTGATCCACGAAGGTCAGGTTGCGGAAGCGCCCGGAGCCCGCGTCTCGCCCGCGCAGCGGGATGTTCTCCCCGAACTTGAAGAACTCGCCGTACGAGCCGTGCAGGTCGGGCGTGCCCATGCCGGAAATGGACTCGAACCGGCCCCGCCGCCACCGCGTCAACCATCCCCCGCGCGGGTCGTCGGGCGGAAAATTCGCCGGCACCCGAAACACGCTCGTTTCGATCCCGGCGGCCACCAGGTAGTCCCAGAACCGCTCCCCCTTGCGCAATGACACGTGCTCCTGCCCCACCAGCGGAATCTGATACTCCCCGCTCCACGGTAGCTGCGGCGGCAGGAAACCCAGCCAGCGCGGCAGTTCCGTCCTTCGCACCGTCGACGTCGAAAAGTCCGGCCGGGGCGCCGAGCCCGGCTTCGTCAGGTCGTTCGTGCGGTGAATGAAGTCGTAAATCTGGTGCGTGCCCGGTTCCGCCCCACTGATGAAGTTCGACCAGGCCACCGGGCTCTGCGGCGGGTTGCTGGTCGCCAGCGGACGGAATGCGCCCTGCGCGGCAACCGCCTTGAAATTCGGCGCCTTTCCCTCGTCCATCAGGCGCCCGAGAATCCGCGGGTCCACTCCGTCCATGCCGATCACCAGCATGCGGCCGCGCTTGCGGCCCGGCGCCGCCTCGGCTTCGCTGGAGCAGCCCGCCGTGCCGCACAGCGCCGCTCCCGCGGTCACGCAGAGCACGATCGCAGCGCAGGCGCGGCCGTGCCGCGCCGCGCGCTTGTCGATTGCAGCTTCGACGAGCGCCACCTACTCGCTCCTCGCCACGGCCGCCTCCGGCCGGGACTCGACCATCGACCCGCCCGGCCGCGCCGCAGGCGGCGCGACGGCGCCCGCGCCCGTCGGCGGGAGCAGCGACTCGCCGTCCATGTACTCGGGCCGCGCCACCCCGAACATGTCCAGGATCGTCGGCGCCAGGTCGATGATCTCCGCATTCTTCGGGTCGAGCTTGACGTTGCTGAACAGCACACCGGGGACCAGCGCCGGATGGATGCAGTGGTCCCCGCTCCACGCCTTGACGTTGTCGGAAAAGACACTCGCGCCGCACTTTCCGACCGCCGCGTCCCACGACACGCGATAGCCGACCGCGTAGCCGATGATGACGTCGGGGGCGTTGTCCAGGTACGGTCCGTGATAGACGGCGCGCTTTGCGACCGCTTCCTGGATCGCGACTTCTCCGGTCGCGTCGTCGCGCAGCCCGGTCAGGCGCTCGCCCAGCTCCGTGACCAGCTTCTGCGTCTCTTCCCCCTTGGCAACGATGCCCTGCGCCTCGCGTCCAGCCTGGTTGACGAAGATGCCCGCCAGACCGATCGCGTACGCCCGTGTCCGGGCCCAGTCGATGTCGGCCAGGTAGGGCGTCGTCGTGGTCCGCGCCGCCCCCTTCAGCGCCAGGTAGCCGTGCTCCAGCAGCCACGCGTTGAGATCCACGCCGCGGCGGAACGCCTTGAACCCGTGGTCCGACATCGCGATCAGCGCGGTGTCGTTGCCCACACGCGACATCGTCCGCCCCACCAGGTCGTCCATCCGGCGATACATCTCGGGGATGACGTGCGCGTGGCTGCCGCGGCGCTCGTTGGGCAGCGCTGGGTGCCGCTCGTCGATGAAGCGCCAGAACATGTGCTGGATGCGGTCCGGTCCGTCGAAGACGCAAGTCACCAGCCCCTGCTTCACGCGGTCGAGCGCGTCGAAGAACATCCGCTCGCGCTCGGCGTGAATCCCGTACGCCTGCTCCAAAAACGCGTCCTCGCTGAGTACGCCCTCCGACAGGGACCACGTGTCCTCGGCCAGTCCCAGCGTCGAAAACGGACCCAGCAGCCGCGCGAGGTAACACGAGTACACGGTCGGGTGCGCGATGGGCATCACCGGCTTGTCGGGATCGATCTGGAGCGGCGTGCAGTACATCTCGAACGGCGCATCGAAGCGCTTCAGATAGAACCGGGCCACGCCGTGGACCTTGATCCCCGGCGCGGCCGAAAACGACACGCGCACCCAATTCGTGTACCGGCCCGGGTGCAGCGCGACCTGCTGCCCGCACACGTGCAGCGTCACCGCGCCGCTTGCCGCGCGGCGCACCTCGAACGGCGCCCGCAGTTCAGGCCGGTCGCTGCGCAGCGAATTCACCGGCCCGCGCACGTAGCCGCGCACCGCGTCCCCGGCGCGCGCGACGGGGATGCGGTCGCCCCCGACGTCGCCGTCCATCGTCGCGCCCGACTCGCCGCCCTCCGCGAACAGGCTGAACATCCCCTGCGTGCCGCGCAGGTCGGGCACGCACATGGCCGAGAGCTGCACGCCGCGGAACTTGTCGGGCGGGAACGTGATCGGGACGCGGATGACGGCGCTGAAGATGCCGTGCTCGCCGAGCACCGTCCAGAAGGGCTTGCTGCGCCGCAACTGAGCCAGTTCGGGCCGGCCCAGCGGAATGACCAGTCGGCCCAGACGCAAAGCGCGCTTGGATTCGCGGATGCGAACCGACGAGATCGTGGGGCGATAGTCGTTCGGGTTGCGCGCGATGAAGTCGAAGATGTTGTGCTTGCCCGGGTTGGTCCCGGTGCTGAAAGACGACCAGGCCACCGGCGACAGCGGGGGCCAGGTCGTGCCCAGGCGGAAGTACCCGCCCTGCTCGCGCAGACGCGCCAGGTTCGGCAGCTCCCCGTCCGCGAGCATCTTCTCGGTGATGCTCGGTTCCAGTCCGTCCAGCCCGAGCACGATCACGCGCTTGAATCGCGCGCGGCGGTATGCCTTCTGCCCGCGGATCGCGCGCCAGACCCAGCGGATCGGCCAGGTCAGCAGCGCGAAGAACGCGGAAACCAGCGCGCCCAGCACCGCCAGCAGCGAGCCAACCAGCGCAATGCCTGCGCCGGGGCCGATGTAGCCTCGTGCCGCGTCGGGTTGCGCCAGCGCGGCACCAACCACGATCAGCAGGTAGAGGGCCGACCAGGCTGCCATGCGCGCGGTCCGGGCGCGGTCGCGAACCACACGGGCCGAACGCGGAAATGGCAAGAAAGTCCTCAGCCGCGGCCTCGCTCCGCGCGGTAGCGGCGCGCGCACGCCGCACAATGGCTGGTCTGCCTACCCACGCCGCGCCGAGGCCTCCGGTTGAAAGGATCGGCCCGACGCGGCAACAAGGTCAGGGATTATACGTTGTGGCCCGCGAGCCTCCAAGCGCTGGGTTATCGGAGCGCGCCGCCGAGTCCCATCCGCCTCGCTTGCGTATTGAACACTCCTACAGGTGGCGCGTCGCGCCAAGGCGCGTCGGGGCACGCTGGGACGGGTGGCGCTACCCCGGTCAACGTCCACCGCGCGGCCGTCACAGGGCGTGATTGGGGTCGCACGACATGAAGCTTCCACCGACCAGCATGGAATGGCGGACCGAGCACAGCACGCTGTGGGCACACGTCTCGTGCCTGTGCCTGGGTGTGGGGCTCATTACGCGCGGCGTACTCCCCATCCTCGGTGAGCGGATCGTGGCCCGTGCCAGCCCCAGCGCAGCGACGCTGCTGGTCGGCTCGATCGCAATGCTCCTGGGCGCGGCTTTCGTCGGACTCCACGTCCTGATCCGGCGGCGTGTCCTCTGGGCCGCCTGGACCGGTTTCGGGCTGGCGGCCGCGATTACCGCCGGCGCCGCGACCGCGACGCTGATCGCCGAGACTCCCCCCACGACGTTCGTGCTGGTTGGTTTGGCGGGTTCCGTGACGATCGCAACCTGGCTGGCAACCGGCGTCCGCTCCGCGAGTGGACGCCCGCCCGCACCGGTCCGGGTGCAGTCCGACCCGGTCCGCGCCGGCGGCTAGTGCGGCGCCGGGGGCCCGCACCCGCGCCTTCCGCGCGATACAATCGCACCGCGGTCGCACTTGAGTGGGATCGGACCGCCGCGGACCGGATGAACGACTCGACTACCAACCTTGCCGATCTGCGCGCCGCGCTGTCGCGTTTCGTCCAGGAGCGCGAATGGCAGAAGTACCACGACGCGAAGAACCTGTCGATGTCGATCGCGATCGAGGCCGCCGAGCTCATGGAGCACTTCCAGTGGGTCCGCAACGAGGAGCTGGACGTGGTCCGCAGCGACCCGGCGCGAATGGCGGAGATCGAGTCCGAGCTCGCCGACGTGCTGGCGTACGTCCTGGCGCTGAGCGGCGTGCTGGGGGTGGACCTAGCCCGCGCGTTCGAGGCCAAGATGGCCCACAACGCCCGGAAGTACCCGGCCGCGCAGTTCCGCGGGACCTACGTCAAGCCGCGCCCGTCGTGACTCACACCTCGCCGGCGGGATCGCAGTGACTTCGGGCGGCTTCTCGATTCTAATTCGCGCCACGCAGGCGCCCGGCCCGCGGGCGGCACGCCTGGATTCCGGAGGACGCGCGGTGTTGTACGGACTCGTGATCGTGTTGGGCGCGTTGGCTCCCGTCCAGGTCGATGCCGGCAAGGCTCAACCCGCGTCGAAACCGGCCGCCGGACTGCGCGCGTTCCGTCAGGCGGAGCGCGAACGCGCATTCGAGGAGCAGTTGACCGGCGCGACGTTCCGCGGCGCCTGGCAGATGACGGAGCCCGGCCCGGACGGCGATCGGCGGCTCGGCACGAGTCACCCGGACCGCTACTCGATCGCGAGTGCCGAGAAGATCGGCGATGAAGACTGGCTCATCACGGCGCGAATTCAGTTCGACGACAAGGACGTGTCGCTTCCGGTTGCCGTGCGCGTGCTCTGGGCCGGCGAGACGCCGGTGATCACGCTCGACAATGCGGGGCTGCCCGGGCTTGGGACCTACAGCGCACGGGTCGTCATCCACGACGGTTTCTACGCCGGCACGTGGTCCGGCGGCGGGCACGGCGGCGTACTCAGCGGGCAGATCGTCCGGGAAAAGCGCGCGCCGCACGCTTCGGGCGACGCCAAGAGCCCCGCTGCGGCAACCCGGCCACGTCCTTGAAACGCCGCCTGCGCGGCCCGCGCCGGCGCTTCGCGCGGCCCGCGAGCGCCTCGGTCCGAGCCCTGCGCCTTCGATTCGCCGCGCAGCTTCGCTAATATGTGTGGTTGCAGGCCCCGCGTTGCGCTCCAGGAGTTGAGCGCCCGCGCGGCGCTCCCGTTGCCGCAACGCGCGACGCTCGGCCCGCGCTCGGTCCGACGACCCTTACGCACGCCGACGGACGGAGGCTCAACATGGCCCACCTCGCTCGGGCCGCCCTCATGCTGCTCGCCGTCACCGCCGGCTCCCTCTGGCTTCGGCCGACAGCCCCCGCCGCCGCGCAGTTCGCACTCCGCTTCTCCGATCAGGCGCGCTTGGCCGGGTGCCTGAACCTGCACACCATGCCGCGCCTCGCCGACGACTTCGCCAACATCATGCCCTGGCTTTCGTCCGTGGGCGCGGCGGCGGCCGCCGCCGACTTCGACAACGACGGCTGGGTTGACCTCTACGTCACGAACAGCGGGCGCGGCGATGCCAACCGACTCTTCCGCAACCGCGGCGACGGCACGTTCGAAGACGTGGCCATCCGGGCGGGCGTGGGCTGCGGCAACCCCGCCGGCGCCTCCATGCACGCCATCTGGGGCGACGTCGATAACGACGGTGACCTCGACCTGTACCTCGCGAAGTGGGCCGCTCCGAACGATCTGTTCCTTAACAACGGTGACGGCACCTTCGCCAGCGCCGCACCCCAGGCTGGCGTCGACTACTGGGGCTACGGAAACGCCGCCACCTTTCTGGACTTCGACCGGGACGGACGGCTTGACATCCTCCTGGGCAACTACTTCGCCGAGACCATCCGCGATCCGACGTCGGGACGGATGGTGCGCAACGACCTCTGGCACCCCGTTTCCACCCGCGTCATGCACGAAACGTTCACCCACGCCGACAACGGCGGGCACACGCTGCTGTACCGAAACCTCGGCCCCGGCCCGGACGGACGGCCACGCTTCGAAGACGTCGCCTTCGCCGCCGGCCTCCGCTTCACCGGCTGGACCCTCGCCGTCGGCGCCGCCGACTTCAACAACGACGGCTGGCCCGACCTCTACCTCGCCAACGATTTCGGCCCCGACGAGTTCTACCTCAACACCGGCGCAACCGAGAACCCGCCGCGCTTTCGCCTGGTCATCGACCCGCGCGGCCACCCCGGCGTCGGCAACGACTGGTGGAAGGGCATGAACGTCGACGCCGCCGACGTCAACAACGACGGCTATCTCGACGTCTACGTCACCAACATCATGGAGAAGCGCTACAAGACCGACGAAGGCAACATGCTCTGGCTCAACTGCGCCGACGCCGAATGCCCCGGCGGTCGCGGCTTCCGAAACGTCGCTGAACGCGCCGGCGTGCAGGACGGGGGCTGGGGCTGGGGCGCCAAATTCGCCGACTTCAACAACGACGGCCTGCTCGACATCTACGCCGTCAACGGGTTCGTCACTGGTGACCCGAACCGCACCTACTGGTTCGCGATCCAGGAGATGGTCACCCAGACGCGCAACAACTCCGCCGACGCCGCCGACTGGCCCGTCATGGGCGACAAGGACCTCTCCGGCCACGAACGCGCGCGACTCTTCGTCCAGATTCCGCGCCCGCCCGGCACCGCGTCCGCCGGAGCCGCCGCGCGCGACCCGCTCTTCGTGGACGTCGCCGAGCCGTCCGGCATCGTCGATCTCTACAACGGGCGCGGCATCGCCGTCGCGGACTTCAACCACGACGGAGCGCTCGACCTCTACGTCGCCAACCAGGGCGCCCCGTCCTGCTACTACGTCAACCGCACGTTCGACGGCGCGGGCCGCGCGGTGCCCGCGTTTCTGCGCATCCGCCTCGTCGGCCGCCCCGACCTTCCGCTCGCGGTCGGCGCGCGACGCTTCGCTTCGTCCGCCGACGCCGTCGGCGCTCGTGCCGCGCTCTACTCCACCGGCGGGCTGCAAATCCGCGAAGTCCAGGGCGGAACCGGCTTCGCCTCCCAGTCCGAGCACACGCTGCATTTCGGCATCGCGGATCCCGCCGCACTCGAACGCCTGGTCGTCTGGTGGCCCAGCGGCCGTTCGCAGGAGTTCAATCAGGACGACGTGCGGAGGCTTGTGAACGGTCACTGGCGAGTTGTCGAGGGCGAATCGCCGCGGCCGCTTCACGCGGCGGAGAGTGTCCCGTGACGAACTCTCCCGTGCGATCGCGCGCCGTCTGGTATGGTGTCGGCGGACTCGCCGCCCTGGCCCTGGGCGTCGCCGCCTGGGCACGCGTCGGCCTGCTCAACCTCCCGGCGCCGCCGCGCGACATCACGCCCGACGACGCCGGCCTGGAGGGGCTGGATGCGCTGCGGCGCCTCGACGACTTCGTGCGCTTCGGCGGAGCAGCGCCCGCGTCCCTCCCCACCGACCTCCAGTCCGCCTCCGCGGCCGTGCGCGACGCGCTGGCCATGCTCCGGGGAGGCGACGCATCGGTCGCGCTCGACCGCATGCGCGACGGCGTGCGGGCCGCCCCGGGCAGCATCGTCCTCGGCAACGCTTACCGCGTCGCCGTTTTCGGCCTGAAACGCGATTTCCTCGCCGCAGCGCACAGCGCCGCCTCGCCCACGACCGACCTGCCCGACCATCTTCGCGACGAGCCGTTCGCTTTCCTGGGCGACCTGGCGCGGTCGCACCCATCCCGCGAACTCGACCTTCAGCTCGCGCTGGCCTGGGTAGACCAGATGCTCCTGTTCCCCGCGCTGGAGATCAAGGCCCCGTCCAGCGTCGAAGCCGTGCGAATCCTGTCGCGCATCCTCGAGGCGCACCCGGGCTACGTGCCGGCTCTCTTCGCCCGCGGGCTCAACCATCTCCACCGCCCGGCGCGCCTGGTCTGGCCTGAAACCGCAAACACGCCCCGCGATGCCGCCGCGCGTGACCTCGGCCTGTGCGTTTCCATCGGACGTCGCATCGGCGGTGCGTCTGCGCGGCTGGAGGCGACCCTGTGCATCGCGTTGGGGGACGCGTACGTGAAGGCGGGCCGGTTCGAGACGGCGCGCTCCTGGTGGCAGGTGGCGCAGAACCTCTGCCGCGAAGCCGCCATAACCGATGCCGTCGGCCGGCGCTTCGCCTGGCCCGATGAGACCGTGCTGGACCAGTTGGAGCGCGAGCTGGACCGTGGCCGGTCCGACCTCGATCGACCCATGACCGACCTGGCGATGATGTGGAGGTGAGCGCGCGGCAGCGCGCCCCGACGCGATCCCAAGGACGCCTGACGCCATGACCAGTTTGACTCCCGCCGCTTCCGACGTCCGTTGTGATGCCGCAACCGCGGCCGGCCCCATGCCCCGGGCCGCGTTCGCGGTCGTCATCCCCAGTCTGAAAGACCCGCGGGTCATGATCGCCGCGGCCCTGACGCTCTGGACGGTGCTGGGTCAGACAACCTACTACTTCAACCGCACGCCGCTTCAGCTCGCCGCCGTGATGCTCACCGCCTGCCTGATCGACCTGGTGATCGTCCTGGCCGCGCACCGCCAGCTCGCATTGCCGCTGAGTGCCTATATCACCGGCCTGAGCATTGCCATTCTTCTGGAAAGCTATGACTGGCGCGTTTACGTCGTCGCGGCCGCATGGGGCGTCCTTTCCAAGTACCTGCTGCGCGACGCCAAGCAGCACTTCTTCAACCCGTCGAATTTCGCCATCGTGCTCTCCCTCCTGCTGTGCCATCACGTCGCGTCGGTCGCCCCCGGCTCTCAATGGGGCGCCGACTATCGCGTCGCCGTGGTCATCGTCGTCCTGGGACTGCTGATGATGCGCCGCGTCCAGCGGCTCGACCTGGGTCTGGCATGGCTGGGAGGCTACGTGTTCATGGGACTGGTCCGCATGCTGCTCGGACAGGGCGGGCTGATCTTCGCCCTGGGCCCCATGACCGGCGCCGAGTTCGCGCTCTTTACCTTCTCCATGCTGCCAGACCCCAAAACGTCGCCCCCCACGTCGCGAGGCCGGGTGGCCTGGGGCCTCTCGCTCGCGATCACCGACGGCGTGCTGCGCTATTTTGAAATCCGCTACTCCATGTTCTACGCCCTTTTTGCGCACTGCGCCATCCTGCCCCTGATGCGCTATGCCGCCTCCCGCGCCGGCCTGGCCGAAGCCGACCCCTGGCGCGTCCTGCGCCTCGTGCCGTGGCGCCGTGCGGCGACCGCGTGACGCGCGCACAGGGCTCGCGCCCCGACGAGACCCGAAGCGGCGCCGACCGCTCCCCCTCAGCGCGGCGCCCGCACGAATCGGTCGTAGTAGAGCAGCGTCGCGAGCGTCTTTCCGTCGATGATCCGCCCATCCCCCGCTGCCGCCAGTGCGTCGGCGTACTCCATGGGCCGAACGTGGATGAACTCGAGCGGCTCGTGCGCGGTGGGCCCGGGCGTAAGGCCCGTCGCCAGGAACGCGTGCATCAACTCGGTGCCCAGCCCCGGCGACGAGTAGAACTGCGCCAACGGCCGCATCTCCGTCGCGCGGTACCCGGTCTCCTCGGCGATCTCGCGCCGCGCGCATTCGATCGGGGGCTCGCCAGGTTCGAGGCACCCGGCGGGCAGCTCCAGCAGGTCGCGATCGGGCGCAAAACGGTGCGTCTGGATGAGGACCACGCGTCCGTCCGGCAGGATCGGCAGGATGACGCACGCGCCGGGGTGAACGACGTAGTCGAGCGGACGGCTCTGCCCCGTCTGGTCCTGCACCAGACGCCGCCGCACCTCGAATTTGGAGCCGACATAGAGGATCGTGCCGGAAGCCATCCGCCACTCCATGCACGCGCGCGGCTGACTCAGGCGTTTGCCCGTTCCCCACGGCTTGCATCGCGCAGGATAGGTGAGCGGCAGGCTTGCGAGAAGCTCACGGACTCCGGCTCGGCGAACCTGCCGCGGATGCCCACCCGCCGCGTGAAGCGCGCCGTCGACGCGGAGAATCCAAGAATCCGTGCTCAGCCGCTTGACACGATCGTAAGGTCGTGGCATACTGCGTTCCAGCGGGAGGCATATCAGTTCGCGCGTTCCGCGTTGGAGACCGCAGAAATGGCGTCCACGTGCGGGTCGCGGGCCGTCGGGGTTTGTGTTTGGTTATCGGGCGGGGTCGCACTAGGGGGGTTGCTCTGGGCTGTCGCGCCGGCGTATGCGACGGTGAAAGTCGGATTCCTGTGCAGCATCGCCCAGCCAGGTTGCTTCGACAGCTATGTCTGCACAACGGCAAATGCCATCTGCCAGGATGGTTACACGCCAGCGCGTAAGAAAAAGGGGGATGCGATCGCGTTCAAGGTATGTGTCAGCGTTCCGGGCCAGCAGTGCGATGAGCAGAACGTCATCTGCTACCGGGAGAAGTTCTACCCCGGCTTTGGGTGCAGCGGGGCTTCCTGTCTTGAACTGACCAACTCAACCCCCGGCTGTTTCTAGCGATGATGTCAAACAGAGGACGAACCATGGCGACTATCCGCGCGATCGTGGTCGGGCTTTTCGTCTCGTTTGCGGCGTCAGGCCTGTGTGCGCAGGAACCGGCTGAGGAATCAGCCGGGGTCGGCGTGAAGTTGAGCGATCAACAGGTGCTCGACGCCGGCCTGGCGCAGCATTCACTGGCCGAATCCTGTCAGGCCGTTTTCGTCGTGCGCTACACACCGCGCGCAGACGCACAGTTCGGGGTGGGCGCAGCGGACGCAACGCCGTTCGGAGGCGACTATCGCTACGTGCGCGATGCATCGCGCGCGCGGATGGACGTGCGGCTTGACAACGTGCCGGAGATCTTTCGCAACTACGCGTTTCTGGATCAACAGATCATTAACGACGGCAGCCGCGAAATCACGCACTATGTTCGGTCGCGGCAGGTCGTAATCTCACCTAGTTCCGGCGGGCTTCCCCTGACGATGGCCCCGACGGACCTGTTCCGTCCGAGCTTCGCGGCCGAGCTTCTCGGGCGAGCCCTTGAGGGAGTGCACGTCGCCGAAGACGGGGATGGCAATTGGATCGTCGAACAACGGCTCGAGGATTCGCGGCTTGGGCTACAGCTCGACCCGCGGGTCGATTTTGCGATTGTGCGCTGGTGGAACGACGTTCAGACATGCGACATCACGTACGAGCGGGACGGATCCGGACACGCCTATCCGGTACGGGCGATCCTGCGGCAATCGCGCGGGATGTTCGAAAGCGTGGAAGTCCAAGCACGTTCGTTCACGTATGACGTGCCCGCGGCCGAACAATTCGAGTTCCAGCTCGAGCCGCGGATGCTGGTCAGCGACCACTTTACCGACCCGGACCATCCCCGCACGCTCGAGGTCAACGAACGCGGCGAGCTTGTACCCGCCGCCGTGCTGACGCCTCCGAATCCGGTGTCTCCCGGCCGCAAGCTCGCAATTGTCGGATTGGCGGCCGCATTCACGGTTGCCGTCGTGACGCTGCGACTCCGCTCGGCGTCGCGCGCTTCATTGCCGTAAGTGTCGTCGCCTGTCGCGAAGTTCACGACTCACCGCTGGTACACGCAGAGCCGCCTCCTCGTCCCCGTGCTTCAGGGTGTCGTCGGGGTTGTGCTGCTTTCCGCCGCGCTCATGAAGCTTGCCGAGGGGGTTTCGTCCGTGCATGCGGCGATCCTGCTGCTCGGCGTTCTCTCGCCCGAATGGAGCGCTCGCGCCGCCGTTGCATTGCCGCTCTTCGAACTCCTCATAGCCGTCTGGCTCATCACCGGGATTCGCCCGCGCGCCGCACTCCTCGTCGCCGCGGTGCTGCTCGCGCTCTTCACTGCCGCGCTCATCGGCTTGGGCACCCGGCTGGGGTGGCGGCATGATTGCGGCTGCAATGCGTTGCTCGTGCCGACCTCGATCGGATTGGCCATCGTTCGCAATGCCGTTCTGCTGCTGTTGGTTGCGTGGGCCGCTCGCCTGCTCCGCTCCGGGCCGCGCGTCCCACCGCTTCGCCCCATGAGCATGCCGGCCGCTGAGTGACCGCGTTCCCAGTGTGATGTTATAGGACCTTCAAGACGGTTCCGGTCCG
>CAYNYG010000052.1:0-24675 GCA_964401365.1 uncultured Planctomycetales bacterium | reverse complement strand
CGGCCTGGCTCGACAAGGTCGAGGCCAGCACCGCGGCGTGCATCGCCCGGCAGGCGGCCGCGGTGCTCAACATCGAGCCGCTCCTCGAGCGCCGCCCCAAGGCCCTGTCCGGCGGCCAGCGGCAGCGCGTCGCCGTCGGGCGCGCCATCGTGCGAAATCCGAAGGCGTTCCTGTTCGACGAGCCTCTCTCCAATCTCGACGCCAAGCTCCGCGTCGAGATGCGCTCCGAACTCAAGAAGCTCCACCGCCGCTTGCAAACCACCACCATCTACGTCACGCACGACCAGGAGGAGGCCATGACGCTCGGCGACCGCATCGTCATCATGAAGGACGGCGTGGTCCAGCAGTCCGGCCCCCCCCTGGAGCTGTACGAGCGCCCCCTCAACCGCTTCGTGGCCGGTTTCCTGGGTGTGCCCCCGATGAATTTCCTGCCCGGAACGCTGGCCGCCGACACGGCCGGGGTCTGCTTCCAGACTCGCGGAGCGCGCCTGCGGCTGCCGGACGCCACCGGGTCACGTCTGGCGGCCTGGACAGGCCGAGCCGTCACGCTCGGCGTGCGCCCGGAGCACCTGTCGCCGGCGCCGCCGGACGCGGCGCCGGAGCGGACGCTGCGCGTGCGCGTCTCGGTGCTGGAGCCGCTGGGCGACCGGGTCGATGCGTACGTCACGACCGAAGGGGACGTGGGACTGACCTGCCGCGTGGACGCGCGGGCGGGCCTGCGCGAGGCGTCGGCCGTGGATATGCAAATCGACATGGATCGGGTACACTTGTTCGACCCCGAGGGCGAGGGGCGCAACGTGAGCCTGCCCTGACGGGGGCGCCGCCGCAGCCGGTGAGCTGCGGTCGGAAGTTGTGACCATCGTGGTCCCGTCAGGGACCCCACGGGTCGCGCGAGCGGCCTTTTTTTGTTGGCCGTCGTGCGGACGAGGCGGATCGGAAGCAGGAAGGTAGGCGCCGGATGAGTCAGGATCTGATGCGCATCATCGATAGCATCTGCCGCGACAAGAACATCGAGCGCGAGTCCTATATCGCCGACCTGGAGGCGGCCATCGTCGTCGGCTTGCGGCGGACGTTCGAGCTGGCCGAGCAGGTCGAAGTCAAGCTCGATCCGCTGGCCGGCACGTTTTCCGCCGTCGTCGACGCGCAGCCGGTCGACATGGCCCTCCTGGGGCGGATCGCGGCCCAGACGGTCAAGCAGGTCGTCTTTCAGAAAACGCGCGAACGCGAACGCAGCAGCATCTTCGAGGAATACACCGAGCGCCAGGGCACCATCGTCAGCGGAACCGTGAAACGCGTCGAGCCCAACATCATCATCGTCGATCTCGGCCGCACCGAGGCGGTCCTGCCGCGCAGCGAGCAGATCCCCGGCGAGACGCACCAGGTCAACGACCGCATCCGCGCGCTGGTGCTCGAGGTCAAGGACCTGCCGCACCAGGTCAAGGTGGTGCTCTCGCGCTCGGCGCCGGACTTCATCGCGCGGCTGTTCGAAGTCGAAGTGCCCGAGATCGCCGAACGCGTCATCGAGATCCGCGCGCTGGCCCGCGAGGCGGGCTATCGCACCAAGGTGGCCGTCAGCAGCATCGACTCCAAGGTGGACGCCGTCGGCGCCTGCGTCGGCGTGCGCGGCAGCCGCATCAAGAACATCGTCGAGGAGCTCAACAACGAGAAGATCGACATCGTCCGCTGGAACGAATCGAGCCAGATCCTGATCGCCAACGCGCTCAAGCCGGCCGAGGTCCAGGAGACCGCGCTGTGCTTCGAGCTGGGGAAGGCGACGGTCGTGGTCGCCGAGGACCAGCTCTCGCTGGCGATCGGCAAACGCGGTCAGAACGTGCGCCTGGCGGCGCGCCTCACCGGGTGGGACATCGATATCGTCACTCCCGCGGAATACAACCAGAACCTCGAGACGCTGGAGCGCGCCCTGAAGGCCATTGAAGGCGTGGATGACGTGCTGATCGACAAGCTGGTCGCGATCGGGTGCGTCTCGGTCGAGCACCTCGAGGCCATCGACATCGACCCCCTGGTGAAAGTGCTGGAGCTCGATCCGGCCCTGGCCGAGCAGCTCGTGTTTCAGGCCACCGAGGAGGTCATACGCCAGGAGGAAGCGCGCGAAGCGGAGCAGAAAGCCCGCGCCGCCGCCGCCGCCGCGGGCGTCGAGTACGTTCCGCCCGGATCGGAGCCGCCCGCCGGCGACGCCGGCGCTCCTCAGGACGGGTCCGAGGCGCCGCCCGGAGGCGACGGATCGGAACCGGCCGCCGTCTCGGTCGCCGCCGAGGGGCAGCCAGGCGACGCGCCGCCCGACGACTTCGCCCCGCCCACCGATGCCGGCGACACCCCCGCACCGCAGCCGTCGTAGCGCGGCCTCGTCAGACCAGGGGCCGGCCGACCAGATCGGGCGGCATGGGGTGACCGAGCAGCTTGAGAATCGTGGGGGTCACGTCGTACAACGATGCGTCGGCCCGACCGGGCTTGATCGAGGCGTGGCTCAGTATGTACATGCCCTGTTGTGCGTGGTTCGCGTCGTCGGGCCCCGTGTCGTTCTCGAACGTGTAGACCTCCGGGTTCCCGATCGTCCCGACGCTGCGCCAATGCAGGTCGCCGAAGATGACGATCAGGTCGGGCGCTACCCCCTTCACGCTGCGGTACTGCGACTCGGGTCGGAAGGCCACGTTGCCCATCGGCCTGCCGTCCGGGCCCGGGATGGCCTCGATGCGGCGGATCAGGTCGTCGCGGAATCGCTCATATTCGCTCTCCGAGACCTGCCCGTTCTTCTCGCGGCCCTGCTTGTTGATGAAGAGCCGCCCGTAGTACCCGCCCTCGCCCCAGGCCTTCGTCCGCGACCAGTCGACGTCGCCGAACTCGAACTTGCGCTTGCAGGTGACGGGCGTCTTCATGAACAGCAGGCCTTCACGGATCAGCCAGTCGTTGAAGCACAGCCCGCCGTCCATGCGCTTCGCGCCGTGGTCGGACACGACCCACACCGCGGTGGTGTTCAAGTCCATCAGCTCGAGCAGCCCGGCGATCTTCCCGTCCAGGTAGACGTAATAGTCGTGGATGGCATGCTCGAACTCGTTGCCCTTCTCATAGCGGTGGTGTGCCGGGTCGAGGTACTGCCAGAAGCCGTGATGGATGCGGTCGGTGCCCATCTCGACCATCCAGAACAGGTCCCACGGCCGGGTGCGGAGCAGGTGGGCGCAGACCTTGAAGCGCTTCTCCGTCATGTCGTAGATTTCCTTGAGAAGCCACTTCTTGTCGTCGGTGCGGAACCCCTTCACGTCCAGCACGTACTCGCCCACCAGGTCCGCAATCTCCTTCTTCAACTCGGGCGGATGCGTGTAGTTGCTCTCAATCCCGGGAGTCAGGAAGCACGTGATCTGGCACCCGTTGGGCGGACGCACGATCGGATACGTCTGCGGCACGCCCACGCTGATCGACTTGCGCCCCTTGGCGCCCAGGTAGTCCCACACCCGCGGTTCGTGAATCTCGATGTTGGTGGCGATGCCCAGCTTGTCGTAGGAATAGTCCGTGCGGTTGCGAAAGCCGTAGACGCCCAGCGTGCCGGGGTCCTTGCTGGTGGTCATGCAGGACCAGGCCGGCACCGTGATGGGCGGCATGCAGCTCTCTAGGTTGCCCCACAAGCCGCCCTTCATCAGCCGGCGGATGGTCGGCAGATCGTCGATCCAGCGGTCGAAGAACAGGCTGGGCTCGCCGCAGTCCAGCCCGATGACGGCAACCTTCTCGATGTCGGGCATGAGGAGCCTACCCTCGGGTGATTGCGAGTTCGCGCCGCCATCCTACAGCCCGGCGCCGCCCGTGGACAGCACGCCAGCCGCATTCGCCGTCTCTCTCACGCTTCAGCCCGCTGGCAGCGGCTGCCGAAGCTTCTATGATGGCCACGCAGCCCGCGCGCCGTGCGGCGGGCGCACGGCCGATGCGCCAGGCGGGTCGAGACGTTGGATTCGAGACGCGAGGCGAACGGTGCTTTTCGATCACCGGCCCAGCGTCCGGTCGGCCGCGCGGGTGAATTCGAACCGATCGAGCCGTGCGGCGCGAGCGACGCGTGCGCCCCGTCCGAAGCCGGGCCGGCGCTCGACGCGGGCGCCGCCGACGCCCCCGCGGCTCCGACCGCGCACGTCGTACCGGCCGTCCTGGACGAATCCCTGACATCCGCCGACGCCCCGATTTCCCGGCGGCGCGCTGACGACCGTGCGTCGGGGCTGCGCATCGTGCGGACGTTGCTGACGCTGACGACCGCGCTGGTGCTGGCGTTCACGTTCCGCGCGTTCATGATGGAGCCCTTCATCATCCCGACGGGCTCGATGGCGCCGGGGCTGCGCGGGGACCATCTGTCAGCGTTGTGCGCAAACTGCGGCTGGGAGTTCGACGTGGGTCTGGCCCGCGACGCATCACCGGCCGGCGAGCCCTTACTGCCGCCGCGCGTGGTGTGCCCCAACTGCCAGTTCGACGTGGACACGCCGACCGACTCGCCCCCGCCGTTGACCCACGGTGACCGCATCCTGGTGCACAAGTGGCCGTTCGAGCTGGGCGGATGGCTCGGGCCGCGACGCTGGGACGTGATCGTGTTCCGCGACCCCGGCAATCCCACGCAGAACTACATCAAGCGCCTGGTCGGACTGCCGGGCGAGGAAATCGAGATTGTCGGCGGCGACGTCTTCATCAACGGGCGGATCGCGCGCAAGACCCCAGCCTCCCAGTCCGTCCTGTGGACCGTGGTTTACGACCAGGCCTACCTGCCGCACGAGCCGTCGCGCAACGGGGTCTGGGCCGGATGGTCGCCCGTCGACTCCGGCCAGCCGCCGGCCTGGACGCGGACGGACGCGCGGCTGATCCGGTTCGCTTCGGCCGACGGCGCTGAGCATGCGCTGCGGTTCACCGCCTCCGGCCCGCACGCATTTGGCGAGGACATGGCCGGCTATAACGGCGAGTCGTCCGGGACGTGCGTGCGCGACGTTCGCATCCGAACCGAGCTCGCGTGGGGACGCGGACACGGTTGGCTGCGATGCACGTTGCGGCGCGGCGCGCGGGAGTTCTCCGCCCGCATCGGACCGACGCTCGGGGCCGAGTTGACCTGGCCCGGCGGATCGCGCAGCACGGCCGACGGGGTGTCGAGCCTGGCGGCCTCTCGGCCGACGCGAGTGGAATTCGGTCACCTGGACCACCGCGTCTACCTGCTCCTGGATGGGCGGGACGTGCTCGTGACCAGCGACAGCGAGTACGCGCCGGACCTGGCGGCGCAGCGCGGCGAGTCCGGTCGGGAGTGCGTCGAGATCGAGATCGCCGCCGCGAACGCCGAGCTCACGCTGCGATGCCCGCGAATCGAGCGCGACGTGTACTACACCTATCGTGCCGGCGTTACGCGTCGGGCCTACGCGGGCGAGTCGTTCAGACTCGGCTCCGACGAGTTCTTCGTCCTGGGCGACAACAGCGCGGCCAGCCACGACAGCCGCGAGTGGTACGAGAGCGGGCCGCACCTGCCGCCGACGTACCGGCCGGGAACCGTCCTGCGCGACCAGATTGTCGGTCGCGCGTTCCTGGTGTACCTTCCCGGATTGCTGCCCTCGGAAAGCGGTGGTTTCTGGCGGTTTCCGGACGTTGGGCGAATGCGTGTCGTGCGCTAACGCCTTATGAGCGGCGGATTAGCCCGGCGCCCCGCGAGTATGCGTGTTGCGCAGTTGTCAACATCGGCGCTCCGCCACCCTTGCAGGCGCGCGCCGGACCGGGCCACGTTGGCGTGGCAAACGGTCAATCGCCGCGAACCTCGTACGCAGCGACGTCATAAGATTCGTATTTTCAATGAGTTCCATCAGAATAATCGCCGACCGACCGCCGCCGCGACGGCCGGAATCCACCCCGACCACCGATCGGTCACGCCAGTCCACCCGGCGCGATCGCTGGCGCAGTACACAGGTTATCCACCGAACCCGCCTCGCCGGCTCTCTTGGAGTGCAAGATGCTACTTGAGGTCAAGGACCTCGTGAAAAGCTACGCCGGGCGCACCGTCGTCGACCACGTCTGTTTCGGAGTCGAGGCCGGGGAAATCGTCGGGCTGCTCGGCCCGAACGGAGCCGGGAAAACCACCAGCTTTCGCATGACCGTCGGCATGATCACGCCCGAGTCGGGCCGCGTCTACTTCATGGACGGCGACGTCACCGCGCTTCCCATGTACAAGCGTGCGCGGCGCGGGATCGGCTACCTCTCCCAGGAGCCGAGCGTCTTCCAGAAGCTCTCGGTCGAGCAGAACCTCATGGCGATCTGCGAGACGCTGCGCATGAGCCGCCGCGATCGCCAGCGTCGGGTCGAGGAACTGCTGGAGCAGTTCGGCCTGCGCGTGGTGCGCGCCAACCTCGCCAAGAGCGTGTCCGGCGGCGAGCGGCGCAAGCTTGAGATCGCGCGCGCCCTGATCACCAACCCGCGGCTGATCCTGCTCGACGAGCCTTTCAGCGGCGTGGACCCCAAGGCGGTCGAGGACCTGCGGACGGAGATTCTGCGGCTTCGAAACGCGGGCATCGCCATCCTGCTGACCGACCACAACGTACACGAGACGCTGCGCGCGACGGACCGCAGCTACGTGATCCATCAGGGCAAGGTGATCGCCGCCGGCACGCCCAGCGAGCTGATCAACGACGCCGCGGCGCGCGAGAAGTATTTCGGCAACACGTTTCGCGGCGACGAGTTCGGCGAGGCGCCCCTGGCCGCGGAACGGCCCAGCGGCGTGGGGGCGAAATGAGCCGCGCGCCGCGCGAACCGGGCGGGCTGGTCCTGGAGGAGCAGCCGGGCGCGATCGAATTCGCCGTGAAGGTCGTTCCCGGCGCGTCGCGGACTCGCGTCGTCGGCCTGCACGGGGACGCACTCAAGGTGTCGGTCGCGGCGCCGGCCGAGGGCGGAAAGGCGAACGCGGCCCTCGTGACCGTCCTGGCCCGGTGGCTGGAAGTGCGCCGGGCGGATGTCGCCATCGTGGCCGGCGGATCCAATCCGCACAAACGCGTGCGCGTGCTGCACGCCACGCGCGCGCGGCTGGAGGCGGCCTTGGGCGGGTCGGCTCGACCGCGCCGCAGCGAGTCAACCGGGGAATGAAGCCGGCAGCTCCTTGAGCGGGTCGTCTTCCACCTCGATCCGCACGCGCGGGCGGTCGGTGCTGATGTCAAGCTCGATGAACCCGTACTCGAACTCGCGGCGGAAGGTCATGTTGGAGTAGGTGTAGGGGGCGCGGGGTGATCCCAGCCGGCGCCACCACTCATGATACTCGCGCGGGTTGAAGTCGTTGTTTCCGTTGCCGTTGGTGTGGAAGTACATCGGCTCGCCCGGGTTGCGCACCAGCGCGACCACGGCGGCGAAGAAGGGCCCGCACACGTCGGGCGCGCAGAACGCGGCGTCGTCGTCGATGTAGGCCCAGGCGTTGTTGTTGGTGAGGATGACCGTCTTGCCGGCGTCCAGCGCCTGCCGAAACGCCGCCAGCTCCCCGCCGATCCAGTACTCGCGCCGCGCGGGGTTGATGTGATACAGCGCGTTGAGCGCCATCTCGGAATGGAACCCGTCGACGTAGGGAATGAGCTCCGGCCAGGTCTCGGCCAGGCTGGTGGCCGTGTTGATGATGAAGGGCTTGTCCGACTGGTCGCGCAGCTCCGAGAACAGGTCGCGCAGCCCCTGCCACCACGCGTCAGCGCCGGGCTCGCAGTCCGCGCAGAAGTTGGAGAACTTGTAGATGATGTTGTCGATGAACAGGAAATCGGCTTTCTGGCTGTTGGCCAGCCAGAAGTCGATGTTGTATTGCCGCACGTAGGGCTTGGTGTGGTCCCAGATGCGGCGCCACTGCCCGTTGGATGCGTAGTACAGCTCGACGAAGCTCCCGTCGCTGCGCCGCAGCAGGTAGTCGTCGGACGGCGGCTCCGGGTGGCGCGGCAGCGTGTTGGCGTCTTCCGGGGGCGTAGCGCAATACCCCGTGAAGTAGCGCCCGATGATGCCGTCGGGCCGCTGCGAGAGATACCAGGTCTTGAACGCGTCGAAGTGATTGGGCGGCGCGTAGAGGTACCCGACGAACGGCCGCACCAGCACGTCGCGGTTGAGGTCCGTGATGAGCGCCTGCTCCTCCGAGGTCAGCCACTGGATGAAATAGGGGAAGGAATCCAGGTCGCTCGGGTCCGCATCGTGCCGCAGCACGATGCTGATGTCGCGCGACTCCCCGTGCTCCGTGACGACCGTCACCGTCGTATGGTGCGCGCCGTCCGCAAGCTTGGCGCGATCGACGTCCAGCGCGATCGTGTCCGTCTCGCCGCTGCTGGTCCCACCGGCCGGGGACGGAACCAGCCAGTCGTCGGCGGGCACGAGCTGATAGGTCATCGCGCCCGTTCCCGCGTTGCGGATCGTCAGACCGGCCGACGAAAGCTCGAACCCGAAATCGAACGCGTCCGCGCTGATCGCCAGCACCGGCGCCGACGGCGGCGGTGGATCGCCCCCGCCGGAGCCGCCCGAGTCGTCCCCGGCGGAATCGACGGACAGCGCGATGGCGTGTGACTGCCCGTTGGACGCGTTCACCGTGAGTTGCCCGACGTGCCGGCCTGCCGCCAGGCCGACGCGGGCGACGTCGACCTCGATGGTGTGATACGCCCCGGAATTCGTGCCGCTGGCCGGCGACGGGACCGCCCACGGCACCTCGGACACGACCGAATAGTCGAGCGAGCCGGACCCGGTGTTGCGCAGCAGGAAGCTCAGGCGCGTCTGCACCAGACCGAAGTCGAGGTTGGAGCGATCCACGTAGAGCTGCGCGTCGCTGCCCGACCCGCCGCCGCTCTCGACGCGCACGTGAACGCCGATCGCCAGGGTCTGCCCGCCGCCCGTCACGCGGATCGTGCCGTTGTGGTCGCCGGCGGCCAGGCCGGTCCGGTCCGCCTTCGCCCGGATCACGTCGTATTCCCCGTCGCTCTCGCCGGCGGAAGGCGTGACCGTGACCCAGGCCCGGTCGCTGTCCAGCGCGTAGCCCAGCGCGCCCGCGCCCGTGTTGCGCACGTAAAAGCTCACCGACGTCCCGGCGGACCCGAAGTCGATCTGGTCCTTGGAGACGTACAGAATCGGTCCTCCGGCGTCGCCGGCGCCTGGAACGGGGACCGTGGCGTTGATCGCGACCTTGCGGGATCCCACGCCTTCTGCCGCGACACTCAGCACGGCGGTGTGCTGACCGGGTTGCAGCCCGGCACGGTCGATGTTCACGGTGGCGCGCTTGATGCGGTAGGAGTACACGCCGTCGTTGCCGGGGATCACCCAGGCCGCGTCGGCGGTCAGCGTGTAGGTCGTCGGTCCGCCCGTGAGCAGAACGTCGAGTACGGCCGAGTCAGCGGTGGTGCCAAACTCCAGGCTGGCGGGCGAGACACTCAGCGCCGCCCCGCCGGCGTCCGGCGCGTCCCCGGACGATGCGTCACCTCCGGGCGCGTCCGGCGATCCCGGGTCGCCGGAGCTTGCGTCGTTCGAAGCGTCGCCGCTGCCGTCCGTGTCGGATTGCGCCGGGTCCGCGTCCGGCGAGGTGGATCCGCTGCCGGCCGGCGGAGCGTACAGGTCGAGCACGCCGACCCCGCCCGGCGTGGTGGACGAGTCGCATCCGGCGAGAACCAGCGCGGCCAGGCACCAGCCGGCGCATACTTGCGTGCGCGTTGTCATGCGCTTCCTTCCAGGCGTGAGGATTCTGGCACACGTGGCGGCGCGGCCGTGACGGAACGCTCGGCGCGCCTCCGCGCCGATCCGCCGACGGCGCCTCGTTCATGCTCGGACGCGCGGCGCCACGATTCTGTCGAAGCGTTCGATACGGGGGGTTCGCGGGCAAGGACGTGGTGCGGCCCGCGCCGACGCGCGCGGATTTATGGGGCGGTCGGCCGCAGGAACGGGAACACGCCGCGGGTCCCGGCAAGGTACGGCGCAACGGCCGTTCCCCACCAGTCGTGCAGCGGCACGCCGAACACCACGTCGCCGCACGGGCGGGCGGCGGCGAGGCGCCGCTCGATCCGCAGGATGAGCGCGTCCACGCCGCGACGCCGGCCAAGGTGGCGGTTCAGCATGGCGGCCGCAACCTGGATCAGCGCCTGAAGCGCGTCGCGGTGCGGGTCGCCCGGCGCCAGGCAGCGCCACGGACCCTCCCAGGTCTCGTGCGCCTCCCACCAGTACGCCAGGTTGTACAGGTCGACGCCCAGCCGAAAGTGCGGGCTGCGGCGCCAGTCCCTCACCAGCGCAGCCGCCTCGGCTGTGCAGTCCGGCTCACGCACGCCGAACGAGTGGCCGCGGGCATCGGCCGTCGGATGCGGATTGAGCCCCGGCACGTACCGGTACGGTGGCAGCGGCGCGTCGCTCAGCCGCAAGATGCGCGGGTCGGCCGCGACCGGCTCCGACGTCACGGCGCGGGCGATCCCGGCGCGCTGGTGGCGGGCGGAGCGGCATCGTCTCCTAGCCGCTCGATCTCTTCGTGAAAACCGGCCGGTGTCTCGATCCGGAACAGGCTCTCGCTGATCCCGCTGTTCAGTTTCACGTCGGAGAACGTGACCGTGAGGATGTTGCTGAGGCTGCCGGCGCCGTCCTTCTTCGCCGATCGGACCTTGATGGGCAGGCCCGAAAGCGGTCCGCCGCGCGCCACCCAGAAGTCGATCCAGCCGTACGAGGCGGCCGTCCGAGTGCCTTCGCGCGGCGTCAGGCGGATCTTGTCGCAGTCGGGCGGGTCGTCCGGCGCGGACCCGATCCCCAGCACAACCTCGAATTCGCCCAGGATGTCGGCCTTCTTCTGTCCGAACGGCAGCGGGAAGATGCCCTCCCCGACGCGGTACGGGTTGCCGACGTCCGACTCACGCCGCAACTCCCGGCGCGTGACGGTGCGGGTGCTCGTTTCCTTCACGTCGCGCAGCTCGACGTACCAGCGCCCGTCGAACAGGTGCCGCTCGTTCAGGTCGCGTCGCCGCCCGTCCAGCTCCTGCTTCTTGAACGCGACGATGAACTTGGCCACCGGCGCCGTGTCCTTGTACGACAGCTCGCCCAGCTTCACCTGTTCGTCGCCCACGATCGCGTCGGCCAGCGTCCAGCGCACCTGGCAGCGGATGTCCTCGATCTTGCGCGCTTCGAGCCGCGTGAGAATCCTGTCCACTTGCGGATCGAGCGCAGCCGCGCCCGATTCCTGCGCCGCGCCCCAGGAGACCGACGCGAGCGCTCCCACGACCCATACGACGGCAGTCCGCGGCCGGCGTTCCATACCAGGCGCCATGAACATGCGTGTGACTCCGGTGGCGCGCCGGGACGCGCCGTGCGCCGGGATTGTAGGACCCAACCCCGCGCGACGCGACGCGAGCGGTCCCGGGCGCCCGCGCCCCACGCCTTCGGCACACACGTCGACAATTTCCACCCGGCAGCGGGGCACCCTACAATCGCGCGCATGTCGGTCTTCCACCATCCCGTACGGGTCGAGTTCGTCGACTGCGACTCGGCGGCGATTGTGCACTTCTCCAACTACCTGCGCTACATGGAGCGCGTCGAGCACGCGTTCTTCCGCTCGCTGGGCGTCAGCGTCGCAACCCCCGACGGCAACGCGCACATCGGCTTCCCGCGCGTCAGGGTCGAATGCGAGTACTTCTCGCCCGCACGGTTCGAGGACGCCCTGGACGGTCGGCTTCGCGTCGAGCGGATCGGCGCCAAGTCGGTCACGTACGTCATCGACTTCCATCGCGGCGACGAGCACCTGGCACGCGGTCGCGTGGTGACGGTCTGCTGCCGCGTCGCCCCCCTGCGCAACATCGAGCCCATCGAGATTCCAGCCTTCATCCGCGACCCGCTGGCGGCGTTCCTGCTGCCGACCGGCGGCCCGTCATGATCGGCCCCGAGCTGGCGGCCAGCGGGCTGGTCAAGTCCTACCCGCGCGCCGAACAGCCGCTGACGGTGTTGCGCGGCGTGAGTCTCGCCCTGCACGGGGGAGAGTCGGCGGCTGTCATGGGCGATTCCGGCTCGGGCAAGTCAACCCTGCTGCACATCCTGGGCACGCTCGACCGCCCCGATGCCGGCGAGCTGCGCATCAACGGAACCGACCCCTTCGCGTTGAACGAGCGCCGCCTGGCCGCGTTTCGCAACCGCACGCTGGGCTTCGTCTTTCAGGACCACCACCTTCTCCCGCAGTGCACCGCGCTGGAAAACGTGCTGCTGCCCGCGCTGGCCGAGCGCATCCCCGCCCCCGCGGCACGCGAGCTGCGCGAGCGGGCCGCCATGCTGCTGGAGCGGGTGGGTGTGGCGCGGCGCGGCCAGCACTTCCCCGCGGAGCTGTCCGGCGGCGAGCGGCAACGCATAGCCGTCGCGCGGGCGCTGCTTCACCGTCCCGCGTTGCTGCTGGCCGACGAGCCGACCGGGAACCTGGACGAGGAGTCGGGCGACGCGATCGCCGAGCTGCTGTCCGCCGCGGCGCGCGACGAAGGCGCGATCACCGTGGTCGTGACGCACAGCCCGAGGATCGCGGCCCGGTTCGATCGGGTCCTGGCGCTGCGCCACGGGCAACTGTCGCCGCGCGACCGGTCGCTATAATCCGACCGCATGAGCGCAGCGGACACCAGCGGGCGGGCACAGGCGCGGTTCGACCCACGATCCTGGCTCAGAGACGACGCGTTCGCCGGCGTCACGGTCGCACTCGTGACCATCCCCAAGGCGATGGCGTTCGCGACCATCGCCGGACTTCCACCGGTGACGGGCATCTACGCCGCGGTCGTGATGGAGCTGGCGTCGTCGGCCTTTTCCCGCTCGCCAAGCCTGGTAGTGGGCCCGGCTATCACGGCCAGCTCCCTGACGTTCGCGGTGCTCTCCACCGTGCTGCCGCACCAGCCGCAGAGCTGGCCGGCGGCGGCCGGGGCGCTGGCGGTGCTGGTGGGACTTTTCACGGTTCTGGGGGCGGTGCTCGACATCGGGCGCTTCCTGCGGTTCATCTCGCGCTCGGTGATCGTGGGGCTGATGGTCGGATCGGCCTTGCTCATCCTCGGCTCGCAGTTGCCCTCGGCGCTGGGGCTGCCCGCCCCGCGCGACCCGATGCTGGTGCGGATCCTCTGGCAGACGGCGGGAAACCTCACCGCGGCCAGCCCCGCCGCGATGCTGATGGCGGGCGGAACGTTGGCCGCAGTCGTGCTCTTCGGACTGCTGGGAAAGCGGTTCCCCGCCGCGTTTGCCGCCCTGGTGGCTGGCGGAATCGCTCAGGCCGCCTTGTCCGCCGCTGGATACCAGACCGGTTTGCAGAGCATCAGCGCGCTGCCGTGGCGCTGGCCGACCTCCCTGACGCCTCGCTATGACGGCCCGCTGACGTCCGACATGGTCGTGGGTGCCGCGGCCCTGGCTTTGGTCGGCATGATCCAGACCCTGACGATCGCCAAGGCGCTGGCGCAGCGCGCCGACGTCTCCATTCGCCCGCGCCGCGAGCTGCTCGCGGTCGGGTTCGCCAACGCCGCCGCCGGCCTGCTGCACGGCTTCCCGGGCTCGGGCAGCTTCGCGCGCTCCGCGCTGAGCGAGCTGGCCGGCGCTCGCACCAAGGCGTCCAGCGTCGTGTCGGCGGTTGCGATGGTCGCGATCGTCTCCGCCGGCGCGTCGCTCACCACCTACCTCACCGGCGCCGCCATCGCCGGGTTGCTGCTCGCAACCGTGGCCTCCATGGTCGACTGGCGCGAGTTCGTGCACGTCATGCGCCGCGACCGTGACGACCGCATCGTCCTAGGCACGACCATCGCCTGCGTCTTCGTGCTCCCCATTCACTGGGCCATCCTGATCGGACTGGTCATGTCCATCGTCATGCTCCTGCGCCGCGTCAGCCGGCTCTACCTCTTCGAGATGGTCCGCAGCGGCGACGGCCCCTTCCGCGAACGCGAGCTCGACGAGCGGACCGGCCGCAGCGCCATCACCATGCTCCAGATCGAGGGGCCGCTCTTCTTCGCCCACGCCGACATCCTCGCGGCGCGCTTGCGGCAGATCTTCTCCCGCGGACCGCGGGCCACCGTGCTGCGCATGCGCCGCACGCAGCAGATCGACTTCTCCGTGATCGCCGCGCTGGAGCCGGTCGTCCGCGAATATCTCGAATCGGGCGGGCACCTGGTGGTCTGCGGGCTGTCCCCGGCGATGCGCGACCTGCTCTGGGACAGCCCGCTGGGCCGCACCATCGGTGCCGACTTCCTGCTGGAAACCTCACGCGAGGTGTTCGGGTCCGCCCACATGGCGCTGGGACTCGCGCAAAGCATCGTGGACGTCACGCCCCAGCCCGGACGCGAGCGGTTCCGCAGCGAATCCCCCGCCGGACCTCGGCAGCCGGACCCCATCTTCGCGGCCCAGGTCGCCAAGAAATGACCCGACCGGAGCCCGCGCTGCGACCCGCTGCGCCCTGCGTTGATCCGCGCCGGCGGATCGCCGAAGATCGTCCCATCATGGATCGCGCCTACGACGAAGTGGCGTCGCGCATCGTGTCGGCTGCCAAATCGCCCGAATCGCGCGCCGCGACCATGCAGCGCGTCGTGGACCTGCTCTGGGACGCCCTGCACCCCACCGGCGTGTCTTGGCTGGGGTTCTACGTGCACCAGGGCGGCGACGAGCTGCTGCTCGCGGCGCGCCGCGACAAGCCCGCCTGTTCTCCCATCGCGCTTCACGGGGCCTGCGGCCGGGCGTTCCGAACCCGGCGGCCGCTGGTCGTCCGAGACGTGGCCGACCTGGGCGCCGACTACATCGCCTGCGACCCGCGCGACCGATCCGAGGTCGTCGTGCCGCTGCTGGATCGCGACGGCGACTGCTGGGGCGTCCTGGACGCCGACAGCCACGAGTTGGCCGCGTTCTCCCAACGCGACGTCGAGGGACTCGTCCGCGTCCTCGCCGCCGCCGGGCTCACCGCCACGCCGTGAGCCGTTCCAACCCCCCGCGGCTATGACGCCGGCGGCGCCAGCACGTGCGGCAACGCGATCGAGATGAGGTAGAGCGACCAGACCACCGGCGCCAGCGTCAGCACGATCGACGCCACCGCGACCCGTCTCCCCACTTCGTGCCGCACTCGGCCGATCAGCTCGCACACCAGCACGACAACGATCACCAGCGCGAACTTGTAGACCACCAGCCCCACCAGCCCGAATGCGCGGATCACCCACGCCGCCACGCTGTTCATTTCGTATCCCCCCATCAGCAGGATCAGCACCGTCAGCATGATGTCCATCGACGCAAACAGCACAAACCAGGCGTACGCGTCCGGGTACAGCACCGCCTCGCGAAGCCCGACGCCCGGCCGTGCCGCCCCGCCTTCGATCCCGTTCCCTTCCCGCTCGAACGGCATGGCTCCCTCGTCCCTGGTCACACCTCGGCCGGTTCCGCCGCGGCCCGGCGCCGCTGCGCCTCCATCAACCCCAGCGCCGCCGCACTCCCCACCATGTCCCACGCCCAGTCCGCCACATCCGGGCCACGCCCCACGAACGCTTGCAGCCACTCGTCCACCGCGGCGTAGACCGCGATGAGCAACAGCACGCGCCACGCAAACTGCGACGATACCGGCGCCGCAAAGCTCTCCACGAAGCGCCACACAAGAAACGCCAGCAATGCATAGCCGCTGACGTGCGCCGCCTTGTCCGTCCAACGCGGAGCGTCCTCGCCGAAGCTCAGCTTCGGCAGGTGCGTCGTCGTGAACAGAAACACCCAGTACGCCGGCAGCGCACGCCGGTACCAGCGGGACCAGCCGGCGGCCGCTCGCGGGGCCGGACCCGACGTCATGCGCCGCCCGTCGTTGCGCCGTCCGCCCCCACCGCCGCAGGCGCCGCGGGACCCGGCCCGCGCTCCGGCGCGGCTTCGCTCAGCCAGCGCGCCGCTACGTCTTCCGTGACGCCGCGCCTCTGCGGACCGGCCAGCGCTTCGATCTCGCGCGCCAGCGCCCGGTAGTCCGCGGCCCCGTGACTCTCCGGCGCATACTCGAACACCGTCTTTCCGAAGCTCGGAGACTCCGCCAGCTTCACGTTGCGCCGGATCGCGGTGAAAAAGACCCGCGCACCATGCCAGGCGTCCTCGGGTCGCGCCTCGCTCAGAAACTTCTGCACGTCCTGTGCGACCTCCTGCGCCAGCTTCGTCGCCGCCTCGTGCATGCACAGCACCACGCCGCTCACGCGCAGCCCCGGCTGGAGCCCTTCGCGGATCAGGCGCACCGTCTCCAGCAGTCGTCCCAGGCCTTGAAGCGCCAGGAAGTGCGGCTGGAGCGGGATCAGGACTTCGTCCGCCGCGGCGAGCGCGTTGACCGTGACCAGCCCCAGCGCCGGAGGGCAGTCGATGATGCACACGTCGAACCGTTCGCGCAGTGGCGCCAGCGCGTCACGCAGCCGCGTTTCCCGGCCCGACACGTCGGCAAGCTCAAGCTCCGCGGAAACCAGGTCGATGTGCGAGGGCACGACCGCCAGCGTGTCGCCGGCGCCAGCCGGGCCTTCCCCCACCGGGCCGCGCTCCGCGCCGCGATCCCCCAGCACCACCGCGCGAAGCGCGTCGCGCATCGGCGCCCCGCGGACCAGAACGTCGTACAGCGTCACGTCCTCCCCGGACGCCTCGATCCCCAGGTGCAGCGACGCGTGCGATTGCGGGTCGCCATCCACCAACAGCACCCGGTAGCCGTCCAGCACCAGCGCGCCCGCGACGTTCACGGCCGTCGTGGTCTTGCCCACGCCGCCCTTCTGGTTGATGACCGCGATCGACCGCATGGGACGAGTATACGCCTGGAACGCCCCCCGAACATCTGCCGCGGGCGTGACCCGGACTCCGTGCCGCCCCATCATGGCGCTGCCCGCGATCCGCCCGCAGAACCGCCCCGTTACTTCACCTCGCTGAGCTTCACGGCCGCCCGGTGCTTGGCGCTCAGCACCGCCGCCTCCAGAACGCGCTGCGTCTCGTACGCGTCCGCGAAGTCCGGCAGCGGGACCACCGGCGCCTCGCCCCCCAGCACGCACATGATGTCGGCCACCATGTTGACAAACCCATGCTCGTAGCCCAGTACGTGCGCGTCGGGCCACCACGCGGCCGCGTAGGGATGCGCCCCAGCCGCGGTGCACATGATCCGCCGCCAGCCGGCCGTCTTGGGGTCCTCCGTCGCGTCGTAGAACCACAGGATGTTCATGTCCTCGAACGAAAAACGCAGCGCGCCCTTCTCCGCGTTGATCTCGAGCGTGTTGTTGTTCTGATTCCCCGTCGCCATCCGCGTCGCCTCGAAGCTGGCCACCGCGCCGTCGCCGAAACGTGCCAGAAACAGGACGCAGTCGTCCACGTCCACCTTGCCGCGCGACTTGGACGACGTGGCGCCGCCCGCGATCCCCCCTTTCGGGTTCGAGCCCGGCAGCGGACGCTCCTTGATGAACGTCTCCGCCATCGCGCCGCACACCTCCACGATCTCCTGCCCGGTGACGAAACGGGCCATGTCCACGATGTGCGCGTTCAGGTCGCCATGCGCCCCGCTTCCGGCATACTTCTTCTGAAAACGCCACAGCAGCGGAACGCCCGCTCCCGCCCAGGATTGAAGATACGTCGCGCGAACGTGGTACACGCGACCCAGCCGCCCGTCACGCACGAGCTGGTGCGCCAGCGCAACGGCTGGACATCGCCGGTAGTTGTACCATACGAACGTGTGGCAGCGACGCGACTTCACCGCCGCGTTCCGCATGGCACGCGCGTCCTTCAGCGTCGCCGCCAGCGGCTTCTCGCACGCAACGTGCTTCCCCGCCGCCAGCGCCGCCAGCGCGGCCTCCGCGTGCGCATAGTTCGGCGAACCCACGTCCACCAGGTTGATCTCCGGGTTCTTGATCACCTCCTGCCACGAGGTGTTGTAGTGCTTCCAGCCCCAGCGGTCCGCAAACGGCGCCAGCGCAATCAGGTCACGTCCCACCACGGTGTGCATCACCGGCCGCAACGGCAGCTTGAAGAACTTGTCGGCCTTGAGATAGGCGTTGCTGTGAGCACGCCCCATGAACTTCTGACCGATCAGGGCGACGTTGCAGAGTCTCGACATCGGGCCTCCTCAACCTGCGCGTCCAATGGCCGACCGAAAAGGGCAGCGATTCTAGCGAGGTGCATCCCGCGAATCCACCCCCGCTCACCTGCCCCGGCGCGCCCGCCCGCCGCGCGTCGCTCCCGCGCCGCCCCACCCGGACGCCGGGGTGGCGGAGCCGGGCACTTTCCACACAATACGCGCGCCGCGCAGATCCCGCGGCCAAGCGAGCCCATATGCCCCTCAACGCCTTCCCCGATGATCCCAACCAGGTCCGCATGTCCATCGGTGAGCACCTCGACGAGCTGCGCGCCAGGCTCATCCGCGCCCTGCTGGCCCTCGTCGTCGCAGCCCTGGCCTGCATCTACCCTGCCCGCTGGCTGTTCGAAATCCTCGCCGCCCCCGTCGTGCGCACCCTCATCCGCCACGGCCAGCCCCCCACCTTCCTCCAGACCAGCCCCCTCGAGACCTTCCTCATCTACGTCAAGGTCGTCGTGATCGCCGGCCTGGTCATCGCCTCCCCCTATGTCCTCTATCAGCTCTGGATGTTCGTCGCCGCCGGACTCTACCGCCGCGAACGCGATTGGGTCTATCGCCTGGTCGGGCCCAGCGCGGCCCTCTTCGTCGTCGGCGTCGTGTTCATGTACTTCATCGTCCTGCCCCTCAGCCTCAACTTCCTCATCGGTTTCGGCAGCTTCCTTCCCATGCCCGACACCCGCAGCCGCGGCTTCGAGAGCCTACTGCTCGGCGACCATTCCACCCACCCGGCCGCGTCCCAGCCGGCGTCCGGGCTCGCCCCGATGGTCCCCCAGTACCTCGCCGACCCGCCCGACCCGCCCCCAGGCAGCATCTGGTTCAACGCCAGCCGCAACGAGCTCAAGCTCCGCACCGCCGACGAGACCTACTCCACCCGGCTCGACCGCGACGCACCTCGCTCCCTGGTGACCACCCACTTCCGCATCGCCGAGTATCTCGGGTTCGTCCTCGTGCTTACCATCGCCTTCGGCCTCGCGTTTCAGATCCCCCTGGTCGTCGTCTTCCTCGCTGGCAGCGGTCTCATGCCCGTCGCCTCGCTCCGCAAGCTGCGCAAGGTCGTGATTCTCGTCATCGTCGTCATCGCCGGAATGCTCGCGCCGCCCGACATCCTCAGCCACCTGCTCCTGTCCGTACCCATGGTCCTGCTCTTCGAGATCGGGTTGCTCATTGCCGCGCGACGCGCCGCGCGGCCGCGCGCCTCAGCCTGACCCCCCGCGTCCGCCTGGACGCGCCGTGGATCCCCGCGAGCCTCCAGCCGCGGATTTCCACTCGCGGCGGCGCAGCCGCTCGTATAATCTGCCGTCGGGCGTCTCGGAGCCGTGATCGTGTCCTCCATCCGCTGCGATTCGGGATCGTTGCCTCAGCGCATCAGCCGCGAGCTGCTGCCGCGCGTGGAGCGGCCTGCGCAGTACATCGGGGGCGAGATCAACCAGCTCGTCCGCCCCGGCCAGTGGGAGGAAGCCGAAATACGCGTCGCCATCGCGTTCCCGGACACCTACACCATCGGCATGTCGCACCTCGGCTGTCAGATTCTCTACTGGCTGTGCAACCACACCCCCGGCGTCTGCGCCGAACGCGTCTACGCTCCGTGGATCGATGCCGAGGCCGTCATGCGGCAGCGCGGCATCCCGCTGTTCACCTGGGACACACGCCGCCCCGTGCGCGACGCCGACATCCTGGCGGTCTCCCTGCAATACGAAATGTGCTTCACCACCGTCCTCAACCTGCTCGACCTGGCGGGCATTCCGCTGCGGCACGCGGAACGGATGGAGCCCGCCGCCGGCGGCGACTATCCCCTGGTGATCGTCGGCGGACCGCAGGCCGACAACGTCGAGCCCATGGCCGAGTTCGTCGACCTGGCCGTGATCGGCGACGGCGAGCACGCCATGGAGGCGATCCTGGCCGCCTGCGCCGAGTACAAACGCGCCGGTGTGCCTCGCCGCGACACCATCGCGCTGCTGGCGCGGCGCTTCCCCTGGGTCTACGCGCCGAACCTCTACGACGTCACCTATCACGAGGACGGAACCATCGCCGGCATGTGGCCCCGCTGCGCCGGGTTGCCCGAGCGCATCGAACGCTGCAAGACCCCCGACTTCGACACGGCGCCGTTTCCCCGACGCCCTCTGGTCCCCTGGATCGAGGTCGTGCACGACCGCATCGGCATCGAGATCATGCGCGGCTGCCCCCAGGTGTGCCGCTTCTGCCACGCGGGCTACACCAAGCGGCCGCTGCACTACCGCACCGTCGAGCGCGTCCTCGACATCGCCGAGGAGGCCTACTGGGCTACCGGCCACAAGGAAATCGGGCTGCTGTCGCTCTCGACCGCGGATTACCCGCTGCTCTCCGAGCTCGCGGGCGCCCTCAACGAACGGTTCGCGCCGCGCATGGTGAACCTCAGCTTCCCTTCGCTGCGCATCGACAAGATGCTGGCCCACATTCCCGCCATGGCCAACCCCGTTCGCAAGGCCGGGATCACCATCGCGGTCGAGGCCGCGCGGGACGACATGCGGCGGGCGATCCGCAAGAAAGTCACCGACGGGAACCTCATGCAGGGGGTCCGCGCCGTCTACCAGGCCGGCTGGCAGCGGCTCAAACTCTACTTCATGACCGGATTCCCCGGCGAGCGCGACGACGACGTCACCGGCATCTGGGATCTCTCCTGCGCCATCAGCAATGAACGCCGCAACCTCGGTAAGCCTCCCGGCCGGGTCGTTTCGTCGGTCGGCTGGCTCGTGCCCAAGCCCTTCACTCCGCTTCAATGGGCGGCCCAGCCGCGCGTCGACTACTTCCAGGACGTGCGCCGGCGGCTCATGGGGCTTTCCCGTGCGCGCGGCGCGCCCAAGTCCGTGCAGATCAAAACGCACGATCCCCACCGGTCGATCCTGGAGGGCGTGTTCGCCCGCGGCGATCGCCGCCTCGCGCCCGTCATCTACGAGGCCTGGCGCCGCGGAGCGCGGTTCGACGGCTGGGACGAGACGTTCGACGTGCGCATCTGGAACGATGCATACGCGGCCACCGGCGTCGATCCCGACTGGTACGCTCACCGCGAGCGGCGGCTCGACGAGCGCCTCCCGTGGGACCACGTCGGGCTCCACATGAGCCGCGAGTACCTGCTCAACAGCTACGCCGACATCTCCCGCCAGGTCGGCACCACCCGGCCGCCCGCCGCCACCCGCACCTCGAACGCCGCCAACGTCCTGCCGCCCTCCGAATTCTCGCCCCCGCCCGTCTCGCTCCCCGTCATCGCCTGACGACACTCCCCCACGATTGCCAGGCCCGGATAATTTGACTAAAATCTCAACAAGCGCTTGTTAAGCCGAGAATCAAAAAAATGCCGGGCCAGATGACGAAGTCGGAAGTGGCGCCGAGGCGGCAGGAGATTTGTGCCGTCGCGGTGAAGCTGTTTCGAGAGCGCGGGTACCAAGCGACGTCGATCCGCGACATCGCCAAGGCGCTGGGGCTGACGGCGGGGGCGCTGTACGCCCATATCCGGGGGAAGGACGACGTGCTGTGGGATATCGCGTCGGCGGCGAGCGAGCGGTTCTTCTCGATGATGGAGCCGATCGTCGCGTCCGATCGGGTGGTGACGCAGCGGCTGCGGGACGCGATCAAGGGACACGTCGGGGTGATCACGGGCGACCTGGATGCGGCGGCGGTCTACTCCACCGAGTGGCGGCACCTGACACCAGCGCGGCGGCGGGAGTTTGTGGCCCGGCGGGATCGGTATGAGGCGCTGTGGCAGGCGCTGCTGCGGGAGGGAATCGCGGAGGGACAGCTTGGCGACGTGGACGTGCGGTTCGGCGTGCTGTTCATCCTCTCGTCGCTGAACTGGATCTATCAGTGGTATCGCACGGACGGGCCGATGACGCCGGAGGCGGTGGCGGCGCAGATGGCGGATTTCATTTTTGACGGACTGCGGCGGCGAATGAGTTGACACGGGGGCGCCGGTCCCCGAGTCGCGAGGAGCACAGTCATGGTGGCGGCGACGGCATGCAATGCGGCGGTGTCCAACGACCGGCCCGGCGATCCGGGGTACGAGGAGCGGCTGGCCGAGTTCGAGGCGCGCATACAGCGGGGCGACAAGGTGGAGCCGGACGACTGGATGCCGCAGGATTACCGGCAGCAGCTCATCCGTCTGATCCACAACCACGCCAACAGCGAGATCTGCGGCGCGCTGCCGGAGGGCGGCTGGATCCCGCACGCGCCGAGCCTGAAGCGCAAGCTGGCGTTGTGCGCGAAGGTGCAGGACGAGGTGGGCCACGCGCAGCTTCTGTATCGTGCGGCCGAGACGCTGGGCAAGCCGCGCGAGGAGATGATCGAGGAGCTGCTGACGGGCAAGGCGAAGTTCTCGAACGTGTTTCACTATCCGGCGCAGACGTGGGCGGACGTGGCGGTGATCGCCTGGCTGATCGACGCGGCGGCGATCGTGAACCAGACCATGATGGCCGAAGGGTCGTACGGGCCCTATTCGCGTGCGTTGCGGCGCATCTGCGCCGAAGAGGCGTTTCACCTGAAGCACGGGTATGACATGTGCATCACGCTGGCGACCGGATCGAAAGTGCAGCGCGACCTGCTTCAGGACGCGCTGAACCGGTGGTGGAAGCCGATCATGATGTTCCACGGGCCGGCGGACAAGGTGAGCGTGCACACCGAGCAGCTCCTGAAGTGGCGCGTCAAGCTCAAGACCAACGACGAGCAGAGGCAGCAGTTCCTCAAGCAGTACGTGCCGAAGATGATCGAGCTGGGGTTGGAGATTCCGGACCCGAACCTGCGCTACGACGAAGCGGCCAAGGAGTGGCGCTACACGGAGCCGGACTGGAACGAGTTCATGAGCGTGGTGCGCGGGAACGGGCCGATGTCGGCCGAACGGATTCGGGTGAGGCGGCTGGCGCATGAGGAGGGGCGCTGGGTGCGCGAGGCGCTGGAAGCCGCGGCGGCCGGGCGGCGTGTGCCGATGCCGCCGCAGGCGGCGTAACGCGGCGGCGGCGGTAGAAACGGACCGCGGTCGCAAGCGCCTGGCGCGGCGCGAAGCTCGTCGCGGCAGGTGAGCGGCGTTGGAGGACGTGTCATCGAAACGCAGTGGAAAGTGTGGGAAGTGTTTCACCAGCAGGCGCGGGGCGAGCCGCACACGCACGTCGGGTCGATCCACGCGCCGGACGCGGAGATGGCGCTGGTGATGGCCAAGGAGCAGTTCGGGCGGCGCTGGGCGTGCGTGCATCTGTGGGTGGTGCCGGCGGATCAGATTCACGGGACGGAGTACGAAGACAGCGACATGTTTGTGGCGGCCACGGACAAGAGCTACCGGGAGGCGTACGGGTATGACACGACGAAGCGGATGCGCGGGATCCGCGAGCAGCGGCTGAAGGAGGGGACGGAAGAGGTCGTGGCGAGCCTGGCGAAGGCGCAGGGGATGACGATCGAGGAATACGTGGCCAAGGGAAAGGAGATTTCGGAGGAGATCCGCCGCAAGGAGCGCGAACTGGGATTGCCGCACCTGGAGGCAGCGCCGGGTGGACGTGAACCGGAGGTCGGATAGAGCATGAGCACGGCACCCAACGCCGCCATGGACGAGCGTCCGGGAATCCCGCGGCCGGCGTTGATCGACCTGTTGTATCGGCTGGCCGACGACGACCTGATCATCGGGCACCGCAATTCGGAGTGGACGGGGCTGGGTCCGATCCTGGAGGCCGACATCGCGTTCTCGTCGATGGCGCAGGACGAGATGGGGCACGCGACGGCGTACTACCGGCTGCTGCACGAACTGGGCGAGCCCGACCCGGACACGCTGGCGTTCGGGCGCCGGGCCGATCAGTACCGTTGCTGCTCGCTGGTCGCGCTGGGCAAGGGCGACTGGGCGTTCAGCCTGACGCGGCAGTACCTCTACGATACCGCGGAGCACGAGCGGCTGGCGGCGCTGCGCGAGTCGTCGTTCGAGCGGCTGGCGGGCCTGGCGCGGAAGTTCCTCGCGGAAGAGAAGTATCACCGGATGCACGGCCGCTCGTGGCTGGCGCGGCTATCGACGGCGACGGACGAGAGCCGGCGTCGAATGCAGGCGGCGCTGGACGAGGCCTGGCCGCACGCGCTGGGCATGTTCGAGCCGACGGAGCACGACGGGGCGCTGGCGGAGGCGGGCGTGACCCGGGGGGAGGCGGAACTGGGAGCGCGGTGGCGCCGCGTGGTGGAAGAGGAGCTGAGCGCGGCGGGGCTGCAAGTCCGCGCCGACGCGGTGCCGGTGCACGGGGGTCGGCAAGGGCGCCATCCGGCGGCGCTGGGGGAGCTACTGGACGCAATGCAGCGGGTGTATCGGCTCGATCCGCAGGCGGCGTGGTAGAGGCCGTGCGCTTCGGGGGTTTTTCGCGTGACGTCGTCGTCGAGTGGCGCTACGATTCGGCCGCTTCGTCTCGTGGCTGTGTTGAGTTCGGGAGTCCAGACGCGAGGATGTGTCATGTCGAACCGCATTCGGGGCTTTACGCTGATTGAGCTGCTGGTGGTGATCGCGGTGATCGCACTGCTGATCGCGCTGCTGACGCCGGGCCTGCAAGCGGCACGACGCGGCGCGCGGGCGGTGACGTGCGCGTCGAACCTGAGGCAGCTCGGGATCGGCTGGACGATGTACGCGGACCAGAGCCTGGGCAGCATCCTGCCCGGCC
>CAYNYG010000051.1:0-25988 GCA_964401365.1 uncultured Planctomycetales bacterium | reverse complement strand
CTGCGCGGCGCAGCTTCTGAAGGAGGCGGCCAGCAAGACCAGCGACGTGGCCGGGGACGGGACGACGACGGCGACGGTTCTGGCGGAGGCGATCTTCAAGGAGGGCGTGCGGCAGATCGTGGCGGGTCACGACGCCAACGCGTTGAACCGGGGGATCGCGGCGGGGGTGCGCGCGGTGGTGGAGAAGCTGGGCGAGATTTCGCGCAAGGTGAAGGTGGACGCCGACAAGCCGGACGACGTGATCAACGTGGCGTCGATCTCGGCCAACAACGACCGGAGCATCGGGGAGATACTGGCGGAGTGCTACGCGAAGGTGGGCAAGGACGGGGTGATCACGGTCGAGGAGGGCAAGAGCCTGGAGACCAAGGTGGAGCTGGTCGAAGGGATGCAGTTCGACAAGGGCTACGCCAGCCCGCACTTCGTGACGAACGCGGACGAGATGGAGTGCGCCCTGGACAAGGCGTTCGTGCTGATCTACGAAGACAAGATCAGCAGCGTGACGAAGCTGGTGCCGCTGCTGGAGAAGATCGCCAAGGCCAAGCGGCCGCTGCTGATCATCGCGGAGGACGTGGAGGGGGAGGCGCTGGCGACGCTGGTGGTCAACAAGCTGCGCGGGATTCTGAGCGTGGCGGCGGTGAAAGCGCCGGGGTACGGGGACCGGCGCAAGGCGATGCTGGAGGACATTGCGATCCTGACGGGGGGCAAGCCGATCTTCAAGGACCTGGGGATCGAGCTGGACACGGTGGCGATCAGCGACCTGGGACAGGCCAAGAAGATCCGGATCGACGCGGACAACACGACGATCATCGAGGGGGCCGGGGAGAGCGGGGCGATCAAGGGGCGGATCGAGCAGATTCGCAAGGAGATCGACGCGACCACCAGCGACTATGACCGCGAGAAGCTCCAGGAGCGGCTGGCGAAACTGGCGGGCGGCGTGGCGCAGATCAACGTGGGTGCGGCGACGGAAGCGGAGTTGAAGGAGCGCAAGGCGCGGGTGGAGGATGCGCTGCACGCGACGCGTGCGGCGATCGAGGAGGGCATCGTGCCGGGCGGCGGTGTGGCGCTGGTGCGGGCGATGGAGGCGCTGGACGGGGTCAAGCTCAAGAGCGAGGATGAGCGGGTGGGGGTGCAGGTGGTGAGGCAGGCGCTGACGGCGCCGCTGAAGCAGATCGCCGCCAACGCGGGCGCGGACGCGGCCGTGGTGCTCCGGAGGGTGCAAAGCAAGGGCGGCGCGTTCGGCTACAACGCGGAAACGGGCGAGTACACGGACCTGATGAAGGACGGCGTGATCGACCCGACCAAGGTGGTGCGCAGCGCGCTGGAGAACGCGTCGAGCGTGGCGCGCATCCTGCTGTCGACGGCGTGTGTGGTGACGGAGAAGCCGGAGGACAAGAAGAAGGGCGGCCCCGGCGGGCACGGGCACGACGACGAAGGCATGGGCGGGATGGGCGGCATGGGCGGGATGGATGACATGATGTAATCGACCGCCGGCGCGTGCGGCGGACTCGGCTCGAGCAATGCGGAACTGACGAACTCGCGAGAGAATGGAGCGCAACGACATGGCGACAGCAACGATGGACAAGCCGACGGGCAAGAAGGTGAAGATCCGACCGCTGGATGACCGGGTGGTGGTGCAGCGTTTCGACGCGGAGGAACGGACGAGCGGTGGGATCGTCCTTCCGGACTCGGCCAAGGAGAAGCCGCAGCGCGGCAGGGTTCTGGCGACGGGCCCGGGGAAGCTGCTGGAGAAGACGGGCGAGCGCGGGCAGATGTCGGTGAAGGTGGGCGACGCGGTTTTCTTCGGGAAGTACAGCGGGAACGAGGTGGAGCTGGACGGTGAGAAGTACGTGATTCTGCGTGAGAGCGACATTCTCGCGGTCGAGACGTAAGCCGCGGGCGGCGGACGCCGGGCGGTTCGGGTTGGATGTCGGGTTTTGCTGATCGCGGTTGGAGGCTGGCGCGGGTCCGAAGGCGGACCGGCACATTGACAGAGGACATTCATGGCAGCCAAGCAGCTTTTGTTTCAGGAGAACGCGCGGCGGCAGATGCTGGCCGGGGTGCGCAAACTATCGCGGGTTGTGAAGGTGACGCTGGGTCCCACGGGTCACAACGTCATTCTGCACAAGTCGTGGGGCTCGCCGCGCGTGACGAAGGACGGCGTGACGGTCAGCAAGGAGGTCGAGCTGCCCGACCCGTTCGAGAGCATGGGCGCCAAGATGGTGAACGAAGTCGCCACCAAGACCAACGACGTGGCCGGCGACGGGACGACCACGGCGACGATTCTGGCCGAGGCGATCTTCTCCGAAGGGCTCAAGATCATCACCGCCGGCGCTTCGCCCATCAGCGTGAAGCGCGGCATCGACGCGGCGGTTGAGGTGGCCGTCAAGGCGATCAAGGACGCGTCGACGCCGGTGCGCGGCAAGGGCGACATCGAGAAGGTCGGCACGATCAGCGCCAACGGGGACAAGACCGTGGGCAAGATGCTGGCCGAGGCGTTCGAGAAGGTGGGCAAGGACGGGGTGATCGAGATCGAGGAAGGCAAGGGGATGGAGACCACGTGGGAGCACGTGGAGGGCATGCAGTTCGACAAGGGGTATGCCTCGCCCTACTTCCTCACCAACCCCAGCTCGCTCGAGTGCGTGCTGGAGGACCCGTACATTTTCATTTACGAGAAGAAGATCAGCAGCATCCGCGACCTGGTGCCGGTGCTGGAGAAGGTGGTCAACGTCGGCAAGCCGCTGCTGATCATCGCCGAAGACGTCGAGGGCGAGGCGCTGGCGACGCTGGTGGTGAACCGGCTGCGCGGGGTCCTCCAGGCGTGCGCCGTGAAGGCCCCGGGCTTCGGCGACCGGCGCAAGGCCATGCTGGGCGACATCGCGGTGCTGACGGGCGGCGAGTTCATCAGCGAAGACCGCGGGCTGAAGCTGGAGAACATCGACCTGAGCGTGATGGGCCGCGCCAAGCGCGTGGTCGTCACCAAGGACGAGACGACCATCGTGCAGGGCGCTGGGCGGAAGAAGGAGATCGATGCGCGGATCGAGCAGATCAAGTCGCAGATCGAGAAGACCACCAGCGACTACGACCGCGAGAAGCTCCAGGAGCGCCTGGCGAAGCTGACGGGCGGGGTGGCGGTGGTCACGGTGGGCGGCGCGACGGAGATCGAGGTCAAGGAGCGCAAGGACCTGGTGGACGACGCGTTCCACGCCACCAAGGCGGCGGCCGAGGAAGGCGTGGTCGCCGGGGGTGGCGTGGCGTACCTGCGGGCGTCGAAGGCGGTCCGAGAAGCGGCCAAGAAGGTTGAAGGCGACGAGGCGCTCGGCTACCAGATCGTGGCGCGGGCGCTGGAATGGCCCGCGCGGCAGATCGGTGAGAACGCCGGCGAGGACGGCGGTGTCGTGGTGGACGAGATTGCCGGTCGCGGAAAGAACTTCGGGTTCGACGCGGCGCGCGGCGAGTACGTGGACATGTTCGAGGCGGGCATTCTGGACCCGGCCAAGGTGTGCCGCGTAGCGATTCAGAACGCGGCCAGCGTGGCGGGCCTGCTGCTCACCACGGACGTGCTCATCACGGAGTATAAGGAAGACAAGCACGACCAGATCGAGGGCGCGGTCCGCTGATCGGGCGGACGCGCAGCTTCCGCGTGCATCGACGGCAGGGGCTATCGCCTGAGCGATCGCCCCTGCGGTATATCCGGATTGTGCGGCGCTGGCCGATAGAATCTCCGTGCGAGGCGGGCGCGCCGGCGGAGCGGGCGTTCGGGGGTGCCATCGGCGAGTTGCGCGGCGAGACGCGGGTCGTGACCAGCGATGAGGGCGTGCGTGGCTGAGAAGCGAGACTACTACGAGGTGCTGGGCGTGGAGCGGTCCGCCAGCGCCGATGACGTGAAGCGCGCCTTCCGACAGGCGGCCCTGAAGTTCCACCCCGACCGCAACAAGGAGCCGGATGCGGAGGCGCGGTTCAAGGAGGCGTCGGAAGCCTACGACGTCCTGTCCGATCCGGAGAAGCGGCAGCGCTACGACCGCTACGGCCACGCGGGGCTGAACGGAGCCGGGATGCGCGACTACGCCAACGTGCGGGTCGACGACATCTTCAGCATGTTCGCGGACCTGTTCGGCGGCGGGTTCGACGTGGGTGGGCGTGGGCGGGCGGCGGGTGGCGCGGACATCGAGGCGGAGGTGGAGATCGGGCTGCGGGACGTGCTGACCGGCGTGGACGCGTTGCCGCTGCGCTTCCGTCGGATGGACTACTGCGACCGCTGCTCGGGGCACGGCAACGAGCCGGGCACGAAGCGTACCACGTGCCAGACCTGCGGGGGCTACGGGCAGGTGGAGCGGCAGACGAGCATGGGGTTCTTCGTGTCGCGCGTCGTGACGGACTGTCCGGCGTGCCGCGGGATGGGCGTTCGGATCGAGAAGGTGTGCAGCGCGTGCGGTGGAAGCGGGCGGGCGGCCAAAGAGCGCGTGGTCAACGTGAAGATTCCTGCGGGCATCCACGACGGGCAGGCGGTGCGGCTGCGGGGCGAAGGCGAGCCGGGCGAGCAGGGGGCGGCGCGTGGCGACCTGCTGTGCCGCGTGCGGGTGGCGCCGCATCCGCTGCTGCAGCGGAGCGAGAACCACCTGGTGTGCCGGCTTCCGGTGAGCTTCACGGAGGCGGCGCTGGGGGCGGAGGTGGAGGTTCCGACGCTGACCGGTGGGATGACGCTGAAGCTCAAGCCGGGGACGCAGCCTGGCGACGTGTATCGGCTGGGGGGCAAGGGGCTGCCGGACCTGCGTTCGGGGCGTCTGGGGGACGAGGTGGTGCAGATCGTCGTGGAGATTCCCAAGAAGCTGAATAAGAAACAGGAGGAGTTGCTGCGGCAGTTCGCGGCGACGGAGGACAAGGCGGTGATGCCCGAATCCAGAAGTTTCTTTGAGCGGATGCGGGAGTATCTGTCGAGCCTGACGAGCGAGGCCAAGAAGTCGTAGCGACGGCTGCGTGTTGGCCGCGGCTGGGGCGCGCGGGGCACGAGGTGACCAGGATGGAAGAAGTCGAATCGAGGACGGAAGGCGCGGCGGACGACGCGGCCCGCGGCCCGGAGCCGGGCGGTGCGGCGACGGCGGAGGGCGGTGCGGCGACGGCGGAGGCGACGCTCCAGGAGCGCGTGGACGCGCTGACGGCGGAGGTGGCGCGGCTGCGGGACGAGAACCTGCGCGTGATCGCCGAGGCGCGCAACCAGCAGGTGCGGGCGCTGCGTGAGAAGCAGGACGCACTGCGTTACGCGGAGGCCGATTTCGCGCGCGAGCTGCTGGTGGTGCTGGACGACCTGGAGCGGGTGCAGGACTCGGCGCGGACGGCGGGGGACGTGAAGGCGGTGGCCGAGGGCGTGCGCATCACGTACGAGCATTTCCTGAAGGTGCTGCGCGAGCGGCGGATCGAGCCGCTGTCGGCGTTGGGGGAGCGTTTCGACCCGACCTACCATGAGGCGCTGCTGAAGCAGCCCAGCGACACGTACCCGGAGGGGACGGTGGCGCAGGAGGTGGCGCGCGGGTGGAAGATGCACGATCGCGTGCTGCGCGCGGCACGGGTGATCGTGTCGGCCGGCGGAGCGAGGGATGGGGACGGCGGCAAGCAAGAATGAAATCCGTTTGGTTCGAGGTGAGATGATGCCGACCTATGAATACCTGTGCGATCGGTGCTCGCACCAGTTCGAGGAGTTCCAGTCGATCACGGCCAGGCCGCTGCAAGTCTGTCCGTCGTGCAAGCGGCGCGGTCTGCGGCGGCTGATCGGGACCGGGGCGGGCGTGATCTTCAAGGGTTCGGGGTTCTACCAGACGGACTATCGCAGCGAGTCGTACAAGAAGGCGGTGGAGGCTGAGAAGCCCAAGCCGGAATCGAAGCCCGCGGACGGCAAGAGCAGCGAGACGACCGCCAAACCCGCCAAGGGCGAGTCCGCGCCGGCAGGAAAGAGCACGGCCAGGGGTGGGACGAAAGGCTGAGCGGCGGCCGGCCCGCCGCGCGGCGCGGGTGCCGGCGGAATCCGCCGACGATTCCAAGGACGCGGGGGGCGAAGCGGGACGGCGCGCTTGGCGGCCCGCCCGCTCTGCCGTATGGTGGGGGCGCGCGAGCGCTCCGCGCGGTGACGGGTCGGGGCGCTGCGGGAATGGCCAGGCCGGATGAGCGTCTTCCGCGTTGAAGTGTCGTCGCGCCGCCCCGGTGCCGAAGATCGCGAGCTGGCGGCCGAGTTGGCGGGGGTGGGGATCGGGGGGATTCGCAGCGTACGCTCATCGCGGCTGTACCTGATCGAGGGTGAGCTGTCACGGGACGACGCGGTGCGGGTCGGGCGTGATCTGCTGGCCGACCCGATCACGGAGAGCGCGGCGGTCTGGGGCGAGCAGGACCCTGTTTCGGGGCCGGTCACCGGGCTGGCGATGGAGGTGCTGCCGCGTCCGGGCGTGATGGACCCGGTAGCGGAGAGCGCCCTGGCGGAGCTGCGGTCGGAGGGGTTGGCGGTCACGGGTGTGCGTACGGGGCGCCGGCTGGTGGTGGACGCCGACGTGGACGGGGCGACCTTGGTCGGGGCGGTGACGCGCTCGCTGGCCAACGACTGCGTCGAGCAGGTGGTGCTGGGGACGGTCGGGGCTGCGCCCGCCCCGCGGCCCGCGGCCTACGAGTTATCCGTTCGGCAGATCGAGCTGCGCGGCCTGGACGACGCGGGGCTGGAGGGGCTGTCGCGCGCGGCACACCTGTTCCTGTCCCTGGACGAGATGAAGGCGGTCCGGTCGCACTTCGCCGCCGCCGGTCGCGCGCCGACCGACCTGGAGCTGGAGACGGTGGCGCAGACCTGGTCGGAGCACTGCGTACACAAGACGCTCAAGAGCGCGGTGAGCTACCGCGGGGCGGCCATGCCGGGGGCGGCGCTGGCGGCGGGCGCGGAGGGCGAGGTCGAGCTACGCTACGGGAATCTGCTGGCCGAGACCATCGTCGGCGCCACGCGTGCGCTGGCGGCCGCGGGCCGCGGGCCGCAGTGCCTGTCGGTGTTCCAGGACAACGCCGGCGTGGTTGCGTTCGACGAGACGTACGGCATCGCGTTCAAGGTGGAAACGCACAACCACCCGTCGGCCATTGAGCCGTACGGTGGGGCGGCGACGGGCGTGGGCGGATGCATCCGCGACGTGATCGGGTGCGGACTCGGCGCCCGGCCCATCGCCAACACGGACGTGTTCTGCGTGGCGCCGCCGGACTGGCCGCAGGCGGCGCTGCCTGGCGGCGTGCTGCACCCGTGGCGCGTGCTGCGCGGGGTGGTGCGCGGGGTGGCGGACTACGGCAACCGCATGGGCATCCCCACGGTGAATGGGGCCATTCACTTCGACCCGCGCTACCTGGGCAACCCGCTGGTGTTCTGCGGGTGCGTGGGGCTGATACCGCGGGACCGGATCGAGAAGCGGGCGCAGGCCGGCGATTGGATCGTGCTGGTGGGGGGCCGCACCGGGCGCGATGGCATCCACGGCGCGACGTTCTCGTCGTCGGAGCTGACGGAAACGCATGCGGACGAGTTCTCGCACGCGGTGCAGATCGGCAATGCAATCACGGAGAAGCGCGTGCTGGACGCTGTACTGCGTGCGCGCGACGCGGAAGGTGGCTGCCTGTACAGCGCGATCACGGACTGCGGCGCGGGCGGGCTCAGCAGCGCGGTGGGGGAGATGGCCGAGCACGTGGGCGCGACGGTGGAGCTGGAGCGTGTGCCGCTGAAGTACGCCGGACTGCGCTACGACGAGATCTGGATCAGCGAGGCGCAGGAGCGCATGGTTCTGGCCGTCCCACCGGCGTCGCTGGAGCGCCTGCGGGCGATCATGCGCGAGGAGGAGGCCGAGGCCACGGTGATCGGCAGGTTCGGGTATCCTGGCGGCGTCGGCTCGGATCCCGGCCCGCGCCTGCGGGTGCGCTACGGCGGCGTGGTCGTCGGCGACCTGGACCTGGCGTTTCTCCACGGCGGGGTGCCGCGACGGGAGCGCGTGGCGGAGTGGCGGCCCGCACGGCGGAATCCCGCGGAAGCGCACCGTCGCGATTCGGCCACGGGTGACGCGGGCACGCTGGACGAGCTGGGGCGCCTGTTGTCGCATCCGACGATTGCGAGCAAGGCGTGGGTGTTTCGCCGCTACGACCACGAGGTCCAGGGCGGATCGGTGATCAAGCCGGCGTGCGGGCGCGGCGCGGGCCCGGCCGACGCGGCCGTTCTGCGCCCGCGGCTCGACGGCGTGCGTGCGGTCGCGGTCGGGTGCGGTTTGGCGCCGCAACTGGCAGATGCGGACCCGTACTGGATGGCGGCGGCGGCGATCGACGAAGCGGTCCGCAACGTGGTGTGCGTGGGGGGCGCGCCGGGGCAGACCGCGATCCTGGACAACTTCTGCTGGGGCCGGAGCGACGACCCGCGGCAGCTCGGCGCGCTGGTGCGCGCCTGCCAGGCGTGCCACGACACGGCGCTGGCGTTCGGGACGCCGTTCATCTCCGGCAAGGATTCGCTCAACAACGAGTTTGCTCTCGATCGGCGCGACGTGGAGCGGCTGGTCGCCGAGCTGCGCGGCGCGGCACCGATCGGCGTCGAAGCGGAGGGGTGGGCGGCGAGCGTGGCACGGATTGCGGACACGGGCCGGCTGTCCATTCCGCCTACGCTGCTGATCAGTGCGCTAAGCATCGTGCCCGATTCGCGCCGGGCGGTGACGTCGGACCTGAAGCGCGCCGGCGAGGCCCTGTGGCTGGTCGGGGGGCAGCCGGCGCTGGGATTCGACCTTGCGGCGGCGGCGGCGGCGCACGCGGCCGTGGGTCGGCTGATCGCGGAGGGCGCGGTGAGCGCTGCGCACGACAGCGCCGAGGGGGGCTGGCTGGTCGCGGTGGCGGAAATGGCGATCGGGGGTGTGCTGGGCGTCGAGCTCGCGCCGGAGCCTGAGCACGCACCGGGATCGGGTGTCTCCGCGATACTCCGGCGACCCGCTCCGTTCGACGCCATTGTCGCGGGATACGTCCTGACCACGGGCGAAGGCGTGGACGTGCGGGGTCTGCTGGGCGGGGCCGCGCCGGTGTGGCGGCTGGGGACCGTGCGCGGTGACGACCTGTTCCGCCTGGGCGGGGCGGCGGTGACCGTGGGGAGCCTGGCGGCGAGCTGGTCGTGGCGTGGGCCGTCGGCGGGCGCTCAGGCCAGACCGTAGCGGCGCAGCACGTCCAGGTAGGCCGGGCGTGGATCGGGGAAGTCTCCCTTGTCCGGCAGTCCCCACTTGCGGAACAGGCGTTGATTGTCGCGGGTGCGAATCTCGCCGCCGTCCTGCTGCTTGCGCTCGTCGAGCAGCTCTTCGTGAAACACGAGGGCGCCTGGGGCGGCGACAACGTCGAGGCCGGCTTCATTCCGCACTTTCAGGGATAGGTCGGGGTCCCACGCGCAAAAGTAATACCCGGCGTCGAGATAGCCCAGCCGCTCGAGCAGCGCGCGGCGCTGCATGCCGAAGTTGGCGTACGGGTGTCCGCGGACGTGCAGCACGCCGTAGTGGACCCCCTGCACGTCGCAGCCGTGGACTTCGTTCCAGGGCTGTTGGTGCGTGTGGTAGAAGGCGACCTGGCCGATGCCCGCGCTGGCGGGGGAGTCGAGCAGGCGTGCGGCGGCATCGACGGCGCCGGGCAGGGCGTAGGAGTCGTCGTTGAGCCACATGACGAGCCCGCCGCGCGCCATGCGAAGCCCGATGTTATAGGCCCGGCAGCACCCCGAACGCTGGCGCTCGGTGTAGTAGCGAACGTCGGGCTGGGTCGCGAGCCACTCGGGGGTTCCATCGCGGCTGCCCCCGTCGACCACGACGAACTCGTATGGGAGCGACAGTCCGGCGCGGGTACGAGTCAGGCAGCGGGTGAGGCGTCCGAGCCGCTGGTAGGTGGCGATGACGATGCTGACCTGTGGGGCTGGCATGGGCAGTCCGGATTGCGGCCCAATCTTCTTCGGACATCGGAGGTGGGAAGCTGAACGGCGCCCGTGTTGTCGGCGGGCGCAGGGGAGCCTACGATCCGATCCTCGTGGGAGAGCGGGATGTCGCGGCATGCGAATCGGTTTGGACGGGTGTTGGCGCGGGGTATCGTGTCGCTGGGGCTGGCGGGCGCGCGAGTGTCCGACGGCGAGGTCATCACGCTTGCCGACGGGCAGCAGATCACGGCGCCAGTGGTGAGCGACCGGCCCGGCTACGTTGCGGTGGACCTTGGATTCACCGTGCTGGCTTTGCCGCGCAATAGCGTGCGCTCGATCGAGAAGGAGCCGGCCGCGACCAGCGCGGCCGCGACCCGCAGCGTGATCGAGACGGAGGATCTCTACAGCACGGCCGACCTCCCGCCGGCGCCGATGAAGGTTCTGGTGGAGCGGTTCGGCGAGGGCGTGGTGCTGGTGACCTCGCCGTCGGGAAGCGGGAGCGGGTTTTTCATCCGCGAGGATGGGCACCTGCTGACGAATTTTCACGTCATCGAGGGTGAGACGCGGCTGGCGGTGACGATTTTCCGGCGCGAGGGCCAGGAGTTTCGCCGCCAGAAGGTCGAGGACGTGGTCATCGTGGCGACCAACCCGTTCCTCGATCTGGCGCTGCTGCGGGCGCCGCTCCCGCCGGGGTATCGAGCGACGCTCCTCTATCTGGCGCCGTCGGACGAGGTGCGGGACGGAGACAGCGTCTTCGCGATCGGGAACCCGCTCGGGCTGGAGCGCAGCGTTTCGCACGGCATCGTCAGCCGGCGGAACCGGGCCGAGGAGGGCCTGGCCTACATCCAGACCACGGCGCAGATCAACCCGGGCAATTCGGGCGGGCCGCTGTTCAACGCGCACGGGGAGGTCATCGGGGTGACGAACATGAAGCTGCTGGCGGCCGAGGGGCTGGGGTTTGCGATCCCGATCCGATACGCGATCGATTTCCTGCGGAACCGCGACGCGTTCGCGTATGACAGCGAGAGCTCGTCGGCCGGTTTCCGCTATCTCCAGCCGCCGGCCCGGAGCGACCCGGGAGTCTCGGCGCTGCTGAGACGCGAGAAGTAGACCGCCTGCGGCGGCCGCCCGCCGGGAAAGGAGATCCCGTGACCGACCTGTTGATGCTGCTGGCGTTGGCCGCCGGGCCGGCGCCGGTGCCCGCCATTGCGACCGACCCGGCCGAGTGGGTCCCGGCCGAGGCGCTGTTGTACGTGGGGGTTGATGATCTTGGCGTGCTGATCGACAAGGCGCGCAAGACCAGCGGGTTTCGGCTCCTGGAATCCGAAGCGGCGGCGGACGCTCGCTACACGGCGTTGGTGCGGAAGCTGCGCGATCGATTGGCGGCGGCGGTGGACGTGTCGCCGGAGCAGTTGTCCAACCCGTTCGCGGGTCCGGCGGCGTTCTATCTTTCCGTGGCGCCCGGCGCGAAGCTCGAAGAAGCGACGCCGGCGGTTGTGATGACGATCGGGGACCGGGAGCGGCTTGCGAAGTACTACGCGGCGGCGATGAAGAAGATGAGGGAGGCGGCGTCGAAGTACGAAGCGGTGTCGGCGGGGTCGTACACGATCGACAGCTTCGCAGGCCGGCCGGCTGAGCCGCAGACGGCGGGGGCGGAGTCGGAAGCGGACGACGCGGAGGAGGGAGACGAGGTGGATCCGTTCGGGATGGCCGAGCCGGACGCCAGTGCCGCCGTTGACGCCGCACTGGAGAGGCTGTTTTCGGCCGATTCCATGCCGGCCAGCCTGGCGACGTGTCTGACGCCCGACCGCCTGATCGTGGCGACCTCGGCCGACGAGGTGAAGGCGATCCTGCGGCGCGAGGAACGCGGCCGGACGCTCGCGGAGACGGACGATCACCGGATGCTGGTGCGGCCGTTGGACAAGCCCGGGACGCTGCGCTGGGTGGTGAACATTCCACGGATCATCGAGCTGGCGCGAAGCGGCGCGGGGGAGGAAGGCGAGCGAGTCGCGGCGGCGCTGGGAGTCAAGTGCATGGGGAGCGTGATCGGGCACGCGGTGTTCGCTCCGGACGACGTGGCGGTCGAGGGCCGGGGCGAGATGGTCTGGCTGCGGCGCGGAGAGCCTTGCGGGCTGATGAAGCTCCTGAGCATGAAGAACGGACCGCTGGCGCCGCCGGCGTTCGTGTCGTCCGCGGCGCCGATGTACTTCGCGCTGCACGTGGATGCTGCGGCGCTGCTGGAGGAGATCGAGCGCATCACGCGGGCCGTCGACCCGGACGAGGCGGAGCAGATGCGGGCGGCGCTGGAGGAGGCCGGAACGCCGGACGGCGAGAAGCTGAATCTCCGCAAGGAGCTGTTTCAGAACCTGCGTCCCCCGCTGACGTTTCAACTGGTGCTGACGCGACCGGCCTCGGCGCAATCGGCGCGCGTGCTGGCGTCCATCGGGCACCGGGACCGGGCGGCGATGGAGCGTCTGATCGGCATGATCCCGATGTTCATGGCGCGCGAGGCGGCGGGAACGCAGATTTTCGACGCGGGGATGTTCGGAATCTCGATGGCGGCGTCGGCGGACACGGTATTCGCCGGTACGACGGCGGCCGTCGAGGCGGCCTTGCAGGCGCGGGACGGCGACGCCCTCTCCGACGACGCGACGTTTCGCCGCGCGGCGCGCGCCGTGCCGCCGGAGGGCTGGGGCATGGCCTACATCGATTCGCGGCGACTGCTGGACGGGCTGCTGGACCTGCTCGACCACGCCGACGAAATCGAGGCCAATCCAATGGGGAACCCGTCCGGAATGTTCGCCATCAGCGTGGCGCGCGGGATGACCGGCGAGGGTCAGATGAAACCGGCGGAACTGCGCCGGCTGCTCAAGTACTACGCGCCGGGAGGCTTCACGCTGGATACGACGCCGGCCGGCATCCGCATGACGTGGGTGGGCCTCAAGCCCGACCCGGAGTGACGCCCAGGACTGCCGCGCATCGCGCGCCGCGCCACCCTCGCCCCGCACTCATGGCCGACAGCGTTCAGCACCGCATCGCCCGTCTGCGCGACGAGATCCGTCGCCACGACCGGCTCTATTTCGTGGAGCATGCGCCGGAGATTTCGGACGCGCAGTACGACGCTCTGATGCGCGAGCTGCGGGAGCTGGAAACCGCGCACCCCGCGCTGGTCACGCCCGATTCGCCCACGCAGCGCGTCGGCGAGCGGCCGGCCGAGGGGTTTGCGCACGTGCAGCATCGCGTGCCGATGCTCAGCATCGACAACACCTACGATGAGGGTGAGCTGCGCGACTTCGATCAGCGCGTGGCGAAGCTGCTGGGGCACCGCGAGTACGAGTACCAGGTCGAGCCGAAGGTTGACGGCGTGGCGGTGGCGCTGCGCTACGAGCGCGGCCGGCTGGTGCTGGGCGCGACGCGCGGCGACGGGGAGACGGGCGATGACATCACCCAGAACCTGCGGACGCTGCGCAGCGTGCCGCTGGCCCTGCACGGCAGCGGTTGGCCGGCGGTGCTGGAGCTGCGCGGCGAGGTGTACTGGCCGCTGCCGGAGTTTCAGCGCGTCAACCGCGAGCGTGAGGAGGCGGGCGAGCCGCCGTTCGCCAATCCGCGCAACGCCACCGCCGGCACGCTCAAGTCGCTCGATGCCCGCGTGGTCGCGGGTCGCGGTCTGGGCTTTGTCTGCCACGGGGTGGGCGAGGTCGATCCGTTCCCAGACGACGTCGAGACCGTCAGCGCGCTCTACGCGCGGCTGGCTGCGTGGGGCGTGCCGGTCAGCCGGTACGCGCGGACCTGCGCCGACGTCGAAGCCGTCATCGACTTCGTCCGGCACTGGGACCAGCGCCGCGGGGGCCTGGACTTCGCCACGGACGGGCTGGTCATCAAGATCAACCGCTTCGACCAGCGCGACGCGCTCGGGGCTACCAGCAAGGCTCCCCGCTGGTGCATCGCGTACAAGTACCCGGCCCAGCAGGCGCAGACCGTGCTGCGCTCGGTCGACCTCCAGGTTGGCAAGCTGGGGACCATCACGCCGGTGGCCAACCTGTCGCCGGTGCTGCTGGCGGGCACGACGGTGCGTCGCGCCAGTCTGCATAATTTCGAGCAGGTGCGGCGGCTGGACGTGCGCGTGGGGGACACGGTCACGGTGGAAAAGGCGGGCGAGATCATCCCCCAGGTGGTCGCCGTGGACGCGTCGAAACGGCCGCGCGGCGCTGCGCCGATCGTGGCGCCCGGCGCGTGCCCGGCGTGCGGCGGTCGCGTCGAGCAGGACGAGGGCGGCGTGTACGTGCGCTGCGTGAATCCGGCCTGCCCGGCGCAGCTCGTCGAGCGGCTGCGCTATTTCTGCGGGCGCGACCAGATGGACATCGAAGGCGCCGGCGAGGTGCTGGTGGCGGCGCTGGTCGGCAGCGGACTGGTGCGCGGCTACGCGGACCTGTATCGGCTGCACGCGCGGCGCGGGGAGCTGCTGAAGCTGGAGCGGATGGGGGAGAAAAGCGTGGACGCGCTGCTGCGCGGCATCGAGGCCAGCAAGGCGCGCCCGATGGCGCGCGTCCTGGCGGCGCTGAACATCCGCCACGTCGGAGGCACGACCGCCGAGCTGCTGGCCGACCATTTTCACGACATGTCGGCGCTGGCCGCGGCGGACGAGGCCGCGCTTCAGCAGGTGGAGGGCGTGGGGGCGGAGCTGGCGGGGTCGATCCGCGCGTTCTTCGCGGGTCCGGGGCGGCAGATCGTCGCCGACCTGGCGTCGGCGGGGGTGAACATGACGCAGCCGCGCCGCGCCGTGGTCGCCCAGGGGGCGCTGGCGGGCAAGACGGTGGTGGTGACGGGTACGCTGTCGGGCTACAGCCGCAAGGAAATCCAGGACGTGATCAAGGCTCTGGGCGGCAAGTCGGCCGGGTCGGTCAGCCGGAAGACCGACTTCGTCGTTGCCGGCGCCGACGCCGGCAGCAAGCTGGACACCGCGCGGCAGCTCGGGGTGCGTGTTCTTTCGGAGGAGGAGTTCAACCGGCTGATCGGCCGCTGACGCCGGTCGCTCTGGTGGTTCCCCATGGCGGACTGCACGCTCGAACAGGTCGACAAGCACTTCGGGCGCGTGCACGCGCTGCGCGGTCTTTCGTTGGCGGCGCGCGACGGGGAGCTGCTGGTCATCCTGGGTGCCACGGGTGCGGGGAAGACGACGCTGCTGCGTGTCATCGCCGGACTGGAGCGCCCCGACGCCGGCACGGTTCGCATCGCCGGGGACGCGGTCAACGACGTGCCGCCTGCGGCGCGTGACGTGGCGATGGTGTTCCAGAACTTCTCGCTGTATCCGCGTCTGACGGTGCGCCGCAACCTGGCGTTCCCGCTTCAGGCGCCGTCGCGGCGCGTGGCGCCGGCGGAGGTGGAGCGGCGCGTCGCGTGGGCGGCCGAGCTGCTGCACATCGAGCCGCTGCTGGAGCGGAAGCCGGCGACGCTCTCGGGCGGCGAGCAGCAGCGGGTCGCCATTGGGCGCTGCATCGTGCGCGAGCCGCGGCTGTTCCTGCTGGACGAGCCGCTGGCGAACCTGGACGCGAAGCTGCGCGAGTCGATGCGGCTGGAGCTGCTCAAGCTCCAGCGCCGCCTGGCGACCACGATGCTCTTCGTGACGCATGACCACACCGAGGCGATGTCGCTGGGCGACCGGATCGGCGTGCTGCACGAGGGGCGGCTGCTTCAGGTGGGCACGCCGGACGAGGTGTACCGCCGCCCGGCGTGCATGACCGTCGCGCAGCTCCTCGGCTCGCCGCCGATCAACCTCCTTCCAGGGGGTGGTGGCGGCGGGCGCTGGACGGCGTTCGGCGGGACGATCGTGGCGGAGGCGGCCGCGCGCTCGCTGCGGGCGACGGTCGGCATCCGTCCGCACGACGTCGAGGTGCGCGCCGAGCCGACCCCGCCGGGCGACGGGCCGCGGGTCGAGCTGGTCGAGAACCTCGGGGCCGAGCAGTTGCTCGTAGTGGTGGCGCCGACGGGCGAGCGGCTCCGCGCCTGCGTACCGGCCGCGGCACGCTTCGAGGTCGGCCAGCCGGTGCGTGTCTCCGCGCGACCGGACGCCGGCTGCGTCTTCGACGCCGACAGCGGCGTCCGGCTCGAATAGCGGCCGCAACCATCGCGTTCGCCGCGGGTTGGCAGTATCTTGCGCGCGCATGTCGCACTCCGCGCAACCCGCTCGCCGCCGGCGCTTGGTCGTGGCCGCTGCCACGGCCGCGGTGGGCGCGCTGGCGGGCGGGTGTGTCGCGCCCAATCGCACGCTGCTGGTGCAGCCGACGGCGCCACCGGCGCAGCGGCGCGTGGAACTGGCAACCCGGTCGGCGTTCTTCGAGCGCGGCGAGGGCCGCGTCCGCGCGCTGCTGGCGTACCCGCTGCCCGGCAGCCTTGACGGCCCGCGCGACTTTCTGGTCTACTTCGACCTGCCGGCGCGGGACGGGCGGGTGGAAGTGTCGCCGGCGCCGGGGAGCGCGGGCGGGTTCCTGATTCAGCGCAAGGGGTTTCGCCGCGGGAAGACCGTCTTTTCCAGCGGTTCGGTCCAGGTGCGGCGCCGCTGGCTTGATGCAGACCGGCTGGACGTGACGCTGGACGTCGAATGCGATGACCGGACGCGGATCCGGGGCAGGGTGACGCTGCGCTGCGACCCGCGCGAAGTGAGCGAGTTCGCGACCCTGTTCGCGGCCGACGTGGGGCTGCTGGCGGTGTCGCGAAGCGCGGCCAGCAGCCGCCCCGCGCCGACGGGACCGTCGGGCGGCGGCGGGGAGGGTGCGGCGCTTGCGAGCCCTCCGCGCGCCCCTATAATCGCACCTCCGTGAAAAATTTCACGGTGTCGGCGCGGGCGTGCGGCGCTCGTCGGAGGTCGGCGCCCCAACCCGGCACGGGGCCGGCCGATCGTCGCCCGAGCTGCCCTCCGAGCCGCGGGACGTGCGCTCTTCGAAAGGGAAGTCCGTGCTAGAGGCTGCTCAGCGGTGGCACCGGGAACATCACTTTCTTCTGCGGCGGTTGCACTCGCTGACCGGGATCGTGCCGGTGGGCGTGTTCCTGGTTGAGCACCTTTTCACCAACTCGCTCGCCTTCCTCGGCGCCGAGAAGTTCAACGAGCACGTTCACTGGCTGCATGACCTGCCGTATCTCATCGCGCTGGAATGGCTCGGCATCTTCCTTCCGCTGGCGTTCCACGCCGGGTACGGCATCGTGATCGCGCGGACGGCCGCCCCGAACGTCGACCACTACGCCTATGCCGACAACTGGCGCTACACGCTCCAGCGGGTGACGGGCTACATCGCGTTCGTCTACATCATCTTCCACCTGCTGCATTTCCGCTTCGCGTTCCTGGTCGGTGGGCCGGAATACGTCGGCACTGCGGACCCGTTCGCGCTGACGCACGCCGGGTTCCAGCACTCCTGGCTCCCGGCGCCGCTGATGGGGCTGATCTACCTGGTGGGAACGGCGGCGGCGGTGTTCCACTTCTGCAACGGTATCGTGACGTTCTGCATCACGTGGGGCATTACGGTCGGTGACACCGCGCGGCGGCGGGTCGGCGCCGTCGCCGCGGCCCTGGGTGTGCTGCTGTTCGTCTGGGGCGCGCTGTCGCTGCGGGCGTTCCAGACGGCGGCGACGGCGGACTACCACCCCACGGAGCCGAACGTGGAGAAGGTGGCGCAGGCGCACCCGCGGCCGTGATCCGGCGCGCCCCCGACGGCCGCTCCAGCGAGTCTCGGATCGAGGCGAAAGGCAGATGGCAAAACAGCGTGTGATCGTGGTCGGTGGCGGACTCGCGGGGCTCTCGGCCGTCATGAAACTTGCCGAGGAGGGCATCGCGGTCGACCTGATCAGCATGGTCCCGGTAAAGCGCAGCCACAGCGTCTGCGCGCAGGGAGGGATCAACTGCTGCAACAAGTTCACGCGGGCGCAGGGCGACACCGAGTGGAACCACTTCGACGACACGGTCTACGGCGGCGAGTTTCTGAACAACCAGCCGCCGGTGAAGGAGATGTGCGACTGGGCCCCGCGGATCGTGGACCTGTCCGACCGGCTTGGCGTGCCGTTCAACCGCTCGCCGGAGGGGAACCTGGCGGTGCGGCGATTCGGGGGCACGCTCTACAAGCGGACCGTGTACGCCGGCGCCTCGACCGGGCAGCAGTTGCTGTACTCGCTGGACGAGCAGGTGCGGCGCTGGGAGACGGAGGGGCTGGTCACCAAGTACGAGTTCTGGGAGTTTCTCGGCCCGATCCTGGATGAACAGGGCATCTGCCGCGGCTGCGTCGCGCAGGACATGTTCTCGATGGAGATCCGGGCGTTTCCGGCCGACGCGCTGGTTCTGGCGACGGGGGGCTGCGGCCTGATCTACGGCAAATCGACCATGTCGATGGTCTGCACCGGCGGGGCCAACGCGCGGGCGTACCAGGCGGGTGTGGTGTACGCCAACGCCGAGTTCGTGCAGGTTCACCCGACCGCGATCCCCGGCGCCGACAAGCTGCGCCTGATCAGCGAAGCCGCCCGCGGCGAGGCGGGGCGGGTCTGGGTGCCGCGGAAGCAGGGCGACGCGCGGCATCCCAACGCGATTCCCGAGGATGAGCGGCTCTATTTCCTGGAGGAGAAGTACCCCAAGTACAAGAACCTCGTTCCGCGCGACATCGCGACGCGCGAGATCTTCGCCATGTGCAAGGCCGGCTACAGCGTCGACCCGAACACGTACTGCGTCTACCTCGACCTCACCGAGCGGGCGACGGGCGTCAAGCGCGAGGTGCTGCTCCAGAAGCTGGGCAACATCCTCGACATGTATCACAAGTTCGTCGGCACCGACCCGCTCGACGAGCCGATGCGGATTTTCCCCGCCGTGCATTACAGCATGGGCGGGCTGTGGTGCGACTTCGAGAAGGACGAGGCCACGGGCGGGCTGCGCCTGGACTCGCCGCGCAACGGACACACCAACGTGCCCGGAATCTACGCCATCGGCGAGGGCGACTATCAGTACCACGGTGCGAACCGGCTCGGCGCCAACTCGCTGCTGAGCTGCATCTTTGCGGGGCTGACCTCGGCCATGGCGATCAAGTCGTGGCTGGGCAACCTGCCCCGCGGCAGCGTCGACAAGTCGCCCGCGTCGCTCTTCGAGCGAGAGGTGGCGCGGCACCGGGCGGCCACGGACGCGCTGGTCCGGCGGCAGGGCACGGAGAACCCGTACCAGATCCACCGCGAGCTGGGCAAGCTGATGACGGAGAACGTCACCGTCGTGCGCGTCAATGCGGACCTGCGGAAGACGTTGGACGCCATCGACGCGCTGACCGCGCGTTACCAGCGGGCCGCGCTCTCCGACCAGTCCCACTGGACCAACCAGAACCTGTCCTTCACGCGCGCGCTGGGGGACATGCTGCTGCTGGCGCGGCTCATCACGCAGTGCGCTCTGCTGCGGGACGAGTGCCGCGGGGCGCACTACAAGCCCGAGTTCGAGCTGCCGGCGCCGAGCGCCGACGACCCCGCCGAACTGAAGAAGCAGGCGACGGAGTGGTGCCGGAAGTACAAGGCGCAGAACGACAAGTGGCTCAAGACGACCATGGCGAGCTATGCGCCGGATGGGCCGAAGATCTCGTACGAGGCGGTGGACGCCAGTCTGATCCCGCCCCGGCCGCGGACGTATGGGATGAAGGGGGCCGCGATCGTGGACCAGGTGTGGCAGGAGATGGAGTCGGGACGGGGCGAGGGGGGGAAGAAGCGTGAGGCGGTGGGGACGGCGTAGGGGCGCTGTCCGGTGTCAACGGATGTCGGGTTCTCGATAACAGATGGTGCGATTCATGCCCTCCTCCTTCCGCGTTCGCGTTCAGCGTCAGGACCGGCCCGATTCCACGCCCTATGCGCAGCTCTTCGAGCTGCCCTACCAGCCCGGGCTCAACGTCATCAGCGTGCTTCAGGAGATCGCCGCCCGCCCGGTCACCGTCGAAGGCACGACCACCACCCCCGTCAATTGGGACTGCAACTGTCTCGAAGAGGTCTGCGGCGCGTGCAGCATGGTCATCAACGGCCGCGTGCGGCAAGCCTGCACGGCGCTGGTCGATCCGCTGCTGGAGCAGGGCGAGACGATCGACCTCAAGCCGATGCAGAAGTTCCCCGTGCTGCGCGATCTGGTCGTCAACCGCGCGCGCATGTTCGAGGCGCTGAAGACCGTCCGAGCCTGGATTCCGGTCGACACCTACAACCACCTCGGCCCCGGCCCCACGGTCGCCCCCGAGACCCAGCGGGTCGCCTACCCGCTGTCGAGCTGCATGACCTGCGGCTGCTGCCTCGATGCGTGCCCGCAAATCAACGACCACAGCGAGTTCATCGGGCCGCAGGCCATCGGACAGGCCGTTCTCTTCAACCTGCACCCCACCGGGCAGATGACCGCCGCCGAGCGACTGGACGCGCTGATGCAGCCGGGTGGCATCTCCGACTGCGGCAACGCGCAGAACTGCGTGAAAGTCTGCCCCAAGGGCGTGCCGCTCACCTGGGCCATCGGCAAGGCCGGCCGGGACGTGACGGTCCACGCGCTCAAGCGCTGGTTGCTGCGCTGACGAGATGCCGGCGCGCCCCACGGGTGGACCTCTCGTCCAACCTGCGGGCGGGGCCGGCCGGGGGAGTTCCCGAGCCGAGCGGCTCGTCCTCCACCCGCGCCGGCCGCGGCGAATCGCGCGGATCCTCTGGCGGGCCGTGGGCCGCGCTAGAAGCAGAACACGTTGCAGTCCGACGGGCCGATGATCCGGCACGACAACAGACCCAGCACCGGCAGCGCCGTCAGTGCAGTCCCGGCCAGGATCAGCACTCGCCGCCACCCTCGCGTCGCGGATGTCCGTGCTCGCATGACTACCTCCGGCTCCAGAGTCTCAGCCGGTCGGCCCCGGCCTCACGCTCAGCCGCGCCGGCACGCCGGCCGTCGAAACCGGGAGATCTTAGGGACGCAGCAGCGCGGCGTCGGTGCGACTTGTACCATCGCGATAAGGAACGATCGCCGTCACGGCGAAGCGGTGGGCGGACGCCGCGGGCCATCGGTCAAGGGGCCCCGAGGCACTCGATGGCGGCCTGCACGTCCAGGGCGTTGAGCGAACCGTCGCCGTTGGCGTCGCCGGCGCATGGCGAGCAGGCGGGGATCGTGTGCGTGATGGTCGCCAGGAACGGTTGAAGGTCGAAGCCGTTGACCGACCCGTCGCAGTTCGCGTCGCACGGCCCGCACGGGTCGATCGCCAGGACCGCGGCGCTGCTGGTGGCGTCGCCGCACTCGTTGGCGACGACGACGTCGTAGGCGCCGGCATCGTCCGGCGCGACCGGCTCGAACGACAGGGTGGGGGTCACGGCGCCGGCGATGTTGCCACCGTCGCTCAGCGGCACGCCGTCGCGACGCCACTGGTACGTCAGCGTGCCGAAGCCCTCGGCGCTGACGGTCATCCGCCAGGGCAGCCCGGCGCGGATGGTGCGTCCTTCGGGCTGCGCGACGATACGCGGGCGGGTGCGGCGCAGCAGCCAGGTGTCGCCCCGCGCCGACGTGTCGCGCCCGCCGAAGAGCACGATGTCGGCCCGGGCGGCGTCGAAGACCATGGCGTGCTCGTGGCGCGGGCTGGGGGCGCCGACGCCGAGGCTGGCCCAGGTCTGCCCGTCCCATTCCCAGCGGTCGGCGACGATGCCGTCCGAGGTGGAGCCGCCGACCAGCACGGTCACGCCGCGCAGCGCGTCGTGCGCCATCGCGTGGCCGCGGCGGGGTGAGGGACCGCCGGAATCGCGCAGCGTCCAGGAGGCGCCGTCCCATTCCCAGGTCTCGCCGTCGAGCCCGGCGCTGCGTTCCCCGCCGAAGAGCACAACGACGCTGCGTCCGGGGTCAAAGGCCATGGCGTGACCGGCGCGTGGAGCCGGGGCCGGGCTGACGCTGAGCTTGGTCCAGGCGGTGCCGTTCCAGGTCCACGTCTCTCCGTCGGGGCCGCCGGTGCGTGTTCCGCCGAAGAGCAGAGTGACGCCGCGGTCGGCGTCGAAGGCCATCGCATGCGCGCTGCGGGCGGCGGGTCCGCCCGCGGCGCGTTGAGACCACGCGGCGCCGTCCCATTCCCAGGTTTCCGCGTCGAAACCGGGGTCCTGCCCGCCGAAGAGCACGGTCACGCCGCGGGCGTGGTCGAATGCCATGGCATGGAGCTGGCGGCGCGCGGGACCGGCGGTGGCGCGCAGCGCCCAGCCAGCGCCGTCCCATTCCCACGTCTCGCCGTCCCGACCGGCCAGATCGTCCCCGCCGAAGAGTACGGAGCGCTGGCGCAGGGCGTCGTAGACCATGGCGTGACGGCGGCGCGGGGACGGTCCGCTGTCGCTGCGCTGGCCCCAACCGTCCTGGCTGAGCTCCCAGGCGTCGCCCATGGCGCCGCTGGAATCTCCGGTCGGCCCGAAACCGGCGAAGGCGACCACGGTTCGCCGCAAAGCGTCGTACGCCGCGGCGGAGCGTTCGCGTCCGGCGGGCGCACCGCTGGCGATGGCCTGCCAGGCATGGTCGTCCCAGGCCCAGGTCAGGTCGTCCGCGCCGGCGCCGCCCACGAGGATCACCGCCGCGCGGGTGGTGTCGTAGACCAGGGCGTGGTAGGAGCGCGGCGCGGGGCCGGAAACGGCCCGCGCGTGCCACTGCGCGCCATCCCATTCCCATGTGTCGCCGAGGTTCGTCGCCCCGTCCAGGCCGCCGAAGAGGATGGCGGATTGGCGGGTGGGGTTGTAGGCCATTGCGGCCCCTTCGCGCGGGGCGGGTCCCGGTGCGTCGAAGCGGGACCACGACGAGCCGTCCCAGGCCCACGTTTCACCGCTGAGCGGCGTCGCGCCACCCACGTTACCCCCGAAAAGCCAGGTGCAGCCGCGGGCGGCGTCGTAGCAGAGCGTGTGGCCGCGGCGCGGCGCCGGGCCGGTCGAAGCGCGGAGGGTCCAGGCGGCCCCGTCCCACTCCCAGGTCTGCCCGTCGCGCCCGAGCGCGTCGCTGCCGCCGAAGAGCACTGTGACCCGCCGCCCGCTGTCGTAGGCCATGACGGCGTCGGTGCGTGCGCTGGGCCCGTCGGTCGCGAGCAACGACCAGCGGAATCCAGTCCACTGCCAGGTCGTGCGATCGAGCCCCTCGCCCTGTCCGCCGAACACGAGGGTCACATCGCGGGCGGCGTCATAGGCCATTGCGTGGCCGTAGCGCGGCGCGGGAAGCGGCGCCAGCCAGTCGATGCAGGACTGCGAGAGGACGAAGTCGGCGTGGCCGGCGAGCAGGACCGCTCCGGCGGCGCGTGCGACCAGGACGGCGGGGAATCGGCGCAGTGAACGATCAGACCCCATAACGCAACTCCGGCGATGACTGCGGCGCTCTCCCCTCGCTCGAAGTGTACGATTCGGAACTGCGGGTGCACACCGCAATCCAACATCCGGATGCGCGTGCGCACTGCATCACGGGCGGGTTGCATCAGCCGCGACCTGGCGGGGTACAATGCGTGGACGCCATCCCACTGGGGCGTTATCGGTCGAGGGCAGGTGAGCATGGTCCACCGTTTCGTTTCCGCCGGGCTGCTGTGCCTGGTGCTGCCCGGCTGCGCGAACTCGCGCAACGCCGAGCCGCCGATTACGACGGCGCCGACCGGCCGCTCGGAGGAGCCCGGAGCGGCGGCGACCCGGCCCGCCGCGTTGGCGCTGCGGCAGGACGATCGGCGCGGCGGGGCGCCCGCGACGCAGCCGGCGACGACGCGCGCCGCGGAATCGGGCGAGGCGAGTCGACCGACGAGGCCGGAGTTCGTGACGATCGTCGAGCGGTTCGAGGCGCTGCAATCGGCCCGAGTCACGGGCGGGGTTTCGGGGGGGCGGGTGGTTCTCGAGACGGACAACGTGCGCGTGCTGCGGATTGACCGGCGCAAGCTGCCGTTTGCGCGGAGCCGGAGCGTACCGCTGCTGCTCGACGGGCAGGGGATCGAGATGACGGGCAAGTCGGACGTGGTCGAGCTGGTTCGCACGCGGAACGGGCAATGGACTCCCGTGGGGAAGTAACGCGATTGACGGGCGGGAGCGTGCACGGCGGCCTTGAACGGGCGGGCGATCGGCGCTAGAATGCCGCCCTTCGTTGGTCGACGAGCGCGGTCTCCGCGGCGTACCCGGGCCATCCGTTCCGCACGGAACCGGCCCACCGGGCCTCGGACCCCCTGAATACTGCGAGGGCTCGCATGCTGGCAGTCAATTATGCCTGGTGGCTTCCGCCCAATCTCGGAGCGGATACGGCGCACCAGGTGGACCGTCTGATCTACTTCATGCACGCGTTCATGGCGGTGCTGTTCGTCGGCTGGGGTGCGTACTTCGTCTACGCGCTGTATCGCTTCCGGTGCCGGCAAGGGCACGCGGCCAGCTACGAGCTGCCGAAGGCGAAGGTCAACAAGGGGATCGAGGCCGGCGTCGTCGTGATCGAAGCGGTCCTGCTGCTGGGTTTCTCGATGCCGGTGTGGGCGCGGGTGAAGGACGGGATTCCCAGCGACCCGAACGTGGTGCGCATCCGCTGCATCGCGGAGCAGTTCGCCTGGAACTTCCAGTACCCGGGCAAGGACGGCAAGCTGGGGCGGCTCAAGCCGGAGTTCATCAACAAGGAAACCAACCCGATGGGGCTGGACCCCAAGGACCCGGACGGCAAGGACGACGTGATCACGCTGAACGAGATTCACATGCCGGTGAATCGTGACGTGGTGGTCGAGGGCACGTCGAAGGACGTGATCCACTCCTTCTTTCTGCCGACGCTGCGGGTCAAGCAGGACCTGATACCGGGGATGCGCTTTCCCATCTGGGCCCGCGCGACCAAGACCAGCGCCCAGTTCCAGCGGGAATCGACGGAGATCTACGCGCTGGACAGCGAGCTCTTCCGCCGCATCGCCAACACGCTCGTCGCCATGGAGGACGTGAAAGCCGGCGACGGGACCGTGCTGCTCAAGACCGGCGGCCTGTTCAACGACGACGCGATCCGAAAGCTGACCGACGCGGGCGTCTCGCGGGTGCGCGCCGCGCGCCAGTATCCGACGGAAGTGGCCTGTGCGCAGCTCTGCGGGAACCTGCACTACCGCATGCGCGGGTACCTGGTCATCGAGGAGCAGAAGGAGTACGAGGCCTGGCTCGAGAAACAGGCCCCCTCCGGCGACGAAGAAGAGGAAGAGGAATAGCCCCATGGCGGTTGAACACAACTCGCACGCCGGCCACGACTCGACGCACGGCCACTCGGACCACGCGCATCACCTGCCCTGGTGGCGCGCGTACGTGTTCTCCACCGATCACAAGGTGATCGGCGTGCAGTACGGCATCACGGCGCTGATCTTCCTGCTGTTCGGCTTCTCGCTGATGATGATCATGCGCTACCAGCTCGCGTACCCGGGCTCGGCCGTGCCCGGCGTCGGGGGGATGCTGGGCAAGCTCTACGGCGCGCAGCATCCGAGCGGCAACGGGTTCATCCTCACGGCGGACGGCTACAACGCGTTCGGCGCCATGCACGGGACGATCATGGTGTTCCTGGGCGTCGTGCCGCTGCTGGTGGGTGCGTTCGGGAACTTCGTGCTGCCGCTTCAGATCGGCGCGCCCGACATGGCCTTCCCCAAGCTCAACATGCTGAGCTACTGGTGCTACGTTCCAGGCGGCATCATCATGCTGCTGAGCTTCTTCCTGCCCAACGGCGCCGCCGCTTCGGGCTGGACCTCCTATCCCCCGCTGGCCAACATCACCAACACCGGGCAGACGGCCTGGCTGGTCGGCATGCTGTTCCTGATCTTCTCCTCGCTGCTGGGCAGCGTGAACTTCATCGTCACCACCGTGCACCTGCGGGTAAAGGGGCTGACGTTCTTCCGGCTGCCGTTCTTCGTGTGGGCGCAGCTCGTCACGTCGTTCCTGCTGCTGCTGGCGTTTCCGCCCTTGCAGGCCGCCGGCGTCTTGCAGCTCATGGACCGCGTGTTTGGCACCAGTTTCTTCCTGCCGTCGGGACTGGTGGTCAGCGGCGTCCCACAGGCGGCGACCTATTCGGGCGGGGGCAACCCGCTGCTGTGGCAGCACCTGTTCTGGTTCCTCGCGCACCCGGAGGTGT
>CAYNYG010000050.1:0-27937 GCA_964401365.1 uncultured Planctomycetales bacterium | reverse complement strand
TCCATCAACGGCCTGGACGTGGAGGCGTTCCTGGAGCGGATCATGCCGTAGGGGACGCAGGAAGGGAAGCTACACCTGCATGACGCCGGTCTTGAGTTCGCCGATGGGTCCGCCGTGCGCGACGGCTTCGAGCGCGAGCGTCAGGGCAGCGCGTGTGTCGCCGGGGGCGATGATCGCGTCGACCCAGCCGCGCGCCGCGGCGTAGCGGATATCCATGTGCTCGCTGTACGTGTCCGTGATTCTCTGCTCCAGTTGCCGCAGCTCGGCGTGGTCGGGTTCGTGGCCGCGGCGCTTGATGGCCTGGACTTCGAGCTGAAGGAGGGTCTTGGCGGCGGCGGGGCCGCCCATCACGGCGTACTTGGCGTTGGGCCAGGCGAAGATGAAGCGCGGGTCGTAGGCCTTGCCGCACATGGCGTAGTTTCCTGCGCCGTAGGACCCCCCGAAGATGACGGTGATCTTGGGCACCACGCAGTTGCTCACGGCGCTGACCAGCTTGGCGCCGCTGCGGATGATGCCTTCGGCCTCGCTGTCGCGTCCGACCATGAAGCCGTTGACGTCCTGAAGGAAGACGATGGGGACGCGCTGCTGGTTGCAGTCGAGGATGAAGCGGGCGGCCTTGTCGGCGCTGTCGGCGTAGATGACGGACCCGAACTGGAGGGGACCGCGGGCGGGGCGGACCTGCTTCTTCTGGTTGGCGACGATGCCCACCGCCCATCCGTCGATGCGGGCGAAGCCGCAGACAAGGGACTGGCCGTATTCGGCTTTGTATTCGTCGAAGCTGGTGCCGGCGAGGGCGCCTTCGCGGACGTCGCCGGCGTCGACGAGGTGCAGGAGCAGGTCGCGAACGTCGAACTCGCCGCGCTTGGCGTCGGTAACCGGCCGCGCGATGTCGTCGCAGGGCAGCTTGGGGTGGCGTGCGGCGACGCGGTCGAACGGCGAAGCGGGAGGCGGTCCCAGGGCGCCCAGCAGGCGGCGGAGCCGTTCGAGGCACAATTCGTCGTTCGGCTCGCGATAGTCGATCGTGCCGCTGACGGCGGCATGCATCAGGGCGCCGCCCAGCTCCTCGCTGGAGACCTCCTGTCCGATGGCGGCCTTGACGAGGGCCGGCCCGGCCAGGTAGAGGCCGCTGCCCTCGGTCATGAGGATGGTGTCGCACATGACGGGGAGGTAGGCGCCGCCGGCGACGCAGTTGCCCATAATGGCGGCGTACTGGGGGATTCCGGCAGCGCTGATCCGCGCGTTGTTGCGGAAGATCCGGCCGAAGTCGTCCTCGTCGGGGAAGATTTCGTCCTGCATGGGCAGAAAGACACCGGCTGAGTCGATCAAGTAGAGGATCGGGAGGCGGTTGTCCATGCAGAAGCGTTGAGCCCGGAGGACCTTCTTGCAGGTGGCGGGGAAGAAGGCGCCGGCCTTGACGGTGGCGTCGTTGGCAACGATGACGCAGAGTCGGCCGGCGACGCGTCCGAGGCCCACCACGACGCCCGCGGCGGGCACGTCGCCGACGTCGGGGTACATGCCGTGGGCGGCCCAGAGTCCAAGCTCGAAGAAGGCGTGCAGCGACGCCACCATTGAGCGCGGCAGGGCGGAGGAGAGCGGTGGCTCGCGGCCTGGGCCGCGCCGCGCAGCGACCGTGTCGACCTCGGCCGGCGCGAGGACGTCGTGGTTTCGGTCGAAGAGGGGGGCCAGCGGGCTGTCGGGGCGCGCCTTGTCGCAGAGCAGGTCGATTCGTTCGCGGGCGGTGAGGCGTCCGAGCTTGTGCTGTCGTTCGACGCCCTTGGGGCCGCCTCCGGTGCGGATGCGTGCTTCCTGCGCGCGGAACTGCTGAACGAGTGTGTCCAGGGCCGCCGGCCCGACGGCCCGGGTTGGGGCGCTCATGAGGCAGATTATGGGGGGCGGGGCGAAGGCGCGGCAAGCGAGCGAAAGCGGGAGCGCGCGCGGTGCATCGAGCGGGCTTCAACGCACGTCGGCGGAACGACCACGGTTCTCGTACGTGGACCCCACGCGCATGCCGAGGTGATCGCGCGGTCGCGACCGCCGGACGCCACTCCGGCCGGAGCTAGCCCCCCAGACGCCCGACCACGACGAACACCGCCTGGGCCAACACGATCTTGGCGATCAGCGCCACGGGATACAGGCTCGCGAACGCGAGCGGGGCGGCCTCGGAGTCGGCAAGCTGCTCCGCCGAGGCCAGGGCGCCCGGGTTGGTCATGCAGGCGCTGAGCCCACCGGCGCCGGTCAGCAGGTCCCAGCGCGCCAGAGCGACGACGAGGAGCAGGTAGACGGCGACCGTTACCAGCGTGACCCCCGCGCCACAGAGCGCCAACGCGGGACCGGCACTGGCAACGACGTGGACGAGGTCGCGTCCGGCGCCGAGCCCCGCGCCGGCCAGGAAGATCACCAGGCCCAGATCGCGGGCGAAGACCTTGGCGGCGGACGGGACGTAGAGTCGCACCGGTCCGACGCGTCCCAGGCGGGCCAGCAGCACGGCGGCGATGAACGCGCCGCCGCCGGGCCCCAGGCGGGCGTCGACCGACCCGGGCAGGGGCAGCGGGATGGTTCCGATGACGACGCCCAGCACGATGCCCAGCGCGAACGGTGCGAGGCTGGTCTCGGTCAGGCGGCGCTCCTCGTGTCCGACGCGCTGCGCGAACGCGCGGACTTCCGCCGGCGCTCCCACGACCCGCAGCACGTCGCCTCGCTCGAGCACGAAATCACCCCGCGGCGTGAACTCGATCCCCTCGCGGCGAACGCGCGTGACCGTCACGCCGAAGCGCTGCCAGGCGCCCAGGCTGCTGAGCGACTTGCCGACGGCGTCGGACCGGGAGACCTGGACCGGCTCGCTGGCGACTTCGTCGGCCGGTGCGCTCATGGGTTCGACGACGACGTCACCGAGCAAGGTCTCGAGCTTGGCGAGCTCCACGGGTGGTCCGACCGCCAGCACCACGTCGTGCAGGTGCAGCGTGGTGTCGGGTCGGACCGGCGCCAGCCGGCCCTCGTGCTTGATCCGCGACAGAACGGCCGCGGCCAGGTGCAGTGCCGCGAACTCGCCGGCACGCATCCCGGCGCAGTTGGCGTTGGTGATGCGGAACGCGCACGACTCCACCACCGCCGCCCGCTCCGCGGCGCGCGCGTTGTACTCGGCGGCCGCGTCGGCCGGGTCCGTTCGCAGCAGTCGCGGCAGCGACTGAACGGTCAGGACCACGCACGCCAGGCTGAAGGGGTACGCCACGCCGTAGGCAACGACGGCGGCTTCGCCGGCCCCTTCCGGAAGCGAGCGTCCGATGACGTCCAGCGCCGCGGCCAGAGCCGGGGTGCAGGTGGTCGCGCCGCAGTAGAGTCCGGCGGCCAGGTTGGCCGGCAGCCTGGCCGCCCAGGCAAGGACGACCGTTGCCAACGCCCCCGCGCCGGTGGCCGCCAAACCGACGCCGAGATACGTCATCGCCCGCGCCTGAAACAGCGCGAAAAACCGCGACCCCACCTGCAACCCTACCGAGTACACGAACAGCACCAGCCCCAGCTCGGTCAGCTCCCGCGGCAGACTCCAGCCCAGGTGTCCCGCGCCCAGCGCCACGAAGAACACCGCCGGCACGCCAAGACGGAACCCGCCGACGCGCGCCGCCCCCAGCCCGACACCCAGTGCGATCACCAGGAACAGCGTAAACAGCGGTACGCCCACAATCTGCGATAGCCACGCCATCCCGCGGCAGGATACCCGCCCGCGCCACGCTCGGCACACAACGCGCACGGCGCGACGCTGCCCAGCGCAGGGAAACGGTCGGTCGGGCCGCGTTCACGCTCGCTGTGGCGCGCGAATTGCATGCTGCACGGGCGTCGCCTTTTCGCTCATACTTCCTGGCCGCAAGCGGCCGGCCGGCCCGAGAGGCAACGCCATGATCCGTTTCGGCCCCGAGAACCTGCGCATCCCGCGATTCGAGAAGCCCGTCTACATCGTGGCCGGCGGTCTCACCGACTTCCGCAAGAAGTACCCGGAGAAGAACACCTGCCAGCTCTGCACCGAGGCGCTGCGCATGGCGGTGGAGGAGAACGACCTGAAGGTCGAGCCCGAACAGTTTCGCCGGATGGTGAACTGGGCGGTCTACTCGCAATTCGCGGATCACTTCGGCGACCAGCTCCTGGCCGCGGCCAAGGTCCACGACTACCTCGGGTTCGATCCGCTGGGCAACGTCGAAGTGAAGACCGGCGGGGCGACCGGGGGATCGGCGGTGCTGGCGGCGGCGCAGGCGGTGGCCAGCGGATACGCGACGTGCGTTCCGGTGGTCGGGTGGGAGCGGATGGACGAGGTGAGCACCAAGGTGGGCAACTCGTACATCGCCAGCGCAGCCTGCAAGGACTTCGAAAGCGAGTTGGGGTGGATGTACGCGGCGTACTACGCGCTGATGGCGCAGCGGTATCAGTTCGAGAACAACGTCCCGCGGGAGACGCTGGCGCGCATCGCGGTGAAGAACCACCTGTACGCGCGCTACTCGCCGTTCTCGCAGAATCCGGGCCGTTACACCATCGACGACATTCTCAAGAACGACATCGTCTCGCAGCCGCTGTCGTTCCTGGAATGCTGCGTAATGAGCGTGGGGGCGGCGGTGCTGATTCTCGCCGACGAGGAGACGGCGTATCGGTTGAGCGATCAGCCGGTGCGGCTCACGGCGATCTGCGGGGGTTCGCACACGCTGCGGACGGCGGACCGGCGGCACATGCCGATCCTTCTGCTTCCCAACGAGAGCGAGGAGACGTACCGCGAGTACTTCACGCACAAGCGCCAGGACTGGCCGGGATTCAGCTCGTTCCTGGCCTCGCGAATGGCGGCGTACCTGGCGTATCACATGGCGGGAATCCGCGACCCCCTCACCGATTTCGACGTTCTCGAGACTCACGACGCGTTCACCATCAGCGACGTGCAGACCTACGAAGACATCGGGCTGCGGCCCTACGGCCGGGGACGCGAGTTCATCGAGAGCGGCGACGCGTACTACGAGGGCCGGCTGCCCACAAACCTCTCGGGCGGGCTGATCGGCACCATGCATGCCGTCGGCGCGACCGGCATCTTCCAGATCGTCGAGCTGCTATGGCAGATCCAGGGCAAGTACGACCGCTTCCACGGCGACCCGCGCATGTGGGAGCGATACGGCAAGTCGCGGCCGGCGGATTGGCGCAGTCTCCAGGTGAAGAACGCGCGGCGCGGGTGCGCGATCAGCCACGCCGGAACCGGCAGCCACGTGACCTGCGCCATCCTCGAGAAAGTGTAGGAGCATTCGCCCGCGCGCGAACCAAAGGTGACGCATGACGACGCAATGGCCCACGACCACGCTCGAAACCTGGAGCACCGAGCCGCTCGGAGTGAAGAACCCCAAAACCTGGTCGCATTTTCACAGCTACGGCGGGTGGGGGCGGTTCTTCGAGGGGCTGGCGGCCGGTCGGCTTCTGGCGACGCGCTGCACGAACTCGCGCTGCGCGGAGAAGCGGCTGTGGCTGCCGCCGCGCTGCGAGTGCCCGGACTGCTGGCACCCGATGGAGTGGCACGAGGCTCCGACCCGCGGGCGTATCTACACCTGGAGCGTGGTGCGCTATCCGGGCGAGCTCTTCAAGCTGCCGCCCGGCACGCCGCTCATCAGCGTCGAGCTGGAGGGCGTGTGCACGAAGTTGATGAGCTGGCTTCAGGCGGGTGAGCCCGCCATCGGCATGCCGGTTCAGGCGGTGTTCAACACGCAGCGGCCGACGCATACGATCCTCGACTTGGCGTGGTTGCCGGCGGTCTGACGGCGGCCGGGAACGTCCCGCGGGTCCGCTCGGCGGCCTCGCCGTCTTGGTGCAGCCGGTCCGAGCTTCTGCCGGGCTTGCTACAATCCGCCGTATGGCCGTCGCGCTCGGGTCGCTGCTGCTGGTTTGTGGTCCGCTGGCGTTTCCGCTCGCGGTGAGCCTGGCCGGTGCCCTGCGCCCCCCGGTGCGCGGGCGCGTGCACCCCAGCATTCCACTGCTGGCGGGCTTCTTCGCGGTCTCGGCGGCCGCGGCGGTCTTGCTCGCCTGGAGCGTCGCCAGGACCTGGGTGACGGCCCACACCGGGGATTTCGTGCTCTGGAGCGTCCTGGCTTCCGCGGTGAGCGCGGGGCTGGCGACGGCGACGTACGTGGAATCCGCCAACGCCCGTCGCGAGCGTCGCCGCGGCGCGCCGCGATGCGACGACTGCGGCTACGACCTCACCGGGAACGTGTCGGGGCGCTGTCCGGAGTGCGGCTGGGTCCGCTGACGCGCGGCGGCGCGCCCCGGGGACGCGCGTAGATACGCCGCTCGCGGCGCGTGTGCCATTGAAACCCGCCAACGGGCCGAATAAACTCGACGGACATTCTGGGGATTAGTGTAACGGTAGCACGACTGACTCTGGATCAGTTAGTCTAGGTTCGAATCCTAGATCCCCAGTCGTGATTGCTGGGTGCGCGGGGCGTCGCACGGGGCCGGTCGGGCCGCGAACTACTCGACGTCGTGCGGCAGGGACGGGTCGCCCGCCGCCGCCCCTTCTGTCGTGGTCCCCGCAGGGGCCAGCCTGGCGCGCCATTCCGCGGCTTTCTCGTCGTAGCCGTTCCCAGGCTCGGCCGCGTTCCGCGCCGTGTAGAGTTCCACCACGCCCCGAAGGCACAGGTTCGTGTCCGGATGCCGCTCGCCGCGGGACCGGAGATAGATTGCGTGAGCTTCGAGCAGGTTGGACTCGGCGGCGCCGAATTCGCCGAGCGCCGCCCGGGCGTTGCCGAGGCAGGTCAGCAGACTCGCCAGAACGCACGCGTTGGTGCTTGGTGACACCGCGCGGGCCTGCGGCTCGATGCCGGCCAGCAGCGACCGCGCCTCGGAGGCTCGACCCTGGGCGACGCGCAGCCTGCCCACGCTGACGAACGAGTTGAGCGTGTCGGGGTGCCCGTCGCCCAGAACGCGGCGGCGCCTTTCCAGCGCGTCCTGAAGCAGCGGTTCGGCCTCGTCCAGGCGCCGCTGGTCGCGCAACAGCGTCCCCAGGTTGTGGATCGATCCGAGCGTGAGCGGGTGATCGTCGCCCAGCACGCGCCGCTCCCTTTGAAGGGCGTCGCGGTAGTGCGCCTCCGCGTCGGCCTGTCGCCCGGAAGCCTGAAGCAGCGAACCCAGGTTGTTGATCGAGAGCAGCGTGTCGGGGTGGTCCTCACCCAGCACGCGGCGGTGCTTTTCCAGCGCCTCGCGGACGTAGAGTTCGGCCTCTTCCAGCTTGCCCTGGGCCTGGAGCAGCATCCCCAGGTTGTTGATCGAGTTGAGGGTGTCCGGGTGCTCGTCCCCCAGCGAGCGGCGGCGTTTGTCGAGCGCCTCGCGGTGGAACTGCTCGGCTTCCGCCAGCTTGCCCAGGTCCTGGAGCAGGACGCCGAGGTTGTTGATCGCCGTCAGCGTGTTGGCGTGCTCCTCGCCCTGGGCGATGCGGCGCTTGTCGAGCGCTTCGCGAAAGTACGGTTCGGCTTCGGCGAGCCTGCCCTGGGTGTAGAGCAGCGCGCCCAGGTTGTTGATCGAGTTCAGCGTGTCGGGGTGCGCTTCGCCGAGCACGCGGCGGCGCTTCTCGGTCGCCTCGCGGACATAGGGCTCGGCCTCGCTCAGGCGGCCCTGGTCTCGGAGCACGATCCCCAGGCTGTGAATGGACCCCAGCGTCAGCGGGTGCTCGTCGCCCAGCACGCGGCGCTGCTTTTCGAGCGCTTCGCGGTACAGCGGCTCCGCCTCGGCGAGCTTGCCCTGCGCCTTGAGCAGGCTGCCGAGGTTGCTGATCGAGGTGAGCGTATTGGGGTGCTCGTCCCCGAGCACGCGGCGGAGTTTCTCGAGCGCTTCGCGATAGTACGGCTCGGCATCGTCCAGCCTGCCCTGGGCCTTGAGCAGCGTACCCAGATTGTTGATTGCGCTGAGGGTGCTGGGGTGTTCCTGGCCCAGCAGGCGACGGGACTTCTCCAGGGCATCGCGAAAATAGGGTTCAGCCTCGCTGAGCTTGCCCTGGTCCTGGAGCAGAACGCCCATGCTGTTGATCGACGCCAGCGTGTCCGGGTGCTCCTCGCCCAGCGTGAGCCGCCGCGTCGCCAGTGCGCGGGTCTGGAGAGGTAGGGCGGCGTCGTACATGCCCAGTTCCTTGTAACGCGTCGCGAGCGTCTGGCGCAACTGCGCGTCCACCACCGGCTGGTCCCGGAACTGCGCGTCGATCGTCGCGATCGCGGGCTTGAGGATCGTGCGGTCGATGAGGTCACGGGCGGCATCCGTGGCGTTCACGTTGCTCCACTCTTCGCGGAACGCCTCCATGCGCCCGGCGCGCTCCCCCGGCGGCACGCCCGCTCTGGCCAGCGCCGCCTCGAATGCGGCGGTTACGTCTTCGGTCAGGAGCCGGCCCGCCGACGTCGGATCCACCTGGGCCAGCATGCCCGCCTGGAAGTCGGCGACCAGCTTCAGCTCGTCGGCGCGCTTCCTGGTCTGCGACTCGGCCTTCTGCGCCTCGTCGCGCGCCAGCCGGGCCGCATCGCGCTCCGCCGCCGCAATCAGTCCGTAGCGCACCGCCAGGGTCGTGCCCGCCAGCAGCGCGACGGCGCCGACGAAGAGGCCGGCGGCGATCCCCTTGTTGCGACGCACGAACTTGCGGGTCTGGTAGATCGCCGACGGCGGCCGCGCCAGAATCGGGCGCTCGTCGAGATAGCGACGCAGGTCGCCGGCGAACTCGGCCGCGGACTGGTACCGCTGCTGCTTCTCCTTGGCCAGCACGCGGCCGAAGATCACCTCCAGATCGCCGCGAAGGCTGCGGTTGACGCGGCTGAGGCGCGTCGGATCGTCGAGCCGGATCACCTGGGCGACCTCGACGATGGACTTGCCCACGAGGTCGTAGGGCATGCGGTTGGCGAGCAGCTCGTAGCCCAGCACGCCCAGCGCGTACACGTCGGAACGGGTGTCGATCTCGCGGGCGTTGGCGGCCAGTTGCTCGGGGCTCATGTAGGCCAGCGTGCCGACGAGCTGTCCCGCTTCGGTCTGAATCATGGTCGTCTGAACATCGAGGTCCGTGAGTCGCGCGACGCCGAAGTCGAGCACCTTGGGCTGCCCCGACGTAGTAACGAGGATGTTGGCCGGCTTCAGGTCGCGATGGATGACGCCTTTCTGATGCGCGTGCTCGACCGCCTCGCAGATGCGGATCAGCAGCTCGACGCGCTGCCGCACGCCCAGCTTGCTGAAAAGCGCGTGCTCCAGCAGCGCCCGCCCCTCGACGTACTCCATCGCGAAATACGGGCGCGTGCCGGCCGGCGTCTCCACCATCCCGGCTTCGTGAATCTGCGCGATCCCCGGGTGCTGGAGGCGCCCCAGGATCTGCGCCTCGAACTCGAAACGCCGCAAGGCGCGCGGCGCCGCGATACCGGCCAGCAGGAGCTTCAGCGCGACCGCGCGGCGCGGATTGTCCTGCTCCGCCTGATAGACGGCGCCCATCCCACCCTCGCCGATCTTGCGCAGCACGCGGTATCGGCCGATCCGCTCGGGCAGACCGTCGATGTGCCCCGGCAGTTCCTCAGCAAGCGTCGCGCCGGCGGAGGAGCGCACGTCCAGCTCCGGCGGAGTCGTCCGCGTTCGATCGGGCAATCCGAGTTCCGACATGCGTGTGGACACTCCAAGCCGCGGAAGTCGCCCCGCGCCGAAGCGCGGGGCGGGCGTCCCATTGCGCGGCGACGATGCCGGCGGGTATGCGCCACCCGCGACGCGCCGTTGTCGTGCCGGCCTGACGTTGGAACCGGTGCGAGAAGGCCCGTCGCACCTTTCGGAGTATACACAGGACGCACCGCCCGCCGACGGTCCGATTTCTCGCACGGAACGCGGCTGGGCACGGTCGCCGGCGACACCGCGCCGACTGCGGCCAGCGGGCATGCGGACGCGGCGCCGGTTCCGCTGCGTCGCCCCGCAGGCCCCGATCGAATACAATTTCGCGCATCGCAGCCGGCGGTGGAATCAACCGCGCGGGCGCCTCCGCATAACCGGTTGTTCAATAACGAGTTGCCGAGCAGGCGGCCCGGTGCTCGGGGCTCCGGCCTCTGACGCCCGCGTGCGCCGCGATCGTCCCCGATGGAAGCAACGCAGACCAATCCGGAAGCGTGGACGGTCGCTCGACTGCTGTCGTGGACGCGCGAGTACCTGGAGCGGCGGGCGGTGGATTCGCCGCGCCTGGCCGCCGAGCTGCTCCTGGCGCACGCGATGGGTTGTGAGCGGATCCAGCTCTACACGCGCCACAGCAGCGAGCCTGGGGCGGGGGTTCGCGATGCGTTCCGCGAACTGGTGCGGCGAGCGGGGGAGGGGTGTCCCATCGCGTATCTGACCGGCGTGAAGGAGTTCTTCTCGATCCCGTTCATCGTGACCCGCGACGTGCTCATCCCGCGGCCGGAGACCGAGACGCTGGTGGAGCGGTGCCTGGACGTGGCGCGGAGCCGCGGGGCGGGCGCAGCGCCGCGGATTCTCGACCTGTGCACGGGCAGCGGCTGCGTGGCGGTGAGCCTGGCGCGGCATCTGCCGGAAGCGCGGGTGGTTGCGACGGACGTGTCGCGCGAGGCGCTGGCGGTGGCGCAACGGAACGCCGAGCGGCAGCAGCTTGCCGGGCGGATCGAGTGCCGACAGGGCGATCTGTTCGAGTCGTGCCGGGACGAGTGGTTCGACGTGATTGTGAGCAACCCGCCCTACGTGGCGGAGCGGGATCGGGCCGGGCTGCCGGTCAATGTGCGGGACTTTGAGCCGCCGCTGGCCCTTTTTGCGGGGGCCGATGGGATGAGCATCATCTCGCGCATCGTCCGCGAGGCGCCGCAGCACCTGAAGGCCGGGGGGTGGCTGCTGATGGAGATCGGGGCCGGACAGGGGGAGTCGGTGCGCGAGGCGTTGGCGTCGCCGCTGTGGGGTGACGTTCGGCTGCACCGGGACGGGGGTGAGGAGCGCGTGGTGCAGGCGCGGGTTTCCGCGGGGCGGTGAGGGAGGCGTCAGCCCTGGCCGGGGCTGGCGAAACTGACGGCGAACTGGACGTTCTTGAAGCCGGCGCGAACACAGGCGTCGAATGCGCTGATGATGAAGCGGTATCGAACGGCTCCCTCGGCGCCGATGATGACCGGATTGGTGGGGTCGGCTCCGGCGGCGCGCCGCGAGGCCATCATGCGACGGAGGTCTTCGAAGGAGTTGCCTTCGAGGGCCTGTTCCATGACGAAGATGTTGCAGCTCTTGCCCGCGTCGGCGTCCTGAAGGCCGATGCGCACCGCGGGGTTGACCTGGACCTGTTCGCCCGAGGCCGGGCCGCTGCGCGGGTCGAGCTCGGTCTGGAGCACGCCTTCCGTGACCAGGTTGATGGACGCGTTGCACATGAAGAAGATGAGCAGGCACATGATGATGTCGACCATGGGGGCGAGATTGGGGATGCTCTCGCCGTGGGGCTGGGGCGGGCCCTTGCGGGTCATGACGGGCCTCCCGCGGGAGCCGCCGGCTCGGTCCCCTCCTGGGCGGAAAACACGATCTTGGCGATCTTGGCCATTCCGCAGCCGCGAAGCACGACTTCGATGTCCTTGTACATGACGTCGCGATCCCCGCGGATGACGCAACGCAGTTCGTCCTTGGCGCCGGCGGCCCGGGCTGCGGAAGCCTTGAGGAAGGGCTCGACGTCCCCGGCGGTGAGTACGCGTTCGACGAGCGCCATGTCTCCTGCCCCGCTTGGCTCAAGCCGCACGACCACGTATTCCGTGGCCTCCGGGTTCTGCGCCGCGGGGCGGACGTTGATGACCACGCGGTTGCCGAGCTCGTGCTTCTCGAGTTCCTTGGCCGCCAGGGCCCAGGGGAGGTTCAGCGGCCGGTTCTCGGCGCTGACCATGGCGGAGGCCAGCATGAAGAAGATGATCAGGCACATCATGACGTCCACCATGGGCGCCAGATTGAGCTCCATGCTGACGGGCCTGGGAGGTTTGGGGACCATCGACGTCTCGTGGGATGGCGCGCGGTGCTCGGGGGCGGCGCCGGCGCGCGTGTTCGTCAGGCTCCGGCGGGCTCCTCGCTGCCGCGTGCTGCCCTGGGGGAGGCGGGGGCGGGCCGGCGCGTCGGCTCAGCGCCGGCGGGCGCGGCCGTACTTGAGCGCGACGACGCCCCGGGGCGGAAGAACTCGAGCAGGTCGAGCGTCTCGACCGTGGCCTCCACCGTGAGCGAGTCGATGCGGTTGCGGCAGACGCCGAAAAAGCCGATCCCAGCCACCGCCAGCGAGAGCCCCAGCAACGTGTTGACCAGGGCCAGGCTGATCCCTTGCGCGAGCTGTCCGGCGCTGGCGTCCCCGCCACCGCCGCCAGCGGATAGGCCCTGGAAGGCGTAGATCATGCCCAGCACCGTGCCCAGAAGGCCCATCAGCGGGCCGAGGTTCCCGATGATGTTCAGGTACTCGACCTTGCGGAACATGCGGCCGCTCAGCTCGCCGGCCTTTTCGACCGCGGCGTCGTGCATGGCGTCGAAGCCGTGGCGGGCGTGCTGAAGGCTGGCGGTCATCACGCGCGCGAAATAGGTCCGGCTCTTCTGAAGCATGTCGAGGCACCCGCGGAAGTCGCGACTCTCGATCAGGGCCTTGGCTTTCTTGATCTGGTCGCTGGGCCCGATCGTCGAGCGCCGGACGGTGACGAAGTGCTCAACGATGAGCGAGATGGCCACGATCGATCCGGCCATGATGAAGAACGCCGGCCACTCGAAGCCGGTGATGATCATCTTGAGCAGGGACTGCTGACCGGTTCCGGCGGCGTGACCTTGCGCCAGGGCGACGCCCGCCCCGGCCGCAAGCGTGCCGAGCAGCGACACCAGGCGGCGTGAGAACTTCATGCGAATTTACCTCTTTCGAATCGCGGGGCCCATCAGTCCTGGGGCCGTTTCATGTACTCCGAAACGGGGCGCGTCGCAAGCCGCGCGCAGCACCCCGATGGCCGCCGGAGACCGTGCAACGGCTCACTTCTCCAGGTCGGCGCTGGTGACGATGCGGAGTTTGCCGCCGTTCTGGTCGGCGATGCGCTTCAGGCGCTTGGCTCCGTCGGTGGTCCGCTGCGCCCCCGCGGGCGCGGCCAGGATCACTTCGTCCAGGCACATGCAGTAGATCCTGGCCTTGGCCCGCTTGTTGAGGTTGCGGACTTCGTCCACGACTTTGTCTTCGAAATAGCCGTCGGAGAGGAAGAAGATCACCTCGGGCTCGAGCTTGATCGCGCGGCGCAGCGCCTCGAGCGGCTCGGTTCCGCCCTGGGGGTCCTTGGTTCCGATCCAGTCGAAAAAGGCCCGCTTCGAGTCCTGGTTGGCGAGCTGGAGCGCGGCCTTGAATGCGTCGGTCACGGCGCGGTCCCCGCGCTCGGCCACGACGCCGTAGAAGACGATGACGGTGAACGCCTGCGGGGGCTTGAGGGCGCTGATGGAGGCCTTGAGCTTTCGGACCAGCTCGTCGCGGACGACGACGATCGAGCCGGAATAGTCCAGGACGTAGACGACGCGATTGGCGATGAGCTGCTCCCCGAGGAACCCGACCGGGCCACCGCCTGCCCGGCCGCTGCCGCCCAGGCCTTCGCCGAAGCCCCCGGTGCCCGCCGCCCCCGCACCCGAGCCGATCCCGAGGATGTCGCCGCGGCCGGACTCCCCCACGCCCAGACCCGAGTCGGCGGAGAGGGAATCGGGCTTTAGCTCGGAGACGTCGATGTCGCTGATGGCGCTGAGGTCCGTGAGCGACTCCAGGTTCCTGAGGTCCGCCTCGGGCTGCTCGATCTGGGTTTCCTCGGGCCACTTGAAGCCCTCGTCGAGCCGGTCCGAGTCGTCCTGGATCCCGGCCTCGAACTCGCCCTGGAATCTCTCGCTTTCCACCACCGCCCAGGTGGTGAGTCCGAGCAGGGCGAATAGCAGCGTGTGGATCGCCAGGCTGACGCCCATCGGCGCGCCGAAGTGTATGAGCCAGCGGAACCAGGGGTTTCGCGCTTCGCGGTCGACCAGGTGCTCGCGCTCCGGCAGGCGCGCCGCGGCGGAACGTTCGTCGAGGGCCGGGATGTCACTCATGGATTCGGCCTGTGGGTGGGGTGGATGCCACGCGCTCATGCCACGGGCGGCGCTTCGCCGGGTGCGGCCGGCGGCGTGCCGGTCGTCACTTCGACGAATCGCATGCGCAGGTCATAGAGGACGCCGTCCAGCGTGCGTTTTTCGACGTCGGTCAGGTTGTTCCGCGTCTTTTCCGAGAGCAACTGAAGCATGTCGATGAAATGCTTGGCCGCGGCGAAGTTGGGCGGGACGCGCTGCCCGTCCGGCCCGACCAGGCCCCCCAGCCCCACGATCGCCTGCATCGCCAGCAATTCGATCAGCCCCACGAACGACACGTCCGGCATCGCTTCGCCCGGAACTTCCGTGTCGGCCAGGCGCTCCTTCTCCTTGCGGGCTTCCGCCTTCCAGTCGTCGTCCACGTGGAGCGATCTGTCGTCGGCCATCATCATCTCCGCGGAGTGCGTCGCCGGCCCTGTGGCTGGAGCGAAAACAGACCCATCATTCTAAGGGGCGGGCGCCGCGTATTCAAACCGTTCGCGCGCGGGGATTCCGCCGGGGCCGCCCCATCCCCCGTGGAGTCGTGCAAGGTCGCGCCGGCTGGTGGAGACGGGGGCGCGGCGCGATCGCGTCCGCGCCTGGCGCCCGCCGGAACGAGCTGTCCGTCAGGGAGTGGTCGGCACGGCCGGGAGCGGCTGGAGCGCGGTCTGGAAGAGGTTGGAGATGCCGAATCGCACGCCCTGGAGGAGGCCTTCGCTGAAGCTCTGGCGATCGTCGTTGCGGTCGAGGGCGCGCTCGAAGTTATGCTGCGCGTAGGGGTCGTAGCGCGACCCGACCGAGAACGGGCCGATTCGCAGGTTCTGGACGATCCAGTCGCGGATGCGCGTGTCCACGGTGTGGGGCACTTCGAACAGATCCCCTGCACGGAGCTCGAAGTCGTTCTCGCGGCCTGCCATGATCCCCGCCAGGTCGAGCTTGATCCGCACCTGCCGGCCGTCGGGGAGACGGCGCCACACGGTCGCCTCGTGGGGGTCGATCAGGTCGGGCAGGCCGCCGGCGGCGGCGACGGCGCGCGAGACCGGCAGCGTCGAATCGACCGGGACGCTGAGCGGGCCGGGGGAGCGCAGCAGGCCCATCATGTAGACCACCGAGGATTCGGCCGGCTCGACGAAGAGCATGTCGCCCGACTCCAACGGGGACGCCATCAGGGCGCGGCGCACGTCGTTCACGTTGCGCAAGTCGTACACCAGCTCGGGCAGCTCGGTGCGGATGGGGCGGACGCGGACGCGGCCCGAGGTCCCGCTGGCGAAACCGCCCGAGACCGCCAGCGCGTAGAGCAGGTTCCGCTGGCCGCTGTTCAGCGTCACCAGCCCCCGGTTGCCCGCGGCGCCGGAAACCAGCACCGTCGTCGGCTCGGGAGTGAGCAGGTCGACGTACACGGAGAGGTCCTTGACGAAGGCCGGGACGTGCGCGTCGATGATGGCGCGCTCCACGCCCTCGAAGTCGAGTCCTTCGACCTTCACCTTCCCCACCAGGGGAAGCATGATCGTGCCGTCGTCGTGAACGCGGACCTTGAACGCCTTCTCCGAGTAGGCCGATTCGAGCCCCACCGTGGTGATGTTCAGCACGTCACGCTTGCGCACCGTGTAGGGCTTGATCTCGGTCAGGTTCATGTCGGACGTCTGAACCGCCACCGGCTCGGCCCGCGTGACCCCGCGCTCGAGTTCCGCGAAGCGCTGTGGCGTGATGCGCGAGTCGTGGCACCCGAGGCCGGTGCAGGCCGCCACGAAGGTAGCGGCCCACGCGGGCAATCGCCGACCGCGCGGCGCGATGCGGCCGCGAACGACGGGCGGGAGCTCGGGGCGGCACGGTGCGAGCGGCGGTGTCTCGTTCGTGAGTGTCATGGCGCGCAGGGCCTCGATCGCAGGTAATGTGCAGAAGTTATCGGCGTTCGGTGGCAAAAGCTGAAAGCGACACCGCGCCGTCCGTCGCCCGGCGTCCGATAATGGACCTGCGCGCGCCGCTCGTCAAGCGCCGCCCGCGCCCGGGTTCCGGGCCGGTCCGATCGCTGCCCGACCGCCGCGGCGGCTCAGGCTTCCGGAGCGCGGTCCAGCTCGAAGGCGGCGTGAACGGCCTGAAGCGCCTTGTCGCCGTGCTCGCGCGCGACGACCACGCTGATGACGATCTCGCTGGTGGTTACGTTGTGGATGGGCACGCCGGCGTGCGACAGCGCGGCGAACATCGTCCCGGCCACGCCGGAGTGCGAGCGCATCCCCACGCCGACCACGCTGACGCGCGAGAGTCGGTCGTCGACTTCGACGCCGGCGACGTTGAACCGGGCGGCGATGACGTCCGCGACCGCCCGCGCGTCGCGCATGTCGGCCGCGTCGACGGTGAAGGCCAGGTTGGCCGCCGTCCCCCCGGCGTAGACGTTGTGGATGATGTCGTCGACCAGGAGCTGGCGGCGCGAGACCTCGTCGAAAATCTCCGAGATCACGCCGGGGCGGTTGGGGATTCCGACCAGCAGCACGCGTCCGATGTCGCGCTTCAGGGTGGCTCCGCGAACGACGACGTCTTCCATGCCGGGCGGTTGGGCCATGATCAGCGTTCCCGGTGCGTCCGTGAGACTGCTGCGCACGTGGATGACCACATTGTACTTCTTGCCGAACTCGATCGAGCGCGGGTGCATGACGCCGGCGCCCAGGCTGGCCAGCTCGAGCATCTCGTCGTAGCTGATCGCGTCGATCTTGCGCGCCCGCGGCTCGAGTCGCGGGTCCGTGGTGTAGACCCCGTCGACGTCGGTGTAAATCTCGCAAATCTCGGCCTCCAGCGCCGCCGCCAGCGCCACCGCGGTCGTGTCGCTGCCCCCGCGCCCCAGCGTGGTGATGTTGAAGTCGGCGTCCACGCCCTGGAATCCCGCCACGATGACGATCTTGCCCTGGTCCAGCAGCCCGCGCAGGCGGCGGGCGTCGATCGAGCGGATTCGGGCCCGCGTGTGGGCGCTGTCGGTCAGCAGCCCGACCTGGGCGCCGGTGAGGCTGATGGCTTCGTACCCGGCCTCGTGAATGGCCATCGCCATCAGCGCGATGCTCACCTGCTCGCCCGTCGCCAGGAGCATGTCCATTTCGCGCTTGGACGGGCGCGGCGAAACCTGCCGCGCCAGTTCGATCAACTGGTCGGTGGTGTGCCCCATGGCGGATACGACCAGGACGACCTGGCGGCCCCCGAGCCGGGCGCGGATGGCGCGGCGCGCGGCGCGGTGGATCTTGGCCGCGTCCGCCACGCTGGTGCCCCCGAATTTCTGGACGATGACCTGCATGGCGCGGATTGTCGCACCCGCACCGCCGATCGGAAAGCGCGCTGCCCGTCGGGCGCGGGACTGGTATCATCCCCTGCGGGAGCCGTTCTTGCGGAGTACTTGTGCCAGACGCCTACACCGGACCGCTGGAGCGCCTCGACGAGTGCCGCTGGCGCATTCCGCGCTCCTACAAGCCGCAGATGAACGTCGATGGGCTGATCTATGCGGACGATCGGCTCATCCAGGCCATCCGCGGGGACCGCTCGCCCGACCAGGTCGCCAACGTCGCCTGCCTGCCGGGGATCGTGCGCTATTCGCTGGCGATGCCCGACATCCACTGGGGCTATGGGTTCTGCATCGGCGGAGTGGCGGCCACCGATCCCGAGCAGGGTGGCGTCATCAGCCCGGGCGGCGTCGGTTACGACATCAACTGCGGCGTGCGCCTGCTGCGTACCGACCTGTCGTTCAAGGAGGCTCGCAACCGGCTGCCGCAGCTCATTGACGAGCTGTTCGACACCGTCCCAACCGGCGTCGGGAGCGGGGGTAACGTCCGCTTCAACCGCCACGAGCTGCGCAAGCTCATGCAGGCCGGGTCGGCGTACGTCGTCGAGCGCGGCTTTGGCTGGGCCGACGACGTCGAGAACACCGAATCGCGCGGGTGCCTCGCCAACGCCGGCGTCGACGACGTCTCCGACCGGGCGCTGGAGCGCGGCGCAGCGCAGTGCGGCACACTCGGGAGCGGCAATCACTTCCTCGAAGTGCAGGTGGTCGAAAGAATCGAGGACGCAGCCGCCGCGGAGGCGATGGGTCTGGTCGAGGGAAACCTGACGGTGCTCATCCATTCCGGCTCGCGGGGGCTGGGCTACCAGGTGTGCGAGGACGCGCTGCGCGATCTGCGCGACGCGCCCGCCCGGTACGGAATCGAGCTTCCGGATCGCCAGCTCGTCTGTGCTCCGGTCCACTCCAGCGAAGGACAGCGGTACCTGGCCGCGATGCGGGCCGCCGCCAACTACGCCTGGTGCAACCGGCAGATCATGACGCACCTGGCGCGGCAGGCCTTCGAGCGCGTGCTGGGCCTGTCGGCCGAGCGGCTGGGGATGCGGTTGATCTACGACGTCGCGCACAACATCGCGAAGATGGAGCCTTACGAGGTGGATGGTCGCACCTGCTCGTTGTGCGTCCACCGCAAGGGCGCGACGCGCGCGTTTCCACCCGGGCACCCCGAGGTTCCCGAGCGCTATCGCGCCGTGGGCCAGCCGGTGTTCGTGCCGGGCGACATGGGCCGGGCCAGCTACGTGCTCGTCGGCCGGCCCGGATCCATGGAGCAGACCTTCGGCAGCTCGTGCCACGGCGCGGGGCGGGCGATGTCGCGCGGCGCGGCGATCCGCGCGAGCAAGGGCCGTTCGATTCGCAAGGAGCTGCTGGAGCGCGGCGTATACGCTCGCGCGCGCGGCCGCACGGGGCTGGAGGAGGAGCAGCCCGACGCCTACAAGGACGTGGCCCAGGTGGTGGACGTTCTGCACGCGGCCCGCGTGAGCCAGAAGGTGGCCCGACTCAGGCCGCTGGGGGTCATCAAGGGGTGAGCGCGCGCGACGCAGCGGGCTTGCCCGTGCCGAAGCACGCGCAAGCCCGAGGTCTTTGGAGTGCAGGAGGGTTGAGTTCCGCCGGCGGGGGCCCGGCGTGTCGCCGGACCCTTCCCGCGGCGTGTGCTTGCCTCATCAGGGTGCGAGGCAGGCGATGAAATCGTCGATGTCCTGACCGTTCACGGTGCCGTTGCCGTCCGCGTCGCCGTTGCAGGGTGAGCAGGCATTCGGGGCGCCGCTCAGGGCGTCGATGAAGCCGCTGATGTCCTGACCGTTGACGGTGCCGTCGCAGTTGGTGTCGCAGGGATTGCACGGGCTCAGACACTCGTCAGGCACGCCGTCGCCATTGAGGTCCTGCGAGACGCCGGTCGCGATGTCCCACGCGTCGAGCACGCCGTTGCCGTTGCAGTCCGGGGAGCCGGGCACTTCGGGCACCTGGATCATGCCGGACGACCCTTCGCCCGGCGAGTTCGTGCCGAAGATGATCCCGCCCTGCGTGACCGTGTAGGCGGGATCGAAGTAGACTTCGAGTCGGTCGCCGGCATAGTTGATCTGCGCCCCGTACTGCGGCGCGCGCGGCGCCAGCCGCTGAAACAGCGCCTGGCAGATGATCGGCCCTTCCGTCTGGAAGTTGAGCTCGGCCGCGCTGACCTGCACGTTGAGCTCGCCCACGTCGGTCACGATGCCGGCGGTGAAGATCGCCGGCTGCCCGTCGTAGCCGAACGGATCGAAGAACCCCGTGTGCTGGATGTTTCCGACCTGGGCGGCGGCGATCGTCATCTCGTCGCGGACCTCGCCCGTCGTGTACGAGTGAAACGTCACCGTCGCGCCCGCGGGGAGGTCCTTGATCGTGAACTTCGGATCGGTCGCGTGCTTTTCGACCGTGAACTTCGGAACGGCGTTGGCCGCGATCGTGTCGGCGATCCGGTCCGCCTTCTGCTTGGCCGTCATGCCCGGCTCGATGATGGCCCCGAACGTCCAGGTCTGATCCTGTCCGTCCACGCTGGCGGTGATCTTCACCACCGCCGCGCCCGCGACCGTGTTGAGCGGTGTCGTGCACGTCACCGTCGCGTCTCCGGCGAGCGCGGCGCATGCCAGCGCGCACAGCAGCGGGGCGGCCATCAGTCGCATCATCGAATTGCAGCGGGGCACCATCACGATTCTCCCATCGTCTTGTCGTTCCTCGCGAACCCGCCAGTCCTCCGGGGCCGGTGCGCTCGCGTCCGTCTCAGGAAGCGGAGCGGCGCCTCGCGCCCCGCAACTATTCCGCGCAGCGCGCAGCGCGCTGCGCCGGCCAGCGGTTGACGGCCCCCGGTTCCTGGACTATATTCCCATAATCTGCGGCAAATCCATGGTATCCCTAGGGTTACATTGTGCGTCCGATCCGGTCGTGACGGTCGATCCCGCGATCGACGAACGTACCGGCCTGCTGCCCCCCTACCGCGTGCTCCTCCACAACGACGACGTGAACACGTTCGACCACGTGATCCGCACTATTCTGAGACTCACGCCGCTCAAGCTCGCCGATGCGATCGAGCGCACCATGGAAGCGCACCAGCGCGGCGTCAGCCTGCTGCTGACCACGCATCGCGAACGGGCGGAGCTCTACGTCGATCAGTTCGCCACGTTCAACATCTCCGTGACGACCGAGCCGGCGTGAAGCCGCGCGGGGTCGCGGCGCACGGCGCCGCGTGGGGCGGCGGATTCCCGCGCCGACCGCGCCACGGGACGATACGATAGAAGATGCTGCCCGGATCCCCGCGGTCTCGCGCGGACGTCGTTTCCAGCGCTCGCGGTCGGGTCGGGTCAGTTTCGCAGACCGGGCCCGGCGACATGGGAGCAGATCATGGCACGCGTATTCGGCGGCGTCTCCGCGGGATTGGTGGCGGCGTGTTTCGCGAACCAGCTCGTCGCGCAGGAGGCGCGGGCACCGGCCGAGCGCGCCGCCAGGCGCGTCACGGTCGTCCGACGCGCGCCCACGCAGGGACAGGCCGCCTTGCTGCGCCACGCGCTCCTGCTTCCGGATGACGATGAGCCGCTCACGGGCGGCGCGGGCGCGACCACGGCGCCGCAATCGCCGGGCGCCACGGGGACCGCCGCCGACGCCGCTCGGCGCGCGGCGCGCGAGCTGCCGCGCGAGACGCTGGACGATGGCGGGTCCGAATCCTGGCAGCGCGCCCGCCCCTACGGGCCGCACTGGGTGGACTCGGCCTGGGCGTCGGGCTACTGGGCGGGCCGGCTCGACGAGCGACGCTTCCAATCGCGCCGCTTCAACCTGGACGACATGGCCGCCCGCCGCGAGCGGCTCTACGGTGCGCATGGCGCGGCGATGTCCTCCGGCCTGGCCATGCTGCGGGCCGGCGAGTATTCACGCGCTGTCATCGCCCTGACGATGGCGGCCGAGCTCGACCAGGGCGATCCCGCCGCCCGCGTCCACCTGGCGCAGGCGCGGCTGGCGCTGGGCCAATACTCGCAGGCCGGCAGGACGCTGCGCCGCGCGTACCAGCTCCAACCCAAGCTCGTATACGTCGACCTGCGCCTGGACGACAGCCTTCCCAGCGGCGACGAATTCGCACGCCACGTGGATCGACTTGCGGCCGCGTCCGACCGGGACGCCGATGCCTCCTTCCTCCTCGGCGCCATGGAGTTCCAGCGCGGCCGGTACGACGCCGCCTGGCGCGCGTTCCGCAAGGTCCGCCCGCGCGACGACGCGACCCGCGCGTTCCTCGAAATCACGCGTCCCGCCGTGGAATCCGCGGCGGTGGACGCGGCGGCGCGGGTGCGTCGCTGACGTCGCTCGATCCGCGTGCGTGCCTCGTGTTCGACCTGCACCGTCGGCGCCCCGCTTGACGACGCCGCGCTCCGCTTCGAGAAAAGCGGTGCAGCCGTCGGCGACGACCTTGCCGACGGCTGCCTGCCACCCACGCTCCGCTCCCGGTCCGCTTACCCGCGGATGTAGTCGCTCCAGGCGTCCGAGGCGTTCTGGAACACGTCGTCGTCGATCGGTCCGTACCCGCCGCCGAATTCGCTGCCGTAGCCGTACGGGTCGTATCCGCCCGTGTCGCCGTACCCGTAGTCTTCGCAGCCCGTCCCGGCGGTCACGGCCAGGGCCAAGCCCATCACCAGCAGTGCCCGCGTCGCCATCGCCTTGATCGTCCTCATCGCCGGTCTCCTTGTTTCTGGGGTCCTTCACGTGTCTGTCGCACGCTTCGACCGAACCTAGGCGGCCTGGCGCGGTGTCTGAAAGAAAACCGCGTTCGCCGGAGCAATGAGCGCCGCAAGGGATTATGGGACCGGGTTCGCCGACGAGCGCGTGGTCGGCGCGCGGCTCGGTGCCGCAAACTCGGCGGCACGCTCGGGCTTCCCCCAATCGGCATAGAGCTGCGCCAGCCGCTGCCGCGCCGTTGCAGCGAATGGATGCGCTTCCCCCAACCCCTGGCGCAGCAGGTCGTAGCTGCCCCGCAACTCGACTTCCGCCCGCTCGAAACGCCCGGCCAGTGCCAGCGCGTGTCCCAGGACGTTCTGCACGCGGCCGATCATCCAATGGTCGGCGGCGAGCGTGCTGCGCGCACAGGCCAGCGCCTCTTCGAGCAGCGGCAAGGCGACCTCAAAATCACGCGCGTCGCGGCGCAGCGAGCCGAGGTTGCTCAGCGCCACGATCACCTCGGGGTGGCATTTCGGCAGCGCTTGCCGCCGCCGCGCGAGCACCTCTCGCGCCAGCGCTTCGGCCGGTCCGGCCTGCCCCAGGTCCGACAGGATCATGGCAAGGTTCGACAGCGCGGTGAGCGTCCGCGGGTGGTCGCGGCCCAGGCTGCGGGTCAGCGCGTCGGCCGCCTGTCGCGCCAGGGGCTCGGCCTCGGCGACGCGGCCCTGCTCGCACAGCAGGTTGGCCAGGTTGTTCGCGGCGCTGAGCGTCTGAACGTGCTCGTCGCCGAGCGTGCGCCGATAGAGTTCGAGCACCGCGCGCAGCAGGGTCTCGGCCTCGTCGTAGCTGCCGCGGCGCGAGAGGACCGACGCCAGGTTGTTCCGGGCCATCGAGGTGGATTCGTGCTCGGGGCCCAGACGTTTCTCAAAGATGGCCAGCGCCGTGCGATGCAACGCTTCCGCCTGCTCCAGGTCGCCGTGGTCGTCGCGGACGGCGGCCAGGTTCTGGCAGGCGATCGCGGTGTCGGGGTGATCGGCACCCAGCACGCGCCGCCGGCGCTCCAGCGTCTCCACGAGCAGCGGCTCGGCCTCCGCGGCCCGGCCCAGGTCCCGGAGGCACAGGGCGTAGTTGTTGAGGGTCGTGATCGTTTCGGGATCGTCGGCGCCGCGCGCCGCCGTGCGGACCTCGTAGGTGGCGCGATGCAGCTCCGCCGCCGCGTCCACCCGTCCCAGCTCGTGCAGCGCGTAGGCGTAGTTGCTCTGGGCCGCGAGCACGTCCGGGTGGTCCGGGCCCTGCACGCGGCGGGAGCGCTCCAGAACGTCGCGCAGCAGCGCTTCGGCTTCGACGCTCTCACCGAGCCGGAGCTGCATCATGCCCAGGTGGTTGCCGGAGACCAGGGTCCGCGGATCGTCGGCGCCGTGGAGCTCGAGGTAGATTCCCCGCTGGGCCTCGTACTGCTCGCGCGCCGCGGCGAAGTCGCCCAGGCCCCAATACGCGCTTGCAAGCGTGCCGCGAACCTCGGCCTGCGCGTCCGGATAGCCGGCCAGCTCCACGGGCAGACGCGCCGCGGCGTCCGCGAGCATGTCGCGCAGCAGCCGCGGATCGCGCCCGCCCACGCGCCACGGGTCGAGCGACTCGAGCATCCCGCGCAGCGCCCCCGTGATGCGCGTAGCCTTTGCGGCCGCGCTTTCGGCGTCGACGCGGCGCCGGTCCGCCAGCCGCTCGGCGCGCAGGGCGCGGCTGTAAAGCAGCGACGACCCCGCGGCGAACGCGGCGACAATCACCAGGCCGACGACCGCGACGGTGGCGGTCATGCGATAGCGGTGCAGGCGCTTGCGCAGCGTGTACCAGGCCCGGTCGCGCTTGGCCTGGATCGGCTCGCCGACGAGATACGCGCGCAGGTCGCGGACCAGCTCTCCAACGCCCGCGTAGCGCCGCTCCGGGTCCTTTTCGAGGCACTTGAGGATGATGGTCTCCAGGTCGTCGTCGATGTCGCCGCGCAGGCCGCGCGGGCGTGCCGGCGGCGTGTGGAGGATGTGTTGGACAACCTCGTGGAACGGGCCGGTGACCGGGTAGGGCAGGGCGCCGGTGACCATCTGGTACAGGATGACCCCGAGCGAGTAGACGTCGCTCCGCACGTCGACGCGCGAGTGCGCGCCCTGGGCCTGCTCCGGGCTGGACCAGGGCAGCGAGCCCATGAAGTGACCCGAGACCGTCATCGCCGCGCGCTCGCCGTCGTCCGACGGCGCGACGCTCTTGGCCAGGCCGAAGTCCAGCACGTGCGGCTGACCGGTGGCGTCGATGCGAATGTTGCTGGGCTTGAGGTCGCGATGGATCACGCCGCGCTGATGCGCGTACTGGATCGCGTCGCAGATGGTCGCGAAGAGCGTCAGATTCGCGCGGATCGAGGAAACCGCGGGCGCCGCCGCCGGCCCGACGGCCGCGCGCGTGTCGAGTGGCACTTCGGCGCTGCCCGGGCCCACCGCGCGGCGGAGCAGGGCATCCAGCGCGACGCCTTCAATGCACTCCATGACGTAGAACGGGTGGCCCTCGTCGGTCACGCCGCTGTCATAGAGCCGCACGATGTTGGCGTGGCGCAGGGAGGCGATGAGGTCCACTTCGCGCTCGAATCGCCGCCGCGCGTCGTCGGAGGCGAAGGCCCCGTCGAGCAGGAGTTTCACGGCGACGGGCCGGCGCGTCGAGCGCTGGATGGCACGGTAGACGACGCCCTGCCCGCCGCGGCCCAGCTCGCGCAGGTCGTCGTAGCCGGAAATGTTGGGCACGCGAGATGAGCCGCCGACTGACCGCACCCGCGCCAGCAGCGCCTCCTCCTGTCGATACCAGTGCGGCTCGCCCGACATGGAATTCGACTCGCGCGACGGCGGTCGGCGTCGGAGGGGCGGCCGAGCGCGGCGCCCGGTTTCGGCCGCCGGCGCGCCTCGGTCAGCCCTCCTCGGCGACCTGCTGTTCGATCAGATCCGCCAGTCGCCGCAGGATACGCGACTTGGCCTGGTAAACCTGGTCCAGCGTCATCCCCAGCTCGTCGGCCACGACCCGGGCGTCGGCCCCTTCCACCGCGTAGCGCTGAAAGGCGCGGCGGTCGCTGCCGTTGAATTCGCTCTCGATGGCGCGCATCGCGAGCCGCGCATGGTACTGCTGCCACTCGTGCTCCCAGGCCTGCTCGACCGCCTGGTCGCGGTCAGCGGCCCGCGTGGCGTCTTCGAGGTCGGCGAGGTGGACTTCGCCGCCGCGCTCGGCGCGGCGCCGGAACATGGCTCGCAGCGCGATCGTCTTGAGATAGGAGCGGAACAGGCCTCGGGCGGGGTCGTATTCGAAGCCGGGCAGCGCCCGCGTCAGCGCCACAAGCACGTCCTGCAGAATGTCGTCGCAATCGGCGGGCTGAAGCCCCTGGCGGCGGACAAACCCGCGGATGAGCTCCCCGTAGCGCTCCACGAACTCGCCCCACGCGGAGGCGTCGGCGCCGGCGCCGCCTGCCAGCCGCGCCAGCAACGTGGCGTGCGTGCGCGTGGGGAACTGCATCGCATGAGTATAGGCGCCCCGGCAACGCGCGGCGCAGGTTGACAGGCGGCACAATTGACGATATATTTATGGATAAATAGTCCAGACGGGCGCTTCATGCTGAGCAGGACCGGCCAATACGCCCTTCGAGCGATGATCTTCCTCGCCCGCCACGTGGAGGACTGGCCCATCCCCACCCCGCGCGTCGCCGCCCAGACCCGCATCCCGCGCCGATACCTGTCCAAAATCATGGGAGATCTGGTTCGCGCCGGCGTGCTGGAGTCCGCCCGCGGCGTCGGTGGCGGGTTCCGCATCACCCGCACGCCCGATCGCGTTTCCCTGTTCGACGTGCTGATGCCCTTCGAGGGCGACCTGTCCAACGGGGGCCGCGCCTGCCCGTTCGCCAACCAGCGGTGCAGCGACCGGAACCCGTGCCTGGGTCACGAAGGCTGGAAAAAGGTACGCGACGCGCTCGAGCATTTTCTGCGCGAGACATCGCTGCATGAGGTCGCCCATGAGCGCAGCGCCGGCTGAGACGCAGACGCCGCGCCTTGGTTGCGGTGTAAATGAGGATATCATGATGAAGATATCTATTAAAGCTCCCCGCCCGTCCCAACCGTCCGGCGCGGCGCACCACCGCCCCGCAGAGGCCGGCGCCTCGCGTATGGCCGGGGCCCTGCTGGCTGCATCGCTCGTGCTCGCCGCGCTGGCCGTCGGTCTCGCGGCGCGGCATCCCGCCCACCCGCCCCAGGAGCCGCCCGTCGCTCCGCCCGCGGTCGAGCCCGGGGCTGGCGCCGCGAGCGCGACTCCGACGTCCGGCGATCCGCTGGTCGCGCGCGGCCAGGCGCTCTTCGCACGCCAATGCTCCGTCTGCCACGGCGAATCGGGCGACGGTGCCGGCCGGTTCGCCTATCTCATGAACCCGCGCCCGCGCGACTTTCGGCAGGGCAGGTTCAAGCTGGCGACCACGCAGAACCTGATCCCGACCGAAGCCGACCTGATCCGGACCATCAGCCGCGGCATGCCGGGGTCGGCCATGCCGCCCTGGGGACACCTTCCCAACGCGGACCTGGCGGCGCTGGCGAGGTACGTGCGGCAGGTGCACGTCACCGCGGTCCGCGCCGAGCTCGCGCTCCAGGCTCCGCAGCGCGGTTGGAGCGAGGCCGACCTGGAACGCGAGGTCGCGGCGCGCACTCAGCCCGGCCCGCCGATCATGGTTCCGCCCGAGCCGGTGTTCGACGACTTGCGCTGGTTTCGCGGGCGGCGCATTTACCTCGAGGCGTGTGCCGCGTGCCACGGCGCCGACGGCCAGCCGGTGGCCGCCAACGTGAAGTATGACAGCGACGGGTATCCCGTGCCGCCGCGGTCGTTCGTGAACGGGATCTTCAAGGGCGGCAGCGAGAGTCACCAGCTCTACGTCCGCGTGCTGAAGGGATTGCCGGGCACACCCATGCCGGCCTACGAGAGCGCCTACGCCGAGGACGAGCTGTGGGATCTCGTGCATTACACCCAGTCCCTGGCCCGCGCCGGTGCGCAGGATCGCGCGCAGCTTCGACAGGGCACGTTCGTTGCGGCCCGCGTGCCGCGCCTTCCGCCCGGGCCGCGGGATCCGACCTGGGACCAGGCGCGGCCTCTGTACGTCGCGTTGACGCCGCTGTGGTGGGCGGAGGACCGCATCGACGGTGTGACGGTTCAGGCGCTGCACGACGGGACGGAGCTTGCGTTACGGGTGTCGTGGCTGGACCCCACGCCCGACGAACGTGCCGTGCGGCATGACGAGTTCCGCGACGCGGTCGCGGTTCAGTTTTCGCTGTCTCCGGATCCGCCGTTCTACATGGGCGACCGCGACGCGCGGGGCGGGGTCAATATCTGGATGTGGAAAGCGGACCGACAGCGGAACATCGCCACGGGGTATCAGGACGTCGACGCGGCGTTTCCCTTCAAGGTGGTCGACCGCTACCCGGAGCAGGGATTCCGAATCACCGCGGAGTCCGGCGTCGAGCCGCCGAAGTGCCCGATCACCGACCACGATGCGCTCTACGTGGGGGCGTGGGGCGCGGGCAACCTCGTGGCCAATCCGACCCTTCGGACGCCGGTCGAGTGCCTGGTCGCCAGCGGCCCCGGAACGCTGACCGGCAAGCCGGCTGAGCTTCAGGTCGTCGGCGGACAGGGCGTCTACGAGCGCGGCGTGTGGTACGTGCAGATGCAACGCACCATGGAGCTGCCCCATGCCCACCACGAGGCCGACGAGCGCGCGTTCTCGGCGGGCGACTATCTGCCCGTGTCGATTGCGATCTGGAACGGCAGCGCCGGCGACCGTGACGGGAAGAAGAACATCAGCATCTGGCAGAAGCTGGTCATCGA
>CAYNYG010000049.1:0-28365 GCA_964401365.1 uncultured Planctomycetales bacterium | reverse complement strand
GAAGACGATGGCGCGCGTGGCCAGGTCGAGATCGGCGTCGGCGGCGACGATGATGGCGTTGTTGCCGCCCAGTTCGAGAATCGTGCGCCCCAGCCGCCGGCCCACGACCTCGGCCACGTGATACCCCATTTTGCAGCTCCCGGTGGCCGAGACGAGCGGGACGCGGCGGTCGTGCAGGATGCGGTCGCCGACGGTGGACCCCGGCCCGATGAGCAGCGAGAAAACCGCCGGGTCCACGCCGTTCGCCTCGCACACGGCCTGCGCGATCTTGGTGCAGGCGATCGCGGTCAGCGGCGTCTTGCTGGCGGGCTTCCACAGCGATGCGTTGCCGCACACCGCCGCGACCGCCGCGTTCCAGGCCCAGACGGCGACGGGGAAGTTGAAGGCGCTGATGATTCCCACCACGCCCAGCGGGTGCCACTGCTCGTACATGCGGTGGTTGGGCCGCTCCGAGTGCATGGTCAACCCGTAGAGCTGCCGCGACAGGCCGCAGGCGAAGTCGCAGATGTCGATCATCTCCTGCACTTCGCCCTCGCCCTCGGCGGTGATCTTGCCCATTTCGAGCGTCACCAGGGCGCCGAGGTCGCGTTTGTGGCGGCGCAGTGCGTCGCCGAGCTGGCGCACGATCTCGCCGCGCCGCGGCGCGGGCACGCTGCGCCAGGACAGGAACGCCTCGTGGGCTCGTGCGGCGATGCGGTCGTAGTCGCCGGCGTTCACCTGCGTCACGACGGCGATCCGCGTGCCGTCGACGGGCGTGATGACGTCCAGCGTGGGCCCGGAGGCGATCCACTCGCCACAGAATCCCCCGAGGTTGGGACCTTCGAGGCCAAGACGGGCCAAGAGCTCGCTCATCGGATTCCCTCATGCAGCAGCGCCCGACGCGTTGCGCGGTCGCGCCGCCCGTCCAGTATAGGTTCCCGGGACCATCCGTGCCTTCCGCGCCGGAGCCGCGCGGGGGCGGTCCGGGCTTCGCCGCCGACGCCTGTGGACGCGGAAACCGGTACGGGGGCGCAAGCCGAGCGCCGGCGGCGTTTCCCGCGGCGCCCGCGCCGCTATACTCCCGTGCCAGACGGAGGCATGGACATGGTTGTTGGCGAGCTGACCGAATCAACCGATCTACTCGTCGTCGGCGGCGGTCCGGGCGGGTATGTCGCCGCCTTCCGCGCCGCAGACCTGGGTGTGCAAACCACCATCGTCGACGCCGCACCGGTCCTGGGCGGCATCTGCCTCCGTGAGGGCTGCATCCCCTCCAAGGCGCTGCTGCACGTCGCGCACACTGTCACCGACGCACGCGAAGCCGAGAAGTTCGGCATCACGTTCGCGAGACCCCAGATCGACGTGGAGCGCGTACGCGCATTCAAGCAGGGCGTGGTCGATCGCCTCTGCGGGGGGGTGAACACGCTGGCGAGCAAGCGCAACGTGCGGGTCGTGCAGGGCAAGGCGGTGTTCGAGGACTCGCGCACGGTTCGCATCGAGGGCGGCGAAGTCGCACGCATCAAGTTCAAGCACTGCATCCTTGCGACAGGCTCGCGCCCCAAGCGGCTCCCCGAATCGGTGCTGCCCGCGGCCTGCTGCTGGGATTCCACCGACGCCCTGGAGCTGAAGGAGATCCCGCGGACGCTGCTGGTCGTCGGTGGCGGCTATATCGGGCTCGAACTCGGCCAGGTGTACGCTTCCTTCGGCAGCAAGGTCACGGTTCTCGAAGCTCTCGATCGCATCGCTGCGGGCTGCGACGACGATCTCGCCCGGCCCCTGGTCGCGCGGCTCCGGAAGGACTTCGACGCGATCCACACCGGCGCCACCCTCGAAGGCGCGCAGCCCACCGGTCGCGGCGTGGAGATCAGTTTCAGCAAGGGCGGCGAGAAGCAGAAGCTCACGTTCGACCGCGTGCTCGTCTCCGTTGGGCGCCAGCCCTGCTCCGACGGCCTGGGACTCGAACACACGAAGGTCGTGGTGAATTCGCGCGGCTTCATCGAGGTTGACCCGCAGCGTCGTACCGCCGACAAGCGCATCTTCGCCATCGGTGACGTCGCCGGCGACCCCATGCTGGCCCACAAGGCGTCGCGCGAAGGCATCGTCGCCGCCGAGGTCATCGCCGGACACAACGCCGTCTACGAGCCGCGCGCCATCCCGGCCGTGATCTACACCGACCCGGAAGTGGCCTGGTGCGGGCTGACCGAGACCGAGGCGCAGGCCCGCGGTGTCGAGGTCGTGATCGGGAAGTTCCCCTGGGGCGCCGCCGGGCGCGCCATCGCCATGGGGCGCACGGACGGCATGACGAAGATCATCGCCGACGCCCGGACCAAGCGAATCCTGGGGATGGGCGTCGTCGGCGCCCACGCCGGCGACCTGATCGCGGAGGGCGTGCACGCCATCGAGATGGCCGCGACCGCCGAAGACCTGGCCCTGACCATCCATCCGCACCCGGCCACGTCGGAAACCATCATGGAAGCCGCCGAAAGCATCGTCGGCTCGGCGATCCACGCGCTGCGGCGCTAGGCCCGCAGCGCGAAGGCCCGCGCGAGCGTTGGCGGCGGCGCACCACCGCCCTCCGCAGCGCGTCGCGACCCGCGTTTTCGCCCGTTCGCTCGGCAGAGTAGAATCGTTGGCGTCCGGCGCGGTTCGCCGGGCGTACCGGTGGGCGCATGACGGCGAAGAAGGACGAGTTCAAATCGCTCGGCGAGCTGGCGACGAAGATGGGCGACATGATGGAGCAGATGCTCAATCGCAGCTTCGTCACCTTCCGCGGCAGCGGCGAGTGGGCGCCGCAGACCAACGTGTACGAGAACGCCGACAGTTACCAGATCTGCATGGAGCTGGCGGGCATGCGCGAGCAGGATTTCGAGGTGCGCTGTCTGGATGAGCTGCGCGTGGTCGTGAGCGGCCGGCGCGGCCTGCCGCGCCTCAAGACGACCGATCGGCAGTGCTGCATTCACGTGATCGAGATCGACGACGGGCACTTCCGGCGCGAGATCGACCTACCGACGCCCATCGAAGTCGACCGGGTGTCCGCCGCGTACGACGCCGGCTTTCTGTGGATCACGCTGCCGAAGAAGGGCTGAGCGTCTCGCGCGGCTGCCAAGCCGCGCGCGGGTGAGGGCGATGAGCCAGAGCGGCGAAGGGCATCTGAATCTGGAGGCGCTGCCGGAGACGGCGATTGACGCCGACGCAGTGGACGGCGCCGAGCCGCGTGGGGCGGCGAAGGCCGCGCTTCAGCCGTTGCCGGCGGTCCTGCCGGTGCTGCCGGTGCGCAACATGGTGGTCTTCCCCGGCACGGTGGTGCCGATGGCGGTGGCGCGCGAGAAGTCCAAGCGCCTGCTGGATGCGGTGTTCGCCGGGGACAAGCTGCTGGTGATCTCCGCCCAGCGCCACGCGGAAACGGAAGATCCGACCATCGACGACGTGTACCGGGTCGGGACCGCGGCCCGCGCGCTCAAGCTGCTCCGGGCCGCGGAGGGCACGCACACGATTCTCGTCTTCGGGCTGGTCCGCGTGGGGATCGAGGAGTTCGTCGCGGCCGAGCCCTATTGGCAGGCGCGGGTCAACGCGCGGCCTGACGCGGTTGAGCCCGGCGTCGAGACCGAGGCCATGATGGTCTCCGCGCGGCGGCTGGCCGAACAGGTGATCGAGCTGAGCCCGAACGTTCCGGAGGAGGCGCAGGCGATCCTGCGCAGCATCGACGAGCCCGCGCCGCTGGCCGACTTTCTGGCGGCCAACCTGTCGCTCGACCTGGTCCAGAAGCAGGAGTTGCTCGAGACGTTCGACGTCATGGACCGCCTGCGCAAGATTTCCGCCACGCTGACCAGCCAGTTCGAGGTGCTCAAGCTGGCCCAGAAGATCCAGACGGACGTCAAGGAGCAGATCGAAAAGACCCAGCGCGAGTACTTCCTGCACGAGCAGATGCGCGCCATCCGAAAGGAGCTGGGCGAGAACGAGGACAGCGAGCTCGACGAGGTCGCGCGGCGCGTCGAGGGCGCGCAGATGCCGCCCGCCGTCGTCAAGGAGGCCCGCCGCGAGTTCGAGCGCCTGCGGCGCATCCCGTCCGCGTCGCCGGAGCGCGGCCTGGTGCGCGATTACCTCGACTGGCTGTGCGAGATGCCCTGGTCGGTCGAGACCAAGGACAAGCTGGACCTCGACGAGGCGCAGCGCGTCCTCGACGAGGACCATTTCGGACTCGACAAGATCAAGAAGCGGCTGATCGAGCACCTGGCCGTTCGAAAGCTCAAGCCCGAGGGCAGGAGCCCGATCCTGTGTTTCGTCGGACCGCCGGGCGTCGGAAAAACCTCGCTGGGCCAGAGCATCGCCCGCGCCATGGACCGGCGCTTCATCCGCATCGCCCTGGGCGGCGTGCGCGACGAGGCCGACATTCGCGGCCACCGCCGCACCTACATCGGCGCCATCCCGGGCCGCATCGTTCAGGAGATCCGCAAGGCCGGGACGCGCAACCCGGTGCTGATGCTCGACGAGGTCGACAAGCTCGGGGCGGACTTTCGCGGGGACCCGGCGGCAGCGCTGCTGGAAGTGCTCGACCCGGCGCAGAACGCCACGTTCACGGATCACTACCTTTCGGTGCCGTTCGACCTGTCCAAGGTGCTGTTCATCACCACCGCCAATTACATGGAGCCGGTCGCGCCGGCGCTGCGCGACCGCATGGAAGTCATCGAGCTTCCGGGGTACACCACCGCCGAGAAGCTGGAGATCGCCAAGCGCTATCTGGTCCGGCGGCAGGCGGACGAAAACGGCCTGGCGGAAGCGGGCATCCGCATCGACGACGAGGCCCTGCGCGTCATCATCGAGTCCTACACCCGCGAAGCCGGCGTGCGCAACCTGGAGCGCGGCATCGGGACGGTGCTGCGCGGGGTGGCGGCCAGCGTCGCGCGCGGCAAGAAGCCGCCGCGCCTCATCAAGCCCGACGCCCTCGAGACCTTTCTGGGTCCGATCCGCTTCGAACCCGAGGTCGCGCTGCGCGCCGTGATGCCCGGGGTCGCGACCGGGTTGGCGTACACGCCGCTGGGCGGCGAGCTGATCTTCATCGAGGCGATGCGCGTCCCCGGGCGCGGCACGTTTTCGCTGACGGGGCAGATCGGGGATGTGATGCGCGAATCGGCCCAGGCCGCCCTCACGCTCATCCGCGCGCACGCGAGTGAGTGGGGAATCGCGGAGAAGAAGCTCGTGGACGCCGACATCCACGTGCACGTCCCCGCCGGAGGGATTCCCAAGGACGGCCCGTCCGCGGGTGTCGCGATGCTGACGGCCATGGTGTCCCTCCTCGCCGACCGCGTCGTCGATCCCGGCGTCGGCATGACCGGTGAGATCACGCTCCGCGGGCTCGTGCTCCCGATCGGCGGCGTGAAGGAAAAGATTCTGGCGGCACACCGCGGCGGCATCGGAACGGTCATTCTGCCGGCCCGCAATCGTCGCGACCTGATCGACGTCCCGTCCGATGTTCAGACACAATTGCGAATCGTCCTGGTCGAGACGGTCGCGGACGTGCTGCGGGCCGCGATCCCGGACCTCGCCCGCCGAAAAGCGAAAGCAAAGCGCCGTCGATCCGCTCGCAGGCGAGCGCGCCGGGGCGCGGGCTGATCCAGCGTCGTCGCGGTTTGGTAACTCTTTATGGTTCAACCAATTCCGCTTGAATCCGGGGCGCCGTCGGTGTAGGATTCGCTTCGCAGGGAACGGGCGTCCGCGACCGTTCGCCGTTTCGTGGCACCGCAGGGCACGGCACGATAAATCCTATCCTGGTGATCCAACCATGAAGACCGTCACCAAGAAAGAGCTGATCGACCGCATCGCCGAGACCACGCAGAACAAGCGTGTGGTAGTCAAGCGGGTCATTCAGTCGTTCCTGGACGAGATCATTGGAGAGCTCGGGCGCGGTAACCGGTTGGAATTCCGCGACTTCGGCGTTTTCGAGACGAAGGACCGCGCGGCACGCATCGCGCAGAACCCCAAGACGCTTGAGCCGGTTCACGTCCCCGGCAAGCGAACGGTCAAGTTCAAGGTCGGACGTGTGATGAAGTTGGAAATCGCAAAGCGGGACGGCGCCCCATTGCGGGAACGCACAGCGGCTCCGGACCCGATCGTCGCGGCGGCTGCCGACGGGAACGCCTGATCCCGTCGCAATCAGCGATCCGCCGCGGCTCGTCGCAACCATCCGAACCGTATGCGCTCCCCGGTCTCCATGCGGTCGTGGCCCAGCGCTACGAGCCGCCCGTCCACTAGCTCATAAAGCATGTTCCACGCGGTGATTACGCCATTTTTCCGGCTCGGATAGCGCGTCACCTGCCGCAGCTCGGCGTGGCCGTCCACAAAACCGATCCCGCCGCGTCGCCCCGGGTGCCGCTCCGTCACCTGGTCCACCGTCACCCACGCGCTGTCCTTCGAATTCATGAGATACCAATTTGTGTCTTCTTCCACCAGGAGCAGCGCCATCATCCGATTCACCGTCGTGTCGCGCTCGGGGATTTCGTCCCATCCGGGCGACCCATCCGGGTACCAGACCGCCGTCAACAACGGGGTCGGCGCTCCGCTCAGCATGTTCGGCGCGGTGTAACTCACGCGGTGTTCGACGGGCCAGTCTTCCGTCTTGCGCGCCTCGCGCCGCGATGCGTGCGTCGGGCACACGAAGGGCCGGGGGTCGCCCACGTAGCGGAAGAGCGTGCCCTCCTGGGGGGCGCGCTGCCACTCCTTCGTACTGCCCACCCCCAGCCAATCGAGGCGAACGCGGTCGTCCGGACCGCGGTCGTAGAAGTCGTGCTTGCCGCCCGGCAGCGCGTCCAGCCAGTCCTGCGCGTACAGCAGGAACCCGCGCGACAGCGTCCCCAGGTTGATGCGGCACACCTGCCCGCGGGCCTGTTCGCGCGCCGCGCGCAGTCCCGGGATCAGGACCGCCATCAGCAATGCGACGATGGCGACCACGGCAAGCAGCTCGATCAGGCTGAACGCACGGCGAGACATGGGTCCGGATGATACCGTCCGCGTCCGTGCCGGGCCGGGGCGGGGCGGGCGCGGCGCTGAAGAGCGGACCGGGCTACGGCGCGGCGGGCCGTGTCGCCGGGCGCTGCTCCATCTTCCGTGGCGGACGGGAGTCGCCTTCCCCGCCGCCGATATAGGGCAGCGCCCGCAGCTTGTCCTCCTCGGAAAGCCCTTCGAGGCCCTTTCGCTGGGCCGCGTCGACGCCTTTACCGCAGGCTTCCACCCACCCCTTGGCATACCCGTGCAGGGCGGCGGCGCGGTCCGCGTGCCTGCTCGCCAGGTCAACGCGCTCGGCCGGGTCGGCGGTGAGGTCGTAGAGCTCGAGCCGGTCCTGATCGACGTTGTAGATGCCCTTCCAGGCGCCCTGGCGGACGACGACGTTCCGGTCGCCGCGCGCGTCTCGGAAGGGCTTGTAGTAGGTCTGCTCGTTGATTCGCACGGTCGTGACGCGGAGTTCGTCGCCGGCGCGCTGCTCCTCGCGTACGACGGGCAGCAGGCTTCGTCCGCGGGCACCCTGGGCCAGCTCGGGCCGGCCGAGGACGTCGAAGATGGTTGGCATGATGTCCAGCAGCGAGACGACGCCGGACACACGCTTGCCCCGGTACTGGCCGCCGGGGAATTTGATGACCAGCGGGACACGCGCCAATTCCTCGTAGACCGATTGGTCGTGCAACCAGCCGCCGTGGTCGCCCATCTCCTCCCCGTGGTCGGATGTGAAGATGAACAGGGTGTTGTCCCACTGGCCGGCCTTCACGAGGGCGTCGATCGTCCCGCCGAGATTGTCGTCGGCCAGGCGGATCGACCCGTCATACATGGCGTTGATCTCCGGCTTCATGCGATTGAGCGCGTCAATGCACTCGGTTTGCTCGGCCGTGTTGTCGGTGGTTCCCAGACGGCGCTGGGCGGCTTTGTTGGCCGGGTCGGCGTTCCACTTGTAGTCGACCCGCTGAAGCTCCATCAGCCGCCCCTGAAGCGCGCCGAAGGCCTTGATCGCGTCGGGCCTTACGTCCCCGAATTCCTTGAAGTACTGCGGGCGGGTCTTGTAGGGGTCGTGCGGCTCCATGGTGTGGATGTATACGTACATGGGCTTGCGCCGCACGCCGTTGATCCAGAACTCGGTGATCGGGCCGGCGACGGCGTTGATCTTGGCGAAGAAATCGAACCCGCGGTCGAGTCCCGACGTGTGGACGTGGACGTTGCAGGACAGCGCGCAGGTCGAGTAGCCGATGGATGCGAGCCGCTGGGTCAGCGTCTGGATCGACGGCGCGAGCTGGTCCCCGATCAGCACCACCCCGTGTTCGCACGGGTAGGTGGAAGTGATCAGCGAGGTGACCGACGGCAGCGTCCACGGAGCCCCGGCATAACAGCGTTCGAACACGACGCCCTCGGCGGCCAGTGCCTGGATCCGCGGAGAGGTGTTTTTTTCGTATCCGTAGATGCCCAGCCGGTCAGCCCGCAGCGTGTCGACGACGTAGACCACCACGTTGACGGGCGCGGCCGCGGACGCGACGTCCGGCTTCTGATTCGCGGGTAGCGCGACGGTGGCCCGCGCCGCGGACACTCCCGCCGCCGCCCGTCCGTTTCGGATTGCGACCGCGGTCAGGCCGGCGGCGGCCAAGGCGACCAGCGACGCTGCCAGCCACGAGGCGGCGGCGGCGCGGCGTGTGCCAGGCGTGGATCGCTGCGTTCCGTCCGTCCGGTAACCCATGCTCGCCTCCGCTCGAACGCGCGTACGTTGCCGGCATTATAGACCGCCGACGTCGCCGGCTCGGTCGCGATTTGGTATGATGTTCCGCGTCGCCCGGAATGGAGGCGGCGTGGACCTTGAACAGGAGTCGCGTGGCGATGCGCATTTCGATCACGTACTGCACGCAGTGAAACTATCTGCCAAAAGCCGCCGGTCTGGCGGATGATCTGAAGCGGGCGCTAGGCGTACAGGCTGAGCTGATCAAAGGCGCAGGTGGAATCTTCGACGTCGTTGCCGACGGGCAACTGGTGTTCAGCAAGCTCCAGACCGGGCGGTTCCCGGAATCCGACGAGATCATACGCGCCGTGTCGGCGCTGAAGCGATAGGGCGCACCCCGGCAGGACCGAGACCGCGACAGCCGGGCGTTGCACCCCGGGGGGGACGTGCGGTACACTGCCGGGTTGAAACGGTTTGGGCCGACTCGTCCGAGCGGGTCACGTCGACCGTGCGTTTTTGGGTTGCAGTCTCAACTTTCCTGAGGAGGAAACGATGGCATCGTTGCGCAACCTTGGTGCGCTGGCCGCATTCGGCCTTCTGGCGGCGGCGGCGCTCGGACAGCCCTGTACAGTCCCGGACAACGGAGGCGGCACCGTCGATCTCCCGCCCAGCGGCTGCGGATACGTCAGCCCCGACGATCTGCACGTCATGATCGACGGACTCCCGCCCGGCACGCAAATCAACGTGGCGGCCGAGCACGCCAAGTTCTTCAACGTCTCGCACCAGCCCGGCGGGTCACTGGGCGGCGAGATCGAGATGTTCAACTCCGTGCTGTTCATGGAAATGACCGGCACGGGCGCCCTGGGCGGGTACCACAGGTTCATGACCCTGGTGGTGCAGTGCGAGGTCCACACCGGTCCCCGCGTGCCGGGTGATCCGGTGCAGTCGTTCCCGAACACGATGTGGCGACTCGAAGGTCAGACCGGCGGCGACCCGGAATTCGACCTGCTGCGCATCCGCGCCGGAGACGTCTTCGGAATGCCCAGTCCTGGGCACACGACGCTCACCATGCTGCCCGGCGGCAACTGGTCCGTCGATAGCTTCTTCGACATCTTCTACGAGATCGAATTCATCGGCGCGCCCGGCGGCCCGTTGGGCGGCATGGGCGGATCGACCACCGGCACCATCCGCATGGCGACCGATCCCGCCGCCCGGACCGAAGAGCGGCTCATGGTCGTCGACTCCAACAGCGACAAGGTCATGACGTTCAACTCTTTTGACGGGTCGCTCATCGATCCGGCGTTCATCGACCTGGTCCCCGCCGGAGCATCCACCCCGATCAACGCCGTCCGCGCAGGCAATGAGATCTGGGTCACGGACCAGCTCACTGACCGCATCATGCGCTTCACGCTGGACGGAACGACCCACCTGGGCAACATCACCGGCGCGATCGACAACATTCGCGGCCTTGAAGTCGTCGGGGACACCGCCTACGTGTCGAACGCCGGCACCGCCAACGGCGCCCCGGGTGAGGCGGTCGTGACGGTCGACATCCCCACCGCCACGATTACCGGCTTCTGGCGCGTCGGTGACGATTCGTCGGGCGATCCCTTCGATGTGCTCGACCTGGGCGATGGCACGCTGCTGGTCAACGACATCGACAGCCAGGATCTCGAGGTCCACAAGCTCGACGGAACCTGGAGCTACACGTTCCACAACTCCGACGGCAGCAGCGGTATCGACTTCCCCGAGCAGATGCACCGCACCCGCGCCGGCACCGTCCTGGCGGCCGGTTTCTCGTCCCCCGCAGGCGTCTACGAGTACAACGCCCTCGGTGGCCAGATCAACTACTGGGCCGTCACCACCGGCGGGCGCGGCGTCCGCGAGCTGGGCAACGGCACGATCATGTACACCGACGGTGGTGGCGTGTTCGTATTCGACCCCGTTTCCGGCAGTGACGTCCTCATCCAGGCCGCCGGCGGACGCTTCATCGACGGCCTGGTCGTCGACCAGACCCCGCCCTGCAACCCGTGTGACACCAACTGCGACGGGTCGGTCAATGGGCAGGACATTACCAACTTCATCGCCGCCCTGAGCGGCACACCGAGCACCTGCTCGCCGTGCAACAGCGACGCGGACGGCAATGGCACCGTCAACGGGCAGGACATTGATGACTTCATCGCCTGCCTGACGCCCTGAGGAATCGTCGCGACAGGCTCGCCGCTGAGTCAGCGGTGGGCTGACCCCAACCCGGCCTTTACCGCGACCCCGTGCGTGTCGGCACGGGGTCGCGTCGTGCGCGCTTCCGCCGGCGAGCGCTCGAAGGCCGCTTCCGTTCCGAACCTCGGCGCCGGGGCTAAGCCCGATCGGCGAAACGTCCGATTCGAATCCTCGTCCGGCTTGCGCATGGCACCGTGACGCGGCAAGCTGTGTGTTGCAGACCCCGATTCTGCGGGCCGTGGGGCGCGTGAAGGTGGGGTACGGACGTCCGAATTGCGCCAGCCGTGACCATTAGCGTGCAGTCTTGACGCCAGAAACCGGGGATTTCGCGCTTGGCCCAGCCGAGGCGGCGTCTGTCCGCGCGGCCGATGACGCCGCGCTGCGAGCCGAGCTGGCCCGCGCCCGCGCGCAGGTCGCCGCCGCCCAGAATGCGCGCAACGAGTTCCTGGCCAACATCACGCACGAATTGCGCACTCCGATCGCCGGGGTCATCGGCATGACCGAGCTACTGCTGGGCACCGCCCTGGACGCCCGGCAGCGGCACTACACGCACGTCGCCAAGGCGTCGGCGGAGATGCTCCTGGCGCTGGTCAATGACCTGATCGACCTGGCGCTGCTCGAATCGGGCGGCATGACGCTCGCGCCTTCGGAGTTCCACGTCTGGGCGGCGGTCGAGAGCGCGGTCGGCGTGGTGGCGCCCAAATCCGGTCAGAAGGACCTGGAGATCTCCTGTTTTGTGCATCCCTCGATCCCGCCGATCGTGCGTGGAGACGAGGCGCGGCTGCGCCAGATCCTGGTCAATCTCGCCAGCAACGCGGTCAAGTTCACCCAGCGCGGGGAAGTTTCGGTGCGCGCCGAACCGGTGGACGAGACCGCCGACGAGCTGGTGGTGCGCTTCAGCGTCCGCGACACGGGCATCGGCATCGCCGCGGAGAAGCGCGAGCGCCTCTTCCAGCCCTTCTCGCGGCTCGACGCGCTCGCCACCCGCGCGCCGGCCGGCGCGGGCGTGGGCCTGCGCATCGCCAAGCGGCTGTGCGCGCTGATGGGCGGCGAGATCGGAGTCGAGAGCGAGCCCGGTGAGGGCGCGACTTTCTGGTTCACGGCGCGCTTCGGGCGGGTCGACCGGCCGGTCGACATCGCCCGCCGCCGGCTCAACGGGGACATGAGCGGCGTGCGTACGCTGCTCGTGGACGATAACGCCACCACGCGCGCGATCCTGGAGATCTGGCTGCGAAACTGGGGCGCCGAAGTCGAATCGGCGAGCAACGGCCCGGATGCGATCGCGTTGCTCCGGGCGGCGGACACTGCCGGCCGGCCCTTCCGCCTGGCTGTCCTGGACGAACAGTTGCCCGGCGCGAACGGAGAGCAGGTTGGACGCGAAATCGTCGGGGACGCGCGGCTGCGAGGAACGCGCGTGATCATGCTGACCACCTTCGGCGACGCGGGGATGCGTGCCCGCCTGTCGGCGATCGGGTTTGCCGGGCTGGCCACGAAACCCGTTTCGGAGCCGGCGCTGTTCGACCTGGTCCTCAAGGCCCTGGCCGCGCCGCCGCCCGAGGGAACGGGGTCGCAGCAGGCGGTTCCCGCGGCGCGACGCGCGTTGCTGGCGCAAGACGACGAAGTGAGCCGTCAGGGGACGGCCGCTGTGCTCGCGGGATTGGGGTATGAGTGTGAGCATGCCCGCGACGGTCGCGCCGCAGTGGAAGCGGCACGGCGGCGGCGCTTCGATCTGGTGTTGCTGGACGTGCGGCTGCCAATCGTGGGCGGGATGGATGCGGCACAGGCCATCCGAGCCGGAGAGGCCGCCGCAACCTCGGGCGTCAGTCCGTCGCGTGTTCCGATCGTCGCTCTGGCGGACGGAGCGCAGGCCGACGTGCGCCGGAAGTGCCTCGACGCGGGCATGGATGAGTTCGTGGTCAAACCGGTGTCATCCGAGAAGCTCGCCGCCGCCGTGGAACGGCTACTGCGGGCGGTTGCGCCCGCTGCGGCGCCTCGGGCCGAGCGACGACCCACGGCGGTGGCGGAGCGTGCCGTGCCGGATGGCGCACCGATTGCGGTGGCCGGTCTTGCCGCCCCGATCGACGCGCGTTCCCTGGCCGAGCGCTGTCTCAGCAACGTCGACCTGGTGGAGCGGCTCATCGATCGGTTCCGCGTTCAGGCCGGCGAGGCGATCGACCAGATCCGCGGCGCCGTGGACCGGCAGGTCTCCGAGGACGCCCGGCGGCTGGCGCACGCGCTGAAAGGCGTGGCCGCCAACCTGTCGGCCGAGGCGCTGCGGGCCGCCGCCGCGGACCTCGAAACCGCGGCCCGCGACGGCGACCTTTCCCGGGGTGCCGCGCAGGTGGACCGACTGAAGCAGGAGTTCGATCGATGTCTAACGGCGATTCCGTGGGTGCTGTGCTCGATCCGCGGGACATAGGCGTTCGGGACGAGGAGACCCACGGGCCCGGCGCGCGGCCGCAGGTGCTCGTGGTCGACGACGACGAGATTTCGACCATGCTGCTGCACGACATCCTGTCGCGCAGCGGCTTCGAGGTGCTGGTGGCGCGCAACGGGGTGGAGGCGCTCGACGTTCTGCGGGGCGGGACGTGCCGGCTGGTGATCACCGACTGGGAAATGCCGTGCATGACCGGGGTCGAGCTGTGCCGGCGCATCCGCGAGGAAGAGCTGGACCGCTACGTGTACCTGATCCTGCTCACGTCGCGCGACGAGGCCCACGACGTGGTGGAAGGACTTTCCTCGGGCGCCGACGACTTCGTCAGCAAGCCATTCCAGGCGGGCGAGCTGCGCGTGCGGCTGCGTGCCGGGCAGCGGGTGCTGGGGATGGAGACGCGCGACGTGGCGATCTTCGCGATGGCGAAGCTGGCCGAGTCGCGCGACCCGGAGACCGGGGCACACCTGGAGCGCATCCGCAACTACGCGCGCATTCTGGCGCGTGACCTGGCCGGTCACCGCTCGCGGCGCTGCCCGGTCGACGGGGACTACGCGCGCCTGATCTACCTCACCAGCCCGCTGCACGACATCGGAAAGGTCGGCATCCCGGACAGTGTGCTGCTCAAGCCCGGTCGGCTGAGCGACCGCGAGTTCGAGATCATGAAGACGCACACGACGCTGGGGGCCGAGACGCTCGACGCCGCCCTGCGACAGTTTCCAGGGGTCGAGTTCCTGCGCATGGCGCGCGACGTGGCGCTGACGCACCACGAACACTTCGATGGCAGCGGCTACCCCGGCGGGCTGGCCGGGGACGGCATCCCCGTCGCCGGACGCATCGTGGCCCTGGCCGACGTCTACGACGCGCTGATGTCCAAGCGGGTGTACAAGGACCCGTACCACCACGACGTAGCCCGCGAGATCATCCTGTCGGCGCGCGGCCGGCAGTTTGACCCGGAGGTCGTGGACGCTTTCTGCCGAAACGAGGCGGAGTTCGTCGCCACGCGCGTCCGCTACTCCGACGGCACTGCCCAGGGTGCGAACGCCGCGCCCGCGCCGGGCGCGATGGATGCCGCTGCCGCGCGCGGGTGACGGCAGGACCGTCCCGGAGGCACTCGAAGCCGAACTCGCCGCGCCGGGCGAGGAAGGGCGTACTCAGGCGAGCGTAGTCGCTCGGGGATGAACAGGTCGGCGGTGGTCTCTGAAAAGGCGGGCCTGACAATCCCCGCTTGCAGCCGGCGGAATTTATGGTATAATAGCCATAAGGCCATGAAGCTCCGCCCCCGCCACTCCCGACCTCGTTACGACGCCCGGGCGCGGATTGCGAAAGCTCTGGCCCACCCAAGCCGGCTGATGATCCTGGAGGCGCTGGAAGGCCGGGAGGCTTGCGTCTGCGACCTGACGGACCTGGTCGGCGCGGATCAGTCAACCGTGTCGAAGCACCTGGCAGTGCTCAAGCAGGCGGGTTTGGTCGAGGATCGGAAGGATGGCGTGATGGTCTACTACAAAGTGAAGGTGTGCTGTCTCCAGGGCTTTTGGGACTGTATCGAATCGGTCCTGACTCAGAATCTCAAGGTGCAACAGGCGGTGCTGCGATGACCGACGTGACCGGGCAGGCCGGCGCTCTCTTTTTCTGCAATTCATGGCCGCATGGCCATGTAGGCATGGAGTTTGCTGGCGGTTCCTGCGAAAGGAACGGCGTGCCATGATCTCACGCGAATGGAAGATCGCCGCGGCGTTCGTAAGTGTCTTTTTGGCAGCATATTACATGCCGCTGGCCCATCCGAAGGTCTCGGGCGCGGTTTTGGAGGCCTTCAAGCTGCTCCAGTGGTATGCGCGGAATCACACACTCGCGTGTGTGGTACCGGCCTTGTTCATCGCGGGCGGCATCATCACGTTCCTGTCGCAGGACTCGGTGATGCGCTACCTCGGGCCGAGGTCGAACAAGTTCTGGGCGTATACGGTGGCATCGGTCGCGGGCGTTGTACTTGCGGTCTGCTCGTGCAGCGTGCTGCCGATGTTCGCCGGCATCTACCAGCTCGGCGCCGGGCTCGGACCGGCATCGGCGTTTCTCTACTCGGGACCCGCGATCAACATCCTGGCCATCTTCCTGACCGCGCGCGTGCTGGGCCTCGACCTCGGGCTGTGGCGGGCGATCGGAGCCATCGGCTTCGCGTTCATCGTCGGGCTGGGCATGGCGTGGCTGTTCCGGAAGGAGGAGCGAGTCAAGCTGGAAGCGGCGATGCGAATGCCCGATCCGCCGCCGGCGAAGCGTCGCGGCTGGCAAAGCGCGCTGCTGCTGGCGGTGATGATCGGCTTCCTGATCTTCAGCGACTGGTTCAACCCCGGCGACGCGGTCGTGAGGCGCATCGACGGCAGCGAGATCCGCGGTGTCGTGCTGCAGGAAATGCACGACGAAGTGATGGTCCAGGTGCAGGAGAGCACCGGCGCGATCCGCGCCGGCGAGAGGCTGACACTGCCCAAGACCGAAATCGTCGCCATCGTCGAGGCCAAGAGCTGGGTGATGGACGTTTTTCACGTCCGCTGGTGGCTCGCCGGCCTGTGCGGCCTGTCCGTCGCAGTGATGAGCTGGCGCTGGGTGGCGCGCGACGAGTTCAAGCTCTGGATGCACAACACCTGGGACTTTGCCAAGCTGCTCATCCCACTGCTGTTCGGCGGCGTATTCGTGGTGGGCTTCATTTCGGCGCTGCTGCCGGACAAGCAGATCGCGGCCCTGGTGGGCGACAACAGCCTCAGCGCGAATTTCATCGCCTCGCTGGTGGGGGCGCTGTTCTACTTCGCGACGCTGACCGAAGTGCCGATCACGCAGGCGCTGATGGAACACGGCATGGCAAGGGGGCCGGCGCTGGCGCTGCTGCTGGCCGGGCCGGCGCTTTCGCTTCCGAACATGCTCGTGCTTGCGAAGGTGATGGGCGTGAAAAAGACGGTCGCGTTCAGCGGGATCATCGTCGTCGTCGCGACGGCCGTCGGGATGATCTACGGCGCGACGCAAGGCACAACGGCGGCCGTCGCGCTCACAGGAGCCATGCCATGAGAATCGAGATCCTCGGGACCGGGTGTGCGAAGTGCAATCTGCTCGAACGGACTACCAGGGCCGCCGCCGACAGGCTGGGACTCCGCTACGAGCTGGAGCATGTGAAGGACATCCGGGAATTCGCGAAGCGCGGCGTAATGTTCACGCCGGCGCTGGTCGTGGACGGCAAGGTGGTCGTTGCAGGGAAGGTTCCGTCGGCGGCGGAGATCGAACGGCTCCTCGGCGCCGCCGCACCCGCACGCTGAGGCAGCGGTGGCCGCGGGAAGATCCGAGGGCAATCGTCATGGCCCGCAGCACGCTGAATTTCGTCGTCGACTTGGTCACCTTCATCGTCATGCTGGCGATGACCGCCACCGGTCTGCTGATTCGCTTCGTGCTGCCGCCCGGGAGCGGCGAGCGGCACTCGCTATGGGACTACACGCGGCACGACTGGGGCGATGTTCATTTCTGGCTGGCGGTGGCGCTGGGCGGACTGGTACTCGTTCATCTCGCGCTGCACTGGAGCTGGGTGTGCAGTCTGGTGTGGCGCTGGTGCGCCAGCAGGGACGCCCGCGCCGGCCCGAAGTTCGCGCTGCGCCGCAATCTCGTCGGCGTCGTGCTGGTGCTGTCGATCACCGGCCTGATCGGCGGATTCCTTTGGGTCGCCCAGCGAAGCGTCGTTGAGACCCCGAGCGGCGGCCGACAGCACCGTGGCGGACGGAGAGCGGCACGGGTGGAATCGCCGGCGCGTGCCGAAGGGCCAGCGCCGTTGCTGGACTCGACGTCCGTCGTGACGGACGCCGGAACCAGAGACGGCATTCACGTGTACTACTTCCACCGCACCCTTCGGTGCCAGACTTGCCTGACCATCGAGGCGTTGGCGCGGCAAGCCGTGCAGGACAACTTCGCCGACGCGCTGGCGGACGGCCGCATGTTCTGGCAGGCCATCAACATTGAGGTCGAGGGCAACCAGCACTTCGAGCGCGACTTCTCCCTTCAGACCCAGTCGCTGATCCTTGCGGAATACTCAACCAACGCGTGCGTGCGCTGGAAACTCCTGCCCGAGGTGTGGAACCTCGTCGCCAGTGAGCCAGACTTCACGGAATACGTCTGTCTCGAGCTGTATGAATTCGGAGGCGGATGATGCGTGCCGAAGGCGCAAGCGAGAGCCCGGAGCGTCGTGTGACCAACGTCGGGCTGAAGAACGTGATCGTGATCGGGCTCGTCGTCGTGGTGGTCAGCGTCGCTGCGTTCCTGCGGTTCAATCCGAGCGGCGGCGGCGGTGACTCCGCAACGGCGACGGCGCCGACCATCCACGGGCTGCCGCGCATGCTGGACCTGGGCGCCGACAAGTGCATCCCATGCAAAGAGATGGCGCCCATTCTGGTCGAACTGCGGAAGGAATACGACGGCAAGGCGGCGATCGACTTCATCGACGTATGGAAGGACCCCTCTGCCGCGGAACCGTATGGCGTGCGAATCATCCCGACGCAGATCTTCTTTGACCGATTGGGGAAGGAGGTCTGGCGGCACGAGGGCTTTCTGGCCAAGGACGAGATCGTGAAAAAACTGAGGGAGCTGGGTGCCTGACGGCGCGCGTAGCGCGTACTTACGCCGACCAGGCGCGTTCAGCGAGCGGAGCAGAAGGATGACGCAGGATTCTCCATCAAACAACCACGCCGCGCCGCAGCGACGCAAGTGGCTTCGCCGCGTCCGGAGCGTGGCCAAGATCCTTGGTGGGATTGGCGTCGTCGCCGCGGGGGTCTACTGGCTGCGCTTTGCACCCGCTCAGGGGACCGGATCAGCAGTCAAGCTCGGCGTTGTCGTCGCGGAGGTGATGGGCACGGGCACACTGGAAGCGCGCGTCAGCGCCACAGTCGGTCCGAAGATCGCGGGGCGAATCGTCGAAGTGCTGGTAGACGAGGGCGACCGCGTCACGGCCGGTCAGGTAGTCCTCCGGCTGGATGACGGCGACCTGAAGCGCCAGGTCGAAATGGCCGATAGCGCGCAGACCGCTGCGAAGGCGGGCGTGGCGCGCCAGGAGGCGGAGGTCGCCAGTGCCCAGGCGGTGCTGGAAAAAGCCCAGTGTGACTTCGATCGCGTCCGAGCACTGTCGGCGCAGCAGTCCGCTTCGGAGACCGAGATCCAGGACGCCACGAAGGCGCTGCGCGTCGCCGAGGCGGACATGACGCGGGCCAGGGCGGCCCTGGCGGAGGCTCAGGCGCAGGTGAGCGTCGCAGAGCGAACGCTCGGCTATCACCAGGCGCGCCTGGCAGACACGATCGTTACGGCTCCTTTCGACGGCCTGGTCGCGCGGCGTGATCGCGATCCAGGCGATGTCGTCGTCCCGGGAGCGAGTGTACTGCTGCTTCTGAAGACCGACGAGATGTGGGTCAGCGCGTGGGTGGACGAGACCGAGATGGCGCGGCTGCGCCCCGGCCAGCCGGCGCGCGTCGTGTTCCGCTCGGAACCGGAGAAAGACTATCCCGGACAAGTTGTGCGGCTGGGTCGTGAAGCGGACCGCGAGACGCGCGAGTTCGTCGTGGACGTCCGCGCCGAGACGCTGCCGGCGAACTGGGCGGTCGGCCAGCGGGCCGAGGTTTACATCGAGACCGGGCGCGCGACGGACGTTCCGACCGTCGCCAACGCGGCGATCATCTGGCGCGACGGACGGTCGGGCGTCTTCGTCGAGAATGATGGACATGCGAAGTGGCTGCCGGTGCGGCTGGGTATTCGAGGGTCGGACATCGTTGAGATCCGGGAGGGCCTCGCGATCGGCGCCAGGGTGATCCGATCGGCCAAGTCGGCGCTGCGCGACGGGCAGCGGGTGGACGTGGAATGAACCTGGCTTCGCGGGACATCCGGCACAACATCGGGCGCTTCGCGCTGACGACGCTCGGGGTGGGCGTGCTGCTCATGATCGTCATGGGGATGGCCGGCATCTATCGCGGCCTGGTCTACGAAGCGACGCTGCTGGTCGACTCCGTGGGCGCTGACCTGTGGGTGGTGCAGCGACACACGCGCGGGCCGTTCGCGGAAATCTCGCGCGTGCCGCGCTCGCTGGCCGACCGCGTCGCCGCCGTACCGGGCGTCGAGAACGCGCGGGCATTCGTCTACCACACGCTCCAGCGGGAGCGCGCCGGCACGCCGCTGCGCATGGCCGTGCTCGGTCTCGATTGGCCGGTTGACCGCGGCAACTGGCTCCCGATCGTCGCCGGCCGGCCGCTGGCGCAGAACCACTTCGAGATGATCGCCGATCGCTCGCTGGGTCTGCGGATCGGCGGGGTCCTGCGCCTGGGCAAGGACACGTACCGCGTCGTCGGGCTGACCATGGGCATGACCGACACCGGCGGGAATGGGTTCGCGTTCTTTACGGAGCAGGACGCACGGGCCGTGCAGTTCGACCAGCCGGGCGAGGCGACTCGACTGGCGCGCGCGTCACGCCGCGCGCGAACCGGCAGAGTCGACATCGGCCAGACCGAGCCCGGGTTGATCGAGCGTGCGGGTGGCCTGACCGCGAGCATACCGGTACTGCTGCCGGGGCAGGTGAGCGCGGTGATCGCCCGGGTGACGCCGGGTACGGATCGTCAAGCCGTCCTGGCGACGTTGGATTCCTGGGCCGACGTCACGGCGTTCACGCAGGAGCAGCAGGGGGATCTGCTGCTACGCGGTGTGGTCGAGAAAGCCCGACGTCAACTTGGATTGTTCCGGACGCTGCTGACGATTGTCTCCGCACTCATCATGGCGCTCATTCTCTACACGATGACGCTCGACAAGCTACACGACATCGCGCTGCTAAAGCTGATCGGCGCGCCCAACCACACGATTCTGGGCTTGATTCTCCAACAAGCCGTCGTCATGGGCGCGATCGGATTTGCGATTGCCTACGCACTCGGAATGCTTCTGTTTCCGTATTTCCCGCGGCGAGTCTTGCTCACGACCGACGATCTCGTGAACCTCGGACTGATTGTTTTGGGGATTTCCGTCGTCGCGAGCTTTCTGGGGATCGGGAAGGCACTGCGCGTGGAACCGAACGTGGCCCTGATGGGATGATCGAATGAGCGGCAACTTCGCCATTCAAACTCAGGGACTCACGAAGGTGTATGGCAGCGGCCACACCGAGGTCGTCGCCGTCCGCGACGCGACCGTAGGCGTCGAAGCCGGACAGTGCGTTGCGCTGCTCGGTCCGAGCGGCGGCGGGAAGTCCACGTTTCTGACGGCGGTCGGGCTGATCAATCTGCCCACGGCCGGTCGTATCCACATCGCAGGTCAGCTCGTTGTCGACGGCCCCCACGCTCGGATCGATTCCCGGAGCTTCCGGCGCCGCTTCATCGGGTACGTCACACAGAAGGCCAATTTGATCGGCTTTCTGACGGCCCATGAGAACGTCGAATTGCCCATGCACTTGAACGGCCTGTCAGCCAAGGCGGCGCGGAAGCGCGCCGATGAGCTTCTGAATTACCTCGGCGTGGGCGCCCGCGCGAACGGATATCCCCCTGAACTCTCGGGGGGCGAGCAGCAGCGCGTCGCGATCGCTCGCGCACTGGCAAACGAACCAAGCGTTGTGCTGGCCGACGAGCCGACCGGTGCACTCGACGGAAAACGCGGGCGACAGGTGATCGAACTGTTCGCCAGGGTCGCGCACGAGCACGGCGCGGCCGTCATCGTCGTGACGCACGACCACCGGACTCTGGACGTGTTCGACGCCATTTACGAGATGGAAGACGGAGTCATACGACTGAGGCCCGATGGTGCCGTTTCGGCAGCGTCTGTCGAGACGCCGTCACGGGAGCGTGAACGCCATGTTTGATTCGCTCGCCGAGCAATTGTCGCAGGTCGTTCAGAGCAACCCGTGGCTCGCGCCGGCCGCGGCGTTCCTGGGCGGGCTCCTCACGGCCGCCAACCCGTGCGTACTGGCGATGGTGCCGCTGATGGTCGGCTATGTCGCGGGGCAGGACTCGCGCGGCGTCGGGCGCTCGTTCCTGCTTTCGCTCACGTTCAGCATCGGCCTGACGATCATGTTCGCCATCCTCTTCTTCGCCACGTGGGCGGCCAGCTCGGTCCTCAAGGCGAGCTGGTGGACCTATGTCGCGGCCGCTGTCTGCCTGCTCATGGGGTTGCACCTGATGGGCGTGCTTCGATTCCGCATCCCGGCGCCTGCGGGCGTTCAACCCCGGCAGAAGGGATTCATCGGTGCGTTGCTGCTGGGCCTGCTGTTCGGGCTCGTGTCGTTGCCCTGCGCCGGTCCGGTGCTGCTCGCGCTCCTGGCGATCGTTCCGCTGAGCGGCGCGGCCTTTGGAGCGCTGCTCCTGGTCGCATACAGTCTGGGCCACTGCGGGCTGGTGCTGGTCGGCGGCACGTCGATGGGCCTGGTGCAGCGCCTGGCCGACTCGCGCGGCTGGAACCGCAGCGCCGACGTGCTGCGACGCGTCGCGGGCGCGTCGATCCTGCTGGTTGGAGTATTCCTGCTTTTCCCGTGAGGTGAGTCGGCGATGGCGGACGCGAGCGACCTGCGGCGGCTGAACGTGTTCGAGCGTTACCTGACGCTCTGGGTGGCGCTGTGCATGCTCGTCGGCATCGCGCTGGGCAAGCTGCTGCCCGGTCTGACCGACGCCTTGCGCCGGCTGGAATTCGGCGGCGGAAGCCAAATCAACGTGCCCATCGCCGTGCTCATCTGGTTGATGATCTACCCGATGATGCTGAAGGTGGATCTCGCTTCCGTCCTCGGCGTGGGCAAGCGGCCCAGGGGCCTGCTCATCACCTGCTTCGTCAACTGGCTGGTCAAGCCGTTCAGCATGGCGCTGCTCGGCTACGTCTTCTTCAGGCACCTGTTCCTGCCGTGGATCGGCGCCGAGCTGGCCGACCAGTACATCGCCGGCGTCATCATCCTGGCCGCCGCGCCCTGCACCGCGATGGTCTTCGTCTGGAGCTACCTGACACGCGGCGATGCGGCCTACACGCTGGTGCAGGTTTCTGTGAACGACCTGCTGATGCTCGTGCTGTTCGCGCCGATCGTGACTCTCCTGGTCAGCGGCGCCTCGTCACTGACGGTGCCGTTCATGGTGCTGGTCTACGCGGTCATCTGCTTCATCGTGATTCCACTCACGGCCGGTGCGATCACCCGCCGCACGCTGGTTCAGCGCCGAGGCGTTGATTGGTTCGAGAAGTCGTTCCTGCCCCGTTTTCATCCGATTGCCGTGCTGGCGCTGCTGGCAACGCTGGTGCTGATCTTCGCCTTCCAGGCCGACAATATTACTGGCCGCTTCCTCCACGTGATCCTGATCGCGATCCCGATCCTGATCCAGGTGTACCTCAACTCGTCGATGGTCTACGGGCTGATGAAGCTCTTCCGCGTGCCGCACAGCGTGGCCGCACCGGGCGCGCTGATCGGCGCGAGCAATTTCTTCGAGCTGGCGGTGGCAACGGCCATCGCCCTCTACGGGCCGGAATCCGGCGCGGCGCTGGCGACGGTCGTCGGCGTGCTGGTCGAGGTGCCGGTGATGCTCAGCGTCTGTGCCTTCTGCAACCGCACGCGCGGCTGGTTCAACGCCGCTTCCCCCGAGGACTGTCCGGCGCCGGCGCCCGGTTGCTGTGCGAACTGGAATTCGTTTGCGGGTAAGCGCGCCGGGTAGCGCCGGCGGCCGAGCAGCCGGAGCTTCCCACACTGCGCGTTTCACGCGATCGGCTACACGCGCGAGCTCGCCCGCTTCGCGCTGCCGTTCCCGTTCGGCAGCACCTTCTGCACCGTTCGCCCATCCACCGTCGAAGGTGTGGCACCGTGCGGCTGATCCGCGCCTATGCCGAGAGCACCAGCGAGCATTTTATAGCCGCGGCTCCGCCCCACCCGAACTGCCCGAGGCGGCGACGGGCGACTTCGTTCATTCCGATCTTGCGAAGGTGCAGCTCGTATCGGCGCGTGCCGCGAACGTCGGCGATCACCAGCCACCGCCCGGCCGCAGCACCCGCAACGCTTCGCTGACCGCCCTCGCACGACCGGCATATCCCCGGCACCGGTGTGATCGATGCGCGCGGATCGGCCGCTATCCCGCCGGCTTCCGCGCCGCAATATCCAGACTCGTGATGAAATCCGCTGCCGTCGTCCCGGCCGGCAACGCTTCGGCGATCCGCCGGTACAGCGGATCCTGCATCTCGGCCAGGGCCTCGACGTAGCCCGGCTTGGGCGTCATGCGAATCTCGACCAGGCCGGCCGCCTCCATCATCCGCCGCGTCTCATCGATCGGCACCGCGCCCGCGATGCAGCCTACCAGCGCTTCGACCATCTCGCGGATCTCCTTGGGCAACGGTCGCAGCAACGCCAGGTCCGAAACGGCGACGCGCCCGCCGGGCTTGAGCACGCGGGCAATCTCGCGCCACACCTGCGGCTTGTCGGGCGAGAGGTTGAGCACGCAGTTCGATATCACCACGTCCACGCTGGCATCCGCCACGGGCAGGTGTTCAATCTCGCCCAACCGGAACTCGACGTTGTCGAGGCCGCTGCGCTCCCGGTACGCCGCCACGTTGCGTCGGGCCTTGGAGAGCATCTCCGGCGTCATGTCTATGCCGATGGCGCGGCCGGCCGCGCCGACCTTCGGTCCGGCGATGAAGCAGTCGAACCCGCCGCCGCTGCCCAGGTCGAGCACTGTATCGCCGGGCCTGAGCGACGCGATGGCGGTCGGGTTGCCGCAGGACAGGCCCATGTCGGCGCCGTCCGGCAGGCTGTCCAACTCGCCGGCGCTGTAGCCGACGCGCTCCGCGATCCGCTCGCCGCCACAGCATGATGCGGCGGGCCCGCAACATCCGCCGGATTGCGGCGTGACGCCGCGCGTCGCGATCGCGGCGTAGCCGGCACGAACGGTCTCGCGGATCGTCTCGACTGGGTTCGATTCAGTATGCATTCGGGTCACTCCGCTCGTTGGTCGGTAGCTCGCGTGGCGCATCCGTCACAGCGCGGATACTCAGGTCTGCCGCGCGAGCTGAATTCGTGTGGCGCCCCACGAGCGTCAAGTTCGATTTCACAGCAGCGCTCGAAATGCCCGCGCAATCGCCGGCGCGCCCGCTGCACGCGCGATTTCACCGTCGACGCGGGCACGTCGAGCGCCGCGGCCAGCTCCGCCTGGGAGCGCTGCCCCAACTCGACCTGTTCCAGTACGGCCCGATCATCCGCGGAGAGCATCGCCAGCAGGGGCTGGACGCAGGCCGTTAGCTCACGCGCCGCTTCGTTCGGCGTCTCAGCCGCGACGGCCAGCATCGCAGCCCGCTCGCTGGTTGCGTCGGGTTCGCGGCCCATCTGCCGCTGCCGGTCGACGATGGCGTTCCGGGCAGTTGTAAACAGCCACGCCGCCAGCCGGTCGGACTCGATTTGATCGCGATGCTGAAGCAGACGTACCAGCACGTCCTGCACGACGTCGTCCGCATCGCTTGCCAAGCGGACACGGCGAAGCGCGAACGCGTGGAGCCGGTCCTTGAACCGGCGCCAGGCGTCGCCCACGTCAACACCGACCGACGACTTATTGAGGCTTGCAGCCACAGGGTCCCTTCGAGGATGGACTGCCGGTTCCACAGCAATTCGCCTTCTCGCTGGCAGCGCAGCAGGTGCGCGTGTCGCAGCAGGATTGGTCACTGTCGCTCTTTTTCTCGTTGGACGGCACGGCCGCACGCTCGCGCTTGGCGTCGAAGAAACGGCGCAGATTGTCCGGCAACACGAACTCGCCCCGCGCCGGCTCCGACGCTTCGCCTGCCTGAGGATACGCACGCAGGATCGCGTCCACGATAAGGCCTCTGGGCGCCTCCGTGTATTCGCGGCCGCGCCACACCCACACACGGCAGTCCGTGCCCGCGGCGCCGCCGCAGAGCGTGGTGCAATCGCCGCAGCGGCTCTCGCGCAGCTCGATCGGGAGATCGCGGCCGTTGATCCGGATCGTCGGCGACGACACGAAACGGACCGCGGTTGCCTGTTCGGCTGTGTGTACGACCGTCCTGCGGAATCGCAGTTCGACCCCGGCTTCCGCGAGCACCGGGCGAAGGTGGGACACCGCGGACGCAATCGCCGCGTCCGTGCCGCTGCAGCGATCACACGTGTTCAAATCGAGCGCCAGGAGCTCGACGTCCAGAATCGCTGGTCGAGTCGTTTCGCAGCACGGGTCGACCGCGGACTTTGCAGCCCCGGCCGGGGCCGGGCAGCAGGAAGCGTCGGTCGCTCGTGGAAGACAGCAGCTCTGGCAGCCGACCAGGGCGGCGACGGCGGGGATCAGCGTTGCGAACATCGTGGATTATCTCCCTATCAGCCTCGGGCCACCATGGCCCTTCGCCCGTAGAGACGATCGAATCCTGGAAAGGACGCACGTCATCGCAGCACCTGCGGGAGTTTCTCGACGAATGCCCGAATCTCATCCCGCACGCGCCGATAGTGCGGCAACGCCTCTTCGTCCGAGGCCGCAGTCGCCGCCAGCTTCGGCGGGTCGTCGAAGCCGACGTGAACGATCCTGGCCTTACCCGGAAAGGCCGGACATGCCTGACTTGCCGCATCGCAGACCGTGACCACGACGTCGAAGTCGATCGCGCCGAGCTCGCCGACGCCCTTTGCGTGCTGCCTGGAGATATCCACGCCAACCTCGGCCATCGCCTTGACTGCCAACGGATTGAGCCCGTGCGGTTGCGTGCCGGCCGAATGCGCCTCGATCGTGTCAGCCTTCAGGTGTTTGGCCCAACCCTCGGCCATTTGGCTGCGGCAGGAGTTTCCGGTGCAGAGGAAGAGCACGCGTAGTTTGCGGTCCGCCATGCCTCGCGAGCCTCTCCGGGCAGCCGCCGGCCGCCCGCGCGTCGGCGGGCACACCTTGACACCCGCTTGCCCGAATTATAGCATATTTGCATGAGCGTGCAAGTACGCCAGCGCCGCAAGACGGTCGCTGGCAGGCCGGCCCCGTGTTGTCCGTCGCTGGAAGCTTCGATCGACCCGCGGCTCTTTCGCGCGCTGGGCGACCCGACCCGCATCCACATCCTGGTCCGCCTGGCCCGCTGCTGCGGGCCGCAGACCGTCACGCAGGCGGCCGCAGACAGCTCGGTGGACATTTCCGTCGTGTCGCGTCACCTGGCCATCCTGCGCGACGCGGGCATTGTCACCGTCCGCAAGGAGGGGCGACGCACGTTCTGCTCCGTTCGCTACACGGAAGTCGCGCGCAGCCTGCGGGCGCTGGCGGACGCAATCGAGGCCTGCTGCCCCGACGAAAAACCGGGCCCGACGTCGCGTTGACCGTCCCGGCCTCGGCCGCCGTGGCACGGCAGCTTTCCGCCACGTAAGCTCACCGGCATGTCCGATGTCACGGTTCATGACGCGACGCTCGCCGTTCCCGCCGCACCCGCGCCGCGCATCCGATTCGACCGTCACGAGCTGGCCGGCAGTTTCGGCGACATCGGCACCGACCTGCCGTTGTTGATCGGCATGATCGCGGCCGCCGATCTGGATGCGGCCAGCGTGTTCACCGTCTTCGGCCTGCTGCAGATCCTGACCGGCTTGCTCTACGGGCTTCCGATGCCGATGCAGCCGCTGAAGGCGATGGCGGTGCTGGTGATCTCGCAGGGCATTGCTGCCCAGACGCTCTACGGCGCCGGCCTGGCGATTGCCGCGGTCATGCTCGTGCTGAGCCTGAGCGGCGCGCTGGCAGGGCTGGCCCGCGCCATCCCGCGCTGCGTGGTGCGCGGCGTGCAGGTCGGCCTGGGGCTTTCGCTGGCGACGTTGGCGCTCAAGCAGTACGTGCCCGCCCAGGGAGGGGCGGGTTGGGCCCTGGCCGCGGGCGGCTTCGTACTGATGCTGCTCTTGTGGAACAACCGCCAAGCGCCCGGAGGGCTGGTCCTGATCGCGCTCGGCGTGGCGTACGCTTTGGCGTGGCGCGTCGATGGAGCGGCGATCGCCGGCGGGATCGCGCTGCGGCTGCCGCAACTCCACGCTCCGGGATGGAGCGATATCTTGACTGGCGCCGTGGTGCTGGCGCTGCCGCAGTTGCCGCTGTCGCTCTCGAACTCGCTGATCGCGACGCGACAGACGGTGGCCGACCTGTTCCCGGAGCGCCCGGTGACCATCCGCAAGCTCGGGCTCACCTACAGCCTCGTGAATTTCGTCGCGCCGTTCCTGGGAGGCGTGCCGGTCTGTCACGGTTGCGGCGGCCTGGCGGGCCACTACGCGTTCGGCGCGCGCACCGGCGGCTCGGTGGTGATCTACGGCTCCATGTACGTCGTGCTCGGATTGTTCTTCGGCGGTGTAGCGGCCCAGGTCGTCGAGGTTTTTCCGCTCCCGATTCTGGGCGTGGTGCTGTTGTTCGAGGGACTGGTGCTCATGCGGCTGGTGCGCGACACGGCGGGCTCGCAGCCCGAGTTGACGATCGCGCTGCTGGTCGCCGTCGTCGCCATGAGCGTCCCGCAGGGGTACGTGGTCGGGCTGCTGATCGGCACCGCCATGTACTACCTGGCGGGTCGCGTTCAAGTCCACGAGCGATAGCGCACCGCACGTCCAGGAGGACCCCGCGCGGGACCTGTCCCTATCGCGGCGCCGCGAGACTTCCGAAGTCGCGGCGGCGGCGCAGTGAGACAACTCCTCTCGGCCGTGCGTCCCCATGAGCTCGCCGTCTCACGGCTTCACCACTTCCACGAACACCTCGATGTCGCCCGCGTTGGACGAGCCGTCGGCGTTCACGCCGGCCCGGCTGACCTCGCAGTCGCGCCAGCACTGCGCGAAGGCGTCGTGCGCCGGCCAGCGCGAGCACGCTCAGCGCCACGAAGCGCAGAGGCGAAGCGGACACCGGAAGACCGCCGCGGAAACCGTCCGCGACTTCTTGCGTTGTAGGCTGGATCATGGCATTACACCCTTGAATCTGAGCACGAAGCGCAAGCGAGTGACCTCTGGATAAGACCAACGCTGGATCGAGAGCACCTGGGACCGAGGATCCATCGCCTGCGCTTCGGGCACTCGCTGGCGCTTCGTGCTCGGATCCATCGTTTGCGCTTCGGGCACTCGCCGGCGCTTCGT
>CAYNYG010000048.1:0-29397 GCA_964401365.1 uncultured Planctomycetales bacterium | reverse complement strand
GCCCGCGGCGAGCGGCGCTGCGCCCGGCGCCGCCGCGCCGCCGATCGAGCGCTCGGCGCGCCCCCCCGCGGCGACGCAACCGGCGGGTGCGGTCAACCTGCTTCCGAACGGGGGGTTCGAAGCGGGAACTTCCGGCTGGCTGGTCATGAACAACTCGGGGCGATCCAGCGTGCAGCTCGACCGCGACGGCCCCCGCGAGGGCGCGCAGGCCCTGCGCGTCTCGCGAACCGGGGGCGGACCGGCCGACGCGGTCCGGCGCAGCCTGGACGTCCCGGCCGCCGGGCGCTACGTCGTATCGGCGTACGTGAAGTGCAAGGACGCCGCCGGGGCCGTTCTGAAGTTCTTCGCGTACGACGACGGCGGCAACCCGCTGATCTTCGACGTGGACGTCGGAACACTGCCTGCGTCGTCCGAATGGTGCCAGGTCGCCAAGACGTACAGCCTGACGGCGGGGGTGCGGACGGCGTCGATCATGCTCGTCATCCCGTCCGACGGAACGGTGTGGTTGGACGACGTTCGCGTTTCGCCGGACAATTCCGGTCCGTAGCCGCACCGCGTCTCGGCCGGTTGAGCGTGCCGCGCGGTCCGGCACGACTGGCCGGGATCGAGCTGATGAACCGTCGCGCGCCGTCGAAAACGGCCGGGGCCGACCGCCCCGCCTTCGAACATCCGCTTGCGTCGCGCTACGCGTCCGCCGAGATGGTCGCCATCTGGAGCGCGCCGCACCGGTATCGGACCTGGCGGCGGATCTGGGTGACGCTGGCCGAGGCGCAGCGCGAACTGGGGCTCCCGGTGTCGGCGCGACAGGTTGCCGCGATGCGGGCCGTCGTCGACCGCATCGACTTCCACGCCGTTGCCGCGTATGAGCAGCGGACGCGACACGACGTGATGGCGCACATCCACGCGTTCGGCGACGCGGCACCCATCGCGCGGGGCGTGATACACCTCGGGGCGACCAGCATGGACGTGGTCGACAACGCCGACCTGTTGCTGATGCGTGAAGCGCTCGATCTGCTGGTGCGTCGTCTGGCGGCGATCACCGGGCGGCTGGCCGACTTCTGCGACCGCCGCGCCGACCTGCCCACGCTCGGGTTCACGCACCTGCAACCGGCGCAGCTCACGACCGTCGGCAAGCGGGCCGCGCTGTGGCTGGCCGACCTGGTCCGCGACCTGGAGAACCTTGCTGCCCTTCGCGATGGACTTCGCTGTCGCGGACTGCGCGGCGCGACCGGCACGCAGGCTTCGTTCCTGGCGCTTCTCAAGAGCCCGGCGCGCGTCCAGCGCCTGGAGCGCCTGTTCTCCTCGCGGCTCGGCTTCGACGCATGCTACCCCGTCTGCGGACAGACCTACTCGCGCAAGGTCGACTGCGAAATCGTCGCCGCTCTGGCTGCCTTCGCCGCCGGCGTGCACAAGCTCTGCAACGACATCCGGCTTCTGGCGATGCTCAAGGAGCTGGATGAGCCGTTCGAGTCCACCCAGGTCGGAAGCTCCGCCATGCCCTACAAGCGCAACCCGGCCCGCGCCGAGCGCGCCACGGGGCTTGCGCGGTTCCTGCTCAGCCTGGCGAGCTCCCCGCCCATGACCCACGCCGCCCAGATGCTGGAGCGCACGCTCGACGACTCCAGCAACAAGCGCCTCGTCATTCCGCAGGCATTCCTGGCGGCCGACGCCATCTGCACGCTGCTCTACGACATTTTCGGCGGGCTCGTGGTGCACGAGGCCATGATCGCCGCCCACGTCGCCGCCGAGCTTCCCTTCATCGCGACGGAAGAGATCATGCTCGCGGCCGCATCGCGAGGTGCGGACCGCCAGTCCGTGCACGAGCGCCTCCGCGTGCACAGCCTGGCGGCCGGCGAGTCCGTCAAGCGCGACGGCAAGCCCAGCGATCTGGTGCAGCGCCTGCAAGCCGATCCGGCCTTCGCCGGCCTGCGCTGGAAGCGGCTGCTCGACCCGGTCCGGCACATCGGGCTGGCCCCGCAGCAGACCCGCGCGTTCACGGCCCAGGTGCGGCGGCTCCTCCGCGCCCGATTCGCGCACGCCGCTCCCCCGCCGCCCGTGCGGCTCTGACGGATCGGCGGCGAGTCCGCGCGACGCACGGCGCACGGGATCGCTGGATCGAGGCCGCCCGGCGGCTACTTCTGCCGGAAGATGATTCGGCCGCGCTTGAGATCGTACGGGGATACCTCTACCGTGACGTGGTCCCCCGGAAGGATGCGGATGAAGTTCTTTCGCATCCGCCCCGAGACGGTCGCCAGCACTTCGTGGGTCTGCCCCTCGCCCAGTGCGGCTTCCACCAGAAACATCGCATTCGGAAGGGCCTTGACGACGGTGGCCTCAAGGGTGATCGCATCGTCCTTGGTCAACGCAGCTCCAGCAATTCAAGTCGGTCGGCATACCTGCGCGAGATTCGCGAACCAGCTCGTGAACGACGCGGGATCATACCCGCCCGCGGTTCGCGAGGTCAATTCGCGGCATATTCTGTGGGAACGCCGGTGTGGTCGAGCGCGCGGCGCCTATCGGTGCGCGCCGCTGGCGACAAAACGAAAGAGGGCCTGCGCTCCAGCGATGAGCACAGGCCCGCGAGAATCCGTATCAGAACGTGCGGCGAACGATCAGCGACGGCGACGGAGCGCGAGCGCCCCGAGGCCGAGCAGAACGAGCGACGCCGGTTCGGGCGTGTTCACGCCGATGACGAGCTTGTAGGACCAGTCTTCGACGTGAGGCGATCCGTCCGCGTTGAGACCGTCGAAGATCGACGTCCCACCGCTGCCGTCGTTGTACCCGCTGATGCCGACGTAGAAGCCACCAGCCGGGATGTCGACTTCAAGCGAAGGCATGAAGCCGATGTTGTCATCGTCGTCGAACGACAGGATGACCGAACCGGTGCTGTCGAGCACTTCCAACTGCCCATCGGTCGCGGTACTGCTGAGCGGCAGCGCGTACGCCGCCGCGACAAGATGCGACGGCCCCGGGGTCGTGAAGTAATACCAGTCCACATCACCCGGGGTCATGACACCGTCGATCAGCACCGCACCGCCAAGCCCGACGAACGCGCCGACGACGTTCGCGGTCCCGGGTGTGTCGTTAGCCTCCGCTTCGAAGAACGGCGCGTCGCTGATCACGCCGCCCATCGCAGAGGCGGTGAGCGCCACCACGCTCACCAAGCCAAGTACCATTCTCTTCATTGCTTCTCCTTCGACCTCGCAAAACCTGCCGCAGGGGCTGTCGGCTCAGGCTCCACACTGCCCGAGGGGGCTGTCTTTCCCCGAACCACTTGCGGCTCCGTCCGCGCGACGCGTTGCCGGGCGGACAAAGTCTGTGAGCTCAATGGCGTAAGGTATCAGGGCGCAGGCGCGGATTCAAGAGAGAAATGAGGATTTTTCGGAGTTTCCGCCGTAGAATCCTAGGCACGCCACAAGGCCAGAGTCAAAGAATGAACACGAAAATTGTCTTCCTCCGCCCGCCGACCGAGAGCCTCCGGACGCGCCTCGCGGCCGTTGCCGTCGTCATGATCGCGGCTGGAAACGCGCTAAAGGCTCAAAACTCAATAAGTTACACCGAATACCGCTTCGGGTTTGAGGTCCAGCTCCCGCCCGAGTGGAGCTTTGATCGTTCCAGGTTTATAGGACCCAATGACTCCATCGGCCTTCTTTCCGGCGCCAGCCACGCCGGGCATCGCACGCTTCAGGTCACCGTCCACCGGCTCGACGCGCCGGTCCGCTTCGTCGAGAATGAGGTCAGCGCCTTCGAGAAGCGACTCGCGAACGTGCCCGGCACCGTCCGGTGCGAAAGTCGCATCCGCGCCACCCCGCGCGGCAGCGACCTGATCCTGACGGCCGACGGCGCCGTGAACGGAGTTGCCGCCCGCCGGCATTATTACTGCGCAAACATCGATCCCAAAACAGTTTACGTGCTAGCCATCGCCGCCGTCGGGGGCGAGCCGGCCGACCTCGCTTCCGCGGAGCAGGAGTTCCGGGCGGCCTACGAGTCGCTGCGCATCACGTACCAGCCCGATCCGCCCGAGACGCTGGCCCAGGCTGCTCGGCGCGGTGTCGAACTGGCCGGCGCGGTCGCCAGGCGCAGCCTCGCGGAGCTTCCCGTCGACGGCCCCGAACGCTTCTACGAGGTGTCGTTTGAGAGCAAGCCGGTCGGCTACTTCAGCTCCCGCCTCCAGAGGCAATCGCGGCGGGAGGGGGGGAAGGTGCGCCGCGGCGCGCGGCTTCGGGAGCGCGGGTGGATGTTCCAGGGCGGAGCGGCGCGGCAGACCCGCGTGGACTCGTTCCTCACCGACGACGGACTGACGGAGCTGACCGAGACGCAGGTGACGTACTACCCGCCGGCGGACTCTGCCGCGGGGACCGTCGTGGCGCTGGATCAGTGCATCCGCGAGGGCGACTCGCTGGTTTCCACGTTCTCGGTCAGCAACCGCGCGGACGCGCAGACGCGAACGCCGGTCGGGACCCCGCCGGACTATCTGCCCGTCGTCTGGTCGCGCTGCGTGCCGGAGCTGCTGGGTCGAACGGCGGGCGAACCCTGCGCGTTCCAGGTCTACGATGCCGAGCTCCGTGGATTGAGCACTGTGCGGGCTCGTTGTCTCGGGGACCGCGAGCTGCCCGGAACGGAGGAGCGCGCGACCGTGTACGAATGGCGTGACGGATTCGCGCCGGCGGCGGCGCTGCTCTATGTGGATCAAGGCGGGCAGTTGTTGCGTCTGGACCAGGGGCCGACGCAGGTGACGAGCGTCGCGCAGTCCGCGGTCGAGGAACGATTCGGCCCGATGCGCGAGGCGGTGGAGCGTCGCTGGAGGCCGGCGCAGCGGTCCGGCGCGCCGTAATCAAAATCGTCACAGGGGCTTGTGCGACGCAACGAGGTGTTATAATTTAGGCTTTGGCAAGGGCCGCGCCGCGTGTCCGCATCAGTGAGGATCAAGTCATGGCGATGAAGCCGCAATCTCAGGCGCCCAAGGAACGTATCAACATCACGTACCGCCCCGCGACGAACGCGAAGGAGCAGAAGGAGCTTCCGTTCCGGCTTGCGGTCCTGGGCGATTTCACGCTTCGACCGGACGACACCCCGCTCGAGGAACGCAAGGCGATCCGGGTGGACAAGGACAATTTCAATGACGTGATGCGCAGCCAGAAGCTGAACCTGGCGGTGAACGTCAAGAACAAGCTGACCGGCAACGAGGGGGACGAGATGGGGATCAAGCTCAACTTCAACACGCTCAAGGACTTCGAGCCGGAGCAGATTGCGCGGCAGGTTCCGGAGTTGAACCAATTGCTCGAGACGCGCGAGGCGCTGAACGCGCTGAAGGCGCCGCTCGCGAACAAGCGCGACTTCGTCAAGAAGATCCAGGAGATCGTGGCCGACGAGGCGACGCGCGCCAAGCTGATCGAGGGACTGGGATTGAACAAGGAAGGATCGTAGTTCACCGCTGACCGACCCGGCGCCGCGCGCCAGCGGGACGCCCATCGCTTCAAGCAACCGCGGAGAATCGACACATGGCAGACACCCCCCAAGCCCAGGCGGCAGCGCCCGAGGCGATGTCCGAAGAGATGGTCTCGCTGCTGGACGACATCACCATGGCCAGCGGGATCCAGGATCGCGAGGCGCAGCGCATCGCGCGCAAGGGCGTGCACCAGCTTCTCAAGAACCTGGTGACCGTTCCCGGCCAGAAGATCGACAAGGCGCTGATCGACGCGTACATCGCGGAGATTGACACCAAGCTGAGCGCCCAGGTCGACGAGATCCTGCACCATCCGGAGGTGCAGAAGCTCGAAGCCGCCTGGCGCAGCCTCAAGTTCCTGGTCGACCAGACCAACTTCCGCGAGAACATCAAGATCGACATCCTGAACGTCTCCAAGGAAGGACTGCTCGAGGACTTCGAGAACGCCCCCGAGATCACCAAGTCCGGCCTGTACAAGCACATCTACACGGATGAATTCGGCCAGGCCGGGGGCGAGCCCTTCGGCGGCATGGTCTCCAACTACGAGTTCGGCCCGGGCCCGCGCGACATCGCCCTGATGCAGAAGGTCTCCGCCGTCGGCGCCATGGCGCACTGCCCCTTCATCGCCGCCGCCGGCCCGGAGATGTTCGGCGTCAAGGACTACCGCGAGCTACCCAAGCTCAAGGACATGTCGAGCATCTTCGAGGGCCCGCAGTACACGAAATGGAATTCGTTCCGCGACAGCCCGGACGCGCGCTACTTCGGCCTGGCGATGCCGCGCTTCCTGCTGCGGCACCCCTACGATCCCGACGCCAACCCGGTGAAGGCGTTCAACTACGAGGAGAAGGTCACCGACTCGCATGACAAGTACCTGTGGGGCAACGCGGCGTTCGCGTTTGCGACGCGCATGACCGCCAGCTTCGCCGAGTCGCGCTGGACCATGAACTGCACCGGGCCGCAGTCGGGCGGCATGGTCGAAAACCTGATCCTGCACCAGTACAAAACGATGGAGGGCCTGGAGACCAAGATCCCCACCGAAGTCCTGGTGTCCGACCGGCGCGAGTTTGAGCTGGCGGAATCGGGCTTCATGGCCCTGACCATGTACAAGGGCACGGACAAGGCGTGCTTCTTCAGCGCAAACTCCGTTCAGAAGCCCAAGACCTTCCCCGACACGGAGGAGGGCCGCGCATCGTCCACCAATTACAAGCTCGGCACGCGCCTGCCCTACATGATGATGATCTCGCGCCTGGCGCACTACCTCAAGGTCATCCAGCGCGACAACATCCAGAGCTGGCAGTCGCCCACCAAGATGCAGAGCGAGCTGACCGACTGGATGCGCCAGTACGCCGCCGACATGGACAACCCGACCGCGGAAGTCGCCAACCGCAGGCCCATCCGCAAGTTCCAGATCAAGGTCGAGGAAGTGCCCGGTGAGGTGGGCTGGTACAAGGTCGACCTCCAGGTCATGCCGCACATCAAGTTCGAGGGCGCCAATTTCTCGCTCTCGCTGGTCGGCAAGCTGGACAAGCAGTAAGCGCGGGAACCGTTCGCGCGACGGAATGCACGGCCCCCGCCCTCGCCGGCGGGGGCTTTTTTCGTGCGGCTGAAGCGGTCCGGCGCTGGGTAGGGTGGGTGGGGAACGTGGGTAGAACTTCACCAACCGGGGTGCCCACCTTCGGGACGCGGTTTCCCCGAGCCGTCGGTGGCGCGACGACGCGGCACTGCGCCGGGACGATTTTTCAGCTCTTAATTATTTGAAAATCATCAAGTTAGAAAACGCATCCGTGTTCGCGGGGCGCGCGACGGGTGACTGGAACGGCGGATGCCCAGGGGTTGGGCGACACGGACCGCGGCGGTGAGCGGCGGCGTCCGGGGCGGCTCGTGGGAGTCGCCGGCCGAAAACGAGACCTGAGACTCGGAACACGGAGAGACGACCATGCCAATGCCAGCCCATATGACGCTGGAAGGCGAGAATCAGGGGAACATTGAAGGTTCCTGCGAGATGCAGGGTCGCGAGACGACGATCCTGGTCGAGGCCTTCAATCACGAAGTGCGCATCCCGCGCGATCCGCAGAGCGGTCTTTCGACCGGCAAGCGCGTGCACAACGCGCTGTCGGTGGTGAAGGTGTTCGACAAGAGCTCGCCCAAGCTGTACCAGGCCCTGTGCACCGGCGAGCACTTGAAAAACGTCAAGATCAAGTGGTACCGCATCGACCCGACCGGCAAGGAAGAGCACTACTTCACCCACACGCTGGAAGACGCGATCATCGTCAGCATCAGGCCCTGGATGCCCAACTGCCTCGATCCGGCCACGGAGAGCATGACCCACATGGAAGAGGTCATGTACACCTACAAGAAGATCCGCTGGACCTGGGAGATCGACGGCATCGAGTCCGAGGATAGCTGGCTCGTTCCGAAGTAAACCCGCGCTGGATGGCGCCTGGGCGCCGGGCCGTCAGGCCCGGCGCTCGGCGACGTGTGTGCGTTCAGAGTCGTTCCGGAAGTACGAAAGGCCCCGCAGCGGGCCGCACGAGAAAGAGGAGAGACGACCATGCCAATGCCAGCCCATATGACGCTGGAAGGCGAGAATCAGGGGAACATTGAAGGTTCCTGCGAGATGCAGGGTCGCGAGACGACGATCCTGGTCGAGGCCTTCAATCACGAAGTGCGCATCCCGCGCGATCCGCAGAGCGGTCTTTCGACCGGCAAGCGCGTGCACAACGCGCTGTCGGTGGTGAAGGTGTTCGACAAGAGCTCGCCCAAGCTGTACCAGGCCCTGTGCACCGGCGAGCACTTGAAAAACGTCAAGATCAAGTGGTACCGCATCGACCCGACCGGCAAGGAAGAGCACTACTTCACCCACACGCTGGAAGACGCGATCATCGTCAGCATCAGGCCCTGGATGCCCAACTGCCTCGATCCGGCCACGGAGAGCATGACCCACATGGAAGAGGTCATGTACACCTACAAGAAGATCCGCTGGACCTGGGAGATCGACGGCATCGAGTCCGAGGATAGCTGGCTCGTTCCGAAGTAATTCCCTACAAGCCCCGGATGATCGCCGAAACGGCCGTCAGGGCGCAAGCCACGACGGCCGTTTCACTGCGCGCGGCCTGCCGGCTGGCCGCGTCCTGCTGCGTGCGGTACGATCACACGGTCGCAGTCCGCGCCGATCGAGCGCGGGGCTCCGGATCCTGGCATGAACGCGATTGTGACCGACGACCATCGGGTGCTGATCGACGCGGTGCGCACGTACGCGCGCGCCGGACTGATCGAGCTCGACCGCGAGTGGGACCGGACCGAGACGTCCTGTTGCACCCATCTCGAGCAGTTCTACGCAATGGGGCTCATGGGGCTGCGCGTGTCGGAGCTCCACGGCGGACTCAACGTCCCCATGCTGCCTTACGCCGCCATCATCCGCGAGCTGGCCTATGCCTCGCCGTCGGTCGCCGTCACCATCGCGGTTCACAGCATGGTCTGCGGCGTGCTGGAGCAGTTCGCCCGCCCGGAGGTACGCGCGGTCATGCTCCCGCAGCTCATGACCGCGGGGAACCTGGCGGCCTTCGCCATCAGTGAACCCAACGCGGGCAGCGACCCGAGCGCGGCGCGGACCCGGGCCCAGCCGGTCGAGGGCGGATTTCGCCTCACCGGCTCGAAGATGTGGGTCACCAACGGCGTGTCCGGACGCTGGTTCGTCGTGCTATGCCGGGTCGGCGACACGGGCGCCAAGAAGGACCTGAGCATGCTCCTCCTCGATGCCGAGCAGCCCGGCGTGGGCCGCACGCCCATCCACGGCAAGATGGGGATTCGCGGGAGCGAGACGGCCGAGATGGTCCTCGACGGGGCCTTCGTTCCGGCCGAGAACCTGCTCGGGAACGTGGGCGATGGGCTGCGCATCGCGCTCACGGCCCTGAACGGCGGGCGGATCGGAATCGCCGCCCAGGCCATCGGCATCGCGGAGGCGTGCGTCGATCTGATGACCGGGTACGCGCGGCAGCGCGAGCAGTTCGGCCGGCCCATCGCCGACAAACAGGCGATTCAGTGGATGATCGCCGACAGCGTCACCGACCTGGACGCGGCTCAGTTGCTGACCGACCGCGCCGCGACGCTGGTGGACCAGCGCCTGCCCTATACTCGCGAGGCGTCGATGGCCAAGCTCTTCGCCAGCGAGGCCGCCAACCGCATCGCGTATCGCGCGGTGCAGATCCACGGCGGATACGGGTTCTGCCGCGAGTTCCGCGTCGAGCAGCTCTATCGCGACGCCCGCGTCACCACCATCTACGAAGGCACCAGCGAGATTCAGCGCCTGGTCATCGCCCGCGACGAACTCACCGACCGCTGACCAGCCGTGCAGCCCCGCCGATCCCCAACGCCCCCGACTTCGCGACCTCGGGCGCAGCGCCCGCCCCGCGCCGGACCGTGTACCACTCGATCGCCTTGCGCAATCCTTCCTCCAGCGTGGTCGTCGCGCGCCAGCCCAGGCACGCCGCAGCCCGCGACGTGTCCAGCACGCGCCGCGGCTGACCGTTGGGCATCGTACCGTCCCACTCGATGCGGCCCGTGTATCCGACCAGGTCGGCGACGAGGGCCGCCAGTTCCCGCATCGAGGTTTCCCGGCCGGTGCCGAGGTTGAGCGGCCCGGGATCGTCGTAGCGCTGGAGCGCGGCCACGATCGCATCGGCCGCGTCCTCGACGTACAGGAAGTCGCGCGTCGGCGACCCATCGCCCCAGAGCGTGACGGACGCCGCGCCGTCGTCGCGCGCGGCGAGCATGCTGCGGATCATGGCCGGGATGACGTGCGACGTGTGCGGGTCGTCGTTGTCGCCGGGTCCGTACAGGTTGGCGGGCATGAGGTACACGGCGCTCAAGCCGTATTGCTGCCGGTACGCCTGGCACATGGTCAGCAGCGCCCGCTTGGCGACGCCGTAGGGTGCGTTGGTCTCCTCCGGGTAGCCGTCCCAGAGCGACGATTCGCGGAACGGCGCCGGTGCGTGCTTCGGGTAGGCGCAGACGGTGCCGACCATGACGAGCTTGCGGACGCCGCTGCGCCGCGCGTGCTCGATGACGTGCATTCCCATCGCCAGGTTGGCGTAGAAGAACCGGCCGGGCTGGCTCAGGTTGGCGCCGATCCCGCCGCACTCGGCCGCCAGGTGGACGATGACGTCGGGCCTGGCGTCGGCGTAGAGCCGTTCGACGTCGCGCTCGCGTGTCAGGTCGTAGTCGGCGCGTCTCGGGACGAAGCAGCCGGGCAGGCGTGCGGCGACGCAGCGTCCCAGGAACCCGGCCCCGCCCGTGACGCAGGGACGCGCGGCGCGATGTGTCCGCGGGTGCGACGGGGAGGACCGCCCCAGCGGCGCGGCTTCCCGCCCGGCGTGGGGCGGGTCGGCGCGAGGTTCACCGTGCGTGCGCGGCGTCACGGCTATCTCATCGGCGAGGCGCGCCGCTCCCCTGAACGTGGCGGAGGCGTCTGTCGCGTGGAACCGCACACCGCATCCATCCCCGCGCCGCCGCGTGATTCGAAGCTGCTCCTCCCGGGCTCCCGGGGTCCGCGAACGTCTAATCCGCGTCCTGGCGGGGCTTGATCGGGTTGGGAAAGCCGCGCGCCGCGCAGATGGCGGCGACGATGTCGTCGAAGCGCTCGACCCGCTGGTTGTCGAGGCGCAGCTTTGCGACCGACCCGCCGCGCTCGTGCTCGACGTCGATCCACCCCTTGGGGTTGTAGCCGGAAAGGCCGCGAACCGAGGCGAACTCAATCCGCCGGCCGTCATACGTGAGCCCGGTCGGGTCGACCAGGACGCGCAGGCGCGCCGCGCGATAGGACTTGTACGCGAAGAACAGCCCGATGATCCCGGAGGCGATCCCGCACCAGATCTGCACGGTCATCTCGGACTTCGACTTGCCCCACGGGGTCCAACTGATCCCGTTCTCGACCACCCGCTCGGCGGAGCTGGTGACGCGGACGAGCCCGTACAGCGACACGTAGTAATCGGTGGTCGTCCCGTCGGCGGCGCTGGCGGTATGCGCCGGTGGCCCGAGTCGTTGTTCGATCTCCTTGCGCGACGCGGGCCGGGCGGCGACGAGGGCGCGATAGTCCTCGTCCTGCGGGTGCTCGCCGAACGTCGGCCGACCCGGCACGATGCCGGTGAGCTGGACCAGGGCCGCGTCGATGTTGCGCTGCGGGTAGCTGGCGTCCCAGGACAGGTTGAACCACGGGTGCGTCAGCCCGCCGTGATAGAAGAAATACACCGACAGGATCAGGCACACCGCCGTGACGACGACCAGATAGAGCTTGCTGCCGCGGGGGGTGCCGGCTTCGAACGTCATGCTGACTCCACGCTTCGTCGGAGGCTTCGAACGCAACGGGCAGACCCGTGAAGGACATTATTGCAGCGCCTGGCTCGTTTGTCCCACCGCCCGGCGCCGAATGTCCGCGACCGCCGCGACTGGCGCGCGGGCCCGCGCTGCGCCGCGGAAACTTGACCGCGCCGGGGTGCTGAACTATGTTGCCGAACGATCGCTGCGCCGCAGGCGGGCAGGTAGCTCAGCTGGTAGAGCATGGCACTGAAAATGCCAGGGTCGCCGGTTCAAGTCCGGCCCTGCCCACTCCATCGGCCGCGCTCGCGGCGGCGAAACAAGTGAAGAACCCCGGGGCCGTAGCTCAGTTGGGAGAGCGCTTGCATGGCATGCAAGAGGTCGTGAGTTCGAATCTCATCGGCTCCAGTCGCGTCGGTGGCGGGGATGGGTCGCCGCGCAAACTCCGGACCGCCGCGCCGAACGCGTGATGGAGAGTGCCCATGTCCTGCGCCTTCCTCCGCTTCCGGGTCTTCCTCGTTGCCGGGTCGGCTCTCGCGGCCGCGGCGGGGATCGTCCTGGGTGACGCCCCGCGCGTGATTCGCGCCACGCCCGACAACGGGGACGAGAACGTGGACCCGGCCCTCAAGGAACTCCGCGTCGAATTCGACCAGGACATGTCGCGCGGCGGACACTCCGTCTGCGGCGGCGGCCCCACCTTCCCCGACATTACCGGAAAAGTGAAATGGGAGGGCAAGCGCGTCGCGGTCATCCCGGTGAAGCTTAAGAAGGACTTCCAATACCACCTCAGCATCAACTGCCCCGCCGCCGGCAACTTCCGCAACGAGGCCGGCGAGTCCGCCGAGCCGTATCCCATCTCGTTCAAGACGGGTGGCGGAGGCAAGGCTGCCGAGGGGCACAGGCTCACCGCCGAAGAAAACCGGTCTGCGATCGCCAAGCTCCGCGACGCGATCGACAACAACTACTCCTATCGCGACCTGCGCCTGGCGCGCGCGGATTGGGATAGGCTCTTCGACCAGTACACGCCGAAGCTGGAGCAGGCCCAGACACCAGCCGCATTCGGCCGCGCCGCCGCCAAGCTGCTCGAAAGCGCCCGGGACCTTCACATCTGGCTCAGGATCGGCGATCAGACCCTGGCTACGCACCGCCGCGCGTCTTCCCCCAACGCCAGCCTGATCTCGCTCAGCCAGCTCGTTCCGCAATGGAAGAAGCACAACCACATGGTCTGCACCGGGCGCTTCGAGGACGGCGTCGGTTACCTCAACCTCTCCACCTGGGCGCCCGCCAGCCGCGGGGACCTAGAGCCGGCGTTCGTGGCCCTGCACGACTTCCAGGACGCCAAGGCGGTCATCATCGACGTGCGCTTCAACTCCGGCGGCGACGAGGCGCTGGCGCGCGACCTGGCCGGGTGTTTCGTCTCCAAGCCGGCCGTCTACTCGAAGAACGTCTACCGCGACCCGTCTGGGCCGGACGGTTTCAGCCGCCCGCCGCTTGAGCGCGTGGTCTCGCCGAACAAGGGCCGGCCCGCCTATCGCGGGAAGGTCGCCGTTCTGATGGGCAAGGAGAACATGAGCAGTTGCGAGTCCTTCCTGCTCATGATGCGCCACGGCGCCGGCGCCACGCTGATCGGCGAGCCTTCCTACGGCAGCTCCGGCAACCCCAAGCCGCACGACCTGGGCAACGGCGTGACCGTGTTCCTGCCCTCCTGGAAGGACCTGCTGCCCGACGGCTCACCCCTGGAGGGCGTGGGCATCAAGCCCGACGTCGTGGTGGAGGCGGCGCAGAAGGATTTCCTCACGCGCGACCCCGTGCTGGATCGGGCGCTCGCGCTGCTTCGCCGGTAGCGGCCGCGGCCGGCAGACGGGCCGCCCGGGTTTACATCCGGCGCAGCCGCAGCGAGTTCGCGACCACGCTGAACGAGCTGAGCATCATTGCGGCCGCCGCGTACTGCGCCGGCAGCGCGGTCAGCATGGCGGCCGGGATCATCAGCACGTTGTAGCCGACCGCCCACGCCAGGTTCTGACGCATCACTCGCGCGCTGGCCCGCGACAGGCGGATGGCCTCGGGAATGAGCCGCGGCGAATCGCCGACCAGGCAGATTGCCGCCGCCTCGCGCGCCACGTCCGCCCCGGTGCCGATCGCGATGCCCACGTCCGCCGCCGCCAGCGCCGGCGCATCATTCACCCCGTCGCCCACCATCGCCACTCGCCGTCCGCCCGCCACAAGCTCGCGGATGCGCGCCAGCTTGCCGGCCGGGGTAAGCCCGGCCTCGAACTGCTCGATGCCCAGCAGCCCCGCCGTCCGCGCCACCGCGCCGTGCCCGTCGCCCGACAGCACGCGCACCGCCACCCCCAGGTCCCGCAGGGCCGTCACGGCCGACGCCGCCTCCGGATGCGGCTCGTCCGCGAACGCCAGCGTCCCGACCCGCCGGCCCTCGAGCGCCACCGCCACCGTCGTCAGCCCGGGATCGGCCGACTCGACCGCCTCGACCGAGTCGTTCGTCCGCGCCGCGATCCACGCCGGGCTGCCCACCGCGACGTCGCGGCCGTCCACCCGGCCGCGCAGCCCGGCGCCGGGCGTCGACTCCAGCGACGTCACCTCGCGCCGCGGGCACCCGCGCTGCTCCGCGGCGCGCACCACGGCTCGCGCCAGCGGATGCTCGCTGTGCTGTTCGATCGCGGCGGCCAGGGTCAGCAGTTCGTGTTCACCGACTCCGTCGGCCGCCGACACGCCGACCAGCGACATCCGCGCCAGCGTCAGCGTCCCGGTCTTGTCCAGGACGACCTCGCGCACCGCACCGGCTGCCTCCAGCGCGGCGGCGTCGCGCACCAGGATGCCCTGCTGGGCCGCCCGGGTCGTGCCCACCATTACCGCCGTCGGGATGGCCAGTCCCAGCGCGCAGGGGCACGCCGCCACCAGCACCGCCAGGCTGCGCTGAAACGCGAACAGCGCGCCGCCCCCGGCGAGCATCCAGCCGGCGAAGGTGCAGGCCGCCAGCGCCAGCACGACGGGCACGAACACGCCGGCGGCCCGATCCGCGAAGCGCTGCCAGGGCGGCTTGACCGCCTGCGCCTGTTCTACCAGCCGCGCGATCCGCGCCGCGGTCGAGTCCGCCTGCCCCGCGGTCACGCGCACGTCGATCAGCCCGTCCGCCACGCGCGACCCGCCGAACACCGCCTGGCCCGGACCGCGGTCGACTGGCAGCGACTCGCCGGTCAGCATCGACTCGTCCAGCGCCGCCCGCCCGCTCTCGATCACGCCGTCGAGCGGCACCGTCGCGTGCGGTGCGACCCGCACCACGTCGCCCACCCGCAGCGCGTCCAGCGCCACCGCCGCCGCTACCCCGTTCTCCACGCGCTGCGCCTCGCGCGGCAGGCGTGACAGCAGCGTCTCCAGGAACGTGGACGCACGCCCGCGGGCGCGGGCTTCCAGGTACTTCCCGATCGACACGAACAGGACCACCATGACGCCGGCCTCGAACAGCATCGTCAGTTCGTGCGCCGCGTGCGCATCCGCCGCCGCCAGCGTCACGCCCACGATTCCGCCCACGAAGGCCGCCACCGCCCCCAGCGACACCAGCACGTCCATGTTCGCGTGACCCGCCGCCAGCGACCGGGCCGCGCCGGCCAGCATCGGTCCCGCCGCCGTCCGCAGCACCATTCCGGTCAGCAGCGCTTGCAGCCCCCACCACCAGATCGAACCGCCCGGCAGCCCCGATTGCAGGCTCGGTCCGACGTGTTGCAGCACGATCACCGGCAGCCCGTACATCAGCGCCAGGTAGATCGCCTGGCGCTGGTGACGCAGCGACTCGGCCCGCGAGCGCTGCCCCTCGTCCAGCCCCGCATTGGTCTCGACCGCGACGGTCGCGTCGTACCCGGCGGCGCGAACCGCGTCGATGAAGGGCCGCGGATCGGCCGCGTTCGCGCCCGGGGTCAGCGCGATCTCGGCCCGCTGCGTCGCGAGGTTCACGGTCGCGTCCGCCGCGCCGGCGACCTTGCGCAAGGCGCTCTCCACCGCGCCGACGCACCCCGCGCAGTGCATGCCCCGGATGTGCAACGTCACGTTCGGGAATGCCTGGGTCGCGTTCACAGCCACATTCTATTTCCCGCCGCGATCGGCGATAATCCCCGGCGGGGGCGCGCCGGGAGGAAGTCGCATGTCGGACCGAACGGACCTGAACCTGCCCGAGTCGCTGCTGCTGCTGGCGCTGCGCGACCGCGAGGGCACCGTCGACTGGCACGCGGGGTACTACCAATTGGCCCTTGGCGGAGCGATCCTCGCCGAACTGGCGCTGGCGGCGCGGGTCGAGCTTGAAGGCACCCGCCGGGCGCTCGTGGACCTGCTCGACGCAGCGCCGCTCGGTAACGCCGAGCTTGACGAATGCCTGGAGCAGGTCGCGACGGCGCGGCGCCGTGCCGCCGCGGCCGTGTGGGTCGCGCGGTTCGCGCGGGTGCGGCGACTGCGCCACCGGCTCGCGCTGGGCCTGTGCCGGCGGGGCGTGCTCAAGGCCGACGAGGCTACGATCCTGCTCTTCTTTCGCCGTCGCATCTACCCGCAGGTGGACCCGCGGCCCGAAGAGCGCCTGGTCGAGCGCCTCCGCCGTGCCGTGCTGGGCGACGGCAGCGTCGACGCGCGGACGCGCGTCCTGCTGGGCCTGCTGAACGCCGCCCGCATGACGCGCACGGTCTTTCAGAGCCGCGAGCTGCGGCCGCGCTCGGCCCGGCTCCGGGAGCTCATCGCCGGCGAGTCCGTCGGCCGCGCCGTCCGGAAAGCGGTGGAGGCCGTCGAGGTCGCCATGCTCGCCGCGACCGCCAGCGTCTGAGACCGGCGACCGCCGCACCGCTCGGCGCCATGTCGCCGGCGAACCGTGGCCCGCGGGCGTCGTAGGATGATCAACGGGCCGATCCGATCCCCCACGTCAGGAGGTTTCCATGCGTGACCTGATCGAGCGCTACGCCGCCGGCGCCGAGCTGCCCTCGCAGGGCGTCCGCGGGCTGACTCCGCAGGAGCTCAACAGCTTCCCCGTCCCGGGCACGTGGAGCATCCAGCAGATCGTGCTGCACCTGATGGACAGCGACCTGATCGCCTCCGACCGCATGAAGCGGGTCATCGCCGAGGAGCGCCCCCTCATCGTCGGCTACGACGAATCGCGCTTCACGGCCAACCTCTTCTACGACCGCCTCGACGCCGCCAGGGCGGCCGAGGTCTTTCGGCTCAACCGGCTCGTTACGGCCGACCTGCTGCGCTGCCTGCCCGGCGAGGCTTTCGCCCGTTTTGGCATCCACACCGAGCGCGGCAAGGTGACGCTGGCCGACCTGCTGGAGACCTACGCCGACCACGTGCACCACCACATGCGCTTCCTGCGCGACAAGCGGCGGCGCCTCGGCAAGCCCCTGGACTGACCGGCTCCGCCCCCCGCACGGCCGACCGGATTCGTGACAGGCGACGCGCGCGCAATTCGTCTCTGGACGTGTAACGCCTCGCCGCGCGCCGGCATCAGCGCTTGTGACGACCGTGCCGGCGCAACTCGTCGCGGCTGCGCTGCGCACGTCAAGGTTATGATATGGGAACGGAACGCAGCGGCCCCTGGAGACCGCGTTCGGGCGCCGGAGCGGCGACCCGGTTGGCAGGTGCGGACGTACCCGGCGGGAGCTCGTCCATTCACGACACCATCACGGTCATGGTTCGCACCGCGGCCCAGAGCCCGCCCCAGCCGGTCGAGATTCCGCGCCGCCTGGGCAACGTCAAGCTCGGCGACGTGATCGGTCGCGGCGCGACCGGTGTCGTGCTGGCGGGGTTCGACGAGATCCTGAGCCGACGCGTCGCCGTGAAAATCCTCAACCGTGTCAGCGTCGCGGCCGGCAACGACGAGCTGGCCCATTTCATCGAAGGGGTGCGCTCGGCGGCCGCGATCAAGCACGCCCACGTGGTGACCGTGCACGCGGTCGACACGGTTGCCGGCATGCCCTACATCGTCATGGAGTACGTGGACGGGGTGTCGCTGCGCGACCTGCTCCGCAATGGCGGCAAGCTTGACGGGCCGCTGGCGCTGTTCGCCATCGCCGCGGTGGCCTCCGGCGTCGATGCGCTGCACGCCGCCCGCATCATCCATCGCGACATCAAGCCCGCCAACGTGATGTTCGATCAGCAGGGCCAGACGCACCTGTGCGACTTCGGGCTGGCCTGCCAGCTCTCCTCCGATTCGCATGTCCGCGGTGGCGCGGGCGTCTCCGGCACGCCGCTCTACATGGCCCCCGAAGTCTTCCAGGGCGTCGTCTCGCCGCAGAGCGACGTGTACGCCCTGGGCGCCATGCTGTTCGAGATGCTGACCGGGCACTGCCCCTTCCAGGCCGACACCATGGACGCGATGCGGACCTGCCATGCCGAGAGTCCCTTGCCGCTGGCGCGCCTCTCCCGCGAGCGCGTGCCCGACGACGTCACCGACGTGCTTCAGCGGGCCATGCACAAGTCGCGCATCATGCGCTACAAGACTGCCGGGCACTTCCTGCGCGCCTTGGAGCAGACCGAGTCGCTGCGCACCGAGGTCCTCCCGCCGCTCAAGATCGCGCAGCTTCACACCCGGCTGGCCGGGATGGTGTCGGGTCTGGGCCGACCTTCCGATGCCTTGCCTCGGTCCGCGCCCGACCAGGCCGCCGAGACCATGTTCGACCTGGTCGCACGCCGCGCCCGCAGAAAACGCGAGCTGGGCGACAGTTGACCGGCCGTGCGCCGGCCGAACCGGCTTCACTTGCCCGCGCCGCGGACCGATAATCCCCTACGCTCATGGCCACGCTCGAATTGCGCACTGCCGGCGAGTCACATGGCCCCGCGCTCACCCTGCTTGTCGAGGGCATGCCCGCAGGGGTCCATCTCGATCTCGATTCGATCCATGCCGAGCTGACCCGCCGCCAAGGCGGCTATGGTCGCGGCGGGCGCATGAAGATCGAGAAGGACGCCGCGACGTTCCTGAGCGGGCAGCGGCGCGGGCGCACGATCGGTTCGCCCATCGTCCTGCAAATCGCCAACCGCGACTCGCGCCTCGACGACGCCCCGGCCATCCACCGCCCGCGCCCCGGGCACGCTGACCTGGCGGGCAGCCTCAAGTGGCTTTCGACCGACTGCCGCGAAACGCTGGAGCGCGCGTCGGCGCGGGAAACCGCCGCTCGCGTCGCCGGCGGGGCCCTGGCCAAGTGCCTGCTGCGGGAGTTCGGCGTGCAGTGCGCGGGTTTCGTGGCCGCGATCGGCCCGCACGCCGCCGACGTGCCCGCCTCGCTCGAAGCGTCCGCGCTCGTGACGGCGCGCGACGCCAACGGCGTGTACACGCCCGACGCGGTGGCGGCGCCGGTGATGATCGAGGCCATCCGCGCCGCAAAACAGGCCGGCGACACCCTGGGCGGCGTGGTCGAGGTGCGGGTCTTCGGTTTGCCCCCCGGTCTGGGGTCGTGCATGCGCTGGCAGGACAAGCTCGACGGGCGGCTGATGCAGGCGCTGGGTTCGGTCCAGGCGATCAAGGGCGTCGAGATCGGCCTGGGGTTCGAAGCCGCCCGCCGCCGCGGAAGCGAAGTCCATGACGAAATCCGTTTCGACCCCTCGCTGCGCGGCACGCCCGGGCTGGGGTTCGTCCGCCCCACCAATCGCGCCGGCGGACTCGAGGGCGGCATGACCAATGGCGCCACGCTGGTCGTTCGCGCCGCCATGAAGCCCATCAGCACGCTCATGCAGGGCATGGGCTCGGTCAACCTGCGCACCCTTCAGCCGGAGCGCAGCGACTACGAACGCAGCGACGTCTGCGCCGTACCGGCCGCCAGTGTGGTCGCTGAGAACGTGGTCGCGTTCGAGATCGCCCGCGCCTGGCTCGAGAAGTTCGGTGGGGACACGCTGCGCGAAGTCCGCGCCTCCTACGACCACTATCTGGCCGCCGCCCGATCCTTGCCCGACGCCCTTCCGTCGTAGGCCGCGCTTCGCCCCGGCTCGCGCGTCCCCGCCCGGGCCGTCGATCACGGGCCGCGGCCTTCAGCACGCCCCCCCGGTCGGTCGATAAAGCGTCCGGTGCCCGCCATGATCATCACGCTCGACGGCCAACGGGTCCACGCCGCCCCGGAGCCTGCGGCAACGCTGCAACAGCTCGTGAACGCCATCCGCGCGCAGGCCGCAGGCCGGCTGGTCGTGAGCGTGGCGGTGGACGGACGCGAGCTGACCGACGAGCAGCTCTCGGACGCGCTCGGGCAGGCGGTGCCGCCCGGCGCACAGGTCGACTTCGAAACCGCCGATCCGCGCGAGCTGTCGCTGGAGGCGCTGCGCGCCACGCGCGACGAGCTGCGCCGGGCGGCCGCGGACGCCGCCGCTGCCGCGGGACGCTTGAACGCGGGCGATGTTGCCGGCGGCATGGGCGCGGTGGGGCCGTTGGTGCAGGTGTGGCGCGCCGTGTACCAGGCCGTGGTGCAGTGCGGCGAAGCCTGCCGCGTCGACCTTACGCGGATTCAATTCGACGCGCAGAGCGTCGCCGACCATCTCGCGGCGCTGGCGGAGCGCTTGCGCGAGCTGCGCGACGCGCTCGATGCGCGCGACTTCGTCCGGGTCGCGGATTTCCTGCACTACGAATTCCCTCCGCTGTGCGAGTTCTGGCAATCGGCGTGCAACGCGCTCGCCGAGCAGCTCATGGCCCCGGCCGCGGAGTAGTCTCCGGGGCGCCGCGGCCTGGACCGCAGGTCCCTGGTCGGCGCCGTGCGACGGTCGTTCCCGATCGAGTCTCCGTCGCGCGTTTCTCCGCCGCCTCGAAGTCCCGCACGGCCCTTCCCCGAGCCGCCGCGCTTTCCGCTTTCTCCGGCTGTGCGCATTCGGTAAGCTGAGGCGACAGGCCGGCACCGCGTATCCGGCCCGCATGGAGGCTCGCCTGTGCCGCCCGACCCCTGCTTCTGCGCCAGCCCCGCCCACGTCCGACCGTCGCGCCGCGAGTTCCTTTACGTCGGACTGGTCGGCGGCGTCGGCCTTTCCTTGCCCGAGTTCCTTGCCCGACGCGCGCTGGCCGGCTCCCAGCAGCACCCCGCCTTGACGCCGGTCGCCCAGGCCGTCATTCACATCTTCCTTCCCGGTGGACTGGCGGCCCAGGAGTCCTTCGACCCCAAGCCCCTTGCCCCGCTCGAATACCGCGGCCCGCTGGCCGCCATCGACACCGCCCTGCCCGGCGTGCAGTTCAGCGAATGCCTCCCCCAGACGGCCAAGCTGGCCGACCGCCTCACCATCGTCCGCTCCATGACGCACGGCGAGGCGGCCCATGAACGCGGCACCCACAACATGTTCACCGGGTATCGCCCCAGCCCCGCCATCGCCTATCCGTCGCTCGGCTCCGTCGTCTCGCACCAGCTCGGCCCGCGCACCGACCTGCCGCCCTACATCTGCATTCCCTCCGTCCCGAACGAATTCGCCGGCTCCGGGTACCTCAGCACCCGCTTCGGACCCTTCAGCCTCTCCGCCGACCCGGCCGATCCGAACTTCGCCGTCCGCGACCTCTCGCTGCCCGCCGACGTTGACCATGCCCGCTTCGCCCGCCGCCAGCGCATGCTCGACGCCGTCGATCAGCACTTCCGCGCGCTCGATGCCTCCGACGCGGTCGCCTCCATGGACCAGTTCTACCAGCGCGCCTACACCCTCATCAGCTCCGCGCCAGCCCGCGAGGCCTTCAACCTCGCCGCCGAGCCGCCGCAGCTTCGCGACGAGTACGGTCGCAACCCGGCCGGACAGCGCATGCTCCTGTGCCGACGCCTTGTCGAGGGCGGTGTCCGCTTCGTCTCCATGGTCTTCGGCGGGTGGGACCATCACGCCGCCATCGCCGACGGCGTACGCTCCCAGTTGCGGCCCTTCGACCAGGCCTATGCAGCCCTCATCCGCGACCTCGAGCGCCGCGCCCTGCTCGACTCCACCCTGGTCATGCTCACCACCGAGTTCGGACGCACGCCCAAAATCAACCGCGACGCCGGCCGCGACCACTGGCCGCGCGTCTTCAGCATCGTCCTTGCCGGCGGCGGGTTTCACCGCGGACTCGTTTTCGGCGCCTCGGACGCGACCGCCACCGCCCCCGACCGCGACCCGCTCTCCGTCGCCGACCTCGCCGCCACCGTCTACCACCAGCTCGGAATCGTCGCCGACAACGAACTCATCGCCCCCGGCGGCCGGCCCATCGAGATCGTCAAGGACGGCCGCGTCCGCCGCGAGCTGCTCGCCCAGCCGGCATGATGCTCCGCGCCCCATCCCGCCCGGCCCGCGCCGCCGCCCTCGCACTCGCCGCGCTGCCGCTTGTCGCCCGCGCCTCCGACCCTCACCTCGCTTCCGTCTCGCCCGCAGGCCTTCAGCGCGGCACCACCGCCGAGCTCCTCCTCCACGGGGAGCGCCTCGACGACGCGCGCGGCGTGCTCTTCTACCGTCCCGGCGTCGTGGTCCGGAGCCTTGCGGTCGAGAACCCCGCGACGCTCCGCGCCGTCTGCGCCGTCGCCCCCGATTGCCCGCTGGGTGAGCACCCGTTCCGCGTCCGCACCGCGACCGGGCTCACCGAGCTTCGCACCCTGTTCGTCGGCGCGCTGCCCGTCCTCCCCGAGACCGAGCCCAACAACGACTTCGACCAGCCGCAGCCCGTCCCGCTCAACTCCACCATCGAGGGCGTCATCACCGCCGAAGACGTCGATTCCTTCGCCGTCACCGCTACCGCCGGCCAGCGAATCTCGGTCGAAGTCGAAGGCATGCGCCTCGCACGCTCCATGCTTGACCCCCACGTCGCGCTGCTCGACGCGCGCCGCTTCGAGATCGCCGCCTGCGACGATTCCCCCCTCGCTCTCCAGGACCCGGTCCTCTCCATCGTTGCACCCGCCGACGGCGCCTACGTCGTTCAGATTCGCGAGGCCGCGTACGGCGGCGGCGATTCCTGTCGCTACCGCCTGCACGTCGGCTCCTTCCCCCGGCCCGCGGTCGCTTTCCCCCCCGGCGGACCCCCGGGGCAGCGCCTCGCCCTTCGCTTCGTCGGCGATCCCATCGGCGACATCCCCGCGCAGCTCGAACTGCCCGCCGGCGGCGCCGACCCGTTCCCCGTCTTCGCCTCGGACGCGCTCGGTTGCGCGCCATCCCCGAACTACCTGCGCATCGCCGCGATCCCGGTTTTCGCCCCCGCGGCCCAGGCCGCGTCCGCCCCGGTGTCCCCGCCCGCTCCCGTTACGCCGATCGCGTTCGAGGGCGTCCTCGACACCCCCGGCGCCGCGCACGAGTGGCCCTTCGCCGCCGCCCGCGATCGGCCGCTCGACCTGGTCGTCTACGCCCGCCGTCTGCGTTCCCCGCTCGATTCCGTCCTCGAGGTTCTCGACGCCGGCGGCAAGCTCCTCGCCGCCAACGACGACACCGACGGACCCGACAGCCGTCTCCGCTTCGCGCCCGCCGCCGACGGCGCGTACCGGGTGCGGGTTCGCGACCAGCGCGGCCGCGGCGGCCCGAGCTTCATCTACCGCATCGAGATCGACGCCCCTCGTCCGCAGCTCAGCCTCGCGCTCGATCGCCTCGACGCGCGCCAGCCGCAGTTCCTGCAAGGCATCGCCGTACCGCGCGGCAACCGCGTCGCCGCGCTGCTGCGCGTCGACCGCCGCGAAGTCGACGGACCCGTCACGATCCAGGCCGGCGCCCTCCCCGCCGGCCTCACGCTCGAGGCGCCCGAGCTGCCGCCCGGCCAACCGCTCCTGCCGCTGCTCTTCGAGGCGGCCGGTGACGCGCCCCTGGACGGCGCCCTGGTCGAGCTGCGCGGACGCCTGCGGCGCGACGCGGGCGACGTCGTCGGCGGGTTCGTACAGAACGTGCCGCTCGTCATCGCCCCGCCCAACGAGACGGTCTACTACCAGGCGTCCGTCGACCGCCTCGCGGTCGCCGTCGTCGAGCCCACGCCCTTCCGCGTGCAACTGGTCGCGCCTCCCGGCGGCATGCTGCGCGACGGTGAGTCCGAACTGCGCGTCATCGTCGACCGCGACCCGGGCTTCACCGCCGACGTCACGCTGCGCATGCTCTGGAACCCGCCCGGAATCTCGTCCACGCCCAAGGTCACGGTATCGGCCTCCCAGTCCGAGGCCCGGTACCCGCTCAACGCCGCCGCCGACGCGCCTCTGGCCGTTCACCGCGTCGCGGTGCTGGCCGCCGCGAGCGTTGCCGGAGGCGACCGCTGGGTCTCGTCGCCGCTGGTCGACCTCGCCGTGGGGGACGCCTTCGTGTCGGGCAAGCTGGAACTGGCCGCGCTGGAACGGGGCCGGAGCGGTGGCGTGGTCTGCAAGCTTTCGCGCCGACGCCCGTTCGAGGGTCGAGCAAAGGTCACGCTGGTCGGGCTTCCGGCCGGGCTCAGCGCGCAGCCGGTGGAGATCGGGAACGAGGAGGAGCAGGTCGTCATCCCCGTCGTCGCCGATGCGGCCGCGCCCGTCGCGCAGCACAGCGGACTGTTCTGCCGGCTGGACGTCGTGCAGGGCGGCCAGCCGCTCTGGCATCGATTCGCCGCCGGCGGCGCCGTGCGCGTCGATGCCCCGCGCGCGGTTGCCGCCGCGCCCCCCGCGGCGCAAGCTCCGCCGCCTGCCGCGGCGACGCCCCCGCCGCCGCTGAGCCGCCTCGAGCAGCTTCGCCGGGACGCTGCCAGGTCCCCTTCCACCACCCCGCCCGCGCAGGCCAACCCATGACGCCGCTGCTGTCCACTTCCTGCGCACTGGTTCGGTTCCTGCTCGTGCTGGCCGCGCCGGCCCAGCTCGAGGTCTTTCCACCGTCGGTCACGCTCGACCACCCGCGTGACGTGCAATCGCTCGTGGTCCGCTCCGTGGACGCCGGCGGCCTCTCGCGCGACCGTACCCTCGACGCGGTCGTCACCTGCGACAATCCCGCCCTGGTACGCATCGCCGGAAACACCGTCGCGCCGCTCGCCGACGGCCAGTCCGTCCTCCGCGTCGCGCTCGGTGGCGCTTCCCTCGCCGTTCCTCTCACGGTTCGAAACGCCGCCGCGCCGCGTCCGGTCAGCTTCCGCCTCGACGTCATGCCCATCCTGGCCCGCTCCGGCTGCAACAGCGGCAGTTGCCACGGGTCCGCGCGCGGGCAGGATGGGTTCCACCTCTCCCTTTTCGGCTACGACCCCGACGGCGACTACTACGCGCTGACCCGCGAGCTTCCCGGCCGCCGCATCAACCCCGCGCTGCCCGCCGACAGCCTCATCATCCGCAAGGCACTCCACGCCGTGCCGCATTCCGGGGGGCAGCGCCTGGCGCCGGGCGACGGACGCTACGAAGTGCTCATCGACTGGCTTCGCGGCGGCGCGCCGCGCGACGCGGCCGACGTGCCCGCCGTCGCAGCGCTCGAAATCTTCCCGCCCGACGCCGTCCTCGAATCACCCGGCGCTGCGCAGCGCCTGGTCCTGCGCGCCCGGTACAACGACGGCTCCGACCGCGACGTCACGTCGCTGGCCGTCTTCCTCTCCAGCAACGAATCCTCCGCCCGAGTCGATCCCGCCGGCGTCGTGACCGCTCTCCAGCCCGGCGAGGCGCTCGTCCTGGCCCGCTTCGGCGCCTTTACCGTCGGCCTGCCCGTCATCGTCGTGCCCGCCGGCGCCCCGCTCCCCGCGCCCGATCCGGCCGCCAACTACGTCGACGAGCTCGTCGCCGCCAAGCTCCAGCGCCTTCGCATCGAGCCGTCCCCGCTCTGCACCGACGAGGAGTTCCTGCGCCGCGCCTGCCTGGACCTGGTCGGCCTGCTGCCCTCGCCCGCCGAGCGCGAGCGATTCCTCGCCCACCCCGGCCCTGACCGCCGCGCCGCGCTGGTCGACGCCCTGCTCGCCCGCAAGGAGTTCGTCGAGCTCTGGGTCATGAAGTGGGCCGAGCGGCTTCAGATTCGCTCGACCCCGCAGGTCAGCTACAAGGCCATGCTGCTCTACTACAACTGGCTCGGGGAGCGCATCGCGGCCGGGACGCCCATCCGGCGCATCGTCCGCGACCTCATCGCCGCCGAGGGCGGCACCTTCACCAACCCCGCCACCAACTTCTACCAGATCGAACAGGACCCGCTCAAGCTCGCCGAAAACACTGCGCAGGCCTTCCTCGGCGTCCGCATTCAGTGTGCCCAGTGCCACAACCACCCCTTCGACCGCTGGACCATGGACGACTACTACGGTTTTGCCGCCTTCTTCGCCCAGGTCGGTCGAAAGTCCGCCGAGGACCCCCGCGAGACCGTCCTCTTCAACCGCGCCGCCGGCGACGTCCGGCACCCGGTCGGCGCACGCGTGATGGCGCCGAAGTTCCTCGGCGGCCCGCTCCCAGACCTCGCCGGCCGCGACCGCCGCGCCGCCCTGGCCGACTGGCTCACCGCGCCCGACAACCGCCTCTTCGCACGCAACGTCGCCAACTTCATCTGGGCCCACTTCTTCGGCCGCGGGATCGTCGAGCCCGCCGACGACCTTCGCGTCAGCAACCCGCCCGCCAACGCCGCCCTGCTTGACGCGCTGGCCGACCGGCTGGTCGCGACCGACTTCGATCTGCGCCGGCTGGTGCGCGACATCTGCACCTCGCGCGCCTACCAGCGCTCCAGCCGTACCAATCCGTCCAACGCCGCCGACGAGCGCAACTTCTCCCATGCCGCCGTGCGCCGCATCCGCGCTGAGTGCCTGCTGGACTGCATCAGCCAGGTGACCCAGACGCGGGACAAGTTTCCCGGGCTGCCGCTGGGCGCCCGGGCGGTGCAGATCGCCGACGGGAGCGTCACGAACTACTTCCTGACGGCGTTCGGCCGGGCGCGGCGCGACACGGTCTGCACCTGCGAAGTGGTGATGGAGCCCAGTCTCACGCAGGCGCTGCACCTGCTCAACGGCGACACGGTCCAGCGCAAGATCGCCGAAGGCCGCGTCGTGCGTTCGCTGCTCGAGTCGGGGGCCGCACCCGACGAGGTACTGCGGCGGCTCTACCTGGCGTGTTTGTGCCGCGAGCCGACCGGCGACGAGCGCAGCCGGCTGGCGGCGCTGCTGGCCGAGGCGCCCGACCCCGCCGCCGGACTGGAGGACGCGTTCTGGTCGATCCTGAATAGCAAGGAATTCATGTTTAATCACTGATATGGATGATTACCGGACTTTCAGGCCGACAACGGTGTTTCACGTGAAACACTTCTGCGCGCTCATGCTCCTGCCCGCCGCGATCCACGCCCGCGCCCAGCCCGTCACCTACCAGCAGCACGTCCGCCCGCTCCTGGCCCAGCACTGCTTGCAGTGCCACAACCCCGACAAGTCCCGCGGCGGGCTTGACCTCGCCTCCCATGCGTCGGCGCTGCGCGGCGGGAGCGGCGGCGCCGTCCTCGTGCCCGGCAATCCCGACGCCAGCCCCCTCTTCGGGTCGGTCACCCACACCCGCGAGCCGAAGATGCCCCCGAGCGGAGTTCGGCTTCCCGACGACGCCGTCGAGATCCTCCGCGCCTGGATTGCCGGCGGATGCCTCGACGCGGCCGATTCCGCGCCGCCGCCCGCCGCGACCTCCGCCGGGATGCAGCCAGCGCCGCCGCCGCCCGCGGACCCCGCCGCCGCTGCCGTCCTGCCGGTCGGGCTGCCGCTGGCGCCCGCGGTCGTCTGCGAGCGACCCGGGCCGATCGTGGCGCTGGCGGCCCATCCCGCGGGGCACGTCGTCGCGGTCGCCGGGCAGAGGCAGGTGCTGCTCTACAACACGCGGAGACTGGACCTGCTGGGAGTTCTCCCGCTGGACGACGCATTCCCGCAGGTGCTGCGCTTCACCCGCGACGGCCGGGTACTGCTGTGCGGCGGGGGCAGCAGTGGCAGCAGCGGCCGCGTGTGGCTCTGGTCGGTCGCGGACGGGGCGCGGCGGGCGGTGCTGGGCGAGGAGTTTGACGCGGTGCGGGCCGCCGACGCCGACCCGCAACTGCGCCGCGTGGCGCTGGGCGGGCCGTCGAAAGTGGTGAAGGTCTATGACGTCGCCGGCGGCACGTTGCTGCACCGCCACGAGAAACACACCGACTGGATCACCGCCGTCGCGTACAGCCCGGACGGCATCCTGCTGGCGACGGCGGACCGCACCGGCGGGCTGTTCCTCTGGGAGGCCGAGTCCCACGCCCTGCTCCATTCCCCGGCGGCGCATCCGGCGGGCATCACCAGCCTCGATTGGCGCGGCGACAGCAACCTGCTCGCCACCGCATGCGAGGATGGGCAGGTGCGGCTGATCGAGGTGGTCGGGGGCACACAGACCAAGGCGTGGAAGGCGCACGACGGCGGCGCGCTGTGCGTGCGCTGGTCGCGCGACGGACGCCTGGTGACGGCCGGCCGTGATCGCACGCTCCGCGTCTGGGACGGCGGCGGCGGGCCGGTGCGCGCCCTCCCGCCGCTGGACGACATTGCACTGGCATGTGCGGTGGATGCGGGCGGTGAGGTGGTGGTGGGCGGCGACTTGACCGGAGCGGTGCGCGTGTTCGGGCCGGACGGGGCGCTGCTGGGCACGCTGGACGCCAACCCCCCGCCGATCGCGACGCAGCTCGAGACGGCGCAGCAGCGGCTCGGCGCGGCGCGACAGGCGCAGGACGGCGCCGACGCGGCGCTGCTCGAGGCGCGCCGCGCGACGGCGGAGGCGACGGCCCAAGCGCAACGGGCCCAGGAGGCGGTGGCGCAGGCCGAGCAGGGGCTCAAGGCGGCCGAGCTGGCGTGGGCCGCGGTGGAGGCGGAGATCGCGAACGCGACGAAAGCGCGGGACCAGGCCGCCGGCCAGGCGCGCTCGGCGACCGAGTCGTCCGCGGCAGCGCGAAGGGACGTGGAGGCGGCGGTGGGGGTTGCGCGCGCGGCGGTGGAGGCGGATGCCGCGGCCCAGGCGGAGTTTTCGGCGCGGGACGCCGAGTCGACCGCGGCCGGCGCCAAGGCTGCGGCGGCGCGGGCGGCGTCCGAGGCAACGCCGGGCGACGTCCCGCTGGCGGAGGCGGCGCGGCAGGCGCAGGAGGCGGCCGGCGCGGCCCAGCAGCGGCTCGCCGCGGCGCGGCAGTCGGCGGCCGACACGTCGGCGCGCCTGAACGCGGCGGTGGCGGCGTTGGAATCGGCCAAGGCGCGGCGTGACCAGGCGTCGTCGGCGGAGGAAGCCGCGCGGAAGACCGCCGGCGACGCCGAAGCCGCGCTGGCGGCTGCGACTTCGAAGCGCGCCGCGGACCCGCGCGCCGCGGCGAAGACGGCGCTGGAGCAGGCGGCGGCGCTGCTGGCGGAGCGCACCGCGACCGCCAAGGCCAGCAGTGCGCAGGAGGCGCAACGGGAAGCCGCGGCCAGGCAGGCGGCCGCCGCGGCGGCGCTGGCGGACGCGCAGGTTGCGAAGTGGGAGGGCGCGGCGTTGCGCGTGGAACTGGACGCGGCCCGGTCGGCGCTGGAGGTCGCGCAGCGCGCCTTCCAGCCGTTCGCGGATCGGGCCGCCGCCGCGGCCCAGGCGGCCGAGCGCGCCGCCGCTGAGCTGTCGCAGGCGGTGGCGCGGCACGAAGGTGCCGCGGGACGGATGCAGGAGTTGGCCGCGCAGGTGGACTCGGCCCAGGCGGCCGTGGGTGCCGAGCGCGCGTCGCACCAGCAGCTCTCCGGGATCGCGCAGTCCCGTGCCGCGCTGGCGGCGGCGTACGCGGCGGCGACCGAG
>CAYNYG010000047.1:0-31223 GCA_964401365.1 uncultured Planctomycetales bacterium | reverse complement strand
TCCAGCGTCCTCGCCCGCGACCCGCGCCAGCAGCAGCCACCCGCCCGGCGGGCCGTACCGCGCCGGCAGCTCCGCCAACTCCCTCTCGAACTCGTGGAAGCACGCGCATTCGTCTACTTCGCGCGCGTATTCGCGGAACAGCCGCCGCACCGCGTCGAGCTCCGCCTGCGACCGTGCGTCGACGATGACCGCGTCCGTTCCCGGTCTCGCTCCCACGCTTAGCCCACCACAGCCGCCGGCCGCAGGCTCTCCGGCCAGTGGATCCCCGCGCCGCGCGGCGCCAGCCCCATCTCCGCGCAGCGGCGCGCGAACAGCTCGGCACCTTCGACGAATCGCCCGTCGATGCGGAAGCGCAAGCTCCGCGCCAGGTAGCGCCGCGCCAGCTCCACCGGCCAGCCCAGCCCCGGCCCCAGGGTCGTCGCGATCTCCTCCGCCCGCGCCACGCCCGCGTCACGCGCCGCCGACAGCAACTCTCCCAGCTCCGCCATGCGCCGCCGCGCTTCCGGTGTCTCCGGACGCCGCGCCGCCCAGACCGCAAAAATGAACGGCAATCCCGTGTGCTGCCGCCAGGCCCCTCCCAGGTCCACCTCGTACGCGAAGCCCGCGCGATGCGGGTCGACCACCTTGTCCCCGATCAGAAGCACGGCGTCGCAGCGGTCGTAGCCCGATCGCGCGTCCAGCGGCACGATCTCCACCACCCGCCCGTACACCGCCCGCCACAGCACGCGCGCCAGGTTCACCGACGTGTGCGAATCCGTGTCCGCGTGGATTCGCTCGATCCGGTCCGGTGGAATCTGCGAGAACACGCGCACGGTCATCGTCTCGCCGTCGCACCCGATGCACGCGTCGGAGATCACCTCGTAGCGCCCGCCGCTCGAAAACACGTCGAAGACCGGCAACAGCGCCACGTCCACCGTGCCGGCGTCGAGCAGCCCCGCCAGCCGCGACGGCACCTCGAATCGCAGCGACACGTCCGGCCGCGCGCCGAGCCCCTCGACCAACGGCCGCGAGTTCAGGAACGACACGACTCCCAACCGCGTCACCTGTCACCAGCCTTTCGGAGCCGCCGCGCCCAGCTCGCTCCCGCCGCGCTCGCTTCCATCGTTGCGACCGGCCTCCAGGTCGATCCCGTCGCTCGCGCGCCGCTCCGGGCGCTCCCGCGCAGCGCCGCCCCCTGCACGGTTCAAGCCGGACAAGTATAATCTCCAGACCCGACGCCGGCGTCGGCCGCCGACGCGCGCAGCGCTTTCATCGATTGTGAAAAGCCGGCGTCCGCGGAGGACTCACATCATGCGAACGCACACAACTCGGGCTTGGGTGGCGACGGCGCTGTTTGCGGTCGCCGCCACCGCCGCGGCCCAGGACAGCGCGGCGCTGGCGCCGGCCGACGCGACCGTGTACCTGGGATGGTCGCGGCTCAGCAGCGACCAGTCGGAGATCGCCAAGCTCGCCAAGGCCGTCTTCAGCTCGCCCATGCTTCGCGCCGCCGGCGGCGAGGAGTTCGAGAGCGTTCGACGGGCCCTGACGATGTTCGAGATGGCCGCCCGCGGCACCGGCGCCGTCTCCATCCTGCCGCCCGACGCGGGCTCGCACGGGCAACCGGCGGTCGTGATCGTCGTGAACGCGGGTGCCAACGCGTCTCCGCTCGCCGATGAGTTCGCGCAGCAGCTCGCGACCGCGGGCCAGGCCGGCGCGCCCGTTCCGCACCGCGTCGGCGATACCGAGATCTCCCGCGCCGAGCGCGGCGGCGACACCTACTGGGGCGCGGTCGGCTCGCACTTCGTTCTGGCCAGCAGCGAGGCCGCGGCCGCCAAGGCCGTCGCACTGGCCAAGGGCGGCGCGCCTTCGCTGGCGCAGAGCGCCGAGCTCAAGTTCTGCCGCGAGAAGGTGAAGGCGGTCAACCGCGACTGGCACCTGTGCGCCTTCGGCGACCTGGCGGCGCTGCTTCAGGTGCTCAATCAGGGCGACGACAACGAAGCCAGGATGATGGATTTGGCCCTCAAGGCGTTCGGTTTCGACGCCATCCAGTCGTTCTACCTGAACCTCGACGACACGCCCGACGGGTCGCGCATGTCCGTGTTCGTGCACACCACGCCCGGCGCCGCGGGCATCGCCAAGCTCTGGGACCAGCGCCCGCTGACCGACGACGACCTGGCCGTCATTCCGCGCGACGCGTACTGGGCCTCCGCCTGGAGCTTCGACCCGGCCGCCCTGTGGCAGGAGGCCATGTCGGCGCTCGAGAAGGTCTCGCCCGAGGCGCTGCCGCAGGTCGAGGCCGGCCTGGCCGCCGCGTCGCAGTTCCTGGGGTTCAACCCGGTCGAGACGGCGCTGCCCGCCTTCGGCGGTCCGTGGGCCGTCTACGACGCGCCCTCCAACGGCGGCCTGCTCTTCTCCGGCATCGTCCTGGTCAATCAGGTCCGCGACGAAAAAGCCATCGACGGCTGCTTGGCGCGCCTCGTCGAAATGCTCACGCCTCTCGCCGAGACCGCCCGCATCCGGCTCACCGTCCGCGAGATGCAGGCCGACGGCCGCACCGTCCGTTACGTGCTCGTCGGTGGGCTGCCCGTCCCGGTCGCGCCGGCCTGGGGCTTCGCCAACGGCCGCGTGGTCTTCGGCCTGTTCCCGCAGACCGTCGCCACCGCGCTCAAGCAGGTCGATCCCAAGTCGCGCGGGCCCAGCCTGCTCGACCACCCGGAGTTCAAGCGGGTGCGGCCCCGCCTGGCCGCTCAGCTCACCGGCGTGACCTACTACGACTCGCGCTTCTTCGAGCACACGCTCTACCCGCTCCTGCACCTGGTCTACACCGCCGCCGCGAGCATGGGGGCCGGCGGCCCGGCCGAGTTCGATCTCGGCGCATTCCCGACCTTTCCGGACCGCATCGCCAGGGTGCGCAACGCGGTCGGCGGCTACAGCTTCGACAAGGACGGCGCGCTCTACACCGGCTACGGCGACACACCCGCCACCTTCTTCGTGAGCGGCAACGCCAACGTCGCCACCACCGCCCTGGCCGTCTCCATCCTGCTCCCGTCGCTCTCGCGGGCCCGCGAGCTTGCGAAACGACAAGTCAGCATGGCCAATCTGCGAGGAATCGGGATGGCCTGCCATATCTACGCCACCGACAACGCCGACAAGTTCCCCGCGTCGTTCGATTTGCTGATCGACCAGGGCATGATCTCGCGCGAGATGCTCCATTCGCCGCGCGATCACCTCGACGGCGATTCCTACGTCCTGATCGCCCAGCCAGCCGGTGGCGACATGCACAACGTCCTGGCCTACGAGCGCATCACCGGCGACGAGGGTAGCTGCGCGCTGTTCCTCGACGGCTCGGCCCGCTGGCTCAAGCTGCCCGAGCTCCGCGCCGCCGTCCGTGCCACCTATCAGCGTCTCGGCCGCGCCGACGAGCTTCCCGAGGAGTTCCGCGAATAGCGCCCCGACCGCCCGCTCACGACGGGGTCGGACCCGACGCGCCGCAGCCGCGCATCGCGGCGCGCCGCGGTCGCGCGTGGGTGCTGCCGATCGTCGCCGTCTACGCCGCCGCGATCTACCTCCCGTTCCTGGGGTCGGACCGCACGCTCACGCGCCACGAGGTGATCGTCTCGCTGCCGGCGCTGCACATGGTGCGCGACGGGCGCTGGATCGTCCCGCAGTACGCCGACCGCGTCTGGGTCGACAAGCCGCCGCTTGTGAGTTGGATGATCGCCGGCTTGTTCGAGTTGGGCGGATTCAACGAGTGGACCGCACGCCTCCCAGCGGCGCTGGCGTCCATCGGCTTGTGTGTCCTGGTGGCGTGGCTGGGACGGCGCTTCTTCGATCCGCTCACCGGGTTGCTCGCGGGGCTGATCCAGGCTTCGTGCGTCTATATGTACATGCAGGGCCGGCTGGGCGAGATCGACCTGGTCTTCGCGCTGCTGATCGCCACCGCCCACGCGGTGCTGCTGTGCCACTGGGGCGGAGGCCGCAGATCGCTACCCCTGCACGCCGCCGCGGCGTTCCACGCACTGGCCGCTCTGGCCGTGCTGGCCAAGGGGCCGCTCGCCGTGGCGCTGCTGGCCGCGCCCATCCTGGCGCTGGCCTGGCTGCATCGCTCGTGGTGGCCCGTGCGCAGCGTCCTGCTGACCCCGGCGCTGGCCTGCTTTGTCGTCCTGGGACTCGGGTGGTACGTGGCCGTCTGGCTACAGGTCGGAAACCTGGCCTTGCTGCGCTGGGGCTACACCTACTTCGACCGCATCGGCGGCCTCCACCATCTCGGCACGCAGTCGCCCCTCGTCTACCTCTGGGCCATCCCCTGGCTCACTCTCCCCTGGGGCGCCGTCCTCCTCGTTCACTTCATCGCGATGACGCACCAGCAGCGCCGCGCGGACCCGCGCCTCGGGGTCTTCGAGGCGGCGCGCCGCGTTGCCGCACGCCTCCTGGCCGCGCTGCGCCGCCCCGAGCACCCCGCGACGCAATACCTGTGGCTCTGGTTCCTGGCAGGGATGGTCCCGTTGCTCGTTTCGGCCTTCAAGCACAAGCACTACTGCATTCCCGTTCTGCCGCCGCTTTCGATCATCATCGGGAAGCTGATGGCCGACCACGCTCGGCGCGTCGGCCGGATTGCCACCGGCACCTATGCCGGCGGCTTTCTCGCCGCGCTTGTCGCCTTCACCCTGGTCAGCGGCGTCATCATGCCGCGCCGCGACCATCGCCGTCCGACTGTCGAGTTCGTGCAGCAGGCCGCGCAGCTCGTCCCGTCCGGCGTCACGCTCAACGTCATCGGCCTGGCCCAGTCGGCGGTCTACCCCTACATCCCCTGTGCGTGGGAAGCGTTCAATGACCCGGCGCGGATCGAAGCGCTCTTGCGGCGCGTCGGGCACGAGCCGGTCTGGATCCTCACCACCGGAGCGTTGGCCGACGCCGCTGCGCGGCAGGGTGTCGAGCTCGAGACTGTCGCCGCCGAGCCGGTGCGCGTCCCCAAGTACCCGCGCGAGCGAACGCTTCTGCTGGCGCGCGTGCTGCGCGCCGCCACGCAGCCGGTTTGGCCGGAGGCCGGCGACGCACAGGTGGACGAGCCGTGATCCCGGACCGGCCGGACCCGCACTCAGAGCTGTGAAGATTCCTTGATTGCGTCGGGGATGCGGGCCAGCACCGCCCTGGTCCGGGCGTCGCGGTCAAGACCCAGCTCGCGGGAGGCCTTCGACCCTGGGATCTCATACGGCCCGTCGGGGGCCAGCCCCAGGTTGGCGACGATCATGTGCGTAAGCCGCAACAGCAGCCGCGGGGTCCTGAGGCGGTCTGGCGCGCCGGGCCAGGCGTGATGCTCTCCGATGAGCGCCTGGAGATTCGCCGGCAGCGCCCAGCTCTCGGCGACAAAGCGGCCCAGGGATTCGTGAAACCGCTCACACAGGTAGTCGAACTCCGCGCGCGTGACGCGCGTCCGCAGCACGGCGTCCTGCTCCTGCGCTTCGCGCAGCACCGCCACGCTGCCGATGTCGCAGAGCAGTCCCACCAGATACGACGCGTCGCGATCCAGCCCGGCCAGCGGCGCCAGAGAGTGCATCACCGCGGCCGACGCCTGCGCGCGCTTCCAGATCCGCTCGGACTGCTCGCGGAATGGGCCGCTCTTTTGCAGCGTGACCTGGTGCAGCGACTGTCGCATCATGATCGCCCGCAGCGCAGTGGCGCCGATGCGCGTCACCGCCGTCGGAAGCGAGGTGATCTTCTCCACTCCACAGTACGCCGCCGAGTTCGCCGTCCGCACCACCGCCGCCGCCAGCGTCGGGTCGCGGCCGATCTCGCCCGCGACGGCCGCCAGGCTGGCCTTCGGATCGTTCAGCATCGCCAGCGCCTGCGCCGTCGAGTGCGGCAGGGACGGCAGCTTGGGATCGTGGGCCGTGAAATAGCAGCCAAGCACGTTCTCGAGCCCGCTGGCCGCCTTGGAGAGACTCGGCGGCGGGAACGCCACCAGGTCGTCGGACGCCTCCGGTCCGGGCGACCACCAGGTTGGGCCGTCCGCGTCGACTTCGGCAACGGCGACGCTGCCCGATCCGCTCGCCCCGCGCGCAGGCTCGGCCGCCTCCCCCACGCCCAGCGCGTTCAGAAACCACGTCCAGAAACTCAAGTCACGGCTCCGGCGCACCCCGTGGACTGGTGATCGGCCATCCCGCCCGTCGGGTTGACTTCCCCGACCGTCGCCCGTGCCTGCGTCGAAGCGCTGTTTTTTCCGGAGCGCGCCGCCCAAGGCCGCATCCGCGCGGTCCGCAGCGCATAATGCACCGGTTCCGCCCCGATCGGACCGCGCATGACGAAGTGCCCGCGAATCCTGGTGGTCGACGACGAACCCGGCATGCTGGCTGCGGTCGCGCGGGTCCTCGGTCGGCGATACGACTTGGTCGAATGCCCGACCCCCGCCGCGGCCCTCGCGGCCGCCCGGCTCATGCCCGCGGACCTGGCGCTGATCGATGTGCGCCTTCCGGAGATGTCGGGGTTCGAGCTGATCCAGCGCTTGCGGGACGTGCAGCCCGACGTCGACGTGGTCATCATGACCGGCAGCGTGCACGACCTCGATGCGCGCATGGTGCAGTCCATCCGCGCCAACGCGTACTACTTCATTCAGAAGCCGTTCGACCGCGACGTGATCCTGACGCTGGTGGAGCGCTGCGTGGAAACGCGCCGCCTGGCGCGCGAGAACAAGATGCACACGGCGCGCCTGGAGCGCGAGCTCCAGCTCGCGCGCGCGTTCCAGCAGAGCCTGCTGCCGCCCGGTGCCGCTGCCGCAGGGCGCCTGCGGTTCGACGCGCGCTACGTCCCCTGCACCGAGCTGGGCGGCGACCTCTACGACTACGTCGTGCTCCCGCCCGACGGTCTGGTGTTCCTCGTGGCCGACGTTTCGGGGCACGGGGTCGCCGCGGCCATGCTGACCGGCATCGTGAAGTCCGCCTTTCACACCTGCCACGACGCCAGCTTCGACCCCGCGGTGGTGGCCACGCGCATCGCCGAGGGGCTGCGACCCTTCGGGACCAACCGCTTCGTGACCCTTTTCTGCGCGCGGGTGGACTCGCCCTCACGCCTCACGTACGTGAACGCCGGGCACCCTTCCGCGCTGCTGTGGGGCGCGCGGGGCGGACTGCGCGAGCTGGAGTCCACAGGTCCGCTACTCACTCCCATCTTCGCCGGCGAACGCTGGGACAACGCCGTCGTCGAGCTGAAACGCGGCCACCGCCTGCTGGCCTACACCGACGGGTTGACCGACCGCGAAGGCGAAAACGGGCAGGCGTACGGCGCCGAACGAGTACGGAGGTTGGTCGAGGCCTGCGGCGGAAAGCCGCTGATCGATCGCCTGCTCGACGACGCCCACGCGTTCGCCGCGGGGCAGCCGCCGCAGGACGACCTGACACTCGCCTGGCTCGCGCTCGACTAACCGTCTCGAACCGTCGCCTTGCCGGCCGTCGCCGCCGCGCCAGACGGCGCGGCATGCGCTACGGATTCACGGTCACGTTCACGTCGTCCGTCCGCGCCACCGTTCCGTCAATCACCGTCAGGCGGAAGGTCAGCGTCACGGCCTCCGCGTGTCCCGTCGGCGCGTTGAAAGACGCGATGGATGCCCCCGACCCCTCCAGCAGCACGAAATCGCCCGAAACCTGCGACCACGAAAACAGAAGGTGGTCCGCGTCAGCATCAAAGGTCCGTGTTCCGTTCAGGACCACCGTCTCGCCCGCGTTCACAGTCTGGTCGTCCCCCGCGTCGACCACCGGCTCCACGTTGGTCGCAACCGTGGCGTCGCGCGGCCGGACCGGCACGGGATCGACGTCGATCAACAGGTTCGACAGCACCAGCCCCTCGCTGCACCCCGATAGCAGCAGCGTGATCATTCCGGGCGCAAACGGCAACATGCGGAGGCGGGACGTGCTCATCACTGCCCTCTGGAAAAGCGTCGGCCGACTCGTTGGAGATCATAAGCGGTGCCAACTGTCCCAAGAAATCGGCCGATCGCCGCCCGCGTGCCGGCCCGCCGGCCCCGACGCGCAAACTTTACCGCTCGCAGAGGTTACGTACCAACCGGGCCCGAACGCCGCTCGCCGATCCGGCCGGCCCGATCCCCGGCCAGACTCGACCCGCCTCTCCGGCATCCAGCCGGGGTTCCACCGTCGTCTGGCTTCCATCGCGCGGCGCGCGCGAGGCCACTGCGCACCTTCGGGCTCGACCGCGGTTCAACCTGCAACCGCGCCGCGCGTTCGGGGAGACGCGCGGTTCCGCGCGACGCGCGTCGCCGCACCGCGCCTCGACGCTCGCTCGCTGCATGCCCGGATTCCGGCGACCTCGGTCCCTCGCTTGCCGCGTCGGGTCGCAATCCTATAATGACCCCCGACCGCGCCGGCTGACGGGCCGCGCAGCGCGGCGAACGTGCCGTACGCTCCGCCTCTCGCGTCGGTCGCACCCCGAAGATGGCTCTCCGGCGCAGTGCGGGGTACGGTACCCAACGCCCGAATGCTCTCGGAGACACCCATGCCAGACGCCAGCCCGACGCTTCGCGGGATCGACTGGGCCGAAACGTTCCCGTTCGTACGGATCTTCCGGTCCTTCCGTATGGCGCTCTGGCCGGTTCGCTTGATGCTGGCGCTCGCGGCCGTTGCAGCCTGCTACCTGATCGGCCGCCTCTTCGACGGCATCTGGTTGGGCGGGTCGCGCGACGGCGGCGCGATCGTCGTGCCCGGCCGCGACGGCGGCGCCATCAACGAGATCGAGGCGTTCGCCACGCTGTCGGCGGTGGAGTTTCGGGATTGGCGCCAGTCGGCCATGCGCGATGCCCGCGCCACCGAGACCCAGCTGCTCCGTCGTTTCGCCGGCGCCGTTTCGGACGACGATGCCGCCGCGCGGCTTCGCAGCGAGACGGCCCGCACGCTGATTCAGCAGGCGCGCGAGGACACGCCCCAGAGTATGCGCGACCTGATCGACGTTCGGGCGCGGGCCGGGCGTGAGTTCATTCGCTCCGACACCGCCGCCGGCGCCACCCTGGCGCGCGCCCAGCGCCTCGCGGAGCTGGAGCGCGCCGCCGACTGCCTGCGATTCACCCTGGGCGGACGCGATCCGCGGGCAGCCTTCTCGCCGCGCGAATGCGAGCAGGCCCTGAGCGTCCTGCTCGACGCCGATCCGCAACTGACCGGTGCGGAGCGGGCGGACGTGCAGGGCAAGCTGACGCGCGCCCTGGCGCGCGAAACGGCGCTGATCGAGCTGGCGGCGCGTCGCCCGCTGGGACCATTCATCGCCCTGCTTCGTTTCGAAAGCCGCTGCGCGGCCGCCGCCGTGAATGCGGTTGTTGCCGGGCGCCTGGGCGTCGGCGGGACCGCGTTCGATCGGCAGCCGACGCTGCTGGGCAGCCTCGGGTCGGCGGTGCGCGGGTTGCAGTGGCTGTGGGTGGAGCGGCCGCTGTTCGCCGTGCTGGTCGGCGCGGCGATGCTCGTTGTCGCGGCTTACTTCTGCGGGGCGCTGGCGCGGATGGCGGCCATCCACGCGACGCGGGACGAACACCTCTCCCTCGCGGCAGCCCTTCGATTCGCGCGGGAGAAGTTCACCTACCTGCTGCTGGCGCCGGGCCTGCCGGTGGGCATGCTGCTGCTGGGAGCAGCGCTGCTGACGGTCGGCGGTCTCTTCGGCGCCATCCCCGTGGTGGGGGAGGCGATCGCCGGCGTGCTCTTCGTGCTGGCCCTCCTCGTCGGAACGCTGATGGCGCTGGTCGCCGTCGCCACGCTGCTGGGCTTCAACCTGATGTGGCCCATCATCGCCGTCGAGCACTCCGACGGCTTCGACGCCGTCAGCCGCGGCTTCAACTACGTCGCCTCCCGCTGCGCCCACGTGGTCTTCTACAACATCGTGCTGCTCGCTTATTCGGCGGCGGTGATGGTGCTGGTCCGCCTGGTGGCGGCGGTGGCCCTGAAACTCACGCACATCGGCGTCGGGCTGGGCATGAGTGTCTTCGGGCTGGTCTCCAGCGACCGGACCGACGGGCTTGGACCCCTCGACGCGATCTGGCAGATGCCGGCCTGGTCGGACCTGACGCTCCTGCCCGGCGCCGTCCCGTTCTGGGGGCGCTTCGGGCAGGCGCCGCTGTCGGCCAGCGAGACCGTCGCCTCCTGGTTCATCATGGGCTGGGTGTTCCTGCACGTCGGCGCGGTACTGGCCGTCGGGCTCAACCTGTGGCTGTGCGGCAGCACGCACATCTACCTGCTCCTGCGGCGGCAGGTGGACGCGACCGATTACTCCGAGGTGTTCGCGGACGACGACTTCGACCTTCCCCCGCCCTCCCCGAAGTCCGAGCCGGACCAGGAGCCGCGCAGCGGCACGCCGCTGCCCGTGATCTCGTCGCCCCCGTCCAGCTCCTGACCGCGCCGCGGCGGCTACTGCGGGTGGTGCGCCAGCAGCACCGTGACGTCGTCCGGCTGCGAGCCGCCTTCGGTGAAGTTGCGCAGGTCCATCAGCATCTCCTTCAGCATGTTGCTGGCGAGCTGGCCGAACCCGTCGCACAGAATGTTGATGAACCGCTCCTCGCCGAACACGTCGTCTAACCGGTTCTTGGCGGTCGTCACCCCGCGCGTGAACAGCACCAGCGTCTCCGATGGCGCCAGCCGCTCGGTCTGCGTCTGGTAGTTGACGTGTCGCTCCAATCCCAGCGCCACCGGCGAGTCCGGCCCGAGCAGCGGGCGCTCCTCGCCGCGCCGCCCGATGATGAAGGCGCCCATGCGGCCGGCGGTCGCGTAGCGCAGCTCACCCGTGGCCGGGTCGGCCATGCACATCACACAGTCCAGCGGGTGGTCACGCTGCCCGTCGTAGAGAATCCAGTTCATGCAGCGCATGAATACGTGCGGCGCGTCGTTGTGCATCGATGCGCTGCGGAACGCGGCCTGCACCTGCGCCATGAGCATGCTGGGGAGTGGACCGACGGCCGGCGTGTTGGCCACGATGAACGCCGCCATGTTGTTCTGAAGCCGCACCAGGTCGTAGACGTCCCCCGTGCGCTGCCGCCCCGGCTCGCGGAACGCCCCGAATTGCAGGGTCTCCCACTGCGGGAGCTTGCGCGGCGTGACCCGCGCCTGGATCTCGTGCGCCACCGAGACTTCGCCGTCAATGGTGGACTGCCGGTTCTTGGCGATCTGACGGAAGACCGCGTCGAGCTGCACGGCCACCATGTTCGCCAGCAGAATCAGATAATCCAGGTCGCTCACTTCGTAGCGCCGCGACCCCTCCCCGCTCTCCAGATAGAGCATGCCGAGGATGTTGCCTTCCGGGCCCGTCAGCGGCGCCGCCAGCACCGAGCTGGAGTCCTCCGGGCTCACGCGCGGGATCAGCAGGAACTGCCCGCGGTCCAGCACGCGCGGCTGGAGCTTGCTGCCCGTCTCCGGCAGATCAAACGCCTTGCCGTCCGCGACGCGCCCTTCGGTGTACTCCATGCTCCCGTAGTTCACACGCCGAATGCCCATCCACACCCGCTGCGCCGTGAATACCTGTTGCAGGGCGTCCAGCGCGACGTTCATCACCTGCTCGGGGGCCACGCATTGCGACAACGCCAGGCTCATTCGGCCCACCCGATGAACCTGGCTCGCCAGCAGCGCCAGCGGCTCCTCGATCTTCTTCACCACCGTCCCGGGCGGCAGTCGAAACGCCGCAAACCGCGCCATCTGCATGACCGCCGCCGCCGACGACTCGGGCAGCGGCGCCACCGCTCCGCCCGTCTCCAGGTACTCCGGAAACACGCGGATCACGAAGTCCAGCACCGATACTTCATCCCCCGTCTTGAGCAGTTGCCGCGTCACCAGCCGCGTCGAATTCACCAGCACCGGCGTCTCGGCGTGGATCTGCTCGATCATCCAATCGGTGTCCCCCTCCGGCGTGAACACCAGTTGATGGGCGCCGATGCGCGAATCCGGAAGCCGCAGCCGACAGTCCTCCCCCGACCCGACCACGAACTCGTCGCGCTGCATGACCACGTCGGACAGCATCGCGCCGTTCTCGATCAGAATCAGCCGCATCGACGCCGCCTCGCTGCTCTGGCTCCGCGGCCGAGACCGGCGCCGCGAGCCGCGCGGGACCCTGCCCGCACCTTCGGCTCGGACAGCTCCGGCCTCGACGCGGCGGAGTCTATCGTCGCCTGCAATACGCTTCTACCGCTCCAGCGTGCATCACGGCGCCGGCGCAGACGCCTGTCGCGAGAGCGCCTCGAACTCGACTTTCAGCCGCGGGTCCAGCACGCGGATGCGCGCCTTGTGGAACAGGTCCGTCGCCAGCTCGCCCATCAGTCGCGACACGATCCGCTCCCGCAGCGCCCGCTCCACCGCGTCGCGCTGGTCCTCGAACCGCGCCGCGGTCGCAGGGATCCGTCGTTCCAGCTTGATCAGGTGGTACGCGTTCTCGATTCGCAGCGGCGTCGAAACCTCGTTCGGCTTGAGCTGAAACGCCGCCTCCCGCATCAACGGCGGAATCGAATCGTCGTTGAATGAAAACGGGGGCACCAGGCCCCCCGCAGCTCCCGTCTCGGCGTTGCGGCTCATCCGACGCGCCACGTCGCCGAAGCTCTCCCCGCTCCCCAACGCCTGCGTCGCCCGCGCCACGTCTTCCGTATCGGCAAGCTGGATGTGGCGGATTTCGACCTTCTCTCCGAACTGCCGCCCGAACTCTTCGCGCACCAGCCGCTCGTCGATCCGAAGGTCCTGCTCGGCCAGCTTCCGCAGGTGCGCGTTCCGCTCCGTGGCCACCATGAATTCCGCGATCGACAGCCCCTTGCGCTCCAGCACGGTCTCCAGTCCCCGGAGACGCTCCCCCTCGGTCACCTTCTGATCTCCGAATACCTCGCGCGCGATGCGACCCATCGACTGCTCATACTCCACCCGCACTTCCGCGGCGCCCACCACCAGCCCGCGCCGCTTCGTCTCCTGCCGCGCCAGCTCCAGCACGATGAGCTGTTGCAGCGCCCCCAGCCCGTGCGACTCCATCAGCAGCTCGACCACTTCGCGCCGCGCGATCGAGTGCCCGTTGACGATCGCGATCGCGTCGCCGTCGTCCACAGGCCGCGTGGAGGTCTGCGACGCCAGCCCGAGCAGCAATAGCGCCAGGTTCGACATCATGCCCACTACTATCCGCGCCGCCGCCCGCCGCGGCAACCGCCGCCCACCCTTCTCCGCCGCCCCCGACCCCGTCCACCCCGTCGCTTGTCCCCTCGCCCGACCATAGACTTTCACCCTCGGTTCACCAGGCCCGACGAGCTCCCATGCACTTCGCCGTCACCGCCGCCTGCGCATCCCCATCCCCCGGCTGGGTCGACGGCCTGTTGTTCGTACTGCTGCTGGGCGGCGTCGCATTCTGCGCCGCCAGCGAGACGTCGCTGTTCACGCTGACACGCGTGCAGCTCCGCGACTGCGCCGCCAGCCGCCATTGGGCGACGCGCCGTGTCGCGCTCGTCATGCAGCGCGCTCAAGCGGCGCGACGCACTCTGCTCCTGGCCGGCGTCACCTTCTCCGTCGCGCTGATGTCGCACGCGGTCGTCGCCGCGCTTCGCTTGCCCGCCCGCGGGTGGTGGGTCGTGCCCCTGGCGATGTGCCTTACGATCGCCGCCACCGTGCTCCTGGGCGACGTGCTGCCGCGCGCGATGGCCCTCGCCGCTCCACTGCGCTTCGCCCCGGTCGCCGCGGTCCTGCTGCACGCGGCCGACACCGTGCTGCGCCCGGCCGAATGGCTCCTCTCGGTCACGCTGGTCGAGCCGCTGAAACGCGCCTTCACCGCGCCCTCCGCCGACGCCCCGCGCGCCCTGGCCCCCGACGAACTCCGCGCCCTGCTCACGCTGAGCGGTCGCGACGGCGTCGTGCGCGAGCTGGAAAGCGCGTTTCTTCAGGAAGTCGCCGACCTCGGCCGCATCAAAGTCCGCGACGTCATGGTCCCGCGCGTCGACGTCAAGGCCTACAACGTCGACGCCCCCGCCGAGGGCCTCCGCGACCTGGTGCGCCTCACGCGGCTCAAGAAGATCCCGGTCTACCGCGGAGCGATCGACGACGTCGTCGGCCTCGTGTACGCCAAGGTCCTCTTTCTTGACCGCGAAAAGCCGCTGCGCGATATCGTCCAGCCCGTGCGCTTCGTCCCCAACTCCGCCTCCTGCGAGCAGCTCCTGCGGTTCTTCCGCGAGACTCGCTCGCAGCTCGCCATCGTCGTCGACGAATATGGCGGGATGGCGGGTCTGGTGACCCTGGAGGACCTGCTCGAAGTGATCGTCGGCGACATCCGCGATCCGGAGGACGCCGTCCCGGCACCCGAGATCGTCCCCCTCTCCGAAACCGAATACGAGCTCTCCGGGCGGCTCAGCGCGCGCGACTGGACGCAGGTCCTCGGCACACGCGGGCTCGACCCGAAGGCTGCCACCATCAGCGGCCTGATCACCAGCCGCCTGGGACGGGCGCCGCGCGTCGGTGATCGGATCTGCTTCGCCAACGTCGAGCTGCGCGTGCTCAAGGTGCACCGCCATCGCATCGACCGCGTCGCCCTGCGCCTCCTGCCGGAGGGATCGCCGTGACGGCCGCCGCGCTCCTGTCGGCACTCGCCGCCGCCTTGGCCCTCGGCGCCGCTTGCCGGGGTCTCTGGACCGGCATGTTCGCTCTGAACCGCGTTCGACTGCGGTTGCAGGCCGACCGTGGAGTGCCCGCCGCGCGGGTCCTCGCGCGGGCTCTGGAGTGTCCCGACAGCGCCCGGGTCGCCATGGCGCTGGCGGCCAGGGCCGCGGATTTCGCCGCGATCGTCGCGCTGGTCGTTTTCCTCCTTCGTCGCGGACTGCCTCTCTGGGCGACCCTGCCGGCCGCGACGGTCGTCGCGTCCCCCCTCATCTACGCCCTCGGCGCGGCGCTGCCGGAGCAACTCACCCGACGCCAGCCCGAGCGGTTCGTCTACCCGCTCTGGCGACTCCTCGCCGCCACACTGGCCGTCTCGCGCGTCACCGGCCTGCTTGGCGCGGCGCGGGCACTCTCCCGCGCCGTCATGGGCCGCATTGGCGCCGGCGGCGCTCGGCCCGAAGCGGGCCTGCCCAGAACGCAGCTCCTGATGATGCTCCACGAGGGCGCGGGGGCCGACGGGCTCTCCCCGAACCGCCGCGACATGGCCGAGCGCGTACTCGCCTTGCGCGATCTGCGCGTCGTCCGCGTGATGATCCCGCTCGCACGCGCCGTCATCGTGCCTCGCGCCATCTCGCGCGCCGATTTCCTGCGCGTAACCCGCATGGCACACTTCTCGCGGCTTCCCGCCTTTGCCGATGCGCCACGCCGCATCGTTGGAATCGTCAACGTCTACGACGTGCTGACCGACGCGACGGCGCGACCCATCGAAGCATTCATGCGCCCGCCATTGTTCCTCGCGCAGTCCGAGCCGGTCTCCAGCGCCCTTTTTCGCATGCAGTCCGCCCGCCAGGCGATGGCCATCGTCGTCAACTCGCGCCAGGAGTCGATCGGAATCGTGACCGTGAAGGACCTCGTCGAGGAGATCGTCGGCGACCTGTCGGCGTGGTAGGGGGGGACGCCCGCGAGAACCGGCCCGCCCTCGGCAATTTTCCGCCGACGCCATTTGACTCCGCCCCGATCGGAGTCCTAGAAAAATAGTACCTAGTCGGAAATCGACGACGGGCTCCTGGCGCTTCCGGGCGAACGTGCTCTCCGAAGGAGTCCGGCCGGTCCGACTCGACCGGACAGACAGCTTGCCGGACCTACCGTCCGGATGCAATAAACTCCTCCTAGACCTTGCTTTACCGCCGATCGGCCACCACCGGTCGGCGGCCCCTTTTTTGCCCGGCCCGCGCCGCACGCACCGCGTCGGCCGCCGTTTGCAACCCTGCCCCTTCGATGCTGCAATGCCCCCGTGAACCGCGACTTCGGACTTGTCGTCGATCATGCAGCCCTCAATCCCGACTCGCTCGCTGTCACGGAGAGCGCCCTCGACCAGACCGGCATCCGTCGGGTCGTTCTTCCCGCCGTCGCGCCCCCGGCCCGAACCCTCAACCTCCTCGGCGGCGATCTCCGCGTCGCCACCGCGGCCGGCGGTTGGTTGCTTCCGCCCGGCCCGGCACACTTCGAAAGCACGCGCATCGCCCCTCGTTCGGCCCGGGCGCGCGGCGTCGAGCAAGCCCTGCCGCGACTCCAGGCGCTGGGGCTGCGTTTGACCGGCCGCGTCTCTCTTCGCTCCGCGCCCGGCGTCGCCGACTACGCGCCGGCCCAGCAACGCAGCGCCTGGGGCGACGTCTGGCACGGCAGGGCCTGCGTCAGCAACCCGGACGTTCGCGCGGCTCTGCGCGCGACGCTGCGAGATCTGCGGCGGGTCGAGCCGGTCGGTTTCGAGATTGCCGATTGGACGCTCGACGCTCCCGCCGCCGGCGAGCCCCCGCTCCTGGCGTGGAACGCCGTCGCGGCACGCCTTCTCAACCTCTGCTTTTGCGAGTCCTGCCGACAGATCGCGCTGGACTCCGGCGCAGATCCGGACCCCGCGGCACGCTCGGTTCGCGTGCACTTCGAGCGCGCCCTCCGCGCCGACGCGAACGACTCCACCGTCGATCCCGCCGATGACCCCGTGATCGCCGCCTACTGCGAGGCCCGCGACGCCGCGAACGCCGCCTGGCTGGAGGCGCTGGCCGGCGAACATGACGGCGTGGATCGTCTCTGGATCGAAAGCGGAGCGGCTGCGCCGCCGGGTTGGGCCGCCATCGACGACCTCGCAGCGCCGGACTTCGGCGCCAACCCGGCGGCGCACGATCTGGAGGCCGTTGTCTCGTCCCGCCTCGCGCGCCGCCCGCAGCCGCGCGGACTCCAGCTACCCGTCTGGCGGCCCTGGCTTCGCGACGCCGCGACGCTGATCCGCGCACTGGACGTTGCGATCCAGGCGGGCGTCACGTATTTCGACTTCGCCGGACTGTCGCAGGCGCCGCCCGAGGCCGCCGCCTGGCTGGCGCAGGCCGTTCGCTTCGCCCGACGCCGCTGACTCCCCGGGCGGGTCGCGCTCCGCTCACCGCCTCCACGTCACGAGACGCGTCGGGTTCTCCGAGACCAGCCAGATGCCGCCGGACGGATCGACGGCCAGCCCGGAGCACGGTCCCGCCTGGCCGGCCGCCGAGCCGTTGGCGGACCAGGACGCGATCGGCTCGCTGATCGGTGAGTACGATGCCACGTGCCCCCGCGACACGTACACGTCCGCGTGCACCGATACCGTGTAGATCCGCCCCAGATCGTCCACCTGCACGTCGCGGAACAGTCCGCTCGCGTCGTTCTGCGCGATCACGCGCTGGATCACCCCGTCCACCGAGTGCTCCGTGACGGCCTCGTCGGTCACAACCAGCACGCGATCGCCGGAATCCACGAACAGCCCCGCGCAGCTCGTGTCCACGCCGGTCGAGCTGACGGACAGCCACTGTGTGACGTACGTGCCGTCCGACGCGAATTTCTCAACCCGCGAGTTCTTGCCGTCCGCGACGTACACGAACCCCTTCGAATCCAGGGCGATGTCGACCGGGCCGTAGAACTGTCCCGGACCGGTCCCGAACGACCCCCAGGCGCGCAGGTACTCGCCCAGCGCGTTGAACACCACCACGCGCGAGTTGCCGAAGTCCGCCACGTAGACGTTTCCGTCCCGGTCGGTCGCGGCCGCGAACGGCTGGAAGAGCTGCCCGTCGCCGTTGCCCGAGCCCTTGCCGAACGAGCCCACGATCGCGCCGTTTCCGTCGAGCTTGAAGACCTTGTGCGCCCCCGCGTCCGCCAGGTACAGGTAGCCGCTGGCGTCGGTCGAGAGGTGTCGCGGGGCCACGAAGGAATCCGACGCCACCTCCGACTCGAATTCCGCGTCCTGCACCAGCTCCACCTTGACCTCCAGCGGGCCGTTCGTCGCGTCGGGATGGCTCACCGTCACGATGGCTTCGTGCCGCCCGCGCGGCAGCACGCCGCTGCCGGCGAAGGTCAGGTTGACCAGGTCCGGTGTCTCGCCCGTCTGCGTCGTGGACGACGGCACCTGCACCCACGGCTGGTTCGACGAAAGCTGGAAATCGACCAGGCCGGCGCCCGCGTTTGCGACCAGGAACCCCGTCGGCGCTGCGTCAGCGCCCCCCACGCCATTCCCGATCGCTCGCACCCGCGTCGTTCCCAACTGAATCGTCGGTTGCGTCGGGTTGACCGGCAGCACTGTGACCTGCACGCCGAATGCGGCCGGGGCGCCGATCGTCCCGGGATCGGCGCTGATCGTGATCGTCGCCGCATAGTCGCCGGCGGGCATCAGTTCCGGCTTCAGCGTCAGCGGGATCGTGTCGGACTCGCCCAGCGAGTCGCCCTGGTTCACGCCCACAACCAGCCAAGCGCCGTCGCCGGTCGCGTCCTTCGTCAGCGTGTAGCGCAGCCGCCCGCCGCCCGCGTTCCGCAGGCGGAACGCGCTGCCGCCGACCACCGCGCCCTGCCGAAACGCCGTCTGCCACTGGGTCGACTCCAGCGCCAGCTCCGGGGGCCGCGACGCGTCCACGTCCGCCACGGCGACGATGACGTCGTCCGTCGCGTTGCGCCCGCCCGCGTCCGTGACCCGCACGCGGAACGTCAACTCCGTCGTCGACAGGACCGACGGCGCGGTGACGTTGGCGATGGCCGAACCGGCGTCGCGCACGACGACCGCCGGGCCGCCCACCTGCGTCCAGAGGTACGTCAGCCCGCTGCCGTCCGGATCGGCCGACCCGGTCGCGTTCAGCACCACCGTCGTGCGCTCATTGGCCGCAAGGTCCGGGCCCGCCGCCGCGATCGGCGGAATGTTCAGGTCGTGCACCGTCACGACAACCGTATCCACTGCGCGAAGTCCGCGGTCGTCCGTAACGGTCAGCTCGAATGTGAACGCCGCGTCGTCCGAGACCTGCGGCGCCGTGAACGTCGCCTGGGCGTTGTCCGCGCCGGAGAGCGCGACTGCGTCGCCGCCTGTCTGCCGCCACGCATACGTAAGTTGCCGGCCGGCGCTGGCTGCGCCGTTCAGCGTCACTTCGCTCCCCTCGTTGACCGTAACGTCCGGGCCCGCGTCGGCGACCGGCGCGTCCGACGGAGCGGGGTTCACGGTGATGACCACGCGATCCGAAGCACCCGCGCCGCTCTCGTCCTCTACTACCAGCTCGAACTCAAGCGTCGCCGCCGCCGCGACCGCCGGGGCGATGAAATAGGGATCGGCCAGCCGCGCGGGATCCGGCTTCTGCGCCAGCGGGTCCGGAACGCCGGTGGGATTGAGCGCGTGCAGCAGCGTCACGGACGTCCCGCCCACCTGCTGCCAGCGATAGCGCAGCGCGCCCGTGCCGGGGCTCGTGCTCGCGCTTCCGTCGAGGTTCACCTGCGCGCCGCTCAGCACCACCTGGTCCGGGCCGGCGTCGGCAACCGGGCCGCCGGCCGTCACGACTACCACGACCTCGTCCGAGGCCGACCGTGCGTCCGCGTTGGTGACGGTCACACGGAACGTGAGCGCGTCGTCACCCGTCAGCGCCGGCGCGACAAAACCCGCCTGTGCCGCTGTGGGCGTGGTCAGCCCGACGGGCGTGCCGCCGATCTGCTCCCATCGATACGCCAGGGACCGGCCGCGGGGGTCGCTGCTCGCGCTCGCGTCGAGCACGACCGCGTCGCCGGTGCGGACCGTTTGGTCGGCGCCGGCGCTGGCGATCGGCGTCACCGCGGACGTAGTGCCGATCGTGCGCGACGACCCGCCGCCCCCGCTCCCATCATCCGGTGCGGGGCACCCTCCGACTGCCAGCCCCGCGAGCGCCGCCGCCGCCGCAATGACACGAAACCGCGCCATCGGCGGTGCGATGGAATGCCACGCGCGCATTCAACCTTCCTTCCCCGGGGAACGGCCAGCGGAACGCCGTTTCGCCGCCGCCGATAATCAGCGCGGTCCGGGCCCGGCACGTCGTCGCGCTGATCTGCAACCCGCGTCTGACGATGGTAGCGGCAGGAACCGCGACTTTCCACGGAATTCGCCCGGCCCGCAGCGCGACGTAACGCTTGCAAAAGCCGCCAGTTACGCGGGGTCCCGCGCCGCCCGGTTCTCCCGCGCGGTGACCGTCCGGATTCGCCTCTCGGCCGTCACGGCCCGCCGGCGTGTTCGCGGATCGTCCGCAGCAGTTCGTCCGGGTCGACGCGGTACTGGACGTGCGACGACACGAATCGCCAGAGAATCTTCCCGTCCCGCCCGATCAGGAACTGGGCCGGGATTGCGATGTCGCCGCCCTCCGGTCCGCCGCCCGCATGCACGACGCCGTACGCGCGAATCACTTCGCGCTCCGTGTCGGCGAGGATCGGAAACTCGAGCCCGTTCCTTTCCACCACTTGCGCCGACCGCTGCGGCGGGTCCACCGACACCGCCAGCAGCCGCCCGCCCATTCCACGCAGCACGTCCGCAACAGCTCCGAGCCCGCGGAGCTCCGAGGCACACACCAGTCACCAGTGCCCGCGGTAGAAAACGAGCAGCACCGGCCCGGCCAAGTAGCTCGATTTCAACGAGACGTCCCGCCCGCGCTCGTCCCGCAGCGTGAAATCGGGCGCCACCACCAGCGACGTCGCCGCGTCCGCAGGTTTCGGAAGGACCGACAACGCGTAGTACGCCACAGTCAGGCAGACCACCAGCGCCAGGTCCGCAATGCCCAGCACGCGCACCCATCGCCGCGAGTCACGCCGCAGCGCCAGCCCGGCCAGAACTGCGCCCATCCCCATCGTCACCAGCGCCGCCAGCCCCGTCGTGCGCAGAAGCGGCACGTCGATCAACGCCAGGTACGCCGGCACGCCCCCTAGCGCGAGGACGAGTCCGGCCACCGCCAACCACAACCCGCCGCGCGCCGCCGCGCCGCCTGTCGCTTTCGGTTCCATCGCGTTCGGCCTCCACAACCTCTGGCGTGCGATTCTAGCGTCGCGCCCGTTCGGTGGCAGGGGGGGCGCGGCGCGCGGAGGCGACGCGTGCCGGCCGCCGCTCGATCCCGCCCCGTCTCGTTTGCGTTTTTCCCCCCGACGCCAATAATAGCCCTCCCGCCGCGGCGGCGGTCATGGAGTCGCGCCCGAATGGCAGCCTCACAGGATTCCGAAACCCCCAGGACCGAGCCCGTGCGGCTTAACCGCGGGCGGCTCATCGCGGCGGCACTGGACGCGGCCGCGCTGCTGGTGACGATCGTCGGGGCGGCGACTTCGGTGGAGCGCCTGTGGCGGGCCACTCAGGCCGAGACGCTCTCCTCGACCGACCTGCTGGGGGCGCTGTGGCTGCTGGTGACCACCCTGGCCGGCGCCATCGCGCTCTGGGGCATGTCGGAGGCGGTCCGCAAGCTGGCTGTGCTCGCCGAGGCGTTCGGGGAGCGGTCCGCGGCGGCCGGCGGATCACGCGGTGCCAGCGCGGGCAGTGGCGAATACGTACTGCGGGCCCTGGCCGCCAAGTCGGATGAACAGGAGAAGCTCCTGCGCGAAGTCGTCGCGCTCATGCGCGAAGCGCGCGATATCGCGCTGCTCACGGATAGCGAACGTGCCGCGCGGCAGAAGATCCAGGCGCGCGAGCTGGTAGCGACGTTGGAGCGCGACGTGCCCGAGCTGCTGCGCGAGCACAACTGGTTCGAGGCCCGCAAGCGCGTGCAGGCCGCCCGCGAACGGTTCCCCACGCTCCGCGAGTGGGACGCGCTCGAAGCGCAGATCGAGGCCGTACGCGCCCAGGTGCAGTCGCGCGACATCGAGACCGCCTCGCGCCAGGTCGAGGAGCTCTCGGCCCTGGGCGCCTGGGACCGCGCCCAGGACGCGGTGAACGACCTGCTCATCCGGCATCCCGGAGCGCCGGGCGCGCTCGAGCTGGCCCGCAAGCTCAAGGTGCAACGCGACCAGGTCGAGGGCGATCTGCGCGTGCGGCTCATGGCGCAGGCGCAGGAGTTCGCCAACCGCCGCGACTGGGCCAACGCGCTCTCCACGGCCCGCACCATCATGAAGCGCTTCCCGCACTCGCTCGAGGCGCGCTCGCTCCGCGAGCAGCTCCCCACGCTCGAGGCCAACGCCGAGATCGTGCTGCGCCGCCGCATGGAGAGCGACTGGAAAAGCTGCCTGGCCAACCACAACTACGGCGAGGCCGTCCGCATCGCGCGCGAGCTGATCGTGCGCTACCCCGACTCGCCGCAGGCCGCCGCGCTGCACGACAAGCTCTCCTGGCTCGAGGAAAAGGCCTCGCAGCATGGGCAATTCGTCTGACGCGCCGCACCCCGCGGACGGTCGTGGCTCGCGCTGGTCCGGACCCACCCCCACCGATGAACGCGCCGCCTTCCTGGCCGGGCTGGCGCACTTCAACGCCGGCGACTTCTACCAGGCCCACGACGCCTGGGAGGCGGTCTGGGCCGACCTCGACGGCCGCCGCGCGCTGTTCTATCAGACCCTGATCCAGACCGCGGTCCTGTTCGTGCTCATGCAGAATGGACAGGCCGCCGGCGTCCGCGCCGTCTACGCCAGCCTGATCGACAAGCTCAACGCGCTGCCCGCGATGCTCCGCGGCGTGGACCTCGCGCGCCTGCGACGCGACCTGGATCACGCGGCCGGCTGGATCGTCGAGCGCCCGCCCGGTCAGTGGCGCGACGTCGCGCGGCGCACGGTGGACGGCGAGGCGATGCTCTTCGACCCGCAACGCGCGTTTCGCATCGATCTGCGCTACGACCCCTTCCTCGACCCGCGCGATGGCGACCCGTGAACGCCGGCCCGCCCGCGCGCCGCTCGACCGCGATTCGGCACGCGGTTCGCCCCGCCACACGCGCGCCTACGCCACTCCCGCCCGCTCGAACAGCTCGCGCATGAACCCGCTCTTGGCCTGCGAGAACCCCTCGCGGTCGTCCCCGAAGCGCGCCGCCAGCTCCCGCTTCAGCGCCGCGTATCGCGTTGCCGCCTCCGCGTCCGAACGCAGCACCTCGCGCACCGCGACGTGCCGGCGGGCCTCCTTCGAGCCCACGACGAGCATGTGCGCGTGGTGCGTGCGGGGGGCCCCCTTCACGAACAGATGCCTTCCGGCGATGCCGAACTCACCCGCGTACCAGTACCCCAATCCACGCATCGGCTCGACGCACGCAAACCCCTCCTCGAAGCGCCTCACCAGCGGCATCAGGTCCAGCACCGGTTTGGCGATCAGCCCGGGTACCGACGTGCTGCCGATGTGCTCCACCGCCACCACCGCCTGCCCGCACGCCTCGGCGATCCGGGCGCACTCTTCCGCGGCCTGCGCCAGCCAACTCGGATCGTGCGGCACGAGCACGATCGGCTCGCGTCGCCGCCAAAGGAGCTCCCGATCGGTCGCCGGTCGCGCGTCCATCGCCGCTACGCTACCGCGCCTCCCCGGCACCGCCAAACCTGCGCGCGGCCGAGGGACGCGCATCGCTGGCTCCCTCGCCCCCACGTGTGCGTTCTGCGCATCGCGGGCTAGAATGAACGTTCGGGTCAGGTCCGGCTCTTGCGCGCCGCGGCAACGCCTTGCGGGCGGCGCGCGGCCACCGGAGACATCATCATGCGAACATGCCTTCGTCCGGCGCGGGTGAACGTCAAGCTGCTCGTGTTGGGCCTGGGGGGCCTGGCCGTCCTCGGGGTCGGGCTCGTGTCCGCCTACTTCATCCGCCGCAACCTGAACGTCTCGGCCGCGCTGCGCGAGGGGAACGCCGCGTTCGCCCGCGCGGACTGGGCCGCGGCCAGCCGCCACTATCGCGACTATCTGTACCGCAATCCCGACGATTTCGAGGTGCTCGAGAAGTACGCCACGGCGCAGATGTCCATTCGCCCGCTGGAGCCCGGACACATCCGCAACGCGACCATGGGCTTTCGCGAGCTGCTGCGGCTCGATCCCACGCACAGCGGCGCGTATCGCGAGCTGGTCAACATCTACTTCGGAATCCGCAACTACGACGACCTGGAGTACATCGCGCGCAACCGGATGCAGGCGGTCCCGGCGGACTATTCCGCGCCGGTCTGGCTGGCGCGGGCGCTGTTCGAGAAACACCGCTCGGACGAGGCGCGCGACGTCCTCCTTCCTCTCGTCACCAGCCTGGAGTCCCGGGCTGAACGGCACAGCGAGTTCGTGGACGCCTGTGCGCTCCTGAGCGACATCACCGCCGAGTCCCGCGCCGACGACGCGGTCGCCCAGGCCGAAAAGTGGCTCGATCGCGCCGTCGCCTACGACGACAAGTCCGCCGAGGCCTACATCCGCCGCGCCCGCTTCCTGCGCGGCTACCGCACCACCGACGCCCGCTTGCGCGCCGACAAGCGCAAGGCTGCCCGGACCGACCTGGAACGGGCCGAGCAGCTCGGGTCGCCCGATCCACGCGTGCGGCTCATGTTCGCCGAGGAGTGGATGGAGCTGGGCGAGCTGGACCGTGCGCGGCAGCATCTGGCCGCCGTGGACGACGTCAAGCCCGAGACGCTCCGCCAGTACAACCTCGACCCCAGTCACTGGCAGATGATGAAGTTCATCTTCGACGCGCAGCTCGCCGCCGCGCGCGGTCCGACGCCCGAGGACCTCAGCCGCGCCGACGCCACCCTGGCCGGGCTGACTTTCCGCGGCCAGCGGATGGCCGTGCTCCCGGTCGCGGTGAGGCTCTATGCGGCCGGCAACGACCTCGCCAAGGCCCGCAGCTACGTCGACGAGTACATCGACCTGATCAAGAAGACCGAGGGCCGCCAGAGCTCCGATGAAGCCCTGTTCCTCCAGGCGTTCGTGGCGCGGCTGGAGAAGAACCCGTTCCGCGTGGTGGAGCTGCTCGAGCCCTACGTCACCAGCGGAAACTACTCGCCGTCGACCAGCTCCATGCTGGCCGAGGCCTATGCCCAGATCGGGCAGACGCGGCACGCCATCCGCGTGCTCACCGCGCACCTGTCCACCCAGCCGCGCGATTTTCGAATGACGATGCTGCTCGCGCAGCAGTACGCGCGCCTGCGCGACTGGGCCCGCGCCTTCGCCGCCGCCAAGCAGGCCGAGACGATCGAGCCGGGCAGCATCGACGCCAAGATGGCCCGCATCGAGGCCGGCGTGCAGGCCGCCGTCGACGACCCGCGCGGACTCAACCGCGACGAGCTTGCGGCGCTCGGGCGCGAGCTCGCCAGCCTCAAGTCCAGCAACCCGAACCGTTCCGACGTCCGCGAGCTCCAGGCCATGGTCCAGTCGAGCCTCGACGACGTCGCCGCCGCCGAGGAGACGCTGCGCGCCGCGACGCGCGAGCTGTCCGACCCGCTGCGGTGCGAATTGCAGTTGGCGCGGCTCTACACCGCCGGGGGTAACGTGGCCCGCGGCATCGACGTCTGCCGCGCCGCGCTCGAGCGGCAGCCCACCGCCTCCGCCGCCTGGGCCCTGCTCGCCGACCTGCTGCTGGCCAACGCCCAGGCCGCCGACGCCCGCGCCGCGCTCACGCAGGCGATCGAGCGCGTGCCCGGCGACAGCGACAAGTACGCCCTCCGCACCCAGCTCGCGCTCCTCGAGCTCACCCAGGGCGATCGCCCGGCCGCCATCGAACGGCTGATGGGACTGGCGCGGGCCGACCCGCGCGACGTCCGCGCACGCGTCCTCCTGCTCCGATTGCCCGAAATCCGCGCCGACGAGCCGCTCGCGCAGAAACTCGTGGACGAGCTCCGCGGGATCGAGGGCGAATCCGGCGTCCAGTGGCGCTTGCAGCAGGCCATCGTCTGGCTGGCGGGCAGCGCCTGGCGCGAGCGCCACCCGGACGCGGAAGCGCTCCTCAAGCGGTGCATCGAGACCGAGTCCGAGTGGACCGCGCCGGTCGCCGTGCTGGGGGATTCGTACGAGCGGCTCGAGCGCCTCGATGCCGCTGAGAACCTCTATCGCAACGCCCTGGTCGTCAATTCCGGCGCAACCGACATCGCCGATCGCCTCATCGCGCTCTTGGAGCGCCAGGGCCGCGTCGCCGAGACGCGCGACGTGCTCGGCCGCTTGCAGGCCAGCCCGCGCGCCATGGCCGTCCGGCGCGTACGCGCGGCGGTCGGCGCCGGCGAGCTGACCACCGCCGTGCAGGAGCTGAAGCTGCGCATCGCGGCCGATCCGCGCGATACCGACGCTCGCATCCTCCTGGCGCGCCTCACCTGGCAGCAGTCGCGCGACCTGACCGCCGCCCTCCAGGTGCTCGATGAAGCGCCCGGGCCGGCCCGCGATTCGCTCCGCGTGCTCTCCGCCCGCGTCGACCTGATGCAGGAGGCCGGGAAGATCCGCGAGGCCCGCGCGCTGCTCGACCAGCAGGTGGAATCCAACCGCTCCTTTGCCGCCATCCTCCTTCGCGGCGCGTTCAAGGCACAGACGGGCGACATGACCGGCGCCGAGGGCGATTTCCGTTCCCTCATTGACCTGGATGCCGTGAACGGACATCAGACGCTGGGCCGCTTCTACCTCGAATCCGACCAGCTCGACCTCGCCGTCGCCGAGTTTGAAAAGGGGCTCGCCGCCGGCCCCGGAAACGCGACCCTCCAGAGGCTTCTGGTGAAGACGCTCGTGCTGCGCGGAGGGGAGCCGGACCGGGCCCGCGCGTCGCAGATGCTGGCCGAACTCGAGACGCGCTTCCCGACCGACCCCGATCTCTACGCCGTGCGGGCCAAGCTGCTCCTGCTCGACAACAACGACTCCTCGACCCGCAAGGCCGAGGAGTTGCTTCGCAAGATCGTCGACGCGCAGCCCGACAACGCCGACGCGTACCTCGGCCTGATGGGAATCGCGATCGGTCGCGGCGATTTCGTGGCGGCGCGCGAGTGCGGGCTCGCCGCCGAGAAGGCCAACCCCAGCAACCCCAGGCTGCTCCTGGCGCGGGCCGAGCTGGAGCGCAACCTGAACAACCCCCAGGCCGCCGTCGAGCTGGTGCAGAAGGCGCTCCGCGCCGATCGCGAAAACCCGCAGGCGCGCGACTACCTGGTCGAGCTTGCGCTCAACACGCGCGCCCCCGAGCTGCTCAAGGCAGCGCTGGAGGTCGTCAACGACGCGCTCGTTTCGCGGCCCGCCGACGAGCCGCTCATCCTGGCCCAGGCCAAGCTCGAGTTCAGCCTCGGACAGCGCGACACCGCGATCCAGCGCCTCGAAGCGCACTGCCAGTCCGCCGCCGGCCGGTCCAGCGTCGACGCGCTCATCGCCGCCGCCGACCTCTTCCGCCTCCACGGCGACTCGGCCCGCGCGGCCGCCTACATCGACCGCGCCGCCGCCCTTGAGGCCGATTCGCCCGACGTCGTCCGGGCCCGAATGCTGCTGGCGTCCTCGCAGCGGAAATTCGATGAATTGACCGGCCTGGCCAAGGCGCATCGTGACCGGCAGCCCAGGGACCTCCCCACGCTCTTGCAGGCGGCCACGCTCCTGGCCGCCTCCGGCGAGAAGCCCTGCATGCAGGAGGCGCTCGCGCTCTTCGAGCACGTCCTCGGGGTCGAGCCGCGCAACGTGGACGCGCAACTCGCCGTGGCGCTGCTGTGCTTTCAGCTCGGCGACGCGGACCGCGCCATCGAGACCTACCGCCGCGTGCTGGTCTCCGAGCCGGCCAACGTGCGGGCGCTCAACGACCTGGCATGGGTGCTCTATTCGGCCAAGCGCGACTACTATCCCGCCCTGGAACTCGCGGAGAAGGCCGTCAAGATCGACTCGCAGAACATCAACGTCCGCGATACGCGCGGGTCGATCCTGCTGCAAATCCCCAATCGCGCCGCCGACGCCAAGGCCGACTTCGAACGCTGCGTGGAGCTGTCCGCGGCCGGCTCGCCGCCGCGGGCCAAGGCCGCCCTGCAATTGGCTCGCGCCCTCTCGAAGCTCAACGAGCCGGCGCGCATCCGATCGCTGCTCGAGGAGGCGCGCGCGATCGACGCCCGCTTGTCCGTCTTCAACGACGCCGAAAAACGCGAACTGGACGAGCTGCTCCGCGGGCTGCAACAATAGTCCCGGTCGCGGACGTGGCGAAACTGGCATACGCGCAGGATTTAGGATCCTGTGGGGTAACCCGTGCGGGTTCGACTCCCGCCGTCCGCACTCGCGGTCCCCGGCCTGACCCCGGCCCTTCCCGCGGATCCGCACCCGTGACCCACGGACCGCCATGCTGGCCTACGCCCTTCGGCGCCTGCTGACCCTGCCGCTTCTGCTGCTGGCCATGTACGCCGCCGCGGTCCTGCTCGTGATGGCCACCCCTGGCGAAGGGCTTGATTCGGGCGAGCGTGACCTGACGCCCGAAGTCCTCGCCCAGAAGCGCGCCGCGCTCAATCTCGACCAGCCCTGGTGGCAACGCTACTTCTGGACCTGGCCGCGCAGGCTCGTCTGGGATCAGGACCTTCCCGCCTTTCAGTACGAGGACTGGACCGTCGTCGAGATCATGCGCGCCTCGCTGCCCGTGTCGCTTCAGCTCGGCGCGCTCGCGCTCTGCCTGTCGGTCGTCCTGGGCGTCGGCGTCGGGGTGTTGGCGGCGTCGCGCCGCGGCGGGTGGCTCGATGCATTCTCCATCGGATTGTGCCTCGTCGGCGTTTCCCTGCCCACCTTCGTCGTCGGCAGCACCCTCCTCATCGTCCTGGCCGTCTGGCTTCGCGCCGTCCCCGTCGGCGGGTGGGGCGCGGTATCCCAGGCCTGGCTCCCGGCCTTCACGCTCGCCCTGCCCTACGCGGCCTACGTCGCACGCCTCACCCGAACCTCCATGCTCGACGTGCTCTCCCAGAGCTTCGTCCGCACCGCGCGCGCCAAGGGTCTGCCCGAATGGCGCACCCTCTTCGATCACGGCCTGCGCAACGCGATCCTGCCCGTGCTGCATTACCTCGGACCCGCGGCCGCCTCCATCTTCACCGGCTCCTTCGTGGTCGAACGCGTCTTCACCATCCCCGGTATGGGGACCCACGTCGTCGAGTCGATCACCAACCGCGACCAGACCCTCATCCTGGCCACCGTGCTCGTCTACGGGGCATTTCTGGCGACCTTCAACCTCCTGGTCGACTTGCTTTGTGCGCTGATCGACCCCAGGCTGCGCCGTGGTGCCGCGCCGTGACCCCGCCGCGCGACGGGCTCTGGCGCCGTTTCCGCCGCAATCGCACCGCCGTCGCCGGCGCGATCGTCCTGCTGGCGATGGCGCTCGCGTGCGGCTCGACCCTCCGCTGGTCCAGCGCCGCGATGCGAGCCGCCGCGTTCTCCGAAGTACGCCGGCCACCGTCCGCGGCACACCCGCTGGGCACCGACGCGCTGGGACGCAGTCTGCTGGCGCGCAGCCTCTACGGCGGGGCGCTCTCGCTGGGACTGGGACTCATGGCCGCCGCCGTCGCCGTCGTGATCGGCACGGGCTATGGTGCGCTGGCGGGCTACGTCGGAGGCCGTTGCGACGAACTCATGATGCGCGCCGTCGACGTGCTCTACGCACTGCCGTCGGTGCTGCTGGTCATGCTGCTCACGCTCTCGTTCGGCACGCGCCTGGAGCAGTCCGGCCCCGACCCGGGCACGTCCGGCCCCGGCCTGCACCCTGAATGGTCGCGCTTCATCGTGCTCGCGGTCGCCATCGGCGCCGTGAGCTGGCTCACCCTGGCACGCGTGGTCCGCGGTCAGGTGCTTTCCATCCGCCGGCTCGCCTACGTCGACGCCGCCCGTGTGCTCGGCCTGTCCCACGCCCGCATCCTGCTTCGGCACATCCTGCCCAACGTCGTCGGCCCCATCGTCGTATTCGCCACCCTCACCGTTCCCCAGGCCATCCTCCAGGAGTCCTTTCTCAGCTTCCTCGGCGTCGGCGTCCAACCGCCGCAGGCGACCTGGGGCTCCCTCGCCGCCGACGGTGTGCGAATGCTCAATCCGGTCGAGTTCGACTGGTGGTTGCTGCTCTTTCCGTCTCTGGCGCTCTCCGTCACGTTACTGGCGCTCAACTTCGTCGGTGACGGGCTGCGCGACGCCTTCGACGTGCGCGGCGAACCGTAGCCCCGCGAAGCCCTTACGCAGGGGTGCGCCCATTCCTGCCGATGAACTTCTACGAGCGCGCTCATCGCGGGCGGGCTCACGGGAGAACCTCAGCAGGAGTCCTCGCATGCAACGCGCAGTTCTCGCGCTCCCAGCCCTGGGCCTCGCCCTGATCGCCGGCTGCCCGCAGCAAAGCGGCACCGGCGGTAACACAACCCCGTCCCCCGAATTGTCATCCCAGGAGCAGGCCGCACTCGACGCCGCCCTGGTCGGCGTCCGCTCCCTCACCGACGGCGCCGCCGTGGCCGGCAGCACCGCCGCCGGTGCAGGCCAGTCCGCCATCGACATCCCCACCAGCGGTTCGTTCGGCGAGTGCCCGGTCGTCACCATCGACACCGACGGCGACGCCAGCTCCCAGACGCTCGCAATCTCCGCCAACTTCGACTTCGGCAGCGGCTGCTCCCCCTACGGCGCCGAAAACTACACCTGCTCCGGCAGCGCCAGCGGAACCCTCTCCCAGACCGGTTCCGGCGTGAACCTGTCCTTCGATCAACTCTCCTGCAACGGGCAGTCCCTTTCCGGCTCGGCCGCCGTCAGCCTCGACTCGTCCTCTGTCGGCGTGACCGTCAGCGGCCAGTTCGACCTGACGTACTCCGGCGCCAACGGGCCGGTCGACATTGACGGGAGCGGCACCTGCACGCATTCCCCTTCCACCCAGGTCACTACCGTCGACACATTCGCCGGGACCGTTGCGACCGGTGGCTCCTCATGGTCGGCCGGAATGACCTCCCTGGAAATTTCGTACGCCCAGCATCGCAGCTTCGTGCCGTTCGCCGGGACGATCACCCTCTCGGCGGGCACCATCCGCTCCATCACGGTACGCTTCAACGAAAACTCCCCCGTCAACGGATCGATCGAAGTCAGCATCGCCGGCGGCGATTTCGCGGCCACCACGCTCGACGCCCTGTTCGCCGCCAACCTGTAGCCCCTCGTACCGCGTCGGCGGTGGTCACCCGCCGCCGGCCGGCGCGCTGCTCGGCGCCGCTTCCGCCGCGCGCGTCGTGACCTCCATCTCCGTCTGTTTCAGCTCCAGCCGGCACGCGGCCGACTTGCCGAACTCGGTCTTGACGGCGGCCTGCCCGGCGACGAACAGCGTCACCGTCTCACCCGGCGCCAGCGCAATCGTGAATCGCAGCTTCTCCTGCCCTTGACGCGACGCCGAGCCGTCGTCGGTCGAGTGTGCCACAAGCGCGTAGTTCCGCACCAGCAGGTTGCGGCTGTTTCGCGCATAGAGCCTCACCCCGACGTTCAAGGTCACTCCCACCGCGTCCGTGGGGAGTTCAGCCGTGTACTCG
>CAYNYG010000046.1:0-32770 GCA_964401365.1 uncultured Planctomycetales bacterium | reverse complement strand
CCGCGGCCGCCTGCCGGACACGCTGCTGAATGTCCAGGCGTTCGTCGCGGGCCTGGCGCCACTTGGGCGGCGCCAGGAGCCGCGCGAGGGGATTGTCCCACAGCGCGTGCTTGCGGCGCAGGAGGAGTCCGAAAGCCATGTTGCGGTAGACGGTCATGTTGGGGTAGAGCGCGTAGTTCTGGAACACCATGGCGATGTCGCGGTCCTTGGGCGCGACGTCGTTGACCACGCGCGGGCCGATGCGGATCGTGCCCTGGGTGATGTCCTCCAGCCCGGCGATCATGCGCAGCGTGGTGCTCTTCCCGCACCCCGAGGGACCCACCAGCACCACGAACTCGCGATCGGCGATGCGCAGACTGACGCGGTCCACGGCTTTCACCCCGCCCGGGTAGACCTTCGTCACGTCCTGAAGCTCGACTTCGGCCATCTTCGACTCGCGTGCCGCGCCGACGCCCGGTCGGGCGGCGGCGCGAGTATAGGTACCGGCCCGCGGGTGGGTCAAACGCGGTTGCGGCAAGCACGGCTCGAGGCCTGGGAAGCGCACGGAGCGTGAGGACCCGGAGTCTCGGGCCGGGGAACACGTCCTGCGACGGGTGCCGTCGTCGGGTGCTCACAACCCCAGCAACCAGAGCGGCGGCGAAAAGTCGCGCGGCACCGCGACCATCGCTCCCAGGCCGCCCGCGGCAACTCCGATGAGCGCGAGCAGCACCCAGGCCGGCGCGTCCGCGGCCGGGCGCGCCGAGCGACTCGGCAGGCTTCGCCACACCGCCACGAGCGGAGCCAACCCGGCCAGCGCTCCCGTCGCGGCGCTGATCACGCCCGCCGCCGGGACGAACGCCAGCACCGCGGCCGCGGGCAGCGCGCAGCACGCCAGGTGGGCCGGAATCCAATGACAGGCGACGCGAACGGCTTGCCACCGCGACACCGACGAGAGCCGCAGCACCTGGCCGTGCAGCACCAGCGGAAGCGCGGCGGACGCGGTCAGCAGGTAGGTTGCGAGCAGTGCCGGCGCCCAGATCGCGACTGCCGCCGCCAGAGCGGAGTGCGGACTTGCCAGCCCGCTGCGCAGGGCCGCGGTGGCGAGCAGCCCGGCGGTCACCACGAACACCCAGCCCAGCCCGGCGAACAGCATGCGCCACGCCGCGCGTGCCTCCGGGCGGAGGTCGAGGCTGCGAAGCGTGCGGGCGGGAGCCGCGATGGTCGACGCGATCACCGCGACGCACGCGAGCGCCACCTGGTGCGGCTGCCACGGATCTGCGCGATCGAGCCGGGTCGGGAGGTGTTCGCGCACGAAGCCGCGTCGCGCCTCCTCCAGGTCGAATTCGAGTCCGCACTCCGGGCAGCATCCGCGCACGGCGCCGCGCAGGTTGTACCCGCAACGTCCGCAGGGGGCGTCCGCGCCGAGCGGGGCGGGCCCCGCCGCGGCGGGACCGGGATCGGCCTGCGGCGAGCGTGGCTCAGCCGACATAAGGCGCCGGGTCCGCCATGCGCAGCTCCTCGAACGCCGCCAGGCGGATTCGGCAACTGTCGCAGCGGCGGCAGCCGCGCCCGTCGGCGTCGGGGTCGTAGCAGCTCCGGGTGAGGCCGTAGTCCACGCCCAGGCGCAATCCCTGGCGGATGATATCCACCTTGGCCAGGTGGAGCAGGGGTGCGGAGATGCTCAGCGGGCGCCCTTCTACGGCGGCGCGAGTGGCGAGCCGCGCCATGCGCTCGAAGGCGTCGAGGTACTCGGGCCGGCAGTCGGGATAGCCGCTGTAATCGACGGCGTTCACGCCGATGAAGACGTGGTCCGCGCCGCGGACTTCGGCCAACGCGAGCGCGTAGGAGAGGAAGATGGTGTTTCTCGCGGGGACGTAGGTGATCGGAATGCCCGCCGCGGATGGGTCACGGTCTTTGGGTACGTCGATGGCCGCCGTCAGCGCCGACCCGCCGAAGACGCGCAGGTCGATATCGATGACCAGGTGGGCGCTTGCGCCGCCCGCGGCGGCGACGCGGCGTGCCGCCTCGATCTCGATCGCGTGCCGCTGGCCGTAGCGGAAGCTGAGCGCGGTCGGCTCGAAGCCGCGGTCCCGCGCGATCGCCAGCGCGGTTGCGCTGTCCAGGCCACCTGACAGCAGCACGATCGCGCGAGACAAGCGCGTCTCCCTCCCCCGGTTCATCAGGGCTTGAGCGCTGGGCGCTTGGTCTTCCACCGTTCGCGCAGGCGGATCGAATCCACTCCGAGGAACCGCCCGGTCGAGGCCGGATTCTGACCGACGGCTTCCAGCCGCAGGGTGTGCTTGCCCGGCGCGAGGGTGAACGACCCGAGCAGGTGGTCGTGCACCTCGATCTGCGGCCGATACAGGTCGATCGGCTCGCCGAGCTTTGCGCCGTCGAGCGACACCTGGTAGCGGCCGTAGTCGTACGAGTGCGTGAGTCGCAGGACCAGCCCGCGCAGCTCCGCCTGGAGCACATCGAAGTCCAGTTCCAGGAAGGGGCGATCGCCGCCCGCGTGCGGTTCGAGGGGCTGGAAAAAGACCTGCCCCGGCGTGGTCCAGTCGTATCCTTCCTGCAATCGGATTTCGCCGGGCGAGTGCCGCGCCGACGCGAGCAGCGTGCCGCCGCCGATCACGCGGTCGAGATCGGGGAACCTGCGCTCCCGAGCCGGCGGGAGTTGGGCGAAGCGTTTCGGCTGGCCGATCTGGTACCAGAAGGCTACAGACGCGAAGTCATCCTCGCGTTCGACGTGCCCCTCGACCTTTCCGCTCTCGGTCTCGTCGGCGGAAAGCCAGCCCTTGTGCTCGATCTCGAAGCGAAGCGATTTCGTGAAGCGCACCGGATCGGCCAGGTGCCAGCGGTACATGGTGTAGCGCACGCCGAGTTCGCCGAAACCGCCCTCCATGTACGTGCAGCCGAAGGAGGGGTACGAGCATTCGCTCATGCCCCAGGCGCAGCCGAAGTAGTCCTCCGTTCCAGTGCCCCACATCGACGGGGCTGCTGCGCCGTCGACGTAGAACTTGTCGTCCCCTTCGCCGAACCACTCGGGGCTGCGCGAGCGCACCGACAGGACCGTCCCGACGTAATGCCCGCGTCCGATCGCGTCGAGCACGAGGTAGTCCTGCCCCAGGCGGGTCGGAAACTCCTGCCGGTACTGGGCGCAGAAGTAGGCCGCGTCGGCGGGCTGCGCGTCGAGGGCGAGGTAGTCGACGTGGAAGTAGAGCGCGTTGAGGTTCTTGTCGCTCTCGTTGGTCACCGTGATCCGGGCGCGCTTGTGGAACGGCATCGGCCAGTAGCAGTTGTAACCGTCACCGCTCTCGACCTGCACCGGCGTCGATCGGATCTCGCGCCGCAGGCCGAACCCGGCTGCGAAGAAGTCGCCCAGCGGGGCTTCGACGGCCGGTTGCTCGGCGCCGTCCCAGTACATGCGCAGCACGATCTCGGACGGGTCCGCGGATCCGGCGGCGGAAAGCCAGTTGGGCCGCGCTTCATTGAACGTCAGCCAGATGTGCGTGATCGTGGCCGGTCCGGTGATCTCGGCCAGCGTGAACACCTCGCCGGGCTTGATCCAGCGGTTGTCGCGGTTGCTGCCGGGCGTGGGCGCGGCCGACGACACGCGGCGCGACTGCCCGGGCTGCACGAGGGCCAGCCCGTCGAGGCCGTCGGCGACCGCAGAGGCAGTGCCCAGCAGCACGAACCCGGCCACGATTCTACGCAGGTGCATTGCTCCAACTCCCGGGGGTCGAATGATGCTGCGCGGAGCGGGCGGGATGTGCAAGTCCTCCGCGGCCGGGGGTGCCCGCGCCGATCGTCGGCGGGGGCTGCGGGACGCGCCGCGGCCGGGACGGCGCGCTGCACGGCGTCCGCGCCGGGTGATTCCGCTGCCGCGACGCGTCGGCCTACGGTGGATCGATGCGCGTCTCGGTCTTGTCGATCACGATGCGCTCCTGCGGACGGGCTGCGCTACGCCCGACCCAGTGCTCGCGTTTCGTGTTTGCATCGGTGAAGACGATGTCGCCGATCCAGGTGGCGGCGCCGTCCGGACCGATGCTGTCCATCCGCCCCCGCCAGCGCGACTCGCGCTCGTCGTAGACCGTTTCCGCCGTTCCGACGGCGCCGTCGGGGCTGATGACCGTGCTGCGGTACACGCCGGCGCGCGGATCGTACGTGATGATCGACATCGCCAGCGAGTCCGCGCCGCCGGTCGCGGTTCGTCCGCGCGCCACGAGCAGCTCGCCTTCCCAGTGGACGTCGGTCTCGCCAGCCAACGCCACCGGCGGAGGATTCCCCGGGTGGCGTGCCGTCCCGTGGACGCGCCAGTGCCCGACGAAAGCATCCAGGCGGCGCAGAGCGCTGGGCCGGTCGAGGGGCGTCGGCACGTCGGCGTCGTGCCGCGAGGGCGTGGCACAGCCGGAAGTCACGAGCGCCAGCCACGCGGAGAGGATGGTCAGCGTTGCACGAGTCATGTTGAACTCCGATGCGGAAAGGTCGCAACGCGCCGCTGAGCCCGGGGAATCGCGCCGGTGCGGTCCCGCGCGGTGGCGACGCCGATCGAGCGTGGTACGGGTGAATCGAAAAGAGGTGTTCGCCGTGTCGCGATCAGCCCCGGGCGTGAGCCAACCGCATTCGCCCGGCCGCGCCGCGGTTCAATGCGCCCGGCGCGTGGGCGGCGGTCAGCGTCAGAGTGCCCGGCGACATCCGTCCGCGTCGAGGACCTGCTCGCCGCAGCGAGCGCGGAGGACCACTTCGCGAACGCCGCGGCCGCGCGCGAGCCGCAATGCGCGGTCGACCAGGGCGTGTGTCGCGGACTCGTCCGCGGCGTAAAGCCCGCCGTACGGGACGACGGGCAGGCTCACCAGTCGGCGGGTCGGTTCCAGGCCGCACTCAAAGAGCGGCAGGATTCCGACCAGGACTTCGCCGCGCATCGCGGCCAGATAGTAGGGCGTGCCCGCGCCCGCGTCGCGGAGGCGCGTGCGCCAGGCCAGCGTGGCATAGGCGCAATCCGTGCGCGTCGCGACGAAAGCGTCCCATTCGTGACAAATTGGGTCGTCCATGAGCCAGACGGTCGGCGGAGGCTCGGGCCTTGGCCGCCCCCCGGAACGGCGCCTCGGCCGGGCCGGGCGCAGGGCGATCGGGTCGCGAAGCGGCGCGACCTGCGGTGGGCAGGATGGACTGCTGAGCCGGGGGCCCGCGTCGGGAGTGGGCGAGGGGGTGGTCACAACAGGCGACTATCGACCGAAAGAGAGGTAGTATTTGAACGCTGGCGGCAGTTCGCCGGCGGTGCGCAGGCCGTCGGCGGGCCGCAGACACGCAGGAGCGCGAGATGGACGGTCGGCGCGTCGGGCCGGTGGGCCGGAGAACGAGCCCCTGGGGATGGTGCGAGCGGCGAGTGGCCGTGACGGCTGCGCTGGCGGCGTGGTGGGTGTCGAGCGGCTGCGTGGAGCGGTCGATGTACATACGCACGCAGCCGCCTGGCGCGGTCGTGGTGGTGAACGACGAGGAAGTGGGGCTAAGCCCGGTGAAATTCAACTTCCTCTGGTACGGAGACTACGACATCGTGATCCGCAAGGAGGGTTTCCGTTCGCTGGCGACGCACTATCGCGTGAACGCGCCCTGGTACCAGTTGCCGGTCGTCGATCTCGTCGCCGAGCACCTCGTGGCGGGCACGATCCGCGACGAGCACGTGTTGCCGACGTACGCGCTCGAGCCTGCGTCTCAGCCGGCCGTGCCTGACCTGGTGGAGCGTGCGGCGGAGATGCGCGACCGCACGCTGTACCAGGGAGAGTGAACGAGCGCCGCCGGGCGCTCGGCCGGCCCGGATGAATGGCGAGGGCGTGCGGCGGTCCCGCTCACCATGTTTGAGACACGCCTGAAGTGGTTCTGTGTGCTGCTGGGTCTGGCCGGAGCCGCGGTTGCGGTGCGCCTGGCGATGATCCAGATCGTCTACGCCGACGAGCTGCGCGCGGTCGCCGAGCGCTCGGTGACGCGTGGGGTGCGCTACAGCCGCGCCGTGCGCGGGAGCATCCTGGATCGCGCCGGCCGCACGCTGGTGTGGGACGCCCCGTCGTTTGACGTCGGCATCCATTACGGCGTGCTGGCGAATCGGGCCGACTACCTGCGGATCTGCGTGCGCGCGCTGCGTGAAGCCGGCCGGCTGGATCCCGAGCTGACCACGTCCGAGGCGCTGGCGCAGGTTCGCATCGAAGTGGCGCAGATGTGGCGGCGGCTGGCGGAACTGACCGGCGCGCCGGTCGCCGAGTTCGTCGAGCGCGGCGAGCGGATCCGGCGCCGCGTGGAGCGCATCGCTGCGGAGGTGGCGCGGCGTCGCGGGGTGAGCCAGCCCATCCGCGAAGAAACCGAGGTCTTTCACGCGATCGCGGCCGACCTCGACCCGGACCTGGCCCTGACGATTCGAGCGGAGCTGGGCTGGATGCCCTGGTGCCGGGTGATTCCCTCGTCGCGGCGGGTGGCCGCCGCGGGCATCGACCCGCTGGTGCACGTGCTGGGCCGCGTGGGCGCGGTCAGCGCCGAGGCGCTCGAGTCGGACCCGTTCCGCGACGATCCGTTGCGGCGGCTGATGCCGGACGAGGTGTATGGCGCGAGCGGCGTGGAGCGGCTGGCGGAGGCGGTCCTGCGCGGCACGCGCGGGATGATCGTCGAAGACTACGACCGACGCGCGATCGAGACGGTGGATGCGCGGCGCGGGAGCGACGTGCGGCTGACGCTCGACCTCGAGCTCCAGCGCCGGACGATGGAACTACTGGCCGAGGGCGTCCGGGCCAGCGCCGCACCGTCAGGAGCGGCGGCGGTGGTCATCGACGCCGAGACGCGCGACGTGCGCGTTCTGGCGAGCTATCCCGCGTACGACTACGAGCGCTATCGCGCCGAGTACGACGCGCTGCGGCGCGACCTGAAGAACGACCCGCTGCTGTTCCGCGCGGTCTCCGGGCAGTACCCGCCCGGATCGATCTGCAAGGCCATTACGCTGGTGGGCGGGCTGAGCGACGGCGTGATCACGCCGCAGACGACCTTTGACTGTCGCGGGGCGCTCAACGATCAGAACGCGTTTCGCTGCTGGATCTACAACCAGTACCGCCTCGCGCACGGTCCGCAGGCGGCCGAGGACGCCGTCAAGAACTCCTGCAACATCTATTTCTACCAGATCGGGGAGCGGCTGGGGGCCGAGCGGCTGTGCGAGTGGTTTCGGCGCTTCGGGCTGGGCGCGGCGACGGGCATCGGCCTGGTCGAGGAGCGGGCTGGAATCGTCGCCGACGCCGACTGGCTGCGCGAGCGGCGCGGACGCGCGCCGCGCGTCGCGGACGCGTGGAACTTCTCGATCGGCCAGGGCGAGATCACCACCACGCCGCTTCAAGCCGCCAACGTAGTGGCGACGATCGCCAGCGGGCGCTGGGCGCCGGTGCGGCTGGTGCACAGCGTGGGTTCGGCGTCGGCCCCGGCCGATGCGGACGCCGGCGCGAGCGTGCTGCGTAGCCCGCAGGAGCGCGCGCCGCGCGCGGACGTGCCGCGCGCCGCGGACTTCGACGAGCCGGCGCTGCGCACGTTGCGGCGCGGCATGTGGCGCGTGGTCAACGACGGTGATGGGACGGCGCGCGACGCGCGGCTCGAACACGAAGGGTACGTCCTGTGCGGAAAGACGGGCTCGGCGCAGGTGTCTCCGCACGTCGTCCAGCGGCGCTACATCTTCGAGTGGCCCGACGGCCGGCGCGAGGCCGTTCTGGCCGGAAGCCGCGACGACGCACAGGCGGCGTTCGAGGGCGCCGTCCCGGCGCTGATCGATTCCGAGATCACCGAGCGTTATCCCGACATCCTCCCCGGCGAGCGCCTTCCCGCCCACGCCTGGTTCATCGGTTACACGCAGTCCGCCGACACGCCCGTCGGCGCTGCGCCGCGCGGTCGCGTGTACGCGATTGCGGTCCTGATCGAATTCGGGGGGAGCGGTGGACGCGTGGCGGGGCCGGTGGCCAAGAGAATCGCCGAGATGCTGCTGGAATGAGCACCGTACGGCTGACGGCCGAGGCCCACCCGCTGAGCCTGACGCGCCTCGGCTGGGGCGTGGCGGCCCCGGTGGGGTTTCTGTGCATCCTGGGGCTGGCGACGATCCACGCCACCGAGCGGGACGAGCTGCGTGATCGGGCGCGGGTGGAGGCCGGGGGGGAGCCGAACCCGGTCTTGCGGCTGGTGCAGGCGATCGGACCGGCGACGCTGCGCCAGTGCGTCTGGATGTGCGTGGGCGTGGCGGGGATGCTCGGCGTCCTGGTTCCTTCCTACACGCGGATCGGGCGGCTTGCGACGGTGGTCTACTGGGCCGTGATCGCGCTGCTGGTGTGGCTTGTCGCCGACCGCTTTCTGAATCGGATCGGGGTGGACCTGCCATTTTCGCCGGTGCGCCGCAACACGCGTCGCTGGATCGAGGTGGGAGGACTGGGGGTGCAGCCGTCGGAGCTGATGAAGGTGGCGCTGGTGCTGCTGCTGGCGCACTACCTGAGGTTCCGCAGCAGCTATCGCCGCTGGAGCGGGCTGCTGCCGCCTTTCCTGCTGACGCTCCTGCCCATGGGTCTGATTCACTTTCAACCGGACCTGGGCACGCTCATCATGCTGCTGCCGGTGTTGTTCGCGATGCTGTTCGTGGCCGGGGCGCGGCTGAGGCACCTGGCGACGATCGTGGTACTGGGGATCTCGGTGCTGCCGCTGTTCTACTTTTTCGGGATGGAGCGGTATCAGCGGCAGCGGATCGACGTGCTGCTGAAACAGGACGTGGGAGACGAGAACTGGCAGATGAACGAGGGGTACCAGCTGCGCCAGTCGAAGCTGGCGCTGGGGACGGGCGGCGCGTGGGGAGAGGGCTGGCGGCAGGGCATGTTCATCGAGCACGAGCTGTTGCCCGAGGAACATAACGACTTTATTTTCGCGATCATCGGCCACCAGTGGGGCTACGCCGGGTGCCTGGCCGCGATGGCGGCCTATGCCGTCATCGTTCTGTGCGGGGTCGAGGTGGCGGTCGTCACGAACGACCCGTTCGGGCGGCTGCTGGCCGTGGGCGTGATCGTGATGATCGTGGCGCAGGCGCTGCTCAACATCGGCATGAACATCGGGCTGACGCCGATCACCGGGATGCCGCTGCCCTTCGTCAGCGCCGGCGGGAGCAGCCTGCTGGCGAACTTCACGGCGGTGGGACTGCTGGTAAACGTGGCGCAGCGGCGGCCGATGCGAATCGCCAACCCGCCCTTCGAGCACCGCGATTGAACCGCGCCGAACCACGGACACTAGCGCTCCTAGGAATCCCGCGCGGCTGGCCACCGTGCGACCCCGCGTTACAATCCCGCCCCCTGAGAGCGGCTGGCGGTCGGACTGAACGCGCGCGGCGTGTCTGACCGGATTCCGGTCACCGGCGCGCCGCCCGCTCTTGTCGAGTTCGGGAATGAACCCCCGCCTAGCGCCACGTAGCCCTGACCCCGCAGGGGTGCTCTGCGCGCCGCCCGTTCCGCGACGGGTGCGCCGGCGCTGGCGCGGCGATGCAAGGAGAAGCAACAGTGCCCCCTAGGGCAGCGGCCAATGGCCGAACGCGTACGTTTGGACCTCTCCGAAACCTGGAGTCCCACCTGCGCTCCGACTGGTGGCGCACGCTGTTCAACGCCACGTACCTGAAGACCGACGGTGACGTGGTTGAAAACGCCCGCAACACCGCCCGCGAAACGCAATCGCTGATCCACTCCGTCGGACTGCGGCGCCAGGACCGCATTCTCGACCTGTGCTGCGGCCAGGGACGGCACTGCCTGGAGCTGGCCCGCCGCGGGTTCCAGCACGTGGTCGGCGTGGACCGGTCCGCGTTTCTGATCCGGCTGGCGCGGCGCCGCGCCGCCCGGGTCCGGCCGGCGCCGGCGTTCCACGAAGGAGACGCGCGGCGGCTTCCCTTCGAGGAAGGATCGTTCGATTGCGTCGCGGTCCTGGGCAACTCCTTCGGGTATTTCGAGAAAGAGGAGGAAGATCGCGGCGTGCTGCACGAGATCCGCCGCGTGCTCGCGCCCGGTGGGCGCGTCGCGCTCGACCTGGTGGACGGGGTCTGGATGCTGCGCAACTTCGCGCCGCGCTCCTGGGAGTGGATCGATCAACGCTCGCTGGTCTGCCGCGAGCGCACGCTCGCCCAGGACGGGCAGCGTCTGATCTCGCGCGAAGTCGTCATCCACGCCGAGCGCGGCATCGTCGCCGACCAGTTCTACGCCGAGCGGCTCTACAGCCGCGGCCGCATCGAGGAGCTGCTGCGCGAGGCCGGCTTCGACCGGATCGCGCACCGCGAGGAGATCGAGGCCGAATCGACGCGCAACCAGGACCTGGGCATGATGGCCCGGCGCATCCTGGTCAGCGCGCGCCGCGCGCAAGTCGGCGGCGGAAACGGAATCGCGGCTGGATTGCGCCGCGCGGCCGCGGGCCTGGAGCGCATGCCCCTCGGCGCGAGGCGAAGCGTGCAGGCCGCCGTCCCCCTGCACTCCGATGGCTGGACCGCTACGCGCCCGGGCCTGCCCGGCGACCGCGCGTCAGCGCACGGACCAGCAGTTCGGACATCGCGCGGGTGAAACGCGCGCGGCTGAAGCGCTCGACCCCGGCGCGCATCGCGATGGGATCGAGCGCCAACCGCTCGTACTCGCCGATCGCGTCGACCAGCGCCTCGATGTTCTGTCGCTCGAAGAGCACGCCGCTGCGCCCGGGCTCCACGCTCTCGCAGGCCCCTCCGGCGCCGAAGGCGATCACTCCGCAACCGCGTGCGATCGCCTCGACGGGGACGATGCCGAAGTCCTCCTCACCCGCGAAGAGCAACCCCCGCGCGCGGGACAGGTGGTCGTGCACGACGTCGTCGGGCTGCCAACCGAGGAAGGTCACTCCGGTCGAGGCCTGGGGGCGGAAGCGTTCGACGTCGGGCCCTTCGCCGATCACGACCAGCCGGCGTCCCGCCGCCGCGCACGCCCCGATCGCCAGGTCGAGCCGTTTGTAGGGCACGTGGTAGCCCAGGGACAGATAGAAGTCCTCGCGCGGCCGGAGCGCGGGCTCCGCGGGCAAGTCGACCGGGGGGTAGACCACTGCACTGTCGCGCTGGTAGCAGCGTCGAATCCGCTCCGCGACGTGCCGCGAGTTTGCCACGAAGACGTCGACCCGCTCCGCTCCCCGTCGATCGGCGGCCCGCAAGCGCGGCAGCCAGCCATCCCAGAGCGGCCGAAGCGGCGCCGCAAGGCGGCGCCGATAATCGTCGGCCATGTCCCAGAGATAGCGTGGCGGCGAGTGGCAGTAGCACACGACCACGCTGCGGTCGTTGGCGCGCATCGCTTTGGTCAGCGCGGCGTCGGAACACACGACCAGGTCGACGTCCGGAAGACGCATGGCGCGTGCCGCCGCCGGCATCAGAGGCAGCAGCATCGGGTAATGCCGCCGGGCTCCCGGAATCCACTGGAGAAACGAGGTCCGCACAACCGGCCAGCCGGGCCCGGCGCCGGCCGGATCATGCACGAAGGTGTGGATCGGCCGGCCCGGCAGCAGCGCGCACAGCGCCCGCAGCACTTTCTCCCCCCCGCGCGGACGAACCAGCCAATGGTGGGTGAGGACCGCCGAGCAGGCGTCCAGCCCGCCGGTCGGCACGGTCGGGCCGGTCGAGGGGCAGAGGGGCGGGCAGTCCATGGCGCGGGGTCCCGCTACAGCTCGAAGCCGCGACGGTCTTCGCTGTCGAGGATGTCGGCCAGGCGGATGCGGACGTCGTCGGCGTCGATCGTGACCTGCTTGCGGTCCGACTCGCTGGCGAAGAAGGCGATGTCCTCCATCACCTTTTCCATGACTGTGTAGAGCCGGCGGGCGCCGATGTCTTCCAGCAGCTCGTTGGCCCGGCACGCCTGCCGCGCCAGCTCGACGATGGCATCGTCGGTGAACGTCAGCGTCAGCCCCTCGGTCTTCATCAGCTCGACCTGCTGGCGGACCAGCGCGTTGCGCGGCTCGGTGAGGATGCGTACGAAGTCGTCGGCCGTCAGGGGCGACAGCTCCACGCGGATCGGAAAGCGCCCCTGGAGCTCGGGCATCAGGTCGCTGGGTTTGACGTTGGTGAAGGCGCCCGCGGCGATGAAGAGGATGTGATTGGTGCGGACCGGCCCGTAGCGCGTGCTGACCGTGCTGCCCTCGACGATCGGAAGCAGGTCGCGCTGCACGCCGCTGCGCGACACGTCCGGTCCGCCCTCCGCCAGCGCCCGCCCGCAGATCTTGTCGATCTCGTCCAGGAACACGACGCCCGCCTCTTCGCAGCGCTGGACCGCGTCCTGAAACAGTCGGTCCTTGTCCAGAACACGATCGATCTCCTGCTGCGCCAGGTACTCGATCGCGGCGGGCACCGGCAAGCGCCGACGGCGCGTCCGCGAAGGCATCACGCGTTCGAAGAACTGCTCGAACTCCGGTCCGAGCTGCGTGAGGCCCATGCCCTCCATCACGTGGGGCGGGACCGACTTCTCCTCGACCGACGCCTCCACCAGGCGCTCGCTGAGCCCTCCGGCGCGGATCTGCGCCCGCAGCTTCTCGCGGGTGCGTTCGCGGCGCGCGGTCTGGTCCGGGTCGGTCGACTCGCCCGCGGGCAGCAACTGGTCGATGACACGGTCCTCCGCCGCCAGGCGCGCTTCGTCCCGATGCGCTTCGGCCAGCTCCTCGCGCACCATGACGACCGCCCGCTCGACCAGGTCGCGGACGATGCTCTCGACGTCGCGGCCGTGGTAACCGACCTCGGTGTACTTCGTGGCCTCGACCTTGATGAAGGGGGCGCCGACGAGCTGCGCCAGCCGGCGGGCGATCTCCGTCTTTCCGACGCCGGTCGGCCCGACCATCAGAATGTTTTTGGGCGGGACGTCGGCGCGCAGCTCCGGCCCGAGCTGCAAGCGACGCCAGCGGTTGCGAATGGCGACGGCGACGGCCCGCTTGGCGGCGTCCTGTCCGACGATGTACTTGTCGAGCTCGGCGACGATCTGACGCGGTGTGAGCGGTGTGGACACCGGTTGCTCCAACGAACCCGGCGGCGCAGGCAGCCGACGATCCCGCTCGGGTACGGGACCTGCGAGGGCAAGGCGCGCCCCGAGGGCATCTTAGACCAATCACGACCTGGCGACAGCCGCGATCCCCGCAGGGCACGGGCGATCGGCCTGAGGGGACCGGTCTCCGGCGGTCACGACGCACTTCCCGCGTGGGGGCGGCGCCGCTATAACCCTCGTTCCCCCGGTGCGCTTGCGGAAGGGCGCGGGGCGGGAGGCGAGAGCCCGATGAGCATCCTAGTCGACCGCAACACGCGCGTGATCTGCCAGGGCATCACCGGCAACCACGGCGCGTTTCACACGAAGCAGTGCCTGGACTACGGGACGAAGTTCGTAGCCGGCGTAGTGCCGGGCAAAGGCGGGTTGGTGTTCGAGCACGGCGAGCACCGGCTGCCGGTGTTCGACACGTGCCACGAGGCGGTGGACGAGACGGGCGCCGACGTGTCGATGATCTTCGTGCCGGCCCAGTTTGCGCCGGATGCCGCCATGGAGGCCGCCGACGCCGGGATTCGGCTGGTCGTGCTGATCACCGAGGGGATTCCGACGCTCGACATGGTGCGCGTGCGCGAGTACCTGGACGACAAGGGCACGCTGCTGATCGGGCCCAACTGCCCCGGGATCATCAGCCCGGGCCAGTGCAAGATCGGGATTATGCCCGGCTACATCCACAGGCCGCCGGCCCGCGGCCTCAAGTGCGCCGGGGTCATCTCGCGCAGCGGCACGCTGACGTACGAAGTCGTGTGGCAGTGCTCGGAGCGCAACATCGCCCAGTCCACCTGCGTCGGTATCGGAGGAGACCCGGTAAAGGGGCTGAACTTCATCGAGCTGCTGGAGGGGTTCCAGAACGACCCTCAGACCGATGCCATCGTCATGATCGGCGAGATCGGGGGTACGGACGAGGAGCAGGCGGCCGAGTACATCCGCGCCAATGTGACCAAGCCTGTGGTGGCCTTCATCGCCGGGCGCACCGCACCTCCGGGCAAGCGCATGGGACACGCCGGCGCGATCATCTCGGGTGGCGAGGGGACGGCCCAGTCGAAGATCGGGGCGCTGCGCGACGCGGGTATTCTGGTGTCGGACAGCCCGGCGACGATCGGCGAGAGTGTGGTGGCGGCGCTGCGTTGACGAGCTTCCAGGCCGTCCCTGGGTCATGCCCGGGAGTCTGGAATCGTCGTCCCGGGGGGATGCGCATCGAGGGCGGGGTGAACGGGCCGGGGCGCGCGACGCACGGATTCGTGCCGGGCGGGGCGCCGACGGCCCGAGCCGGCGGGAGGCGCGGCTAGCGCCCGTTGGCAGCCGACCGGCGAACGGCTAGACTCCATCCAACGTGTCGGGAACGCTGGCCGAAATGCCTGTGGGGGCCCTGCCCGCGTCCGACCGCGGCGAAGGCTCGGGCTCTGCGCGCGGGGCGATCCGCGACGTCTGGTCGCGAACCGCGCCCAAGTACCGCATCCGTGCCGCGATTGCCCTGACGGTCACGCTGCTGCTGTACGTTGCCCTGTGTTGCTTTTCGCACTGGCTGCACACCACGCGCGTGGTCGACTTTTCGCCGGAAAGTTTCCTGGAGCCCTTCCGGTTCTGGGGGGAGCAGACGCGCAACCTCAATGATTTTCTGCGGTACCCGATCAGCGCCGAGCGCACGCCGATTCATGGGATTGTGCTGGGGCTGCTGCTGGCGTCGATCATCGCGGTCCCGGTTCTGGTGGCCATTCTCTACCGCTTTCCCGCGGCGCTGCCGTTCGCCGCGGCGACGTGTCTGTTTGCGCACATGCCGTGGATGGCGGTGACGCTCACGCTGGGATCGCTGCTGGCGTCGGTGCGGCCGTTCCGGATGAGCTTCCGGTACGGGTCGGCGCTGGTGGCGCTGCTGCCGATCCTGTTGTACTTGTACCTGGCGACGTGGTCACCGGCGGAACGTCCGGATGCGGCGCTGTCGCCGTCGCAGCGGACGGCGATGTATGCGCCGTGGGTCCTGGCGGTTCTGTCCGCGTGCGGGATGATGGCGCTGGCCCTGCTGATCGCGCGCGCGGTGGACTATCGGCCCGGGGCGATCGCGCCGGTGATGCTGCTGATGCTGGCCGCGCCGGCGGTGCTGTTCTTCCGTTACGTGGGGCAGGATGAGCTTCACTACCGCGTGCTCGAGGCGGAGTTCGGTCCGCGCAGCGCGCGATTTCTGTCCCCGTCGGACGCCAAGAGCGAAATCACGCGCATGGTCGATGCGTGGCTCTCCGACGAGGGAGTCGCGACGCATCGGGCGGCGCTCGAGCAGGTCTGGGCCGGGCAGGTGGACGGGCTGCGGCGGGCGGTGCAGTCGCGTATGGCGCGCGACTTTCTGGCCGACCGTGCTGCCGCCTATCGTTCCACGCGGGAATTCATCGCGGCGTTTCCCACCAGCCGCTACGTGCCCTGCGTGCTTTACCTCGAGGGTCGCGTGCTCGACATGCGGCTGGACGGCGCCGAGTTGCTGCGCAGCGCGCGGCGCGAGCTGTACTTCGACTTTCCGCACGTTCAGTCGGAGGCATCGTGGACGGGCTTGCTCCACATCTACCCGGACTCCAGCCTGGCGGTGAGCGCGGCGCTGCGACTGGCCCAGCTCCGCGTGCGCTCGGGCAACGTGGAGGAAGCGTTGGAACTGCTCGGGCGGGCCATCGCGGCACCGGACGCGGATGCGTCGGCTGTGGCGCGGCCGACGGTCGCGGCGATGCTGACGCCGGACGCGCCCGAACACAGCCTTGGGGTCGATCCGGAACCGCTGCGGGCGGAAGCCGAGCGATGGATGGAGCTGATCCGCGACAATCGTTGCGACCCGCGCTACGGCGCGGCGCCGCTGGCCGCGCTTGCGTGCCTGGATGCACGTCTTCCGCGGTACGGGGATGAGCTTCTGCGTCTTGTGGAGCGCTTCCCGGACTGCGATTTGACCGACAACCTGCTGGTGCGGTGGGCGCGAGCGCTGCCCGACGCTGCCGCGCGGCGCGGGGCGCTGCTGGCGACGCTACGCCGATTCCCGGAGGGCGACGCGCAGCGCGAGGCGCTGTACCACCTGGCGGAAATCGAGATTCAGTCCCTCGGGCGCGAGGATGCGTCGATCCGCGCCACCGGGCTCGAACGCCTGCGCGACCTCGCGGCGCGCCACGCCGCCAGTTGCTGGGGGCGCAGCGCCCGGCATCGGCTGCGGGTCCTGGAACCGCCTGTGGCGGTGGTGCCCTCCCCGTGAGTCTCGCCGTGCCGGACAGTCCGCAGATCGTCATGGCCATTACGGGGGCGAGCGGCGCGGCCTACGCCCGCCGGCTGGCCCAGTGCATCGTGGGAAGCGGAGCGCACCTTCACCTGGTCGTCACGCCCTACGGCAGGCAACTGCTGGCCGACGAGCTGGGGCTGACGGAGGTGTCGGTGGAAGGTCTGGTCGGCCAGGCGGCGCCGAATGCGACGCTCTACAGCTATCGGGACGTCGGGGCCAAGATCGCGAGCGGATCGTTCCTGACGCATGGAATGGTGATCTGCCCGTGCAGCAGCAACACCCTGGGCGCGATCGCGTCGGGCCTGGGGGATCACCTGGTGCACCGGGCGGCGGCGGTGGCGCTCAAAGAGGTGCGCCGGCTGATCCTGGTTCCGCGCGAGATGCCGATCAGCCAGATCGACCTGGGCAACATGCTGCGGCTGAGCCAGGCCGGGGCGATCATCTGCCCGGCCAGTCCCGGTTTCTATCTGCTGCCGCGGGAGGTGGGGGACCTAGTGGACTTCGTTGCCGGCAAGGTGATGGACCTGCTGGGCCTGCCCCACGCCTTGAACGTCCGCTGGAGCGGTGCGCCCCCGCAGCGGGCCTGACGCGTCGCGCCGCGGCGGGTCAGGTGCGGTTGGCCAGCGCGTCGCACATCGCCGCCGCCACCGTCTCGACGTCGCCGGTTCGAAGCGTCCGCGCGTCGAAGACGACGCGCCCGCCGCGGATGCGCCCGATGACCGGAACCGGCGCTCGCCGCAGCGCCGAAGCCAGCCCGTCGGCAGAGAGGCCGCTCCATTCCACGGCGACGACGTGCGTGGGCAGCTCCAGCGTCGGCAGCGCGCCGCCGCCGGCGAAGGCAGAGTCCGCGAGCACGTCGACGGCGAGCCCGGGCAGGGCCGCCCGCAGGCTCTCGGCCAGCTCGGTGGCCAGCCGCTGCGTCTCGGCGGGGGTGCGCGTCAGCAGCTCGAGGGTCGGCAAGCGCGCTCCCAGCCGCTCGGGGTCGCGATAGAGCCGCAGCGTCGCCTCCAGGGCGGCCAGCGTCATCTTGTCGGGCCGCAGCGCGCGCGCCAGCGGATCGCGACGCAGGGCCGCGAGGAGCGCGGCTCGGCCGACGATGATTCCGGCCTGCGGCCCGCCCAGCAGCTTGTCGCCGCTGAAGAGGGTGAGGTGGGCTCCGGCGGCGACGCTGGCGCGAACCGAGGGCTCGTCCCAGTCGGCGAAGGCGGCTGTGTCGTCCTGCGGGTGGATGGAACCGACGGCCCGGCGCAGCAGCTCGACGTCGAGCAAACCGCTGCCGAGGTCGTCGACCACGGTGCAGCGCAGCTCCGCGTAACGGCGGGCCAGGTCCGCCAGCTCCCCAACCGCGACGGACTGCACGAATCCGCGGATGCGGAAGTTGCTGGTGTGGACGTGCAGCAGCACGGCCGGCTCGCCGGCCATCGCCGCCTCGTAATCGTCGAGTCGCGTGCGATTGGTCGTGCCCACCTCGACCATGTGACAGCCGGAGGCCCGCATGACGTCCGGCATGCGGTACGAGCCACCGATCTCGACCAGTTGGCCGCGCGACACGAGCACCGGGCGGCCGCGCGCCAGCGCGGCAAGGGCCAGCAGCGTGGCCGCGGCGTTGTTGTTGACGATGAGCGCGTCCTCGGCGCCGGTCAGCTCGCACAGCAGTCCGCGCACGTGCTCGTGGCGGTCGCCGCGCTCGCCGGTGAGCAGGTCGAGCTCGAGATTGCAGTAGCCCCGGGCGGCGTCCGCGGCGGCCTCGACGGCGGCTTCGGCGAGCGGCGCGCGCCCCAGACCGGTGTGCAGCACGATGCCGGTCGCGTTGACGACCGGGCGCAGGCTCGGGCGGGAGCGCTCGAAGAGCCGTTCGCGAAGCTCGCGTGCGACGTCGCGCGCGTCGACGCCGGCCTGAGCTCCGGCGCGAAGCGCCTCGCGCCGGCTGTCGAGCGCCGCGCGGATGGCGCGCACCACCTCGTCGCGCGGGTACTCCGAGAGCAAAGGTGAGATGGATGCGTGCCGCAGGAGCGCGTCGACGGAGGGCAGGCGCTCCAAGCCGTCCACGGGAGGGTCACGCGGCGCGTCCGGTTCGATCGACGCCATGGCATCCGTCCCAGGCCGCGCGCGTTCCCGTCACACGGCTATTCGAGGTACCCCAGCTCGCTGAGGCGCTTCTCGAGCACCTTGCGTTCCTCCTCGGTGTAGACGGGCGCGTGCTCCTCGAAGACCTTGCGCACGGACGGCTCGCGCTCGATCACCGGCTCGATCTCGAACGCGTCGCGCAGAACGTGCCCCTCCATGTCCAGCGGCACGCGCAGGCCCAGCGCCGCCAGAACGGTCGGGGTCACGTCCACGATGTTGCCGCCGATCGATCCGGCGCGGCGGATTCCCTTTCCGCCCATCGCGATGATGCCCTCGACGCGGTGGGTACCCTCGATGCGCCGCGCGGGGAGCCAGCGAACGGGCTGACGGCCGCGGATCTTGCGCACCACCGCCAGCCCGGGGTGCGGCACCAGCAGCAGGTCGGGCAGGTCCGGGTTGTCGTCGCGGGAGCAGCGATAGAGCTCCTCGGTCTTGTGCACCTCGGGAAAGACGGCGATCTCCTGCCCGTCCTTCCCACGGCACCGCGCCCCGCGGAGGCGATCGGCGATTTCAGTCCGCAGCGTCTCGTAGTCCCCGACCTCGATCACGCCATGCGGCCCGCGCCCGCGGACGTTCATGTAGAGGAACCCGTAGATACCGGCGTGGACGACGCAGGCGCGGGTGCGTTCCCAGTCGACGGCCAGCTCGCGCTCGATGCCCAGGTTGCCCTGCTCGAAGCGGGTGGCCTTGCGCTTCGTAAGTCGGTGCGTCCAGTAGCGGGCACGGGTGGCGGCCTGCTGCCAGGAGCTGCGCAGCTTGAGATAGCCCCAGTCGCGCAGCAGCAGGTTCGGCTGGGCCTTGCCGTCCAGGCTTCCATGCCCGTGGTCGGACATGATCAGGACGGTGGCGTCGCGTGCGTTGGCGTAGTCGAACAGCTTGCCGAGGACGACGTCGAGCCGGGCGAAGCACCCGGCGGCCATCTCGGCGCGGCGCGGGTAGTGGTGCGCGGTCTTGGGGTCGAGGTAGCGCCAGGCCTTGTGCTGAAGGTTGTCGACCAGCTTGAAGAGCACCATCAGCACGTCCCACCCGAAGCGATCGCCCAGCGCGCTGGTGAGCTGCCAGCCCTGCTCGAAGCTGGCGGCGATGTAGTCCAGGTTCCGCGCCAGCACATCGTCCCCGCCCAACGCCTTGCGCTGCCAATTGGTGCGATAGCTGTAATTGGGGATGAGCCGCAGGATCTCGTCCTTCAGCTCCGGGGGATGGGTGAAGGCGGCGTGGATGCTGGGGGTCTCGAATCCGGAGATCATGAACCCGTTGACGGGCTTGGGCGGATAGGTCATCGGGACGTTGATGCTCCCGACGCGCAGCCCCTTCTCACTGAGAAGTTCCCAGATGGTCTTTTCGCGGATCTCATAGGTGCTGTTGAACGACAGCTCGTGACGGGCGATGTGAAACTTCTCGAAGTCGAGGATGCCGTGCCGGCCCGGACCTTTGCCGGTCATGAAGGTGGTCCAGGCCGCGGGCGTGATCGGCGGCTTGGTCGAGTTGAGGATCCCCGCGACGCCCTGCTGGATGAAGTGGCGCAGGTTCGGCATCCGGCCCGACTCCATCATCGGCGTCAGCACGTCGAAGGTCGCGCCGTCGAGGCCGATAATCAGCATGCGCTCGCAGACCGCCGGCAGCGGACGTTGCGGGGCGGACGCCGGCGCCGTATGGGCGGACGCTTCGACGAGGCTGGCTGGGGCCATCGAGGGTCTCCGGATCGAGTCGGACGCGGACCGCGCTGCCGCCGCGTAGTATAGCGGGCCGGCGCGGGGTTGCAGCGTGCGGCGCGGGCCGGGGGCGCCCGCGCGGCCGGACTTTTCGCCCCGTCGCGTTGTGACGATACTAGGACATGCGAATTCGCGAGCTACTGTCCTGCGGCCGGCCGAGCATCTCGTTCGAGTTTTTCCCGCCCAAGAGCGACGAGGGCCTGGCCCTGCTGCGCGGCGCGCTGGCCAGTCTGCGCGACCTCAGCCCCACGTTCGTCTCTGTAACCTACGGTGCGGGCGGCAGCACGCGCGACCGCACGCTCGAGCTGGTCACGCACATCCGCCGCGACTACGGCATCGAAGCCATGGCGCACCTGACGTGCGTGGGCGCCGCGCGCGACGAGCTGCGGGCGGTCCTGACGCGGCTGCGCGACGGCGGCGTGGAGAACGTGCTGGTGCTGCGCGGCGATCCGCCGCAGGGCGCGGGGGGCTTCGAGCCGCACCCGGACGGCTTTTCGCACGCGAGTGAGCTGGCGGCCTTTGCGCGGCGCGAGTTCCGCTTCTGCCTGGGGGGCGCGTGCTACCCGGAGAAGCACGTCGAGGCCGTTTCGCTCGAGGCCGACCTGGACCATCTGAAGCGCAAGGTTGAGGCGGGCTGCGAGTTCCTCATCAGCCAGTTGTTCTTCGACAATCAGAAGTACTTCGACTTTGTGGCGCGGGCCCGCGCCGCGGGCATCGGCGTCCCGATCATCCCCGGCGTCATGCCCGTCACCAACGTGGCCCAGGTCGAGCGCTTCACGTCCATGTGCGGCGCCACCATACCGCGCGAACTGCTCAACGAGCTGCGCCGCCTGGCCGACGACCCGGCCGCGGTGCAGGCGCTGGGCGTGGCGCACGCGACGGCGCAGTGCCTCGAGTTGCTCCAGCGCGGCGCGCCGGGCATCCACTTCTACACGCTCAACAAATCCCCGGCCACGCGGACGATCCTCGTGGCCATCCGCACCGCTTTCGCGCCAGCTCGCACGCCGGCCGGCACGGCGTAGCGTACCCGCGCCGCGCGAGCTAGCGGCCCGGCGCTGCGCGCGGCGGGGCCGTTAAGGACTCGTCGATCCCCTCGTCGGTCAGCGACTCCAGGAACGCCAGAAGGTCCTCGGTCTCCTGCTCCGAAAGCGACAGCGGGCGGAGCAGCGTCTCATGGGCGTGGTGGGCCGGGGGCGAGACCTGGAGCTCCAGCGTGGAGTAGAACCGCAGCACGTCGCGCAGCGTGGCGAGCTGGCCGCGGTCCATGTACGGCGCCGTGCGGGCCACGTTCCGCAGGCTGGGCGTCCGGAGCTGCCCCCAGGTGTCCGAGCGCGTCACCAGCCCGCGCACGCGGTCGGCGGCCTCACCCGCCCGGTCGTCGCTGAACGCGCCGGCGGCGTTGAACGGATCACCCAGCAGCCGCCGCGCGCCGTCGTATCGGCCCGGATCGCGCGCCGCGGCGCCGGACGGCATGGGCGATTGTGTCGCGGACGCGCCGGCGGGGCCGGACGGCGCGCCAGCGGCGCGCGGGGGCGCCAGCGGCATCCCGATGTCGTGGAACTCGCCGTCGGAGAAGCTGGGCCCGCTGTGACACGTGCGGCAATCGGCCCGACCCACGAAGAGTCGCAGCCCGCGCTGCGCCGCGGGCGAGAGCGCCGCCAGCTTCGTCGCGTCGCGCTCGCGCAGGCCCTCGACGAATCGGTCGAACGGAGCGCGGCGCGAGACGAGGCGCCGCTGGTACGCGGCCAGCGCCTTGCCCACGTTCACCATTACGCGGTTGACTGCCGCCCGGTCGGCTTCGCTCATCGCGTTCCACGCCGCGCACCGCGCGCCACGTCCGCCGGCGGCTTCGCCGTCCGCCGAGAGCGGCGGTGCCGCGGGCATGGCATCCGGTGGAAACCGAGCCGCGTCGTCCAGGTCCGGCATCGGCCCGAACAAGTCCTCATACGCAGCCCGGAGCGGTGGCTCGCGGAAGATCCGCTGCGCGACGGCGGATCGACTGCCGCCCATCTCGTGCGGATGCTCGATCGGTTGGACGGCCTGCGCCCAGAGCGAGTCCGCCCGCCCGTCCCAGAACAACCAACGCTGGTACGCCGCGTTCCATACCGAGGGCGTGTGCCGCTCCAGCTCGCGCAGGCCGCGCCCCAGCGCGCGCCCGTCGGCGAAGCCCTTGGCCGGGTTGTGGCAGGTGGCGCAGGAGATGGTGCCGTCGCGCGACAGGTGCGGGTCGAAGAACAGCGCCTGCCCCAGGCGTGCGGCCCGCGGATCGTCCGCGAACCGATTGGTCGGGTCGGGCGGCGGCGGGCCGAGCGGCGAGTGTTGCAGGATGCGGCGCAGCTCGGCGGGAGTGAACTCGACCGGTGCGGCCGGCCGCGCCGGCGTGGACTGCGCCCCGGCCGCCGCAGACGCCGCGGCGCAGCACCCCGCCAGCGCCAAGGCCGCCCGAGCGCCGAGGCGGGCGTCAATCAAGCGTCACCTCGACCTGCGCCCGCTCGGTGTTCGCGCCGCGCGTGATGTCAAAGTAAAGCTCCCAGCGGCCCGCCATGTGCAACCGAACGCCGCGCACCTCGAACAGGCCGTCGTCGAGTGGGGTGACGACGGGCGACTGCACCAGCCCGTGCCCGTGCTGGGGCATGTCGCCGTCGACGGCGAGCGTGACGCCGACGAGGGGATCGGCCCCGCCGAAGGCCGGGATCACGCGGACGGTGAGGACGAAGGGCTCGTTGGTGGGGATTTCGGCCGGGTCCACGCGATAGGCGACGTAGTAGGTGCCGCCGTTGCTTTTGACCATGTGTGGCATGGCGGGCTTCGAGGCGGCCTGGGGCGGCGGCTGGTGCCGCGTTGCCATCTGTGCGGGCACGACGTAAAGGCGTGCTCCAAAGGCCCAGAGGAAATCGCCCGCCGCGGACAGGAACTGCGCGCGGTGATTGCCGTAGTCCATGACGATGAGTCGGCCCTGCGGGTCGAACGCCATTCCCGCTGGCTTGCAGAACTGCCGTGCACCCATGCCGGGCTCGCCCCAGCTCGCGATCGGTCGTCCCTGGGCACTGAAGACGCGCACGCGGCCTGCGCCTGCATCGGTCACGAGCAGCGACCCGTCCGGGGCGCCCACGATTCCCCAGGGTGCTGCGAACCGTTCGTCCTCGCCGTCCCACGCGTCGCGCGGCGTGCCGTCCGGCTGAAACGTCACCACGCGGCGCTGCCACGCGTCGACGACGTGGACCGCGCCGTCGGGGGCAATGGCGACGTCCGTCGGGCGGCAGAGGCGGCCCGTCGCGGAACCGTCGCCGGACAGGATTCGCGACACCTCGAAGCGCGGGTTCAGGACGGCCACGCACGCGCTCCACGAGTCGACCAGGTAGAGATTCCCGTCGCGGTCGAGCTTGATCGCGCCAGGCTCGAGCACGCGCCGCCCAAGCCCCGGCACGTCGACCGGCATCGCGGCCAGATCGATGCGGCGCACCAGCCGGGCCATGAACGGATCGAACGCCAGGTCACCCGGCGCCGGCAGGCTGAGCCGGAACACGAGCAGGCGCCGATTCCCCGCGTCCCCGACGTACAGCAGCGAGCGGCGTGCGTCGAGCGCCGCCGCTGCGGGCTGGTTGCACTCCGCCACACGCCGGCCGTAGCGCCCGACGTTGGTGACGTTGATCGGTTCCATGCCCTGCGCCTGCGCGTCGTAGACCTTGACGGTGTGGGCGTCGGGCTCAGGAATGGCGATGAAGCGGCCGTCGGCCGCGACGTGCGTGCCGAAGTGCGGGGTGCCGAGCTGCTCGGGCGGGATGGGTGAGAGAGGCTCGCCGGCGGCGGGATCGGCGGTGAATACCTGCGCGCGGTCCTCGAACGCCTCGGCGATGACGACGCGCGACGCGTCGGTCGATGCGGCCACGTCGCTGGGATAGTGGATGCGCCCGCGTCCTTCGTGCGGACGGAGCGTGTGAACGCCCCACTCGGCGACGTGGCGCCCGCCGGCGTCGTACATCTGCACGCGGTGATTGCCCGCATCGGCGACGAAGAGCAGGCCGGCCTGAAAGTCGAGCCCGGCCGGGCGGTCGAAGAACCCGCTCGGATATCCCCACTCGCCCCACGCGGCGACGAAGCGGCCCTGCGCGTCGAGCTTCACCACGCGGTGGTTGCCGGTGTCGGCCACGTAGATCGCGCCGTCCGGATCGACGGCCACGTCGTGCGGGCGATTGAGCCGGCCTGGGCCGTCGTTCAGGCGCCCGATGGTGCGCTCGTGGCGGCCGTCGTGCCCGAAGATGACGACGCGGTCGTTGCCGGTGTCGGCGACGTAGACGCGCCGCGCATCGGCGGCAATGCCGCGCGGCTGGTTGAGCTGCCCCTGCTCCGCACCGAATCCGCCCGCGACGCGCAGCAGCGAACCCGCCGGGTCGAAGCACTTGACCTGGTGGTGCCCGCTGTCGCTGACCCAGAGCACGCCATCGGGTGCAACGGCGACGCCCCCGGGGAACCGGAGGGCGGCGGCGCCCGAGCGGTCGAGCTTCCAATCCGGGCGCGGCCGGTTGGAGCTGTCGTAGGCGCGGATCGCGTCGCGCAGCGTGTCCGTAATGTAGATGTCACCCGAGGGTGCGACGGCGACGGCGGCCGGCTCGGCCAGCCCGTCGAGCTGCGCCAGAAACCGCTTGAAAGGTCCGGTCCGCTCCTGGGGTTGGGCGACCGCGACGGCGGTCAGCCACAGCAAGCCACCCACGGACAGCCCCGCGTAGCGCGCGGCGGGCGAACGGCGGGCGCAGCACGGAGCGGGCTCGAGCACAAGCCGGGCGCGGCGGGCAGGCGGTCGCATGCCCCCATTCTACTTGACGAAGTCGGCCGCGCGACGCCGGCGGCGCATACGGCCGTCGCGGGCGCGGCTACGTCGCCGCCGGCGCGTTGAGCCGGTTGAGCTTGTGGAGGGCGCGCGGCAGCACGCTGAGCAGCGCGTCCACGTCGGCGTCCGTGTTGTGCGGCCCGAGGGAGAAGCGCACCTCGCCCTGTCCGACCTCGGGCGGCACGCCCATCGCCTTGAGGACGTGGGAGGATTCGAGCGACCCGCTGCTGCACGCGGCCCCGCTCGACGCGCAGATGCCCGCCTCGCTCAGCAGCAACAGCAGCGCCTCGGCCTCGACGCCCTCGAAGCAGATGCAGGACGTGTTGCCCAGGCGCGGCGACTCGCGGCCGATGATGTGGGCCCGCGGAAATAGCGTCGAGATCTCGCGCTCCAGCCGATCGCGCAGGCCCGCGATTCGCTCGTGTTCGCGGCCCTCGAGCTCCGGGAGCAGCTCGCAGGCGCGTCCCAGCGCGGCGATGCCGCTGGTGTTCTGCGTCCCGCCGCGGCGGTCGCGCTCCTGGTGGCCGCCGAGCATCATGGGTCGGAAGGGCGTTCCGCGGCGGACGTAGAGCGCGCCGACGCCCTTGGGCGCGAAGACCTTGTGCCCGCTGAGGCTCAGCAGGTCGACGCCGAGCGCATCGACGTTGACAGGTATCTTCCCGAGCGCCTGAACGGCGTCGGTGTGAGTCTTGGCGCCGCGGCGGCGGGCGATGTCAGCGACCGCGGCGACCGGCAGGATGACGCCGGTCTCGTTGTTGGCGAGCATCACGGAGACCAGGGCGGTGTCGTCGCGGACGGCCGACTCCATTTCCTCCAGGTCGAGCCGGCCGGCGCGATCGACGCCGACGCGCGTCACCTCGGCGACGCCATCGCGTTCCAGCGCGTCGGCCAGGTCGAGGATGGCGTGGTGCTCGACGGAGGTGATGACCAGGTGACGCCGGCCGGGTCGGGCTGCCAGCACGCCGCGCACGGCGGCGTTGTCGGCCTCAGTCCCGCCGCTGGTGAAGACGATCTCACTGTCGCGCGCCCCGATCAGCGCGGCGACCGAAGCGCGGGCCCGCTCCAGGAGCGCTGCGGCGGCGCTGCCGACGCGATGAATGCTCGACGGGTTGCCGAACTCCGCGGTCAGCAGCGGGAGCATGGCGTCGACCACGCGCGGGTCCACGGGGGTGGTGGCATTGTTGTCGAGGTAGACCGGGGCTTCCAAGAGCGCCTCCGTGCTAGGGCTGGTCCAGCGTTCCGTCGAGGTCCCAGTCGGCCGCCAGCCGCTCGCGCAGCCCGGTGCTGCGCTCCGCGTGCCCATCGTTGAAGGCGTAGTTGGCGCCGCCGTAGTGGCGCTCCTCGACGTAGGCTTCGGGCTCGAGCCCGGCGATGTGCTCCTTGGGGATGTCGCTGCGGAGCAGGTCCTGCGGGTCGGTGACGCGCGGGTTGGCGTCGGCGAGGAGCGGGAGGCGCGCCTTCACCTGGTCCAGCGACCCGCGGGCCCAGGTCACTTCGTAGGCCCGGTAGTGGCCGGTACTGTCGGACGGTGGCTGGCCTTCCTTGCAGAGGAAGAGGTCGAAGCGCCCCTCCGTGTTGCGCTGCACGGGATAGGGCAGCGAGTCGCTGTAGTCCTCGTCCTGGTACAGGGACTTGTAGAGCGCTTCGGCCCAGCCGTGCCAGACGCTGGCGCTGCCTTTCTTCTTTTCGTAGCGCAGCGGAGGCAGCGAGAAGTTGTAGTCGCCTCCGTAGGCCGTCAGGCCCTTCATGAACTCGCTCAGGCGCGTGAGACAGACGGTGGACTTGGCCTGCTGCCGGGCGCGCGACAGCGACGGCGTCAGGATCGAGATCAACAGCGAGATGATCGCCACCACGACCAGCAGCTCGATAAGCGTGAAGCCGCGCGGCCGGCGCAGCCGCGCGGGGCGGGTGCATGGCAGCGCGAAATCGGCGGCCCCGTTCATGTCGCCCTCATCCTCATCCAACCGATTATATCGCGCCGGTCGCGCCGGCGTCGGACGCGACGGAGGATGCGCGCGGAACGGTCCCTGGAGTGCCTACGACCGACACGCCTCCGGGCCGCTACTCGCCGCGCAGCATGATGACGTAGTCCAGTCGCGGGGGCTCGACCCCGAGGTGCCGCAGCATGTTGAGGGCCTGCGCACGATGGTGCGTCCCGTGGTGACAGGTCTGCAACATCGTGACGCCCAGCGGAAACGTCCGCGTGACGCCCGGCCGCGGCACGGCGCTGACGGGCCGCGCGAGGTCGGCGTCGGCGAGGCCGCCGAGATACGCCCGGCGTGCGTCGCGCGTCTGGTCGAACCGGTCCGATAGCTCGCGAATCGACGTGCGTTCGCCAAGCTCAGGAAACGGCCGCCCGGGTCCGAGCGTCCAGTTCTCCAGCCACCACTGCTCGGCGAAGCGAATGTGCATCAGGGTGGCGCGAAGCGTGCCGAGGCCCATCTCGAACGGCCGATCGAGCTGCTCGTCGGTGAGTTCGGCCGCGGCGCCGTGGACCCGCGCGCGGGCCCAGTCGGAATACTCGTAGTACAAACGCACGCTTTCCACGTCGAGCGGCGGGGGTGGGTCGGCGACGCGCTCCAACCGCATGAAGATGTAATCCAGGCCCGGCTTAGGCAGCGCTGCGCCGAGCCGTCGCAGCATGTTGAGCGCCTGGGCGCGATGGTGCGAGCCGTGATTGCACACGTGCAACATCAACCGGCCGAGCGGAAAAGAGTAGGGAGTGCCGCGCCTGTCGGTGAATGCGACCGAGGCGGCCAGGGAATCGCGGGTCTGCCGCGCCAGAAGCTCGTTCCGCTCGGCGGCGGTGGCGGCGGACTTGGCCGAGAGGTCGGCGATCGCGATTCCGTTCGGCTCCCAGCGGTACTCCGGCGCGCGCCCCATCCAGCGCGCCAGCCAGACGTTCTCCGCCGCCCACAGATGGTGCAGCGTCGCGCGCAACGAGCCCGGACCCATCTCGAAGGGCCGGTCGAGCGCGGCGTCGGGCAGCAGGCGGGCGGCGTCCAGCAGCCGCGCCCATGCCCAGTCGTTGAACGTGAACAGCTCGGCCAGCGTGGGGCGTGAGACGCACTCGAGAGACGCCGCCGGCATGATGGCTCCCTTCCGTCCGCGTGATTCCGGACCGCCGCGGATTGTACGCGATGCGCCCCGGAAGCCGCGCCTGGTCGACGGGAGGCGGCCTGGCGGCGCCCGCACCGGGACGGATTCGCGTATCATCGGGGACATGCCGCGGGCGGTGCTGGCCCGGGCGGGCAGAGTTTCCTCGACGGGATCGAAACATGTCGAAGCCGGCCTCGCTTTGCGCCGCGCGCTTCCGCGCGTCGCTCTCGCTGCTTACCCTTTCGCTTCTCATCGTCACGGCGCGTGCCGACCAGCCACGGTTTCAGCCCGACCGCCCGCTGGACATGCGCCACATCCGGCTCGACCTCGACGTCGACCTTCCGGGAAAGCGCGTCGAGTCCCGGGCCGCGCTCGACATGACCGCCTTGCGGCCCGTCAGTGTCGTCTCGCTCGACGCGGTCGGGTTCCAGACGCACGAAGTGCTGTGCAACCGCCCGGGGGCGGCGGCGGCGCCGGCGCGACACGCGCACGACGGCAACTCGCTGGACGTGTTTTTCGACCCGCCGCTGGCGGCCGGCGAGAATGTGACCGTGACGGTGCGCTACACGGTCGATGAGCCCAAGAGCGGCCTGCACTTCTTCGCGCCGTCGGACGAGGACCCGGAAGCACCGCTCCAGGTCTGGTCGCAGGGGCAGGACATCGAGAACCGCCACTGGATTCCGTGCTTCGACCACCCGGGCGAGCGGCAGACCAGCGAGCTGTACGTCACGGCCGACGCCGAGTTCCAGGTGCTGTCGAACGGGCGACTGGCCGGCGTGCAACCGGCCGCCGCGGCGGGCCGGACTGTCACACACTGGGTCCAGGACAAGCCGCACGTCAGCTACCTGATCACGCTGGTCGTGGGCAAGTTCGCGCGGATCGAGGACACCTGGCGCGACGTGCCGATCTCGTACTGGGTGCCGGAGTCGCGTCAGAAGGACGCGCGGCACGTGTTCGGCAAGACGCCGAAGATGCTGGACTTCTTCAGCGACAAGATCGGCGTGAAGTACCCCTGGGACAAGTACGTGCAGGTGTGCTGCTACGACTACGGCGGCGGGATGGAGAACACCAGCGCGACGACGCTTGGGGAGAACGCGCTGTTCGACGCGCGGTCGGCGCTGGACACGTCGTCGGACGACCTGATGGCGCACGAGCTGGCGCACCAGTGGTGGGGCGACTACCTCACCTGTCGCGAATGGGCGCACCTGTGGCTCAACGAGGGCTTCGCCAGCTACTTCGAGGCGCTCTGGGGCGAGCACCACTTGGGGTGGGACGAGTTTCAGTACGACCTGTACGGCAAGGCGCGGGCCGCGATTGACGGCGCCCGTGAGAAGCCGGTGGTCGACCGGCGCTACGGCAACCCGGGGGAGATGTTCGACTCGCGCTCCTACCCGAAGGGCGCCTGGATTCTGCACATGATCCGCTGCCGCCTGGGCGACGACCTGTTCTGGAAGGCGCTCAACCGCTATTGCACGCGCTACGCACTGCAAAGCGTCGAGACCGACCAGCTCCGGCTGGTGATCGAGGAACTGAGCGGGCAGAGCTGGGAGCGGTTTTTCTACGACTGGACGCTGCGGCCCGACTCCCCCGCGATCGAGGTCACGTACCAGTGGGACGAGGCGGCGCGCGTCATGAACGTCAAGGTCAGGCAGACGCAGGGCATGCCCAAGGACGCCGCCAAGGATGCGCCCGCCGAGCCGTTCCAGTTTCCGCTCACGATCGAGTTCACGCCCGGCGACGGCGGGCCCGTCCCGTACACGCACGCGATCACGCAGCGCGAGACGGCGTTCTCCGTGCCGCTGCCGCGGAATCCGACGCTGATCCGCGTTGATCCCGGGCAGACGGTGCTCATGTCGGTGAAGGAGGACAAGTCGCGCGAGCTGTGGCTGGCGCAGCTCTCGCGGGACGCCAACCCGGTCGGCCGGCTGCGGGCCGCGGCCGAGCTGGCCAAGGACAAGAGCGACGCCAACCGCGCGGCGCTGGCCGAGGCGCTGGGGAAGGAGCGGTTCTGGGCGGTGCGCCAGGCGTTGGCCGAGAAGCTCGGGGATCTGGGCGGGGACGCGGCCCGCGACGCTCTGCTGGCGGGACTTCGGAGCGAGGAGCCCAAGACGCGCCGCGCGTGCGTGGAGGCGCTGGCGAAGTTCACGGGCGACGCGACGGTCATTGACGCGATCCGTCCGCTGGTCGAGTCGGGCGACCCCAGCTACCGCGTGGAGCGGGCCGCGATCCGTGCCTACGGGGAGCTGGGCGCCGACGACGTGCTGAAGGTGGTGCTGCCGGCGCTGGCGCGCGATTCGGACCGCGAGTTGATCCGGTCGGCCGCCCTGAGCGTCGTCGGCGACCACGGCGGGGCGGACGCGCTGGAGACGCTGCTGGCGTGGACCGAAAAGGGCCGTCCGCGCGAGTGCCGCCGCCAGGCCGCCAGCGCGCTGGGAGCGCTGGCCAAGCGCGTGGCGTTGGAGGAGGCTGGCGCCGCGCGGGTGGTCGAGCGCCTGCTGGAACTGGCAACCGGCGCGGACGGGCGGCTGCGCGGCTCGGCCGTGCGGGCGCTGGGCGCCATGGGCAAGCGTGCCGCCTCCGCCCTGGACCGGCTCGACAAGATCGCGTCGGACGACACGAGCCAGCGGGTGCGCAACTTCGCAAGAAGCGCCGCCGCAGGCATCCGGAAAGACCTGGCGCCGCCGGGCGGCGACGAACTGGCCCAGCTTCGCAAGGACGTTGACGCGCTGCGGGAAGAGAACCGCAAGCTGCGGCAGGAGATGGAGACGATCAAGGCCGGCACGAAAACGGCGCCGATCGCCGCCGGACTCGGGAGCCGCAACGACGAGTGACCGACCCGCTCGATCGGTGGGTGCGTCGGCGCCGCCGGCGCGACCCCGGCCCGCACGCGGACACGAAAAAGCCGGCGCGCGGTCTGCGCGAGGAGGCAGTTCGCGCGGCCGCCGCCGGTTGCGGTAGTCGAGGGGTGGGGGACGTCTATGGGAGGGCCGCGTCGTCGCTTCGGGCGTCCGTTCCTGGTGCGGCCCTCAATCTGAAATAGCGGAATCCGCCGGGATTTCGCGCGGCGAATTCTCGAATGGCACCCGCCTGCGCGGAGCGCCGCACGGTCCCCGGCCCGGCGACGGAGGTTGAGCATGCCCAGCGCACACCTGCACCTGCGGCGAGTGTCGCAGTGGCAAAGCTACTGCCGCAAGTTCCGCGTGGAGCTCGACGGCAAGCGCCTCGACGGAATCAAGGTCGGCGCGTCGCGGGAATACGACATCGAGCCGGGCGAGCACCGCCTGGTGGTCTCGATCGACTGGGTGTCGAGCGATCCGGTGACCTTCCACTGCGGAGCCGGCGAGCACATTCGCTTCGTGTGTGGGCACCCGGACCCTTCGTGGAAGGTCGGCTTTCGCCCCAGCTCGCTGGTCTCGTCGATCGACCTTCGGCCGGACGACGCCGCGCCGACGTGATGCGTCCGGTCGGTGCGTGACTCGGGCGCGCGGAACGGGAGCGTCCTGGCGCGCGAGCGCTACAGCAGCGATCGCAGCACGGTTTGCAGCACGCCCCGGTTCTTGTAGTACGCGATTTCGACGGGGGTGTCGATGCGGCAGCGGGTGGTGAATGACAGGACCTTTCCGCTGACCGGGTGGCGCGCCGTTACGCCGATCTCCTGGCTGGCGCGAAGGTCGTCGGAGAGTCCGGCGAGGTCGAACACCTCTGCGCCCGTCAGTCCCAGCGACTCGAAGGTCTGCCCCGGCTGGAACTGAAGCGGGAGCACGCCCATGCCGACCAGGTTGCTGCGGTGAATGCGCTCGAAGCTGCTGGCGATGACGGCCCGCACACCCAGCAGCAGCACGCCCTTGGCGGCCCAGTCGCGCGACGACCCCATGCCGTAGTCCTTGCCGGCGAGCACGATGAGCGGCACGTTCGCGGCGGCGTACTTCTCGGCCGCGTCGAAGATCCACATCAGGGCGCCGTCGGCGTCGTTGGGGGCGAAGTGGCGCGTCCAGCCGCCTTCGCGCACCTGACCGGTGGCCGGGTCGACGGCCAGGCGGTTCCTGACGCGCACGTTGGCGAACGTGCCGCGCGTCATGACGCGGTCGTTGCCGCGCCGCGAGCCGTAGCTGTTGAAGTCCGCCTTGCCGACGCCGTGCGCCTTGAGGAACTGCCCGGCCGGGCTCGCTTCGGCGATGTCGCCGGCGGGCGAGATGTGGTCGGTGGTGACGGAGTCGCCCACCATGACCAGGCAGCGTGCGCCGCGGATCGGCTGCACCGGCGGGGGCGTGGCGCCCATCCCGTCGAAGTAGGGGGGCGACTGGATGTACGTGCTGCTTTCGCTCCAGGCGTACAGCTCGCTGCGCGAGATCGGCACCGCGTTCCAGGTCGGGTTGCCGTCGAACACCCGCGCGTACTGCCGGCGGAACTGATCGGCCGCGACGCACTCCGCCCGAACGCGCTGCACGTCGGCCAGGCTGGGCCAGATGTCGCGCAGGTAGACCTCGCGCCCGTCGGGCCGGCGGCCGAGCGGCTCGGTCGCGAGGTCGACGTCCATCGAACCGGCCAGGGCATAGGCAACCACCAGCGGCGGACTGGCGAGGTAGTTGGCGCGGACGTCGGGATGCACGCGTCCCTCGAAGTTGCGGTTTCCGCTCAGCACCGCGGCGACGACGAGGTCGCCCGCCTTGATCCCGTGGCTGACGGGCTCGGGCAGCGGACCGGAGTTTCCGATGCAGGTGGT
>CAYNYG010000045.1:24613-32976 GCA_964401365.1 uncultured Planctomycetales bacterium | reverse complement strand
GCGAGGGCGGACGGCGCGCGGCCGGCTGCGGCCGGGGTCGCTGCCGACGCGGCGCGTGCGGCCGCTGCGGCGGCGGCGGTGGCAGCATTGCCGGGCGCGGTTGTTGCGCCCGCGCCGGTCGCGGGCTGACCTGCTGCATAGCCGTCGCGGCGGCGCGCGGACGCCGACTGGGAGCGATACTCCTTGAGGAACTCGCGGAAGCGGTGCTGAGAAGACTGCATCTTTCGCAGGACCCGGTGCGGCCTTTGCCCGGATTCGGCGGCTCCGTCGGGCACGGGCGGCGCGGGCCGCGCCGGCGAAGCCCGCGCAGCGCGCGGTCGGCAAGTCGCGCAGCCGCGGTTGGGCCGGGCCCGTTGAACCGCGCCCCTTGAACTTTCGGCGCGGCCGGGCTAACGTGAGGAAGTATACGCGGGCACGCGCGCTTCGGCGCGGTGACTCACGGACGCGGGTGCGGCTGTGCTTTCGCGCGGACGAGCCGGCCCTTCGCGGGTGTAGCTCAGTGGTAGAGCGTCACGTTGCCAACGTGAATGTCGTGGGTTCGAGCCCCATCACCCGCTTGATGTGACCGCCGTTGACGTGAGCGGACAGCGGTGGACAAGTCTGGACGGGGGGCGCGCGGCGGGCCGTTTTGGCGACGCCGGCGCGCCGCGTCGCTTCGCGACGCACCACTTCCCGTTCTGTCACCGTTTGCCCAGCCGAATCGCCGCCCACCACCTCACGCCCGTACTCGGCCAGCGGACGCCAGCGAGCGATTCTCAGCAGCCGGGTAATCTCGTCCGTGGTGAGCGCCCGTATCGCTTCAGCGAAGGCATACCGCTCAACCTTATATAACTCGAACAGGGCACGCACGACGGCCTTGATGACCGGACTCTTGGTGACGCCGGACCGGCCGACCAGCGCGCCCCACAGCACGGCCGGTTCGATCCAACCGGATCTCAGAATCACGGCGACCCGATTCCGGATGCAACCGGCTGCGACAACCAGAACCGACAGAGCTGCGAAAGCGGTATCCGTCCCGGTCGCCGCCGCGACCGCTTCGACGAACGGACGGAGGCACCGCGGCAACGCATGCACGGGAAACGGCTCGAAGGTCGGGACACTCGGCGTCACGACTTCGGTTCGACCGGAGCGGCGGCTGTCACGAGTGCTTCGATTTCGGCGCGGATCGCGGCGATTCCCAATTCGGCAGCTCGCCGGGCTGCCACGAACTCGACCGCGTCGCCATGCACCGGCAAGTCCGGAAGGGTGACGATCTTGATGGTGGGCCGGGGCGCGAGAGCGCGAAGTAGCCCCGCGCGCGCTCGAGCGTATCGAGTCAGTTGCTAATACAGTGAACCAGCACGTCACCAGCACGTATATCGCGCCGGGCAGTCGACCTCGCGCTGGAGTCGCGGTCTTCGGATACAGTGGCGCTCATCAAGAACGGCGTGGTGACGCCCGGCGCGCCGGACCGTCGTTATGCCGCACGCCGTTCCCCTCACGCGCGCAGAATCCGGGCGCGCGCGCCGTCAACGTGGCCGCGGTCCGACGACAGCAGCGCGCCCGCCGGCGAAGACACCGTGAACCCGCGACGGTAGCGCGACCTGCCCCCGGCGCTGACGATGCGCTACGCTGATCGCCAGCGTTGCGCCCACGGATCGCCCGCCGGCGCGCGCCCCGACCGCTACGATGCCCGCCTTGATCGCCGCCGGCAGCGTCGGCCAGACGTGACCCAACAGGTCGAGATCGGCGTCGTTTTTCGCCGGTTTCCGCCAGTGGGTTTCCGCGGCGTCGGGCGCTTCGCTCGTAACTCTGTTCGCCGCCAGTGCGTTATGATTGGACGGCGATCGGCGCTTGGTGGATCCGAGTCCGATCCACTCCCGTCGAGCGATGCATCAGCGCCGGTGACGCTGTTCGAGCACGCAGACAGCGAGCCCTCCGGTGCGTTACCACGCCTTGCCGCCCTTGCGTGTGCCGCACAGGCTCACCTGCATGCCCATCGCTTGTGCCATCGCCGCCTTGGCCAGCAGCGCCTTGTCGGCCGAGTCCGCGCTGCGTGCGTAGGCCACGTGAATGTGGTTGGCCTTGTGCCGCGCCATCATCTGGTCGCGCGTCACGCCGTAGAGCACCGCGTGCATGATGGGCCATTGGGGCGTCGTGGCGCGCCAGCGGCGCTGGGTTTCATCGTCGGAGAGGGCGACCACCTTCGCCCGGCCCAGGTCCATGTTCAAACGCCCGTCGGCCACGAAGACTCGCGACCAGACGATCTCGCCCGGCTTGCTCACGCCCTTGAGCGTGCTGCCGCCCAGCCGGAAGTACATGGGCGGCTGGCGCTCCCCGACGGCACCTTTCCAACCGCCGCTGAAATGGGACGGTGGCGCCGCCCCGCTGATCTCGAACACCCACACGAAGTCGTCCACGCTCCCGTCGCGGTCGATGTCGCCCCAGCGCAGGTCGTGCAGCGTGCTCTCCACCGGCTGGCCCATCGCGGCATGCACTCGATAGGTCATCAGCCCGTCCAGCCCGGCACATTCGTCCACCTCGTTGAAGTGCGGCAGCGGCCGCCCCTCGTACAGCACGCGGGCCCGTGCCGCGCGGGCTGGGCGCCCGTCTTCGAGCGCGACGACCGGGGGCCGAAGCGAGTCGTTGAGCATGCCTTCCACCAGGTCGGACGCAGGCAGGCAATCCTTGAGGCCCTGCTGGTATTGAATGCCGACCGCGTCGCAGCCGAACTCGTCGGCGATGCGCAGGACGGCCACGTACATCTTGCATTGGAGAAGCACCTGGCGCTCGGTGAGATCGACCTCCTCGTCGCGCCCGAAGCGGAACTGCATCCCGGCCTTTTTCAGCCAGGCGTACACCTCGTCGGCTTCGCGGTCAGGGACCTGTGTGGTCGCGTAGAGCAGCGCCGACTGGCTGAGGCGCTCCTTGTAGACCCCGACGGCGTGGAGCAGTTCGTCGGGGATGATGGCGTTGTACATCCCCATGCAGCCCTCGTCGAACACGCCCAGGATCGCCTTCTCGCGGCGGAGCTGGTCGGCCAGCGCCTGGCCGAGCTTTCGCTCGGCGGGCGGAATCCGGACCTTGGCCAGGGGCCGGACGTGGTCCAGCTTGTGGACCACCCGGCCGGTCTTGAGCCAGCTCTTGAGGTGCTTGAGGAACCAGTCGTCGCCGAAGTCCTCGCTCCAAAGGGTGGAATAGGAGACGCCGGCCTTGGTCAGCGACCCGTTCAGGTTCAGCATGCCGACCAGCCCGGGCCACTGCCCAGACCAGTTAGCGACGGTGAGGATGGGGCCGCGATGATGCTCGAGCCCATGGAGGACGTGGTGCGAGTATTGCCAGACCGCTTCGGCGACCACGAGCGGCGCATCGGGATCGATGCCCGCGAAAACGGTCATGCCCTCGCGCTGTGACCCGATGAAGCCGTGGCGGACATCGGGCTTGTAGGGGTGGGCGCGGACCAGCTCGTAACCGAAACCGGCGACGGCGGCCGTCAGGGCGGCCTCCATCTCGGCCTGCGCCCGCCAGCAGGTCTGGTTGGCCGATTCGCGCAGGTCGCCGCTGGCCACCATGAGGACCTGTTTGCGGCCGACGGAGCGGGGCGTGCGCACGGCGGGGAGACAATAGCGGGACACGCGGCACCTCGCGGGGTTGGCAATGCCAGGGGCGACGACGCCGCGCGGCCGGGCGCGAGGTTCGCGGGCGCGCCGCGATCTGCGCGGACGGGCCGGGCTCTAGGCGCCACCGACCTCGAATCGCGCGAAGCGCGTCACGGTCAGGTCCGGCGCCGCCGCCTTGAGCACCGACGCGACGGACTGCTTGTCGTCCTTCACGAAGGGCTGCTCAAGCAGGACGATCTCGGTCATCCACTTGTCGATCTTGCCGGAGACGATCTTGTCGACGATCTGGGGCGGCTTGCCCTTGACCTGCTCAGCGGCGAGCGCGCGTTCCTTGGCGATCAGCGCCGGGTCGACCTCCTCGCGCCGTGCCACGAGCGGCCGGGCCGCGGTCACGTGCATCGCGATGTCCTTGGCCAGCTCGGGCGGGCACGCGCGGTTGAACTCGACCAGGGCCCCCACCATGCCGTTGTGGTGCACGTAGGCTCCGACGCTGCCGCGCATCTGCGCAACGCGCGCGATGACCATGTTCTCGCGCAGTCGGTTGAACACGTCGAGCTGAACGTCGGCGACCGACTTGCCCGAATCGGTTTTCTCCGCCGCGAGCGTGGCGGGCGTAGGGGCGTTGGAGGCCAGCGCGGTGAGGCGCGCCAGCGTGGCGGCCAGCCCGACGAAGTCGTCGGTCTTGGCGACAGGCGCGGTCTCGCAGCGGAGCTCGACGATCCCGCCCCGGTCGAGACCGGGAGAGACGAAGGCAGCGATGCGGCCCTGCGTGGTCTCGCGATCGACCATCTTCTCGATGCGTCCGGCACCCTTCTTGCGAAGGACCTCGACGGCTTTTTCGGAGTCGCCGCCGGACTCCACCAGCGCCTGCTTGCAGTCCATCATCGACAGGCCGGTCATGTCCCGAAGGGCCTTGACCATCGCAGCGGTGATTTCCATCGAGAGCTTCTCCTGATCCAGCGGCGAAGCCGGCGCTTCGCAAACGCATCCAACAGGCGGGGATGTCCGCAATGACCCACCCGGCGCTCCGCGCCTCGGGCGGTCGCCGGAACGCGCCGTGACCGCGCGGCGACACACGCCCCGGGTTACGCCTGCGGCACGGGCGCGTCGGGGGCCGCATCGGCGGGAGGCGGCGCGGCCGCGGCTTCCAGCATGGTCGTCGTGGCGTCCGCGTCGAGTTCGCTGCCGCGCGGGAGACGCCGCGCGCGGGTCCGCGCCGGTGCCGCGTCGCGCGGCGCGCCTTCGCGGCGTCGGACTTCGTCGGTCGGTTCGGGACGGGCGCGCTTGCCCTCTTCGACCGCGTCCGCCAGGTGCCGCAGGACCAGGTCGATGGAGCGGATGGCGTCGTCGTTTCCGGGAATGGCGATGCTGACCGCGTCAGGGTCGCTGTCGGTGTCGATCAGGCCGATGGTCGGGACGCCGAGCGCCCTGGCTTCGCGAACGGCGTTGGCCTCCTTGGTGACGTCGACGATGATCAGCGCGGCAGGAAGGCGCGTCATCTTGCGAATTCCGTCCAGGTTGCGGCGAATCTTCTTGAGCTCGCGCTGAAGCGTGGACTGCATCTTCTTCGAGTAGGCGGACTCCCAGGTCGGACCCGCCACGAGCGCCTCAAGCTCCTCGAGACGCTGAAGCCTGGCACGGATGGTGCGGAAGTTCGTCAGGGTCCCGCCCAGCCAGCGCTCGTTGACGAAGTGCATGCCGCAGCGCTCGGCGTGAGACCGGACGGCCTCGCGCGCCTGGCGCTTGCACCCCACGAACACCACGTCCCCGCCCCCGGACACCACGCGCGTGATGAATTTCTTGGCGCGCAGCAGCCCCTTGAGCGTTTCGCGGATGTCGACGATGTGGATGAGGTTGCGGGTGTCGAAGATGTAGGGCTTCATCTTCGGGTTCCAGCGGCTCGCCCGATGCCCGAAGTGGATACCCGCGTCGATTAGCTCGCGGACCAGCGTCGATGCCAACGCGATCTCCTCATCCAACGTTCAAGGCGGCAAAGATACCGTGCCCTCGCCGGCGCGGACCGGCGGGCGCCCAACAGCCGTTCAGACCGCCGGGATCGGCGGCGAGCGGACCATCCTAAGCACCGCCGGCCGGGGCCGTCAAGCGGGCCTACGGATCTGGGCAAACCACTCCCGCTCCCACCCGCGCCGCGAAATCCTCGCGGCGCGTGTCGCGGCGGTTCCTGCGCCGAGCGGGTAAGGTACGGGTGTTTCGGACCACGAGGGTTCCGAACGCAACGGCGATACCACGTGGCCACCTCGGTCCAACATCCGGTCCCGATTCGCGGAAGAACCGCCGCGGAGATCGTTGCCAGCGTGGAGGCCGCGCTGCGCAGCGGTCTGCTCAGCGCCGGCCAGCGACTTCCCGCCGTTCGCGCCCTGGCCCACGGGCTGCGCGTCAGCCCGGCGACGGTCGCGGCGGCCTACCGCGCGCTCCAGTCGCGCGGAGTGATTGTATCGCGCGGGCGCCGCGGAACGACCGTGGTTCCTCGCGCCGAAAACCGGGCGCTGCTGCCCATGGTGCTCCCCCCGGGCGCCCGGAACCTCTACGACGGCAACCCCGATCCCGACCTGCTGCCGCCGCTGGCCCCCGTCCTGCGGCGCATCGACGCCTCGGTAACGCTCTACGGCGAGCCAGGCCAGACGCCGGAGCTTGAGCAGGTCGTCGCCCACCAGCTGCGCGCCGACGGCGTCCTGGTCGGGCCGCTCAGCGTCGTCAACGGCGCGCTGGACGGCATCGAACGCGTCCTGGCGGCGCATCTGCGGCCCGGCGACCGCGTCGCCGTCGAAGACCCCGGGTTTGGCAACATCTTCGACCTGATCACCGGCCGCGGACTGTCGTTGGTGCCGGTGGAGCTGGACCAGCTCGGAATGCTGCCGGACGGTCTGCGCCGCGCGCTAGCGCAGCGCGTCGCGGCGGTCGTGATCACGACCCGCTCGCAGAACCCGACGGGTGCGGCCCTGTCGCCCGAGCGCGCGCGGGCGCTGCGGCGCGTGCTGCGCGACGCGCCCGACGTCCTGCTGATCGAGGACGACCACATGAACTTCGTGGCCGACGTGCCCAGCGTGTGCGTCCACGGACGGGAAACGCGGCGCTGGGCGCACGTCCGTTCCCTGGCCAAGGCGCTGAACCCGGACTTGCGGGTGGCGGTGATGACCGGGGACGACGACTCGATGCAGCGAGTCCAGCAGCGACTGGCGACCGAACGGCGCTGGGTGAGCCACATTCTCCAGCGCATTGCGCACGCGCTGCTGAGCGACGCCGGCGTTCGCGCCGGGCTGCGCGCCGCGGCCGCGACCTACGCCGAGCGCCGCGCGGCGCTGCTTGCGGCGCTGTCGGCGGTCGGGGTCCGCGCCTCCGGGCGCAGCGGGTTCAACGTCTGGGTGCCGGTGCCGGAGGAATCGCCGGTGGTGCAGGGGATGCTGCAGCGCGGGTGGGCGGTTCGCGCGGGGGCGCGGTTCCGGATTGCGACGCCGCCGGCGATCCGCATCACGGCGGCGTCGCTGCCGGCGTCGGACGCGCCGCAGGTAGCGCGGGCGCTGGCCGACGTGCTGGCGGGTGTGTCGCGCAGCGCGTCGGCGTAGGGAGCGGCGCCGCGGGAGGAATCGGGGCCGCAACATTCGAAGCCAACGGGGGTTACGACTCGCCAGGGAGAGAATCCTCCGCCGGGCGCGTGTATCCGCCGGCCGGATTCCGCAAACCCCCGGGGCCGGAGTCGATTCCGCGTGGGCGGACGAGGCGGTCCTGGCCGCCCTTTCAACCAAGGGCGGGCCCCGCCTTTCCTGTGTAAGGAAGGGGTGGACTCACTGCGACGGGCCGGCACGGAGTTTGGGCGTTTTTGCGCGACTTCAGGAGCAAGCGAATGAAACGGTTTGGCGGATGTTCCCTGTGCATCGTTGGTTGCCTGGCGATCGGTTCCGCCGCGTTGGCGGACAGCGACACCAGGCTCGAGTTGCTCCCGCTCTCGGGGACTCCCTGTCAGTCCGGCGAGGACGTCGGCGGCGGCACGCCCGGCACGTTCCCCGACGTGGAGATCTTCACCGGCGTGTCGCCGCCCGACTCGGACGGGCGCCCAAAACCCACGCGCCACCGGGCGTTCGTCCGGGGCGGATGCCTCTATGTCGTCGGCACTCCCGCCGACACGTTGCTGGCGCTGCGGCTGCGAGCCGGCGCTCCGTCCATCCTGGAGCTCGACCTCGGAAACGACGGGGTTGCTGATTTCTCGTTCGATCGCGGCCAGTTCGACTGCATCGTCGTGAATGCACGCGGCGGCGACGATGTGATCTGGATCGACGAGCTGAACGGCGCATTCACCGACGCGCATGCGACGACGATCCAGGGCGGCTGCGGCAACGACACGCTTCTGGGCGGAAGTGGCGGGGAGACGTTCATCGGCGGCCCCGGAGAAGACGCCGCGTTTCTCGGCGCGGGTGCCGACCTTTTCGTCTGGAACTTCGGCGACGGGTCCGACTTCATCGAGGGCGCCGAAGGCGCGGATACGGTCGAGGTCAACGGGGGCAGCGTCGCGGAGAACTTCACAGTGACGGCCAACGGCACGCGCGTCCGTTTCGACCGTCTCGACCCGGCGCCATTTTTCCTCGACCTCGGCACCTGCGAGCAGTTGGACCTTCGTGCCAAGGCGGGCGACGACTCCCTGGCTTGCACCGGAAACCTGGCGGCACTGATTCACATCACGGCCGACGGTGGAGCGGGCGACGACACGCTGCTGGGCAGCAACGGCCCGGACGTGCTGCGCGGCGGCGA
>CAYNYG010000045.1:0-24513 GCA_964401365.1 uncultured Planctomycetales bacterium | reverse complement strand
GAACCTGGACCTGGCCGGAACCCTCGGCGGCAGCACCGGCGATGCACTGGCGGACTCGGTCGCCATCCTCGGCACGCCCGGCCCCGACAGCTTCGACGTCTTCGCCGACGGCGGTTTCACCGTGGTCGATCTGGCGCTCCCGGTGCGCGTCAAGGGCTACGAGGCGGGCGACCAGGTCGTCTTCGCCGGCGTCGGCGGCGACCTCGTGAACGTGAACGGCGCGGCCGGGCCGGACACCATGACGGTGATGGCCAACGGCACGCAGGTGCGCGTGGACGCCACCGGCCTGTCGGCCGCAGTGGCGCTGAGCGGCGCGCTGTCGCTGGCGGTCAACGGCCTGGGCGGACCGGACACGATCAGTTGCGTGGGCAATCTGGCCGGGCTGCTGATCCCGCTCTCGCTCGACGGCGGGACGGGCGACGACACGCTGCTGGGCAGCAACGGCCCGGACGTGCTGCGCGGCGGCGAAGGCAACGACCTCGTCGACGGCAACCAAGGGGCGGACACCGCCCTGCTGGGCGCCGGCGACGACACGTTCCAGTGGGACCCCGGCGATGGCAACGACACCGTCGAAGGCGAAGACGGCCTGGACCTCGTGCTCTTCAACGGGTCCGGGGCCGCGGAAACCCTCGATCTGTCCTCCAACGGCCAGCGGCTGCGCTTCACGCGCAACGTGGGCAGCGTCCTGCTGGACGCCGACGGCATCGAGCAGTTCGACCTGCGGACCCTGGGCGGCGCCGACCTCGTCAACGTCAACGACCTGGCCGCCACCTCCCTCACCCAGGTGAACCTGGACCTGGCCGGAACCCTCGGCGGCAGCACCGGCGATGCACTGGCGGACGTGATCACGGTGAACGGAACTCCCGCCCCTGACACGATTCACGTCGCCGCCGACTCCGGTGCGGTCGAGGTGACCGGGCTGGCGGCCGGCGTCCGCATCGCCCACCCGGAACCCGCACTGGACACGCTGGTCGTCAACGGCCTCGGTGGCGTGGACACGATCACGGCCGATCCCGGCGTGACCGCCCTGATCATGCTGACGATCAACCCGTAGTCGCGTCGGTCTACGGGACCGGACCCTTCGCGCTCGTGCCGCGCGGCTGACGCCACGGCGCGGCGCGGAGGGTCCGGCCTTCGGCTCCACGCGCGGCGACGCGGCATCCCGCGGGGTTCGAGATTTTCAGCGGCCGGGTTGCGAACGAGCGGTTCCCGTGCTAAGTTTGTATTAGTATGCAACTACTTTATGTACTAGTACAAAATATGGTTGCGGCATGAGCCCATCCCGGGCGGGCGCGTCGCCCCCGACGGCGCTGCTGGTGGCTGCCTTCGCGACGGTGTACGTCGTGTGGGGCTCGACGTACCTGGCCATCCGATTCGCGGTGGAGGCCATTCCGCCGTGCCTGATGGCCGGGATCCGCTTCGTTCTGGCCGGCGCGATCCTGTACCCCTTCGTGCGCGCCCGCGGCGCACCCCGGCCATCCCGCGCCCACTGGCGCAACGCCGCCATTGCCGGGACGTTGATGCTCGCGGGCGGCAACGGTCTGGTCTGCTGGTCAGAGCAGTACGTCCACTCCGGCACGGCGGCGCTGGTGGTCGCGACCGTCCCCATCTGGTTCGCGCTGCTGGACTGGATGGCCTTCGACGGACGGCGTCCGACGCTGCGCGTGACGGGCGGGATCGCGCTGGGCATCGCCGGGGTGCTCGTGCTCGTCGGATCGAGCGCGCCCTCGGCCGGGCTGACCGCGACCGCGGGCATCGCGGCGCTGGTGATCGCCTGCGCGCTGTGGTCGACGGGCTCGCTCTTCGCCAGGCGCGCCGCGCTGCCCGCGTCGCCGTTCCTGACCACGGCGATGGAGATGATCGCCGGCGGGGTGGCTCTGATGCTCATCGGGAGCGCCACGGGCGAGTGGCCGCGGGTGAACCTCGCGGCGATCGGCCCCAGGTCGTGGGCGGCGCTGGCGTACCTGGTCGCGTTCGGCTCGATCGCCGCGCTGTCCGCCTACACCTGGCTGTTGACGGTTGCGCCGGCGGCGCGGGTTGCGACGTACGCGTACGTGAACCCGGTGATTGCGGTGCTGCTGGGAGCGCTGCTCGGCGCCGAGCCGCTGACGCCGCGCGTGGTGATCTCCGCGGCCGTCATCGTCGCCGCGGTGGCGTTGACGGTGAGCGGCGTGCGGCCCGACGCCGCGCCGGCGACGGCGCAGGGCGCGGTCTCGGACGGTGCCGGCGCGCAGAAGCTGGTGCGAACGTGAGCGCTGGGAGGAATCGCGTGAGCCTTGAATCAGGACCGAGCCGAAAGACCGCCGGCAGCACCGAGCGCGTGACCGTGCGGCGCCGCGCGGAGCGCGGCCATTACTCGCGGGAAGCGATCGACGCCATCCTTGACGAGGCCCTGGTGTGCCACGTCGGCTTCGTCCAGGACGGCCAGCCGTTCGTCATCCCGACCCTCCACGTGCGCGTGGGCGACCGGCTCTTCATCCACGGCTCGCCGGCGAGCCGGATGCTCCAGGCGCTGCGCGGCGGTGCGGCGGCGTGCGTCACGGTCACATTGCTGGACGGGCTGGTGCTGGCCCGTTCGGCGATGCACCATTCGATGAACTACCGCTCGGTGGTGGTGCTGGGACGCGGCGCGGAAGTCGCCGATCGGGATGAAAAGGTCCGAGTGCTGGAGGCGCTGGTGGAGCACGTCATCCCGGGGCGCTGGGCCGAGATTCGCCGGCCGGACGAGAACGAGCTGGCGGCGACGACGCTGATCGGGTTTCCGCTGGACGAGGCCTCGGCCAAGATCCGCACCGGCCCACCCCGCGACGAGGAGGGCGACATGGCGCTGCCGGTCTGGTCGGGCGTGATCCCGCTGGCGTTGACGCCCGGTGCCCCCCTGCCCGACCCGCTCATGCCGGCCGACGTCCGTTTGCCGGCCTACGTCGAGCACTACCGGCCGCGGCGCGCTCCGGTGGCGGAGTGAACCGCGCCGGGCGGGCCGCCCGGGAGCGGCGTACGAGTAGCCCCGCGGCGGCGGCCAGCGCGGCAGTGCGGTTGCGCGGTCGACGGTTCGGCTAACGAGGAGCGCGCCGGCGCGTGAGCGCGGCCCCGGCCAGCGCCACCCCCATCAGCCCGACGGCGACCGGCGCGCACGTCCCGAACGACGCGAAGTCATTGAAGGGGACTCCGAAGAACGCGACGTCGCGGCCGCGCGAGCGCGCGGTCTCGACGCAGTTGATCAGGCCCGAATCGAGCAGCTCCTGCTCTTCCACCAGCGCGAGTTTTCCGAGCGGCCTGGGCGCGTCGAGGTCGGACGCGTCCACCGTCTGAAACGACAGGTCCGACAGAATCCACAGCCGCCCGTCCAGCGCGCCGGCGCGGCGCACCAGGCCGGCGTGGTCGATGGAGCCGCGCAGCGATAGCGCGTCATTCTGCCAGCCGATGATCTGGAGCGAGTCGAACGGCACGCCGGCGAAGTAGAAATCGGATGGTTTCTCGGCGTCGTCGGAGCGGAACCCGCTGAACGGCAACAGGATCACGCCGCTGTTCTGGAGGATCTTGATGGCCTTCTCGTCGACGACGGCCTCGGAGGTTCCGAAACGACCGGCCTGACCGACGACCACGCGCGCGAGCTGGGACGGGCTGGCCGGGTTGCTGACGTCGTAGAGGGAGACGGCCGGTCGCACGCCGTCCGTGTCGTCGAAGCCTACGCCGATCAGGCGTTCGCCGCGCGGGAAAAGGAACGTGCTGAACCCGGGCACTTCGAGCTGACCGGCGACGGTGGGATTGGCTGGATCCGAGAGGTCGAGCACGAAAAGCGGATCGATCTGCTCGAAGGTGACGGCGTAGCCGCGTGGGCCGTCGAAGCGCACGGCGCGCAGCGACTCGTTCTGGACAATGGGCAATTCGGCCAGGCGGGTGATCTCGTCCGGGTTGGACACGTCGTAGACGTAGAGGGCGACTTCGGTGGCGAACGTCTGCGAGAGGAACGCCTGCGTGACGATTCGGAACGACGTGCCGGACTCGTCGGCGAAGAAGCGGTTCTGCACGACGCCGGGGACGCGGAACTGGTCGCGCAGCGCGACGTCGCCGGCGGGGTCGCGGATGTCGACGTAGCTTACGATGGTGGTGTCGGGGACGGAGTCGTCGGGCCCGAGCACGTACATGGCGGTGTCGGTCACGTGGATGTCGAGCGAGGCGCCGCGGAAGTCGAGCGTCTCGACCAGCGCCGGCGCGGACGGGTCGGCGATGTTGACGCTGGCGACGAAGACGCCGGTCTTGCGGCGCTCCCACCAGCGCGAGTCGGGCCTAGGCTCCACCGAGTCGTCGTCGGCGTCCGCCTCCGGCGCGGGCTGCGTCGTGGGCACACTGACGTCACTGCCGGCGATGTAAAGCACGCTGTCAACGCGGCGCGTAGCGGAGACGAAGCCGTCGAAGTCAAGCTGGCTGGCGACGACCGGGGCGTTGGGGTCCGACACATCGACGATCCAGAGCCGGCTGCCGGTGTAGTCGGGCTGCACGACATTCGTGATGTCCGGGGCGCCGAAACCAACCGGGTCGCCGGAACACAGGAAGAAGTCGGCCGTGGTGAGCACGTAAGCGAACGTGTCGACCACGTAGAGCTCGACGCCGCGACCGCCGAGCGGAACGCTGCCCATCAGACCGGGACGGTCCATGTCGCGGCCGTTGATGATCCGCAGACCCTTGTAGGGGTTGGAGAGGTAGAACAGGCCGTTGACCTGCTTGACGATGTCGGCCTCCTCGATCTCGCGGCCGAGGTTGGTCGGATCGGGGTCCTCCTCGAGCGGCGGGCTGGTCGAGTCGCCGTTGGCGTCGTCGGTGGCGCCGCCGGCCGCGTCCTGGTCGGTTTCGCGTGGGGCGTCGGCGGTGTCGGCGTCTCCGGCTGCCAGGTCGGCCGACGCGCAACCGCCGAATTGGGCCGACGCGAGCGGAATCAGGAGCGCGAGCAGGACGAGGCTTCGAACGTACGACGCGGGATTGACGGGACTCACGACTGCCTCCCGACGATGTGAAAAAAGCGCGTCGCGCACACCGCAACCCCCGTGGCTGCGGGCCGCGACGCGCGCCGGGCATCCGAGGTTGATCGACCGGCGGTTCGCGGGCGGCGCCGATGAATCGGGTCGAGCGCCGCGAGCGGCCGGCTCGTCGCCGCCGCTCCTTTCCCCGGCCCCAAGCCGGGTGGGGCAATTACCCAGGGCGAACCGTCGTACTCTAAGCGACGTCCGGCGGCGGCGCTCACGCGACAAGACCTGAAGCGGGTCGCACGCCGGTGGCAAGCGGTCACGACGGTCCGGCAAAGTGCGCAGCGCCCGGCCTCCACACGCCCGCGAAGCAGAGGCGAGGCGCGCGCACCGCCGCTCCGGCCACCGGGCCTGCGTGCCGGGCCCCGAAGATTCGCGAGGTTGGCGGCTAGTGGAAGGTAGGCGGCCCGGATCGCGCCACCGTGAGGCGGCGGGCACGCCCGTTGAAAGGAGACTGCGACGTGGGCATTCGGCGAGCGTGGAACGGCGGTTTCGGGCGGAACGTGGTCGCGCTGGGAGCGGCAGCGCTGCTGGCAACCCTCCTGGGAGGATGCGGGCCAGTCGATGTAACTCTCGACGACATAAGCGTTTCCGCCGACGGCAACCAGGTCGGCAATGGCAGCGGCCATGGGAGCGGCGGCAGCGACGACGACCCGTCGCGCGACCAGGCGGCGCAGGACACCAGCGGCGCCGGCGATGGCGGTGCGGCGCCGGCGAGCGACACGCCCGGCACCGCCGACACGCCCGACGCGCCAAGCGGCGATCCCGACCCCTCGCCCGCGGAACATGCGCCCGTCGCTGACGCCGGCGCAAACCGCTCCGCCCAGTCCGGCGACACGGTAACGCTCGATGGCAGCGCGTCGGCGGACGAGGATGGCGACGCCCTCACATTCGCATGGGCGCAGACCGCGGGGACGACCGTGACCCTGTCGGCGACCGAGGGCGCGACGGTGACCTTCGTCGCGCCGGAGGTCGACGGTGAAACGGCCCTGACGTTCGTGTTGACCGTCAGCGACGGCCTGAAGGCGGCAACAGCCGAGGTGGTCATCACCGTCGAGCCGGCGACCAGCGACGCGCGCATCACCGCCGAGTGGCGCGACGCGACGCAGGACCTGAACATCGACATCGACTGGGTAACACCGGACGGCCAGCAACTCGACGTGCAGCGCTCGCACTGGGGCCGGCAGGGCGCGGAGTCCGTGGTGCGGCCCGTGGAGCTGCTGGCCGACGGCGTGCACACGCTGCTGTTGCAGAGCCACGGCGACGGAGCGGCCGCCGACGTGAGCTACCGCGTGCGCTTCCCCGGTTTCCGCTTCGACGTGGATCAGCGACTGCCGGCCGGACTGCTGCGGATCATCGGCGTGGAGATCGCCGACGGGGTGGCGTCGTGCATCTTCAACGGCTGGCTGGATGCGGGCGCGGCGGGCGCGGCGGAACTGACGCGGGTCCACGGGATCGAGGTGCTGGCCGGCTGGCGCAACGCCTCGGGCGACGTGAACCTCGACATCGCGCTGCACAAGCCGGACGGCCAAGCGGTCTACGGCGATCGCATGCACTGGCTGCGGCAGGGATTCGAGCGCATCACGCTTCCGGCCGACGTGACGCTCGAAGACGGCACGTACCGACTGGACGTGTCGCTGGCGGGCGGGTCGGACTACGCGGATGTGACGTTGAAGCTGGCCCTGCTCGACGTCGAGTTCGCGCTCGACGCCACGTGCACCACGCAGCATCGCGTCATCGGCATTGACGTCACAGACGGCACCGCGACCGTCCTGTTCAACGAATGGCTCCCGGCGACCGATCCGGACGCTGGCGCACTCACCGGCCGACACCCGCTCGAAGTGGTGTGCGGTTGGCGCGACGGCACGGACGACGTCAACGCCGACATCTCGCTGCGGCAGCCCGACGGCAAGTTCCTGTGGGGCACGCAGTATCACTGGGACAGCGGCGGATTCGAGCGCGTGAGCGTCCCGCGCGGCATCGAGCTCCAGGACGGCGTCTACGAGATCGAGTTCGCCCTGGGCGGCGACGGGCGCTTCGCCGAGATCGACTTCGCGGCCGCGGCCGGTGACTGGTCGTTCGCGCGCGTCGAGCGCCTGGGCGGCGGCGCAAAGCGCACCATCCAGGTGCGCGTCACGAACGGGGTGGTCGAGGAGCTGACCAACACCTGGAAGGAATGATTGTGGCGATGCCGTGAGGGGGGAGCGGCCCGCGGCAACGGCCGGCGTTCCGGCCGTTGCTGCGCCGCGCGACAGGCGGCACTTGCCCGGGCACGCGGCCCCTTCCTCCTCAGCGCGCGGACCTTCGTCAACGGGTGCCGGGCCCGCCGCGCGCGCCCGGCGCCGGCGGCGCGCCGCACTCGCTTTCCTGTGATATACTCCCGGCCGATTTCATCGCCGGAGCGGCTGCGCGCCGCGAATCGCGGTCGCGGCACGTCGAAGTCGGAACCGATCGGCCGACCCCGACACCCGGCGATGCCACTGGTTCGCGTGCGCCGGGCTCACGTCAGCCACGGACACATCCACGCGACGGTGAGCGCCCACTCGACCGAAAGGACGACGATGCGGCGTCGAGACGCGATCGCGCCCAACCCCGATCCGCGGGCGGCCGGTGCGCGGGCTGCGCAGCGCCTGGGATGGCTGGGACTCGCGCTGATCGCGGCCCAGGCCCGCGGGCAAACGTTGGCGACGGATTGCAGCGGCTGCCACGTGCAACAGGGCGAGCAACTGCACGCCTCGGTACACGACCGCGAGCTGCGTTGCCAGGACTGTCACGGGGGCGCGTCCGAGTACGAAGTGAGCGCGAATCGCCGCGCCGCCCTGGCGGCGGCCCTCACGCAGCCGGGCCCCGCGCGGGGGGGCGACTCGTTCGATCACGGGCCGGCGTTCCGCGGCAAGTCGGCGCGCAGGAGCATTCCGGAGCTGTGCGGAACGTGCCACGCGGACGTGGCCCGCATGAACCCCTACGGCTTGAAGACCGATCAACTGGCGTCGTACTGGCTGAGCGGGCACGGGAAGCGCTTGAAGTCTCATGACGACGATCGCGTGGCGGTATGCACGGATTGTCACGGCACGCACGACATCCTGCGCCACGACTCGCCCAAGAGCAGGACGTACTTTCAGAACGTCATACAAACGTGCGGACACTGCCACGCGGACGCGGCTTTGATGACCGCGTACAACCGGTCGGCGGAGGTGGTCGAGCAGTACAAGCACAGCGTCCATGGGCGAAACGTGCTTGACCGCGGCGATTCCGGCTCGCCGACCTGCGTCTCGTGTCACGGAAGCCACGCGGCAGCGCCGCCCGGGTACCTGGACGTCGGGCACGTCTGCGGGAAGTGTCACCAGCAGATCGAGCAGTACTTCTCGTCGGGGACGCATGGCCGCGTCCCGCTGATCCGCCGCTGCGTCGGTTGCCACGCGGACCAGGGTCAGCGCGGCAATCACCTGATCCGCGAGGCGTCCCCGGCGGCGGACGAACTGGTCCGCGTCTTCCGGGAGGTGCGCGCGGCGCACGGCGACGGCGGCGAGTCCGCTCAAGCCCGGTTCGTCGAGCAGGTCGACGCGCTGCCGGACTCCCTGCGGCTGGAATCCGTCTGCAACTACTGCCACGGCAGTCAGCGGGTCGATCCCCACGCGCAGTTCTACCAGTCCAACGATCAGCGAGCGCAGGACCAGGGACGTGACCTGGCGCAGGTGCTTCAGCGGGCTCAGTTCGACTATGCGCGCCTGGCCGAGCGCGTGGAGCGACTTGGACACGGGGTGCTTCTGGTTCGCAGCGAGGCCTTGCGCGTGGAAGACGCTCGGACCGAGCTGATGGCCCTCTACGCCCAGCTCCACACGCTCGATTCCAAGCAGGTGCACGAGACCGCCGCGAAGCTCAAGGGGATTTTCGACGAGGTCCACGCCGCGCTCGACTTGAAGGAACTGGGTCTGACCCGTCGCCACCAGGCGGTAGCCCTCGCGTGGGTGCTGATCGCCGTCTTCTTTGTTGCCATGTACCGCAAGTACCAGCAGCTCCGGTCCGTGTACGTGCGCAAGCCGGTCGCGGCGCCGGCGGGCCAGGTCGCCAGCGCGCCCTGCGGCGCGGCCCCGCCACCGACGCGCCGCCGCGCACTGGACAACCTGCTGCGCGCCCTGGGCGGCGTGGGCGTTCTGGCGCTGATCTGGCCGGCGTTGGCGTACATGTTGCCGGGAAGAAAGCGTGGGAGTGGAGCGGAACGGGCCAACGCGGGCAAGCTGGACGGCTGGGCCAACTGGGAGATGCGGAAGGTCGCGGTCGGGGGCGTCGCGGTCGGCGTGGTGCGAACCGAGGGCGGATTCCGGGCCGTGTCGCTGGTGTGCACCCATCTGGGCTGCATCGTGCGCTGGAACGCGGCGACACGCGAGTTCGATTGCCCCTGCCACGCGGCGCGATTCGACGTGGAAGGCCGCGTGCTGGCCGGACCCCCGCCCAAGCCGCTTCCGGTGTTCCACGCCGTCGCCGTCCAGGGCGAGGTGGTGGTTTCGAAGGCCGCCGGCTGAAAGGATCGGCAGCCCATGTCGCTCAAGAACCGCTGGGAGAGCTTGCAGCAAGCTCTCGACCGTCGCATCTATTACTTCACTCTGCGCGACTTCGCGCACAAGCAGCTTTACAAGCGGCTTCCGCCGCACACGGGGTGGGCGCACGTGTTCGGCAGCGTCGCGCTGCTGACCTTTTTCAGCCAGTTCGCGACCGGCATCCTGCTGCTGCTCTACTACCGCCCCACGCTCAAGGAGGCGCACGAGTCGATCCAGTACATCACGGGCGAGGTGCCCTTCGGCTGGCTCTTCCGCCAGATTCACGCCTGGGGCGCCACGCTGATGATGATCGCCGTCATCCTGCACATGGCCCGCACGTATTTCATGGGGTCGTTCAAGCGCCCGCGCGAGTTGACCTGGATCGTCGGCGTCCTGCTGTTCGTCGTGACGCTGCTCTTTGGCTTCACGGGATACCTGCTGCCGTGGAATCAGTTGTCCTACTGGGCGACGACGGTCGGAACGGAAGTGGTCGGCGCTGTCCCGTTCGTCGGCGAGGAGCTGAAGCAGATCGTCCTCGGCGCTCCCGCCGTGGGGCAGGAGACGCTCTCGCGCTTCTTCGTGATTCACGTGGCTGTCCTGCCCTGGGTGCTCGTCATGCTGGTCGTGGTGCATCTGGTGCTGATGCGCGTGCACAACCTCGCGACGCTCGACGACGTGGACCAGGAAAAGCCCTATCCCCCGGAGAGCGGTGTTCCATTCTGGCCGGTTCATATGGCCAAGGAGGCCTGTGTCGCGGCGGTCTGTTTCGGAATCCTGCTCACGCTCTCTGTGCTGTCGCCCTGGGAGATCGGCGCGCCAGCCGATCCGCTCCAGACACCGGAAGGCATCAAGCCCGAGTGGTACTTCCTGCCCACCTACCAGTTGCTCAAGTACTTCTCCGGCCCGCTGGGCAAGCTGGTCGGGATTCTCGTCTCCGCCGTGCCCTTCATCTTGCTGCTGATCTGGCCGTTCCTGGAGCGGTCGCCAGGGCGGCACCCGCGACGGCGTCGCTGGGCGGTGGGAGTCGGCCTGGCCGCGGTCGTCCTGGCGGTGTTCTTCGGCATTGTCGGACACTTCTCCGAAACCACGCTGAACGTCGGGGGGCTGCACGTCCACTTCGACATGTACGGGGTGCCGCACCTGGGCGGGCCGACCCACGCGCCGCCCCCCCAACCCGGTGCATCCGAGCACAGCGGATCCGGCAATGCCCATGAGGACCGGTAGCCGCGCCTGGCCGGCCCCTTGGCACAACCGGCGCGGGGCGGGGTATAATGTCGGCCGCTCGGGTCGCCGGCTGTCGCGCGTTCTGGACCGCGTCGCCGCGGTCCCGCGTTGATCGCACATCCAACGCCGGACCCTTTCCTGGAGAAGGTCGAATGTTGAAGGCTGCGTTGCGCCTGGCGTTGCCAGGCCTGGTGCTGTCGGTTGGTGCGCCGCTGCGGGCTCAGGAGCAGGCTCCCGCACCGGGGGTGGATGCGACGCCGCGTTATGCCATCCCGCTGGACACGCAGGCGGCGCGGCTCGCCACGGGGGAGGTGGTGGAGATGCCGTGCGAAGAGGTTTGGAAGCCCATTTGCGGTACGCCGCAAGGGCTGGTGACCGCGGATGACCTGGCCGAAATGTCGCTGACCCACGCGCTGGACTTCGGCCCGGACGAGGAAACCACCATCGTGGATCAGGGCGGCGTCGCGGCCGGGCTGAACGTGGTCTTTCAACTGGGCGCCAGCGTACCCGGCGCGGCGGTCCCGGCCTTCGCCGCCGCCGAAGCGTATCTGGAGAGCCAGTTCGCGTCGGACGCGATGACGGTGACGGTGTCGGTGAGCTTTGCGTCCCTGTCGCCGGGCGTGATCGGCGGGACGGGCAGCAGCTACGGGTACGTCAGTTGGTCCTCGTCGCGGTCAGCGCTTCAGGCGGGCATGGACGGCAGCGACACGATCCAGAGCTACCTGCCCAGCGGCACGACGATTCCGGTGCGCTACACGTCCGGCGCGACGACCAACGAGAACCGCGTCTTCTGGACGTTCGCGAACTGGAAGGCCAACGGTGGGACGGTCAGCGGCAACGACGCGTCGATGCAGTACAGCACGAATTTCCCGTTCGATTACGACCCGTCCAACGGCGTGACGGCGGGCACGATCTCGCTTCAGGACGTGATCATCCACGAAACGGGCCACGCGCTGGGGTTCACCAGCGGCGTCGACTTCCGCTACAAGGACATTGAAGTGCTGGACATCTGGCGCTTCCGCAGCACCGACGGCAACGGGGACTTCAACCCCGACAGCAACGCCGAGTTTCAGGTGCGCCCGCGCTGGTGCGTCTGGAATAACCCCAATGACCAGCACAATTTCGACCTGATCAGCGCCGAGTACCGCCTCTCCGACGGCTCGCCCTACCAGGCCAGCCACTTCCGCGAGCAGGTCCCCGTGATCGGGATCATGGACCCCGCGTTCAGCTACGGCGAGACCTTCTATCCGAACTTCCTGCGCACGCCCGACCTGGCCGTGTTCGACGCCATCGGGTACGACAAGTAGCGGGCGCGCTCCGCCTCGCCCGCAGAACGCGAGGAAACACGTGGCGGCCGAGCTCCCGCTGGGCCTTAGAATACGAGGAGACGCCATTCTCCGGCCCGCGGCTTGCAGACCGCGGGCCGCTTCAGACGTTCTCAGCCCCCGGGCCGGGCATGGACGCGGAGTGGACCATGATCGAGCGCGTATCCCGTCGCAGGTTCCTCGCCTCTAGCGCAACCGCCGCCGGACTGGCGACTCTCGCGCCGACCTCGGCCGCCCGTGCCATCCAACGCGGCGATGAAGGCCCGTCGCCGCGCGACGACGACGCGACTCCGTCCCCCGCGCCGCGCGCCGACGCTTGCATCTTCATCTGGCTGCCGGGCGGGATGGCCCAGACGGACATGTGGGACCCGAAGGCGTTCACGCCCTTCCAGACCGGCATGAAGGGCAGCGACCTGCTGGGGACGTGCAGGCCCATCCCCACCGCGGCCGACGGCGTCCTGCTGGGCGCCGGGCTGGAGCAGATCGCCGGCGTCATGGACCGCGGGTGCATCCTGCGCAGCCTGGTCAGCCACACCCGCTTCGGCGCGATTCACCTCAAGGCCCAGTACGCGATGATGACCGGGTACCTCTTTCCCGCCGGCGTCAAGGCGCCCAGCATCGGCTCGATCGTCGCCCGTGCACGCGGTCGGCGCGACCCCAACGTACCCCCTTACATCTACATCGGCCGCGACATCGACACCAGCGACGAAGAGAAGCTGTTCATCAGCGAGTACCTCGGTCCGGGGTTCTATGGCGTCAACTTCGCGCCGTTCATGATTCCCGAGGCCAGCGAGGGCCTGCCCACGTTGAACCTGCGCGGCGAAATGAGCCGCGAGCGGCTCGACCGGCGCCAGGCGCTGTTCCGCGCCGTCGCCGGCGGCCTTCCCGCGGAGCTGCGCGATTCACCCAAGGCGCAGGACTACCTGAAGGTGATCGACGACGCGCGGGCCATGATGGACTCGCCCGTCAAGCGCGCCTTCGACTATCCGCGATCCGAAAAGCCCGAGACCATCGCCGCCTACGAGCCGCGCATCGGGCGCGACGACCTGCTGGACAAGTCCTATTACTACGGGCGTCGCTTCGGGCACGGACTGCTGCTGGCGCGGCGGCTGGTCGAGACCGGGGCGCGCTTCGTGCAGGTCGAGTACCAGTACGGGCCGTTTCAGGGCTTCGACATGCACGAGAACGGCGCCACGCGCATGGTCGAGATGAAAAAGCAGATCGACGGGCCCATCGCGCAGCTCATCCGCGACCTCGACCAGCGCGGGCTGCTCGAGCGCACGCTGGTCGTGGTCGCGACCGAGTTCGGCCGCACGATCGCGGCCCAACCCGCCGCCGGCGTCGAGCCGGACGGCTTTGCCGAACGCGCCACCGGCGCCGAACTGACGCTCGATAGCGAGAAGATGTACGGTTTCCACGGGCACTTCAGCTCGTGCAACTGCATGCTGTTCTTCGGCGGGGGATTCAGACGCGGAATCGCCTACGGCCGGACGGCGGAGCGGCACCCCATGGTCGCCGTCGAGAACCCGGTCGAGCTGATCGACGCGCACGCGACGATCTTCCACGCGCTGGGTATTCCCCCCGACCACCACTACGAGACCGAGGGCCGGCCGTTCTACGTCACCAAGGATGGCAAGGGCGTGCCGGTGGCGGGATTGCTGGCGTAGCCGGGTTTGCGCGGGGGCAGAAGCGCCTTCGATCGTCGATCATCTCGCCGGCCAACGACCCGCGGGAATGAAGCGGGGCCAGCCCGCCTGGGTCCGGCCCCGCTCGCCCACTATTGACTTCGCTTCCCCAGGTTCGGCGTACTTTAGCGGCGGCGCGCCAGCGCCAGTCCGCCGACGACCAGCAGCAGCAGGCTCGCAGGTTCCGGCGTCATCTGGAGATAGAAGTTCGCCAGGAACGGAGCGCCGTTGAAGAATCGGGCATCCGTGCTGTCGTACTGGCCGTTACCATCCGCATCACGCCAGTACACGTCCGCGCTCGAGCCGACCAGCACGCCGCCACCCGCGAACAAGGGGGTGGCCGCCGTGCTCAACGTCTCGGTCCCCGGCTCGAGGAACAGAACGTCGACCGCCAGCACGTCGTCGTCGACGGTGATCGGCGTGCCGAGCGTGACCATGCCGGTCGTGTAGGCGCCCGTGGCCAGGGTGTCCGAAATCGCGATCGTCACCGACGGCGAATACGGATTGGTGTTGACCGGACTGGCGTTGCCATCCAGGTCGTCGTAGAGCACCACGCGGATGTCGAATGCGGTATTCGCGACGTTGACGACGAACCCGAGATTGATCCCGTCGACGTCGTTCGAGATGCCGGCGCCCGGGCCGGGATTGAACGAGACGTCATCGAGCGCCCGGCGCGGCTGGAGGCTGCTGCTGAACAGATTCCCCGCTGAGTTGTCGTAGATCAGTGTTCCGCCCGCGGTGCCGCCACCGAGCGGCGTAGGGGCCGACTCCAGACGGATGGGGTCGGTCTCGCCCGCCCACGCCAGGGCACAAAGGCTCATCGCGGCGAATGCCAGGAATTGCTTCATGACGTCTTCTCCTCCAACGCTCGGGAGCGGTAACGATCCGACGCCGCTCCGACCTTGCGATTTGCCGACACAAACCTCGTGTCCAGCACGTGAAGTCGATTCTAGGCACGCGGCATCGCGAAAGTCAAGCGGATTCCGTGCGCGGTAACGGACGGCGTAAATCATCACCCCTCCAAGGTGTCCTGCACACTTCGCACTTCGCGCGGCACCGCGCCGCTCACGCGACGGAGCGCCGGGCGCCGAGCCGTGCCAGGACCGCTTCCATCGGACACCACCGCGTCAGGGCGGACTGAAAGAGGTTCGCGCCCACGAAGGCGGTGAACCAAAGCCAGTACGGACTCAGGTAGTGAGCCGCCACCAGGCTCAGCAGCACAAAGCTGCCGGCGATGAGGCGAATCCAGCGCTCGATGCTCATGGCGTTTCCATCCCGGCGCTCGGGCGCGGAAACCCCGCCCGGCGGCGTGCGAGAATCCTGTTCGTCTCCGGGCACGCATGCAAGCGACGTTCCACGCCGGGGCGGTTGGCGCGACACCCGCGGCGATTGAACCCGGGGCCGCGGCGGCGGGTGCGCGGTCCCAGCCGGGCCGGGCCCAACCAGGTCGGCTGCATGCGTCACCGTTGACCTGGCAGGTCGCCTGCCGGACCCAAACCGCACGCACGTCCGACCTATGCCGGATCAGGACCCCGGGCGGGTCGCGCCCGACCCGCCGCGACCTGCGCACCCGTTGCCGCGTCCGCTACAATGCCGCGCTCTCATGAGCGACTCGTCCATCCCGCTGCCGATTGTCGATCCCGCGGCACGGCGTCGGCTGCCCGCCTGGCTGCGCAAGCCCCTGCCACCGGGCGACGCAATGATGCAGACGCGGCGGCTGCTGAACGGGCTGAAGCTCACGACCGTCTGCGCCGAGGCGCGCTGTCCCAATCTCACCGAGTGCTGGACGCGCGGGACCGCCACCTTCATGGTCCTGGGGGACCGGTGCACGCGCCGCTGTGGGTTCTGCGCCGTGTCCACCGCGCGCCCCGAGCCGCCCGAGGCCGACGAGCCGGAGCGGCTGGCCGACGCGGCCGCGGCGCTGGGGCTGCGGCACGTGGTGATCACTTCGGTGGCCCGCGACGACTTGGACGACGAGGGGGCGGGTCACTTCGCCGCCTGCGTCCGTGCCGTGCGGGCCCGGCTGCCGGAATCGACCATCGAGGTGCTGACGCCCGATTTTCACGCCCGGCCGGAGCTGATCGGCGTCGTGGTGGAGGCGGCCCCCGAGGTCTTCAATCACAACCTCGAGACGGTGGCCAGCCAGCAGAAGCGGGTCCGACCCGCGGCCCGCTATGGCCGCTCGCTGGCGGTCCTGGGGATCGCCAAGGCGCTGAATCCGCGCGTGCGAACCAAGAGCGGCATCATGCTCGGGCTGGGGGAGTCGCAGGACGAAGTGCACCAGGCGCTGCGCGACCTGCGGTCGCACGGATGCGAGATGCTGACGATCGGGCAGTACCTTCGCCCCGGCGCGGGGCACGTCCCGGTCGAGCGATATGTTACGCCGGAGGAGTTCGAGGAATGGGGTCGGCAGGCCGAGCAGCTCGGGTTCACCGCGGTGGCCAGCGGTCCGTTTGTTCGCAGCAGCTACTTCGCGGAGACGCTCTTCGCGGAAACCGACGTGTTGCCATGACCCGTGCCGCGTGGTCGCGCGCCGCGCGCCGGTCCGGCGTCGCGAGGCGGCTGGCGCTGGCTGGCTGCGCCGCGGCGCTGGCCGTCGCGGGCTGCGCCCGCGTCGCGTCGCCTGCGGCCGTGACCACGCGTCCGGGCGCGTCCGCCTCCCTGAGCGCCGCAGAGGTTGACGCCTGCGCCGACGCGGTCCGCGACGACCCGGTCGCGTACCTGCGCCGCGTGTTGGAGAAGTGCGCGGCACTGAAGCAATACAAGGTGCTCTTCACGCGCATGGAGCGCCGCGGCCTCCTGTTCAAGGGCCTCCAGGGGCCCGAGCGGATCGAATGCTGGTTTCGCCGCGACCCGTTCAGCATCCGGATGCGCTGGCTGGATGAGAAGGTCAAGTACGGCGAATCGACGTACGTCGCCGGACAGGAAGGCGATCGCGTGCGCTTTACGCCGCGGCACGGGCTGTTCGGGCTGCCGCCCGGGCTGACCAAGGTGGACCTGCAAACGCCGGTCATCTGGGGCGAGGCGCGGCGGCCGCTGACGGCCTGGGGGATGGAGAAGCTCATCGCCGAGACCTTCGAGTCGATGAAGGAGATGGAGCCGCGGGGCGGGGCGATCGTCGACTACCGCGGGGTCGTGACGATGGAGGAGACGGGCCGCGCGGCGCACTACCTGCACCTGTCCTACCCGCGCGATCCCGGCGTGGCGTCGATCCAGGAGCTCTACATCGACGTGCAGACCGATCTCCCGGCCGGCACCGTTCTGCGGTTCCGGAACGGCGACCTCGACGCGGCGTACCTGTACGACAAGCTCGACACGCACGTCCGCCTCACCGACGACGATTTCGTGCTGGACATCGAGAAGCGGCCGCGCTCATGACCGCGGCCGGCGGGCGGATCCCATGACGTCGCAAAGCACGGACGCACCCGGCGCCGCCGAGCTGGTCTGGATCGTCGCCGGCGCGGCACTCACGCTGGCGACGATCGCGGCACTGCTGGCGTGGATCCGCGACGAACGGGGCTTTGTGCGCGATGCGCGCCGGGCGGCATCGCACGGCCCGCGACAGGAACGGAGCGGCGATGAATCGAACTGACGACGCGGTGGCCGACGCGGGCGCGTCGCCGATCGTGCACGCCACCGCCAACCGCTGGGCGGTGCTGGGGCTGCTCTCGGCCATGATGTTCCTCCAGTACGCGATCTGGGGCTCCTGGGCGCCGGTGCTGGCGATGCACCTGGAGGACCTCGGGTTCAAGGGGGTTCAGATCGGACAGATCTTCGGCACGATGGCCCTGGCGTCGATGATCGCGCCCTGGCTGGCCGGGCAGCTCGCCGATCGGCTCATGCAGGCGCAGCACGTGGTGGCCATCGTGCACCTGGCCGGGGCGGTCGTGCTCTGGATCACGGCCGGCGTGACTCGCTTCGCGACGTTCTACGAGCTGTCGCTGCTGTACGCTCTGCTCTACGTGCCGTCGCTGTCGATCACCAACCTGATCGCGCTGCGGCACGTCGCCGACCGCGAGCGCGACTTCGGACTCGTCCGGCTTTGGGGCACGATCGGGTGGATCGCGGCGTCGTGGGTCCTGGGGATCTGGCTCAGCAAGCCGGAGTGGCTTGAGGCGGCGCGGCAGGCGTCGCTGGCGGATTGCCTGCGTCAGGCGGCGATCCTGAGCGGCGCGACGGGGCTGTTTGCGCTGGCGCTGCCGGCGACGCCGCCGATTCGGGGGCCAGTGTCGAGCCCGTTTGCGCCGTTCCGGGCCCTGGCGCTGCTGAAGCGACCATCGTTCGCGCTGCTGCTCGGGGTGGGTCTGGCGCTGGCGATCGCGATGCCGTTCTACTACCAGTTGTCGGCGCCGTTTCTGCGAGCGATCGGCACGCCGGCGGAAGGGGTGGGTCCGCTGCTGACCATCGGGCAGGTGTGCGAGATCGCCGTTCTGGCGGCGATGCCGCTGTTCGTCCGCGGGCTGGGTGTAAAGGCGACGTTCCTGATCGGCATCGCGGCCTGGGCGTTGCGCTTCGGGGTCTTTTCGCTCGGGAGCCCCTACGAACTGGTGGTGGCGTCACTGGCGCTGCACGGATTCTGCTTCTCCTTCGTGTTTGCGCTGGGACAGGTGTACGTCGACCGCCACTGCGAAGGCGACGTGCGCGCCAGCGCCCAGGGACTCTTCACCTTTGTCACGCTCGGCGTGGGGATGTGGATCGGGAACATGCTCGCCGGGGCCGCAACGGATCATCTGATCCGCCGCACCGCGGACGGCCACGACGACTACCGCCTCGTGTTCGCGTGGCCGGCGCTGGGGGCGGGGGTCTGCTTCGTCGCGTTCCTGGCGCTGTTCCGCGAGGACCCGTCGGACGCTGCCAGGCGCGCCCGCCCTCGCGAAGCCTGAATGAAGCGCGCGCTGGAGTCGCGCGCGGCGCGCCCGCGTCAATTGGGCCGCAGCGTCCCGGCGACGGCTGGCGTCTTGTCCGGCATGATCTCGACGATCTTGTCGGCCAGCCCGTAGGCGACCGCGGCCTCGGCGTCCATCCACTTGTTGCGGTCGCAGTCGCTGGTGATCTGTTCTTCATTCTTGCCGGTGTGCTTCGCCAGCGCGCGGTAGAGCTGCTTCTGCGTCCGGATCATCTCCTCGATCTCGATCTGGATGTCCGTCGCCGGCCCCTGCGCGCCGCCCAGCGGCTGGTGGATCATGACGCGCGAATGTGGGAGCACGAAGCGCCGGCCCGGAGTTCCCGCGGCGGCGAGCACGGCCGCCATGCTGGCGGCGGCGCCGATCACGTAGGTCGCGACCGGGCACGGGATGAACTGCATCACGTCGTAGATGCCCATGCCGCTGTAGACCCCCCCGCCGGGCGAGTTGATGAAAAGCTTGACTTCGGCCTTGGAGTCCTCGTGCGCCAGAAAGAGCAATTGGGCCACCACCACGTTGCTGAGCCGGCTGCTGACTTCGTCGCCCAGGAAGATGATGCGGTCCTTGAGCAGGCGCGAATAGATGTCATAGGCGCGCTCGATGCGCCCTTCGCGCTCCACGACCATCGGAATCAGCTCGGACGTGATGGGCATGTCCTGAATTCCTCTCAACAACGCGCAGAACGCCAGTGCCGCGCCGAAACTGCGCTGGATCGACCCGCTGAACCGCGACCGCACGGCGACCGCGCCGGGCCGCGCGTCCGCCGGGATACGTTCTAGCCCGTTCCGGCGCGCATTTCAACGACGCACGTGTGACTCTTCGGCAGGTTGGCGCCCGCGGCTTGTCCGCGCAGGCGGGATTGGCGTGATCGGGCCTGCGGTCCGCGGCGCTAGTGGTGAAAGCCGGCCGTCCAGGCGACGTCCTCGCGGCGCCCGCTCCACAGCGAGTTGTCACCGTCAAAGGTGAACGATCCGTCCGGGTGGTTGCGATAGCCCAGTGCGCCAGGCGTGCGCGCGTCCCCGTGCCCATCCACCCACAGGACGGCAGCCCGCCCGCCGTGCCGCGGGTCCGCCGCGGTGCGCACCTGGGGACTGTCGTCGAAACCGGCCATCTCCCCGAACGCGGGATCGACCCGGGGGGGATCCAGGTTGAATCCTTCGTTACCGAAGCGGTCGGCGTCGCGGGCGTTGTTGTCGTAGGGCTGCCGGTCCGCGGTCGCGAAGGACGCCGCCGTGCCCATGCAGTCGGCGACGGCCACGGTGTCGGAGGCGTGGCGAATCTGCGGAATGCGCACCGGCCAGTGCTTCCAGGCGTCGGGCATCGCCGGGTCGGACAGCCGCGAGTTCCCCAGGAACTGGTAGTTGTAGCCGTATGACCCGTTGCGCTCGTCGGTCCACTCGGGCGTCTGCGGGCAGTAGTAGGCGGCGTAGCCGTAGTTCTGCCGGTCGCCGGCCTCGCCGAACTGGTCGTTGCCGGTCTTGCAGCCGAAGGGGTCTTCGAACGGCGGCGCACCGACGCCCAGGCTCATCATGGCAGTGAAGGTCGGCCGGTACTTGCGCCCACCCAGAATCTCAGCGTACCAGTTGCACGAATCCAGCGCCGGAAGCCGCCCGGGCACCAGCACGTCGCGCTGTTCGCTCGAGTAGATGGTCAGGCCGTGGCCCAGGACGTGCAGGTTGGCCAGGCAGCGCGCGGTCTTGGCCGAGCGTCGCGCCCCGTTCAGCGCCGGGAGAAGCAGTCCGATCAGGACCGCGATGACGGCGACCACGACCAGCAATTCGATGAGTGTGAACGCGCGCCGCCGGGACATGGACGCTTCTCCGTGGCTGTTTTCACGGTTCGAGAGCTGCTGCCCGCACGGCACCGATGATAGAGGGATGCGGCGGAATGCAGAAGCGCAATCCGGAGTCTCACGCGTCGAACCGACCGCCCGGCGCGGGCGCCGGCCCTACCCGCTGCAACGGCCCCTGCAACCGCCACATCTGCCAGCTCGCCCAGGCGAACCCGACCGCGCCGACCGCCAGCGGCCAACCGAAGCTGTCGGTCAGCGTGTAGAGCAGCATTCCCAGCCCCTGGAAAAGCGTCCCCCGCAGGCCCACCAGCGTCGTGTGGATCGCCACGTAGTGCGGCACGCGCTCCGGCGACCCAGCCAGCGCCACCGGACCCAGCATCCACCCCATGTTCACCCCGGCCATCATCACGCCGTACGCGGCGCTGGCCAAGGCCAGCTCTCCCGGCCCGCGCGCCAGCGCCAGCCCCACCGGGTACAGCGTCAGCAGCGCGAACGACAACCCGCTCGTGCGCACCGGCCCAATGCGGTCGATCAGCAGCCCGGCCGGCAGCATCGCCAGCAGCATGCAGAAGTTGAACACGACCTGCGTCGCCGACGCGATCTCCTCGTAGTTCAATCGGAGCCGCTCGGTCACCAGCAACGGCAGCAGCGCGTAGCAGATCATCCACCCGACGCCGTACGTCATGAACGCGGCCTCATATCGGGCAAAGCGCCGGTCGGCGCGCAAGATGCGGTTCATGTGCAGGATCGGCTCGACCAGTCCGGCCCAACGCAGCGGAGCGGAGGCACGCGGGGGATCCCCGTCGCCGACCAGGCGCGCGACCCGGATCAGCATCAAACAGCCGCCGAGCTGCACCGCGGCCAGAATGGGCATGTAGATTCGAAACGCCTGGGCGTCGTGGTGCAGCCAGCGTCCAACGGCGTAGGTGGCCGCCATCCCGCCGGCCAGCATGGCCACGTTCAGGATGCCGAAGGCGCGGCCTCGCTGACGGTCCGGATAAAGCCGCTTGAGGAGATCGCCGGCAAGAATCGACCAGGCCGCTCCGCCGGCACAGGCGACGAGCTGAAGGACGAGCAGCTCGGTGTAGGAGTGCACGAAGCTGGCGAAGGCGTACGGCAGGTTGCCGCACAGCCAGTAGAGCAGAACGGCCCGGTGGAACGGGAGCCGCGCGAATAGCGCCTGCCAGAAGATGGCGCAGAGGAACAGCGTCGACGGGGCCGCCGTGAAGAGCAGCGTCTGCCAGTTGCCGGCACCGAACTCCTTGCGGGCCAGCACCGGAAGCAGAGCGGTCGTCTGCGCGCAGGACTGAATCAGCACCGTCGCCAGCACGTGCGACGCAAGGACCCCACGCGCGGCGGGCGCCGCCGCGGCGGGCGGCGGCACGCGCAGGTCCGGGACGGCAGCGGAGGCGGGCGCAGCAGTCGTGGGCACGAAAAAGGCGTCCCTCGGTCGCGCCCCGGCGGACGGGCCGCACGCGACGCTAAGGGAGGATCATAGCTCGCCCCCGCCGAATGCCCAGCCGCGGGCAATCGCGCCTCAGTCCCCGCGGCGGTCGATCGCTTCGCCGTCGCTCTCCAGCGCCTCGCGCGACACGAGCTGCGGGCGGAGAGACTTCAGCATCTGCCGCTGCCGCCATCCCATTGACACCGCGACAACCAGCGCCAGACCCGGCGCGGTGGCCGACGCGCCATAGTATGTCAGCGCGGTCCAGTTGCGCGAGCTGCGTAGCTCGCGCGGGGTGGACGGGATGCCGCCCGCCAGCCATGCGGCACGCGTCGCGACCCACAGCGATGCCAGCAGGGCGATGGACACCAGCGTCCACAGCGCCTGGCTGCGCTGGCGCGGGCGCCCCGCGCGGCGCGCCAGCTCCCGCAGCCACACCACCAGCCCCGCGCAGGCGACCAGCAGCGCCGCCTGCGCCAGGTTCGCGGCAGCGTCGCGAAGCTCGCCGGACTCGCGCTGCGTCGCGAACCAGGTGCACAGCGGCGCGGCGACGGCAACGGCCATGGCCACGCGGGTGACGCGCCGCGCCGAGACGCCGCGCTCGTGGACGCCCGGTTCGCGGGAGGTGGCCAGAAACATGCCCGCGACCAGCCCGATGCCCCACAGCACGATCAGCGCCACCGTGAGAATCGCGGAGGCTTGCATCGCCGCGTTAAGGGTCGAGACCCTGGTCACCACGGGCGCCGACGCGGAAGCCGGCATCGTCGCGGGTGCCGCAACAACTGCGGAGGCCTGCGCGCGTGCGCTGCTGAAGGTCGCCAGCGTATACGCGGCCCACCCGACGGGCAGGACGATCAGCAGCACGATCGGGATGGCGACGGACGCGTACGCCAGCGTCAGACCGCGACGAACGCGGTCGAACCAGCGTGGGTCGGCGAAGATGAGTCGATCCGGGGCGAGGCTGTGGGCGCGCGGCCGTCCGCACTCGGGGCAGTTGGGCGCGTGCCGCACGCCGCGCAGGTCGTATCCGCACGCGATGCAGGGCAGGGCGTGCCGCGCGCCCTCGGAGGCAGGCGGCGCCGCCGCGGTCGAGACGCCCGGCTCGTCGCGGCGGCGCTCGTCGCGCGCCTCGTCCGCCCGTGCCGCGATTCGCGCGTAGTAGCCGCGCGGCCCGTTCGCGGCGCCCGTGGACGGGTCGCGCGGCGCAGCGCGGCAGCGACGGACCAGCATCGCCAGCTCCTGCGAGCCTGCGGCGAGCGGCGCGGCGCATTCCATCTCCAGGGCGTGCAGGAGCGCGTCGGCGCTGCGGTAACGCAGGCGCGCCTCGCGGTGCATCGCGCGGCGGATCACGCCCCCCATCGCCTCGGGTACGGCGCGGTCCGCCAACGCGTCGAGCCGCAACTCCTCGGTCAGCACGCGACGCCGGATCTCCTCGGGCGAGCCGGACCATGGAACATCGCCGGTCAGCAGCTCGAACGCGGTCACGCCGATCGCGTACACGTCGCTGCGGGCCGAGATCGTGCCCGCAAACGCCTCCGGGGCGAGGTACGCCGGCGTCCCCGCGGTCCCCGCCTGCCCCGCGCCAGGCCGCTGGCACGCCAATCCGAAATCCGTCACGCGGCAGCGAGCCTCGCCGTCGATGAGGACGTTGCGGGGTTTGATGTCCCGATGCACAAGTTCGAGCCGGTGCAGTTCCGCGACCGCGCGGCAGATCTGCGCCACGGCGGCGCACACCGCCGTCGCCGGCAGCGGGCCGAAGCGCGCCAGCAGGTCCGCCAGCGTCGGTCCGTCCACAAACTCCATGATGAGGTACGGCACGCCCTCGTGCAGGTCGGCCGTCAGCACCGCCGTGATGCACTCGTGACGGATTGCCGCCGCCGCGCGCGCCCCGTCAAGGAAGCGCTTGAACCCGGGATCGTTCGCCGACGACAGGTGCGACAGGAACTTGACCGCCACGTCGCGGGCCAGCATCTCGTCGTGCCCGAGCCAGACGGTTCCCATGCCCCCGCGGCCCACCTCGCGAATGAGCCGCACGCTGCCGACGCGCGCCGGCGGGGGCGGTGCGGGCGTCTCGCCAGACGGCGGCGCGGTACCCTGTCCGGAGGGCGGCGTACGTCGGGTTTCCTCGGCCATGCGTGAGACTTTCGTGCGCGCCGACGAATCGCGGCTCGGACGACCGCAATCTACTTGCCCTGTTGCCGTACCTGTGATCTCGGTTGCTACGGCCAGCAGTATATCGTTGGCCCGTCACCCGGCGGCCGCGGAGTGAACGGACTGGGCCTGGAAGTAGCCCAGGAACCCATGCGGGGAGTCGTTGCGCCGCGCGCAGCCAGGCCCGGGCTGGTCACCGCCTACGACTATGTCGACCCTAGGCCGCTCGAAATGGCCCGCGCGATCGCAGCGCTGTCAATTGCGAATCCGAGCACGAAGCGCCAGCGAGGCGTGCTCCCGTCAATTCGGGTCATTCCTATGAATCCGAGCACGAAGCGCCAGCGAGGCGTGCTCCCGTCAACGCGAGTCACTCCTATGAATCCGAGCACGAAGCGCCAGCGAGTGCGCCGGCTGACGGTCGGCGCG
>CAYNYG010000044.1:0-33085 GCA_964401365.1 uncultured Planctomycetales bacterium | reverse complement strand
TCGCGCTCCTCGGCCCTGGCCAGCAAGGCCACCGGTTTCCCCATCGCCCGCATCGCCGCCAAGCTGGCGATCGGCTACACGCTCGACGAGATCCCCAACGACATCACCCGCACCACGCCCGCCTGTTTCGAGCCCGCCATCGACTATTGCGTGGTCAAGATCCCGCGCTGGACCTTCGAGAAGTTCCCCGAGGCCGACGAGACCCTCACCACGCAGATGAAAAGCGTCGGCGAAGGCATGGCCATCGGCCGCACCTTCAAGGAAGCGCTCCAGAAGTGCGTCCGCTCCATGGAGATCAAGCGCTTCGGACTCGGGCTTGACGCTGTGGACAAGTGGCTCGCCCAGCGCGCCCGCGCCGCGCCTGCGGCCGCGTCGCAGCGCCCGGCGCCGGCTTCCGCGTCCTATGCCGCGCGGGTCGCCGAGCCGCGCGAACCGGTCGCCACCGGCGCCCGCGGCGCCGTCCCCCCCGGAGCGACCGTACCGGGTCTCTTGCCGACCATGCCCGTGCTGGAAGCCCCGGACGCCACCGCAGAGCCCGCCGTCCCGACGGCGCCGATCGCGGGCTCCCGCGCCGGGGAGGCCCCCGGGGACGAGCGCGAAGCGCGCGCCAAGCGCTTCCCCATCCCCGACGACGTGCTGATCGACAAGCTCTCGCGCCCGGCGCAAGGACGTCTCTATTACATCCGCTACGCCTTGAAGCAGGGCTGGAGCAGCGAGCGCGTCGCGTCGCTTTCGCACATCGACCCCTGGTTCCTCGACAACATCCGTCAACTGGTCGAGTTCGAGAACGACCTGCTGCGCGTCGCATCGACGGTTCGAGAGGTCTTCCGCCGCCGCAACGAACCCGGCCCGCCGGCGCCGACCCCCGACCCCGACCCGGCGCGCTCGGATTGGCATGCCGTCCTGCGCCGTGCCAAGCAGTGGGGCTACAGCGACGTGCAGCTCGCGCACGCCTGGACGATGCAACCGGACGAGGTGCGGGCGCTGCGCGACTGGCTCGACGTCACCCCGGTCTACAAGCTGGTCGACACGTGTGCCGCCGAATTCGACGCCGCCACACCCTACTATTACTCGTCGTACGAAACGCCCGTCCGAATGACCGGCCCACGCGCCTGCCCCGCCGACGACGAGCTGCGCGTCAGCAACCGTCCCAAGGTGATCGTGCTCGGCGGCGGACCCAACCGCATCGGCCAGGGCATTGAGTTCGACTACTGCTGCGTTCACGCCGCCATGGCCGCCCGCGAGCTGGGCTACGAGGCGGTCATGGTCAACTCCAACCCCGAGACGGTCAGCACCGATTTCGACACCAGCGACCTGCTCTTCTTCGAGCCGCTCACGCACGAGGACGTGCTGAACGTCTGCGAGCGGCTCAATGACCGCGCCCTGGGGCCTTCCCCGCCCGTCGTCGACCTCTCGAGCGGCGACGCGCGCCATTCGATGCTCCGACTCGCGCGCGACGACCCGGAGCGCGACGACGTGCTCCATCGCATCGCCAGCACCGCGGCGCGGCACGGGCTGGGCGACGTCGGGATCCTCCAGGTCGCCTGGGCCGGGCACATCGTCTCCGTCGCCGTCTGCGATCGCGCCGGGCGCGTCTGGCATCTCAATTACGACCGCGAGCGCAACTGGGAAGACGCCGGCATCGAGCCGTTCGCCGAGTCGCCCGACTTGTGCCTGTCGGACTACTGCGGCGCCGACACCCTGCGGCGCCGCGCAAAGTTCCAGGCCGCGCCGCTCCTGAAGGGTGTCGTCTGCCAGTTCGGCGGACAGACCCCGCTCAACCTGGCCATGGGACTCGAACACGCCGGCGTGCCCATCCTGGGCACCAGCCCGGCCTCGATCCACCTGGCCGAGGATCGCGCCCAGTTCGCCGACATCCTGCGCGAACTCGGCCTCCAGCAGCCCCCCAACGGTGTGGCACGCACCGCCTCCGAAGCCGCCGCCATCGCCGAGCGCATCGGCTACCCGGTGCTGGTCCGCCCCTCGTTCGTGCTCGGCGGGCGCGCCATGGAAATCTGCAACACCCCGGCCGAGCTGCGCCACTACATGAACCACGCCGCGGATGCCAGCGGCGAGCATCCCGTGCTGATCGACCGCTTCCTCGACGACGCAACCGAGGTCGACGTCGACGCCGTCTGCGACGGGCAGCGCACCGTCGTCTGCGGCGTGCTGGAGCACATCGAGCAGGCCGGCATCCACTCCGGCGATTCGTCCATGTCGCTGCCGCCCTTCTCGCTCTCGGCGGCCATCGTGCAGCAGATCCGCTACGCCACCGAGCGCCTGGCGGAGCGCATCGGGGTCGTCGGCCTGATGAACGTCCAGTTCGCCATCAAGGACGAGGACATCTACGTGCTGGAGGTCAACCCGCGAGCCTCGCGCACCATCCCCTTCGTCGCCAAAGCGACCGGCGTCCCCTGGGCCCGCATCGCCGCCAAGGTCATGCTCGGCAAGACCCTGCACGAGCTGGGCGTCACCGAGGTCCGCTCCCGGCGGCACGTCGCCGTCAAGATGAGCGTCTTCCCCTTCAACAAGTTCCCCGGCGTGGACGTCGTCCTCGGCCCCGAGATGCGCAGCACCGGCGAGGTCATGGGCGTCGACGAGCGATTCTCGATGGCCTTCGCCAAGGCGCAGATGGCCGCCTCCCTGCCGCTGCCCATGGAAGGCCGCGCGTTCGTCTCGGTCAACCCGCGCGACCGCCCGCTCATCCCGCCCATCGCCCACGACCTGGCCCGCCTGGGCTTCGAGCTGGTCTGTACCCACGGCACGGGCCGCACCCTGCGCGCCGCCGGGCTCAAGGTCACCACGATCCGCAAGATCCGCGAGGGCTCGCCGCATCCGCTGGAGCTGATCGAGTCGGGCCAGATCGCGCTGGTGATCAACACACCCGGGCGCGTCGGTCGGCACACCGACGAGGGCAAGATCCGCGCCGCCGCCGCCCTGCACCGCGTCCCGATCTTCACCACCATCACCGGCGCTCGGGCCGCCGTGTCGGCCATCGGTGCGCTCAAGCGGCGCCCGTGGAGCGTGTACGCCGTCCAGGACCTTGAATCATGAACCGGGCGCGCTGGCACCCCGCGCGAAAGCCCGTATGATTAGATTCGCGAACCGCCCCTTCTTTCGCGGTTCCGATCATCCCCAGGAAGGACCGAACATGGCCTACGTCGTCACCGAGCGCTGCGTCAAGTGCAAGTACACCGACTGCTGCACGGTCTGCCCCGTAAGCTGCTTCTACGAGCTCGACGATCCGCCCATGCTCGTCATCGACCCGGATACGTGCATCGACTGCCACCTGTGCGTGCCCGAGTGCCCGGTGCACGCCATCTATGCCGAGAGCGAGGTCCCCGGCCCTTACGCGGAGTGGACGGCCAAGAACCGCGAGCTTTACCCCAAGGGCACGAACATCACCGACAAGAAGGACGCGTTCCCCGGGGCGCTGACGCTGGCCCAGGTGCAGGCGGCGGAGAAGGCCAAGGGGTGGAACATCGGCGAGCCGACCGACGCGTAGGCCCTCTGCCGCGCGCCGCGCCGAGGGCCCGGCGGACTCATCCCTGTGTGCCCCTGCGGGCGGGCCGTGCTCGAAGCGACCCACGCCGCGCGCATGCGTAAGCCAACGCGCCGCGAGGACTCGTCGCCATCGCCGTCGTGCGTCCAGCGGACCGTCCCCAGCCGGAATCGTGGCCGCTTCGGCACAATCGCCCCCAGATCTCGAGGACCGCGCCGCGCCACCGTCCCTCGAAGCGCGTTCGAGCACCCGGCGGGGGCACCGGTCGCAGCCGTGTCCCTTCGGCTGGCGTCACCCGTCGCTGGGCCACTCGAGCGATCGCGGCCAGGCGTCCTTGAACTGCGGGATGGCCGGCCTGCCTTCGGGGCGGATGTGGCCGAAGAGCGTCTCCTTCGACTTGTCGTAGGCGACGCGCCCGTTGACGATCGCGTAGTGGACCTGCGTCATGTAGTGAAGCACGTCACCGTCGCACACGATCAGGTCGGCGTCCTTGCCCGCCTCGATCGACCCGACGCGGTCGTCGATGCCCAGGATGCGGGCCGCGTCGAGCGTGAGGCAGCGGATGGCGTCGTCATTGCTCATTCCGCCGCGCACCGCGAAGGCGGCCTCCATGTTCAGGTGCGTCATGTCGCGCCCGCCGACGCCCCAGGTGAGAATCGACGTGGCCTGAGGCATGATGGCGACGGGCACCCCGCGGTCGTGCAGGATGCGCGCGTTCTCAATGGTCGAGCCGTTGGGGCGCATGAAGCGGTCGTCGTTGTCGACCCACTGCCGCGGGGAGACCACGGCGGCGATGCCGGCGCGCCCCAGGCGATCCGGCACGATCCAGCCCTCGTAGGCGCCGCGCACCACCAGGCGGAACCCGTAGCCGGCCGCGAGGTCGGCCCAGTCCACCAGCTCGTGTTGCGTGTTGGCGCCGGCGACGGCGATGGCCTCGCGCTTCAGCAGCCTCAGGTAGCGCTCGTACTTGTCGCGGATCCACTCCTTGTCCGGCGCCTTGGCCTCCTTGTTGACCACCTTTTCGGCCTCGTACCTGTCCAGGTCGCGCAAGTACTGCCGAACGCGATCCAGATCGGCCCGCAGCTCGCGGCGCGCGTCGGGAGCGTACGTGCTGTACCCCAGGCTGACGTAAAGGTTGCGCTTGACGACCATGTCCTCGACGGCGCCGTACGTGAGCTTGGCGGCCGTGTTGCCGACGACCGCGGTCGTGATGCCGACTGCAACGGCGATGTTGAGGTTGAGATTGAAGACGTCGGTCGTGTCATCCGGCGGCTCGTTGCCGTGAATGTTGCCGCACGGGGCGGCCGCGATCAGGCCCGGATAGACCAGGCGGTCGGCGGCGTCGACCACCTCGGCCTCGGGCGGAATGACGACGCTCGCGCCGATCTCGATGATCTTGCCGTTCCGCGTCAGGACGGTGGTCCGCGGGAGCACGCCCCCGGAAATGGTGTGCACCTCGCCGTTGATCACGGCCAGGTAGCGGTCCTTGGCCTGCTCGGCCTCGGCCGTGGTGGTGCCGGCGCCGTCGCTGGTGCCACGCGTGGACGAGGCCGGGCGGCTGCCGGTCATCGCCTTGAGGCGCTCGAGCGCGTCGGACGTGGGCATCGACGACGGAGGACGGCGGCGGTCGCGCCTGCGCCGCGGAGGCTCGTCCTGCGCCGCGGCCGGCGGCAGCCCCACGCCCAGCAGCAGCACGGCGGCCAGCGAATACAACAGCGTCGCGCGGCGCGGCCGAGTCATCGCACGTCTCCGGTCACGGTGTGGACGATTTCGCCCGCGATCATCACCTTGCGCACGCGGGTCAGCATGTCGAGCGGGTCGCCGTCGAGGAAAATCAGGTCCGCGTCCTTGCCCTTCTCAATGCTGCCCAGCCGCGCCTCAAGCCCCAGCAGCCGCGCCGGATGGAGCGTCACGGACTTCAGCGCCAGGTCGCGCGGCCAGCCGTTGCGCACCACGTTCACCAGCCTCTGCAACACGGCGCGGTGCTCGGCGGAGGTGTCGGCCATGGGCGCGATCGTGACCTCGCAGCCGGCGTCCGAGACCCGCTTGAGCAGGTGGACGCGCTCCACCGAGTGCGGCACCCAGTTGATCATGGGCGACATCACCAGGCGCGCCTTGCGCTCGCCGAGCTTCTCGACGACGAACAAAAAGTCGGATTGCAGGCCGTAGCGCAGGCGGTAGGCCCGGGCGACTTCGGTGTCCTTGAAAACGTTCTCGACGTGCAGGAAATCCGACCCGCCGCGCAGCTCGATCAGCGCGGACAGACCGGCCTTCTTCTGAAGCAGGTCGACCACCACCTGGTGCTTGGCGTCGATCTCCGGCGGCTTGAAGGCCGCTTGTGACGCCGGCCCAGTCGCGGGCTGCGAAGCCGCGGGCGCGCTGACGGCCGGCTGGGACGCCGCCGCCTGCTTCTGCTTCTCCTCGAACTCCTTGCGCGCCTTGTCGACCTTCTCGATCTCCTCCCGAGCCTTGCGAACGGCACCGCGCAGCACCCCGATCTCGGCGGTCATCCACGCGTATGCCTCGCGCTCCAGGACGCGCGCGTCGGGCGCGCCGGCGGTGCGGACGATCATCGCGCGGCCGGTCACGCCGCTGCCGTCGGGCGTCACGCCCAGCGTGGTGTAGCCGGCGTCCAGCAGGTCGCGGTACAGGTCGTCGCGGGGAAAGTACTCGTCGGCGGCAAGCAGGTTCCCGTTCACTCCGCCGCGCTGATAGCTGGGAAGCCCGAAGCGGGACTCGGGGTTGATGAGGCCGGGCATCACGACCAGCTCGCGCGCGTCAATGACTTTGGCGTTGCCGGGATACTCGACGCCCTTGCCCACCGAGCGGATCTTCCCGTTGACGATGATGATGACGCCCCCGGGAATCTCCTCGCCGGAGACCGTGATGACACGTCCCGCCTTCACCACGACGAAGCGCTCGTCGCCGGCGTCCTGCGCGGCGGCGGGCCACGCGGAACCCGCCAGCGCCGCGAGCCCGAGCAGCGCGATCGGTCGATACTTCATGCGACTGCGCTCCGCAGGGTCGGGAATTCGCGGCGGCGCGCGGCGCCGCCGGCCCGACGGAACTCAGAAATAGCGCCGGCCCTTGGATGCGTCGTAGACGATCCGCCCGTTCACGACCGTGATCAGGCACGCCGAGCGCGGGTCGATCGGATTGCCCGTCCAGATGGCGAAGTCGGCCTGCTTCCCAGGCTCAATGCTGCCCAGACGGTCGGCCAGCCCCAGCGCCTTGGCCGGGACGATCGTCACGCCGCGCAGCGCCGGGTAGGGCAGCCAGCCGTACCAGCAGCCCATCGTGGCCTGGTAGGTCAGCTCCTGCTGAGGCACGACCGGCGCGTCCGTGTTGATTCCGAGTTCCGTCACGCCGTTCTTGTACCAGGCGGCCGCGTTCCCGATCATGCGCCGCTGGAGACGCTCGAAGTGGTATGAGCGCGGGCCCTGGATCGTCCAGGCGTCGGTGCGCCGGACGAGCGGCGCCGTCTTCCAGCCGTCGAACTCGCTGTGGTCCAGCACCGTCCAGAGCTCGAGCCGCGTCGCCAGCATGTCAAGCGTGGTCATGAGGAGCTGGTAGCCCTGCGAATGGACCGACACCGGGAACTGGCGGCGGAAGAGCCCGCGGAAGTTGTCGAAGATGGGGTTGAACGGCGGACGCGGGACGGAGGCGCCTCCGGCGCCGGACTGCTTCTCGTACGCTTCCCACGCCAGGTTGTAGTCGCGGGCTTTCTCGAGCGTCTGGCGCGTGTTCCAGTTCATGAACGAACGCCCCACGCCCATCCAGTACCACTCCGGGTTGCCGGCCTGGGCGATCTTGAGCGACCCGGGCGAGCGCACCACGACTTCGTCGAAGGTGTCGCCCCCCATCTTGCAGATCGTCCCGAACCCGCTCATGTTCGTCCCGCTGCCGGGGATGAGCAGCACGGTCGTCACGCCGCCCGTCCGGGCCCGCTTTACGTTGTCGTTGTTGGGCTCGACCGTGTCGCGCGAGTCCAGCCCGGGGTTGGTGAGATACACCGAGTCGTTGAGGTCGCCCAGGCTCCCGGCGATGTGATCGTGGCAATCGACCAGGCCAGGAACCAGCCAGTGCTCGCGGACGTCCACGATCCGGTAGCCGTCGGGGACCTTCGTTTCCGCGCCCTCCCCCACCGCCTGGATCAGCCCATCGGCCACCAGCACCACCGCGCCATTCACGATGGTGTCCTTGCCATCCATCGTGACAACCTTGCCCACCCGGAAGGCGAGCTTCTCGGCCGGCGCTGTGGCCGACGTGCTCGCGGTCGGCAGCAGGGCGGCGGCGGAGACCACAAGCCATCCTGCACACCCGCGCCGACTCGCATTAGGGATCGCGCGTTTCATCGTCGGGCACCTCGCGTCCGGAAATGAGCACCCGCTCCAGCCGACTCTCGGCGTCGAAGGGGTGCCCGGAAAAGATCAACAGGTCGGCGTCCTTGCCCGGCTCGATCGATCCAACACGGTCATCGACCTTGAACATCCGGGCCGCGTCGATCGTCAGCGCCCGCAGAGCGGCGTCGCCGCCCATGCCCTGCTGCACGCCGTACAGCGCGTTAAGCTCCAGGTTGCGGCCGCCGTCCTCAGAGTCGCTCTGGACCGCGAGCGGAATCCCGCGCCGCGCCAGGTCCGACGCCTGCACGTAGGGCCCGTCGCGCCGCGCTCGGACCCACTGCGTCGGCAGGACGACTCCGATCTTGTCGCGCGCGAGGACGTCGGCCTGCTGCTCGGCCGCTTCGGCGTTCAGCAGCACCAGGTGGAGCTTCAGCTCCCCGGCCAGGACCTTGATCGCGGTGGCGATCTGCGCCGCGGTCTCGACGTCCAGGAGCAACGGGACACGCCCGGTCACGACCTGCCGCATGGGCTCCAGACTCTCGTTGACCTTCGGGGGAACGGGCCGCCCGTCTTTGCCGCGCCGACGCGCTCGCGTCACGCGCAGCTCGGGCGCGTCCTTGCTGGTGCGGCTGGCCTCGAACTTGATCGAAAACTCTCCCAGCACGACCGTCCCGATGGCGTGGTCGTCGCGATCCAGGCTGCCGTGGATGCGCGGCCGCCCGAAGGGCGTCTCCTGCTCGATCTCGAGCACGAAGGTCGCGCCTTCCAGCGTCCCGCTGCACGCCACCTCTTCATCCGCCATCGGCACGCTGATGCGGCCCTCGATGCGCGAGCCGCTGAGCGTCAGCTTCATGGTCCCGTTCACGTCCTCGGGGAGCGGCGCGCCGCTCAGCGTGAACGACCAGGTGCCCGTGACGGGGTCCGGCCGGCCCTTCTCGACGACCGTCTCGGCTTCCGCCTTTTTCTCCGGCGCCGCCCCCTTCGCGCGGTTCTCCTCCCACTTCTTCAATTCGGCCGCGTACTTGTTCCACGCCTCGTCATAGTCCTTGCCCGCCTTCACGGCGCGGCGAATCTGCTCGATCGCGGTCAGCGGATCCTTGCCACGCAGCGACATCTTCAGCGCTCCGGTCTCGCGCACCACCATGTCGTCGCGGTCGCGGCCGAAGGTCTTCACGGCGGCCACGCGCCCACCCTCGTTGGCCACGCCGTAGGGCGCCAGTAGGACCGTCGTGATGCCCGAGCGCGCCACGCGAAGGAACTCGCGCCCGGCGACCCCGATGGTGGCCGCGACCGACAGGTCGGGCGTCGCCGGCTGCGGGTCGCCCTCGAGCCCCAGGTGGCTGTGCGCGTCGATGAAGCCCGGCACGACGTACCCGTCCCGGCCGGCGTCGATCACTTTGGCGAACGGCGGGTGCGGCACGCGGTGGCCCACGGCCCGCACGCGCCCATCTTCGACCAGCACCGACCCGTCGTGAACCACCTGCCCGTTGCCCACCCAGACCGTGCCCGCCTTCACCACCACCGCGCCGCTGCCCGGCGCGTCGAATACCACCTGACCCCCGACGTAGACGCGCCGCACGTGGCTCTCGACGCCGATCGGGGGGCCCGTGAGCACGAGGAAGTCCGCGTCCTTTCCCGGCGCCAGGCTTCCAATGCGCTCGCCCACGCCGAGGATCTCCGCCGCGACGCGCGTGATCCCCGCCAGCGCGTTCTCGCGTGACATCCCTCCGCGCACCGCCAGCGACGCCACCATGCGCAGGTCCTCATCGCCGGACCTCTCGGCCGCGGCGAGTGCGGTTCGCACACCCTTCAGCGCGCCGGCGGCGTGCCGATCCGCCGCATACGCGCTGGGGTCCGGACCCAGGTTGTAGGCGGGTCGTGAATACAGGTCCTCGATGCGGAGTACGATCGGCACACCCGCGTCGACCACCGCGCGATGCAGGCGCGCGGCCTCGCCGGCGCCCACGACGTATCCGGCACGATTGAATCGTCGCAACGTCGCCAGGGCGCCGTCGATGTCCGCCGCGCGACGCGCCTGGATTCGCAGCGGGAGCCCTTCCGCCCACGCCCCGCCAAGCATCTTGAGGTGGTAGTCGAATTCCGGGCCGCGTTCGGCCACCGCAACGCCCTGAAGCTGCATGGTGGCGGCCGCGATGCTCTCTTCGAGCTCCAGATACTGTCCGAGCCGCGAGCCGGGCCGCTGGCGAATGGCCGGGCGAATGGCTTCGTCCGACGACGCGTAGAACGCCAGGCTCCAGCGGTTGGGCGGACCATGCACCCCAAGGTTGACGGAAAGGTCGCTTCGACCCGCCAGAACACGCTCGTCGGCCGGGCCCGCGAGCTTCACCACCGCGCCCACGCCGGAGATCAGCCGGTGCCCGCCGGGATCGACGTGCACGCTGGTCGTGCCGCGCGAAAGCTGCTCCACGTGGTCCGCGTATGCGTCGAACGCGTCCAGCGCCACGTACGCCCCGCTCGCGGTCGGGTCCCCCGTGTGCGGGCCACACAGTCCGCTCGCGGCGTTGACGAACCCGGGACAGATCGACTCGTCGCGGAACTCAATCAGCGGCAGGTCGAGCGGCACGTCGAGTTCACTTCCGACTTCGACGATCCGCCCGTCGCGGACGATCATCATGCCGTCCTCGATCGGGCCGGGCGCTTCGGCTGTCACCGGGTAGAGGCGCTTGGCGCGGACGGCGAATGAGCACGGCTCCTGCGCGGAAACGGAACCCGCGGCGAGCAGCGCTGCCGTCAGAAGGGCCGCGACGCGTAGAGGAGTGCGCGGGTTCATTTCGCCTCACCTGACTGCGCGTCGCCGCCGGTCCGAAGCAGGCGCTGCAAGCGCACGTCCTTCTCGCGTTCGTAGGCCAGGATGCCGTCGATGAAGACCTTCTCGACCTCGCTGTTGAAGTCCAGCGGGTCGCCGCTCATCACGGCCACGTTGCCGTCCTTGCCCGGCTCGAGCGACCCGAAGCGCGACTCGAGCCCCAGGATGCGGGCCGGGTTGATGGTGATCGCCTTCAGCGCCTCGTCGCGCGGGATCCCGTTGCGGACACAGCGGGCCGCCTGGTAGTTCAGAAGCCGCTCCACCGGCGAACCGTCCGGACCCGGCACCAGCGCCCACAGCAACCCGGCGTCGGCGATCTTCTTGGCCACGAACGTCTCGGTCACCTTTCCGGTCAGCGGGTGGGTCTCGCGGTGGACCAGCTCCGGCGGCAGAACGACCGGCCGCGCCGCAGCCTTGAGCTCCTTGACCGCCTTCCAGCACTCCGGACCCAGCACCAGCACCGTGCGATCGATGAAGTGGTTGTCCTTGGCAAGCTTCACCGCCGGAGCCACGTCCATCGCCTCGCCGCAGTAGATGAACGCGCCCAGCCGTCCGAGCGGAGGCCGGTCCGTCACCCCCGACTCGCCGCGCACGCGCAGCAGGTTGCGGTGCTTGTCGTCGATGTCCTCGGCGCGGATCAGCGCCCGGCCGCGCTGCCGCGCCTCGGCCGGGCCCACGTCGATCTTCTTGCCTGCCTTGGTCAGCTCCTCTTCATAGCGCTTCTCGGCCAGGCGCTCGAGGTAGTCGTCGAGCTCGGCGAAGGTCTCGCGCAGGGTCGCGAGCTGCGCCAGTCGGTCGTACCCGCCCCGGGGCGTGATCGAGAGCTTCAGCGCCACGCCCTCGGACTGCGTCATTTCCGCGACGTTGAGCCCGATCGGGCGCACGATCCGCCCCACGCCGCCGACCACGGTGTTGTTGCCGGGGATCACGTGGACGCTGGTCACTCCGTTGCGCAGCATGTCCTCGAAGGCGAGCTGCGACGGGTCGATCGCGTCGTACACGTCCAGGAACGGTGTGACGGGCCGCATCTCGTTCGCCACGTCCATGCCGCGGGCGGTGTGTACGTCGATCATGCCGGGCAGGATGACCTTGCCCGACACGTCGATCACCTTCGCGTCGAATGGGACGTCGACTTTCTCCCCGACGGCCGCGATCTTGCCGCGGGAGATGAGCACCGTCCCACTGGCGATCTCCGGGCCGACCACCGGGATGATCCGTGCCCCCCGCAGTGCCACATGCTCCGGCGGGGGTGCCGCCGCCACGGTCGCCGCAACACATGCCGCCAACCCGATCGCGATCGCGGCAACACGACGCGGACGCGAGCGGGATTCACTGCCAGCTCTCATGAGTTCATTCCTGGTTGAGTCGATCTGCACCCACGCCCCCCCCCGGCACGGGCCGCCGCGATCCCGAACGCGCGTCCGACGCAGCGCCTCACTCCGACTTCTCACGCTCGTCGTACACCACTTGCCCGTCGATCATGACCAGCATGACCCGGCTGGCGGCGTCGAGCGGCTCCGTGTTCCAGACCACGACGTCCGCGTCTGCGCCGTCGGCCAGCGCGCCGACCCGCCCGGATAACCCCATGATCTCAGCCGGCGCGGACGTGATCGACTGGAGCGCCACCTCGGCGGGTAGCCCGTTGCGCGTGGCGATCATCGCCTGTCGCACCAGGCCGTCCTCGTCACGCAGGTCGTGTGCGGTCAGGGCAAAGGGAATCTTCGCGTCATACAGTTGCCGGGCGGTGTTGATCCGCGGATCGCTCGCCTCCCCGGTCACGGCACGGAAGCCCTGCGGCTGGTCGAAGATCGGGCCGAACACGACCGGAACACCGGCCGCCTTCAGCTCCGCCAGACACTTGTACGCTTCCGTGGCCTCCTCCAGGATGAAGGGCGGCCGGACGCGCTTCGCGGCAGAGGCGGCCGCGACGTCCGCGCCTCGCGCAACCGACCAGCGCGCCTGCGATTCCAGGCGCCTGGCCTTCGCGGCCTCTTCCGCGAACCCCAGTCCGAACTCGTCCGCCAGGCGGATCGCGGTCAGAATGTCGTGCTGCATGCGCGCCTGCACGCGGAGCGGCGTTTCGCCGGACAGGATTCTCAGCAGCACCGGCAGCGCCGCCGCCGGAGGGGTGTCCGCCCCGCCGATCGGCGCGCCGCTCTCCGCGAAGCGCAGCGCGTCGTAGAACGCCTTGCGGAATACCCACACCGCGCCCATGCGCGTCGTGGGACGACGCGTCATGAAACTCACCTGCGAGTAGGTCGGGGTGCGGTTCCGCGCCCCGCGCCGGAACGAGTCCGCGCCCATGGTCGCCTTCACGGCGCCTCCGGGATCCACGACCCGCGTCGCCAGCGCGCCGCCCGTCTTCACCACCGCGCCCTGCATGCCGACGACGCTGGCCGAGTCCGGCGAGAGCCACACCGTGGTCACGCCGCTTCGGAGCAGCCGCTCGAAGTCGCTGGACAGAAGGTTGGTCGAGTCCAGAATCCGCAGGTGCGGCGTGATCTCCGACGAGTTTTCCGCCGTGGTCCGCATGGGCGTGCCGATGACCGCGGCTGGTTCCTCCGCGTGGTGGAGCGGCGTCCCGCAGTGCGGGCAGATCCCCTCGCACAGGTCCGCCAGGCCTTCGTGCGGACAGCGCGACGGGTCCAGCGGATACCCTTCGGGCGAGGCGGCGAACTGCGCGGCCGGCGTCCCCGGTCCCTGCGCCGCCGCACGCCCGCCCAGCTCTTCCCAGAAGCTCACCTGGCGGCGGCGCAGGCCCGACCGGCCGCGCGACTCCAGCACCTCCGAGTCGATGAACGCATGCGCGTCGATCAACCCCGGCGTGACCACCGCGTCGGGAAGCTCGATGATCTGCGCGCCGTCCGGAATCGCCACGTCCCGGCCTACCGCCGCCACGTGACCGTCGCGAACCAGCACGACGCCCGGCCCGAACGCGGGACCGGTCATGGTGTGGATCTTCGACGCCTTGATCGCCACCACCGGCGCACCGCCGGCAAATGCGCCGGCGCCGCCGTGCACCGCCAACGCCAATCCGACCGCAACGCCAAATCGCCGATTCATGCTGAAGCCCTCCGGGGGCCGCCTACGGCAGCGCGTCCGCTCGAACGCGCCGTCCGTCCACAAACACCGCAACCACGCGCGACCGGAGGTCGAGCGGGTCGCCCGAGAAGATCACCACGTCCCCACTAAGCCCAGGCGCCAGCGACCCGACGCGGTCCGATACTCCCAGAACCTCCGCCGCCGCCGATGTGATCCCACGCCGCGCGGCGGCAGCCGTCATGCCGTTGCGCACCGCCAGCGCCGCGGTGAGCCGCAGCGAATCGGCCGCCCCTTGCGGCAATCCACCGGCAAGGACCACCGTCGCGCCCGCCTGCTCGAACAGGCCGGCCGCGGCGAGCGAGCGGCGCGGCTGCGACAGCGTATAGGGCCCGACGATCGCAGTCGCGCGCGCGGCCCCTAGAGCCGACGCGGTCAAGTGTGGGTCGCCGTCGTGCTCGATCGCCACGCGCATCTTGTACTGGGCCGCCAACTGAAGGAACGCAAGCACGTCCGGCGCGGCGGGCGCCGCCGCGAGCACACCCGCTTTTCCGCTGACCACGTCGGCCAGCGGAGACGAGCCGCGCGCCGCTCCCAGAGCCTCGCGCAGCATCGCGATCGCGCCGCTGCGCGACGTCGGCTCGCGATCGGATTCGAGCACCCGCGCCGCAAGCGACATCCGGAACGGACCCGCCTCGGTCAGGATGTACGCGCGACCGTCGCGCCCGAACGTCTTGACCACCGCCACACGCCCGCCGACCAGGTTGTTGTCGGCCGGTACCAGCGCCACGCACGTCACGCCCGCCTGGCGCGCCCCGCGCATGTCCGGGTGGTACGGGTCGAACGCATCGCCCGCGTTGGCCCCGGACTCAATCGCCGATGCCGGCTCCGACAGTTGGCCGTACGCCCCCACCGACGAGCGGACGTCGATCAGCCCCGGGCAGGCCACACCCTGGTCGAACGCGTGCACCGCGCCCGATCCCGGCCCCGCGCCCGGCGCGGCGCCGCCTACCTGGCGGATCACTCCATCCTCCATGACGATCAGCGCGTCCTTGACGATCTCGCCCGACGGCGCGAGGTACGCCGGCGCCGTCACCACGACCTGCTCGGCCCGCGCGCAGAGTGCCGCGCCAAACGCGGCCCCGAGCACCCACCAACAGCCCGTCGCGCAACCCGCCCTCATTTGTTCTCCTCGCCGCCAGGAGCCGGCGCGGTGTAGACCTCCACCCCCTCGATGAACACGCGTTCCACGCGCGCGCCAGGGCTGAACGGGTGGTCGCTCCACACCACGAAATCGGCCGACATGCCCGCCTCAAGCCGCCCAATCCGGCTCTCAACTCCCAACAGCGTCGCCGCGTCGGCCGTAATCGCTCGCAGGCAGGCGTCGGCCTCAGCACCGCGGGCCACCCGCAGCGCCGCATGAAGCGCCAGGCAGGGCGTTTCGCCGCCGTCGCCACTCCCAAGGAAAACCGCGACTCCCGCGTCGCTGAGCCGCCGCGCGTCGTCCGGTACCTCGAAGCGCCGCGGCCCGCCCTGGAACAGCATGGACGTCGCCGGCGCGCCGAGCACGACCGAGACTTCACGCTGCGCCAGCTTGGCCGCCACGAGATGCGCCCCCGTCGCGCCCTCGACGATCAGCCGCAGATTGAACGCCGCGGCGATGTCGAGCGCGTTCAGGATGTCTTCGGGCCGATGCGCCTCGACCCGCACCGGCAGGTCCCCGTCCAGCGCCTTGACCAGCAGCTCCTTCCGGCGATCGCGCGGCGGCTCTTCCGGCTTCTTGAGATCATCCGTGGCCTCGGGCTTCCCGCCGCCGCCGTCGCCACGCAACTGCTCCAGGCGGCGCAGCTCCTCCGGCGAAGGCGGAGTTCGACGCCGGCCACGCGGACGCGGCTGCGTCGGATCGGTCGGGTTGTCAGCCGCCGGCTCATCGGCGGCGACCGCTGTCGCTCCGTCCGCGGTCAAGGCCCCATCGTCCAGCGCCCCGGCCACGTCCGCGGCGCGCCCGGGGTGCCCCGCCCCGCCGGTAGGTCTCTCCTCCCCATCGGTCTTGGCCCCGGCCCGCTCTTTCAGCTTCTTCTCGTAATCCTCGAGGTCGGCCGCGTAGTCTTCGCGCGCGGTTCGGTAATCCTGGGCGTCCTGAAACGCCTTCCGAATCTGCATCGCGGACCGCACCCGTTGCAGCGGGCGCTGCGTCGGGTCGTTGCCCAGCGCAATGTGCAGCGCGGCACGCGACGTGACCACTCGGTCCGAACTCGGGTCTGGACTGAGCCGCACCACCGCCCCCACCCCGCCGACCCCGTCGCGCGCGCTCGCGGGCAAGTAAACCGCGGTGACCCCCTGCGCCAGGGCCGCTTCGATCTCCCATCGCGCGTACGGGTCGAACACGTCCGCAGCGTCGGCCAGCACGTCGCCGGCGCCGTCCTCCAGGCGCGCCCCAAGCCGGCTCCAGACGTCAATCAGGCCCGGCGTTACCCACTTCCCTCGCCCCGACAGCTTTCGCGCCAGCAGCGGAACGTCGATCTTCTTCCCGATCGAAACGATTTTCCCCCCCTGCACCATCAGCGTCGCGTCCTCGAGCGTCTGTCGGCCGTCGAAAATGGTCGCACGCCGAACGGCCGTCGGAATGAGCTGTCCGACCGCTTCGACTCCGCCCGCCAGCGCGAGGACGGCCGCCAGCAACGCCGTTCCGCCGGACCTCGCACACTTTGCAGCGGCACGTCGACTCGCTCCCCTCGCCACCGGTGAAACGGACCGCCTGCCACCCTCGGCGCACGCCGGCCAGTTGCGCCGGCTGGATACGATCGCGTAGATCAAAGGTACACCTGCTACGGCCACGACGGTGCGGAATCGCGCCCAGGTACGCGACGCCGGCATTATAACACCCGTAACGCCGGGCGGCACGCGGTCAACGCCGAGGCGCTTCGCGGACCGCGGTGGACGCGCGTGATGCTGCGCCCCCCCCCGCGCGTCGTTCCTCGATGATATCGGCAGACCGGTGGAGACCCGCCTTACCCCTCGACCGCGCTCCGTGTGCGTCACCGGGACCACACGCCGTCGCGCACGATCGCGCGCCGCGACTCGAGCGCCCAGGACCTCCGCCGCCTGACGCGCGTCGGCCCGGTTCATCGGCCGCCGCTTGCCCCCCTACCCCCTCATGCTGTCCAGGAACCCCGCCAGCATTCGCGCCCGCACCGGGTGCTTCAGCATGCGGATCGCCGTTGCCTCCACCTGCCTCACCCGCTCGCGCGTCACCTTGAAGATCTTGCCCACTTCCTCCAGCGTGTACGTGTACCCGTCGCCGATGCCGTACCGCAGCTTGATGATCTCCCGCTCGCGGTAGGTCAGCGTCTTGAGCACCTGCTCGATCCGCTCGCTCAGCATGTCGTTGCTGGCCGTGCTCACCGGGCTCTCGATGCTCTCGTCCTCGATGAAGTCGCCGAAGTAGCTGTCCTCGCTCTCCCCCACCGGGCGGTCCAGCGAGATCGGGTGCCGGCTGATCTTCATCACCCGCCGCGCTTCCGAAACGCTCATCGCCGCCTTCTCGGCGATCTCCTCGATGCTCGGCTCGCGACCGAGCTGCTGTGTCAGCAGCTTGCTGATGTTCCGCAGCCGGCTCATGGTCTCGATCATGTGCACCGGGATTCGGATCGTGCGCGCGTGGTCCGCGATCGCCCGCGTGATCGCCTGGCGGATCCACCACGTCGCGTACGTGCTGAACTTGTACCCGCGGCGGTACTCATACTTGTCCACCGCCCGCATCAGCCCCGTGTTGCCCTCCTGGATGATGTCCAGAAAGCTCAGCCCGCGGTTGCGGTACTTCTTGGCGATCGACACCACCAGCCGCAGGTTCCCGCCCGACAGCTTGCGCTTCGCGTCCTCATATTCCCCGAAGACGCGCTTGGTGTCGTCCACGCGCCGCCTCAGCTCCGACGAGGACTCCATCACCAGGTCGATCAGCCCGTTCAGCTCGTCCTTCATCGCCTGGAGCTCGTCCGCCGGGACCGACGCGCCCCGCGTCCGCAGTTCGCGCTCGATCTGCTCCTGCTTGGCGCACACGCTCGCCAGCTTCCGCATGAACGGCGTGATGCGGCTGGTGCGCAGCGCGCACTCCTCCAGCAGCGTCACCGCCCGCCGCCGCCGCTGCCGGATGCGCGTCCGCGCGTCCTTCTTCACCGCCGCCGGTGTGCGGCTCTCCCGCAGCAGCCGCCAGTCCGCCTGGTTCAGCTCCATCAGCTTGCGCACCGTCTCGAGGTTGGCCGGCAGTCGCTTCGTGATGGTCGCCTTGGCCATGCTCTCGGTGGTCGAGATCTTCATCGTGCGGTCGAACGGAAGCCGCCCGTCGTGCACCTGCTGGAGCAGGTCGACCGCCGAGCTCATCGCGAACTCGTTCTCCAGCACCTTGCGCCGGAACGCCATCCGCGTCAGCTCGATCTTCTTGGCCAGCGAGATTTCCTCTTCTCGCGTCAGAAGCGGAATCTCCCCCATCTGCGTCAGGTACATGCGCACCGGATCGTCGATCCGCCGCGCGCTGACGTCGGTCAGGTCCACCTCCGTCAACTCGTCGGTCTCGGCCCCCAGCGTCAACGACGGCGGCTTCTTGTCCACCGCGCGCAGTTTCTCCGCCTCGATCTCGTCGATCACCTTCAGGCCGCTCTGCTCGATGCGGTTCAGGACCGCCTCGAGCTTCTCCGGTGAAACCGCATCGTCCGGCAGTGACTCGTTCATCTCCTCCCAGGTGATGTAGCCACGCTTCCGACCGTTGTCGATGAGCCGCGTCACGCTCTGCTCAATCGGGTCGATCACCGCAGGATCCAGGGTCGCCATCCGCGAGTCTCCGTTTCTCATGCCGCTCCGCGCCGCTCTCACGCCGCCGGACCGCGACCCCCCGCCCGAGCCGCGCCGGACCATCCCGGTCCGCTTGGTTCGCTGGCTCGGCGCTGCCGTTCGCATTCGCGTCCGCCGCCGGCCGGTCCGCCGGCCTCCAATGTCAGTTCGCCCTTCGCCGCTCGTTATCCCGGATAGCCTGACCGCCCGCGGCGACGGGCTGCGTCGAAGAATCCCAGCAACGCCTCGTTCCCACTCGAACCGCACGGGTCAGCGCCCACCAGTTGCCCCCGCAGGGCCGCCAACTCCGCTTCCGCCAGCTCCGCTTCCAGCCGCTCCGCACCGGCGTCGAATCCCGACGTCGCCGTCATCCCCCCGTCCACCCGCGCCAGGCAGCGAGACACCAGTTCAACCAGGTCCGCCGTGTCGCACCCCGCGATCACGTCCTCCCGCGAAAAATCGCCAACCTGCCCATCCAGCCGCTCCATGACCGACAGCAACTCTCGCCACGTCGAGCACCGCTCCGCCGCCTCCTGAAACGTATTCCGCGCTCGACGCAAACAGGCCGAATCCACCAGAATCCAGCCGAACATCTCTTCCACGGTCGCGACCAGGGCCGGCGATAGCTCCGCCACCGACGACTCGTACGCCGATCGGCCCGAACTCGCTTCTTCCCTGTTGTTGAAGTCGCGCCGGCCGGTAGACATGGCCCGGCGTAGCATCCCGTACACGACGTCCGCCGGGAGCGAAAGCATGGCGCTCAACCGGCTCACCATGAGCCCCTGCTCGATCGGGTCTACACCGCCTTCGCCGGCCACACGGGCGACGAAAGACACAAGCTCCTCAATGGCCGCTCTTTGCGCGCCGGAACCACCGCTCCGGGCGGCGTCTTCCGCTAACTTCCATTTGAATTCTAGCGCGGGTACCGCCGATTGCAATACGCGCGAAAATGCCTCCGCGCCTCGCTGAATCACGTAGTCCGCCGGGTCCAGTCCGCTCTCCAGGACTACCACACCTACCTCCACCCGCGACCGCAACGACACTTCCAGCGCCCGGTCCGCCGCCTTCACCCCGGCCGCGTCCCCGTCGAAACAGAGCACGACATTCTCGGCCAGCGGGCGAAGATGCCGAACATGTTGCTCGGTCAGGGCGGTTCCCAGGGTAGCCACCGCGTTCGTCACCCCGAACTGGTGCAGCAGCACACAGTCCATGTAACCCTCGACCACCACCGCCGTTTTCGTGTCCGCGATCCGCTGGCTGGCGCGCGCCAACCCGTATAGAACACGTGACTTGCTGAAAAGACGCGTTTCGGGCGAATTCAGATATTTCGCGTCGTCCCCGATCAGCGTTCGGCCCCCAAACGCCACCGGCCGCTCCAGCCGGTCGAAGATCGGGAACATCAGCCGCCCGCGGAAGCGGTCATAGACCCGGCCCGTCTCGCTACGACCGACCAGCCCGGCTTGAAGCAGGAGGTCCTCCCCGATCCCGGCGCGGCGCGCCGACGCGTAAAGACCGTCCCATTCCTCAGTTGCATACCCGATGCGGAAGTCGCGGAGCGTGGTGTCGTCCAGCCCGCGGCCGCGCGCGTATTGAAGTGCCGCACCGCCGACGCCTTCGGAGAGGTTGCGCTCGTAGAACGCCACGGCCCAGCGAAGGACCTGCTCGAGCTGCTCGCGATCGCCGGCGCCGGACCGGTCGCCCCCGCCGCGACGAAAATCGAGACCGGCACGCCTCGCGAGCGTTTCCAGCGCCTCCACGAACGTGAGCTTGGACTTGAGCTGGACGAAGCGGATCACGTCTCCCCCGGCACCGCAGGCGAAGCACTTGAAGATCTGCTTGGCGGGGCTGACGTGCATGGATGGGTTTCGGTCCGGATGAAACGGACATAACCCTATGAATTCCTTGCCCTTACGTCGCAGCGCGACGGACTCGCCGATCAGGTCCACGATGTCGACCGCGGCGAGAATGGTGTCGCGAGTGGCGCTTTCCATCGTGGGTGGGAGCTCGCGCGCCGGCCATGAGGTGCCGACCTGACCGACAGGGGCGCTCATCGGGAGCGATTACTACGCAGCTAGAAGTATACGCGCGCTTTTGCAACCCGCCAAGAAAGCAGTTCCATTTTATCGGCATTCTCGACGCGGCAATAAAACAGATAAGAAATGCCGGCCATTCCCACCTGCCGCCGGAGCGGGAAACGGCTGGACTCCTCCGCTTCTCCCGCCTAGCATTCAGCCCCACGGGCAAGGGGGCGCGGTTCGCCGGGCACGAACCCGCCGTTTTTTACGGGAACGGAGGATTCTCGATGGGCAGTTTTGCACTCTGCGCGCGTGTTGTTTTCGACGTAGTCCTCACAGTCGCTGTCACAGCCGGTAACTCAGGCGATGTCGGCGCGGCCGGCGAAAGGCCGGGGGCGCGCACCGTGGCGCGCGTCTGCCGCGTGACGGCCTACTGCGACTCCGGCGTAACCGCCTCGGGAAAATGGACCAGGGTCGGGCACTGCGCCGCGCCGGCGGACATTCCGCTCGGCTCGACGGTCTACATTCCTGCCTTGAACCGCTCGTTTCTCGTGACCGACCGGACCGCGAAGCGATTTCGGAGCAGCACGGTTGACATCTTCATGCCGTCGCGAGGCGCGTGCCTGAAGTTCGGCCGAAAGTACCTGCGGTGCGAGTTTACGATCGCGGAGGGCGCGAAGAAGAGAGGAAGAAGCGCCGCTCGGTGACGCCAGCGCGCGCAGGCCGGGGGGATCGACGCCGGCGGCCGGTCTCGGGCCGCATCACCGCCGGGCGGGGTCGCTCCTCCCCGAAGCAGGGGAAACGGACTATAGTCTCCGCTTCCTGCGACCGGCCGCGGCGCGATGACCACCCGCGGCAGCGTCGGCAACCCTCGGGAGCGGGTCGGTCATGATCGACATACGTGTCATCCGCGAAAGCCCGGACCTGGTTCGCAGGGCCGTTCGCGACAAGAACCTCGCGGTCGACGTCGACGAACTGCTCGCCTGTGACGCCCGACGGCGGAGCCTGGAGACGGAGTTCAACGAGCTGCGGCACCAGCAGAACCAGGCCGGCGAGCAGATTGCGAGGGCGCCCAAGGAGCAGAGGGCCGACCTGAGCCAGGAATTGGGCAAGCTCAAGGCCCGGCTCAAGGAGATCGACGAAGAGCGTGTTCGGGTCGAGGCGGACTTGCAGCGGCTGATGCTCCTGGTGCCGCAGATACCGGCGTACGAGGAGGGCGTACCGGTCGGGGTGGACGCGGGCGGCAACGTGGAGGTGCGGCGGTGGGGCACGCCGCGCAAGCGGAGCGAGTTCGGATTCGCGTTCCGGGACCACGTCGACCTGGGCACGGCCCTGGGCATCTTCGACTTTGACCGCGGGGTGAAGCTGGCCGGATCGCGCAACTACGTCCTGAAAGGTGCCGGGGCGATGCTGCACGAGGCGGTGCTGAAACTGGCCTGGGACCTGATGCTGGGGCGGGGCTTTACACCCATGACGGTGCCCGTGCTGGTGCTCGACAAGGTGATGGAGGGAACCGGGTACTTTCCGCTGGGGCGGGACCAGGCCTACCTGTGCGAGCGGGACGGGCAAGCGCTGGTGGGGACGGCGGAAGTGCCCGTAACGGGCTTCCACGCTGACGAAATCCTGGACGAGGCGGAACTTCCGAAGCTGTATGTCGCGCGGAGCACGTGTTTTCGGCGCGAAGCCGGGGCGGCGGGAAAAGACACGCGCGGGCTTTATCGAATCCACTACTTCGACAAGATCGAGCAGGTCGTCATCTGCCGGGGCGAGCCGGCCGAGTCGATCCGCTGGCACGAGGCAATCATCCGCAACGCGACGGACGTGCTCGAGGCCCTGGAACTGCCCCACCGTATCCTGGAGGTCTGCACCGGCGACATGGGCCAGGGCAAGGTACGGATGTTCGACATCGAGACCTGGATGCCCAGCCGCGACGCTTTCAGCGAGACCCACTCCGCCAGCCGCTTCCACGACTTCCAGGCGCGGCGGCTGAACCTGCGGTATCGCCCGGCCGACGGCAAGCCGCGGTTCTGTCACACGCTGAACAACACGGTGATCGCCTCGCCGCGAATCCTGATCCCCATCATGGAGTTGAATCAGAACGCCGACGGCAGCGTAACCGTGCCCAGGGTGCTGCGGCCGTACATGGGGGGGATGGAGACCATCCGGTAGGGGCGTTGCGGGGTTGCCGGCCGGCCAGCGCTGCTACCGCTCCCGGGCGAGCGAATCAACCAGGCTCTCTGCGAATTCGGGCAGGTCCGGCGGGCGGCGGGCGCTGATGAAGTGCCGATCGACGACAACCGCGGCGTCGACCCAGGTCGCGCCGGCGTTGGTCACGTCGTCCCGGATTCCCGGCGTGCTCGTCATCCGCACGCCGCGGCACACCCCCGCGGAAATCATGATCCACGGGCCGTGGCAAATCGTCGCGACGACCTTGCCGGACGCGGCGAAGCGGCGTACCAGCTCCAGGACCGCCCTGTCGCGCCGCAGGAGGTCCGGCATCCAGCCGCCGGGAATGACGATGGCGTCGAAGTCGTCGGCCCGGATCTCGGCGACGGCGGCGTCGCTGACGCACGGATAGCCGTGCTTGCCACGATACGCGACGGCCGCTTCGAGGCCGGCAACGGTCACGACCGCCCCGGCTTCGATGAGTCGCAGTTTCGGATACCACAACTCCAGATCCTCGTAGTCGTCACCGACGAGGATCAGAACGCGCCGTCCGATCAATGGCTTGGCGCCCATGTCCACCTCCGATCATGCCCGCTTGCGGGCCTTTTTCTCCTTGGCGGCAGGCTTGACGCTGGCGGCGGCGGGCTTCCTGGGCGATTGGGCCAGACTCTGGCGCAGTGCTTCCATCAGGTTTATCACCTGCCCGACCTCGGCCTCTTGCGAGACGGCCGGTTCCGTGCCCTCGATCTTGGCGCGGATCATGGCCAGCAGGGCGTCCTGGTAGCGGTCACGGAACTGCGACGGGTCGTAGGCCGACGCCTTGCTCGCCAGAAGCTGCCGCGCCAGGGCGAGCTGGTCCGCGTCGATATCTCCGTCGCGGATGGACTCCATGTAGGGTCCGGCCGCCTTCACCTCGTCGACGCTGTGCAAGGTCCGCAGCAGGAAGCCCTTGTCGTTGACGGCCAGGGCGATGACGTGCTCGCGGCTGGACATGACCACGCGGCCGATGCCGATCTTGCTCTCGGCCCGCATGGCCTCGCGAACGACGCGAAACGCCTGCTCGGCCATCGGTCCGTCGGGACCGACGTAATAGGCCGCGTCGAAGAAGAGAGGGTCGATCTCATCGGCGTCGATGAACTGCGTGATTTCGATGGTGCGATCGGTGGGGATCTTGATCTTCTCGAGGTCGTCCTCCTCGATGAGGACGTACTTGTCCTTTTCGTATTCGTAGCCCTTGACGATGTCGCCGCGCTCCACCGGGCCGTGCTCGGGGCAGATCATCTGCTGCTTGAGTCGGCGCTGACAGCCGCGATGGAGCTGGTTCATGGAGACGCGGGCCGACCCGCTGATGGCGTTGTAGAGGCAGACCGGGAAGGACACGAGCGACAGGCGGATGTGACCCTTCCACGATGCGCGTGCGGGCATGACGAGTCTCCTGTGCGCCGTATTATCGGAAGAAGCCGCGTGTGTCCCGTAGTTCACGGCGCGGATCGGCCTTCGGCAAGTAATGGTAGGGAAGCGAGATACGTGCCGCAAGCTGGTTCCGCCCGCGGCGCGCGGGCCAGCCGGGCCGACCTTGCTTCGACACACCGGGGCGCTTCGCCCACAATGCGGGCATGACCGACGCACCGCGCGTCATTCACGTCGTGACGACGGACATGCCGGCGGGGCGCCGCGACACCCTGTCGGCGCTGCTAGCGGCCCGCGGCTCGATCGAACATCAGGTTCGGCACGTGGGAGCGGGTCCAGCCCCCGTTGGCGACCCGCGCGCGCGGCGGGTGGCGTCGTGGTTGAACCTGCCGTGGACGGCGGCGGCCGCAATGCGGCGCGAGGTCCGCGCTGGTCCTCCGACCGTGCTTCACGCCTGGACGCTGCGCGCCGCGGCGGCATGTGCGGCACTCGCGGCGGAGGACGTACCGCTGATCATCCAGGCTGACGGCGACGACGACGCCTCCGCCACGGCCCGCTGGTACACGTCCCGCGAGGATCGGACGCCGGTCCACTTCATCGTCTCAGCCGCCGTTCCGCAGCGCGAGCTGGCGCGGCACGGGGTCCCGTCCCGCGCCTGCGCGCTGATCCGGGATTCGGTAGACTTCGCGGCGCTCAACGCGGCCCGCTCCACGGACGTGCGAAGCGAGCTGCGGCTCGACCGCGACGACCGTGCGCTGCTGCTGCTTCCGCCGATGGCGCGACACGCGGGGCACTTTCATGCGGCCTGGGCGGCGCTGCTGGCGCAGGTCGTCCGCGGCGACGTGCGGCTGATCGTACCGGGCGGAGCGGAGAGCGGCCGAATCGAGCGGCTGGTACGCGAAACCGGATTTGGGGCGATGTTGCGTACGACGGGCGACGCGTTTGCGCTTCCGCAACTGCTGGGCGCGGCCGACCTGGTGCTGTTCCTGCCGCCGGGGCGGGCGTCGGTCGCGGCCCTGGCCTGGGCCATGGCGGCGGGTAAGCCGATCCTGGCGTCGGCGGTGTGGACCGTGACCGAGCTTCTGGCGGACGGCCACAATGGGTGGCTGGTCCGCGCGAGCGACCCGCGTGCCGCGGCGCGAAGGGTGGTGGACGCCTTGGACCGGCCGGACGCGTTGCGCGATCTGACCGCACTCGCGCGCGCACAGGCCTACGAGGTCTTCGGACGACAGCGCATGGTGTCGCAGTTCCTGCGGGCCTACGGCAACCTCGCTGCGCGGCGTGCGATCGGCGACGGGATCACGGACTCGGCCCAGCGGCCGTAGCGGCAGGCGGCGAGCGGCGGGGACGGTCAGCCGCCGGTCAACCTGGGCAGCGCTTTGCCGCAGTGTGGGCATTTCGGGTCGCGGGTGCCGGGCGCGAGTTGTGGAAAGAAGCGTCGGCAGTGGGGACACTCGCGCGCCCGGGCGGTTTCCTGCGAGCCACACTTCGGGCAGGGCAGGCTTTGGCCCGGATGGGCGCGGTCGTGATCGTCGAGCTGCCTGAGCGAGCAGGTGAACCCGTGTGCGCAGTCCGGTCTGAGGCATACCCAGCGTACGCCATCGGGGAAGTCGCTGTGGCGCGCGATCGAGCTGCGGCGGTTTACGGCCCACAGGGTCGCGGCGATGGCGAGGGCGAGCGCAGCGATGGCCAGCAGCGTGACATCTCGGCGCGTCATCGTCGTTCCTTCGTCCTGTGCCGGGGCGGCATCTCAGGGCGGACCGGCGGGGCGCGAGCGGGCGCGGAGCGGGCGGGACTGGACGGCCGGGCGGCTGGCGGGCGAGCCTGGTGCGGCGCTACGCAGGTTGGCGCGCAGCACGTCGTAGCAGTCTTTTGAGATCCGCCGCCCGCGGTCCTGGAACACGAGCCGCGGGGCGCCGTCGGGACCGCGGTAGGCGCGCTTGCCGACGTATCCGTCGGGATTGTATTCGACGGAGATGTCGACCGTGCCGCCGGTTGCGAGCGTGAGGGAGTACTGGATGGAGGTCCAAGCCCAGGCCGGGCCGGTGAGCGTCCCCTGACCGGTGAAGCTGTTGCCGCGCTCGCGAATGGACACCTGCTGGCCGTCCACTTTCATGATGGCGAGCTGGTCGTGCGGCGGGAGGTGGCCGGTGAGCGTGGTCATCTGGTCGAGGATGGTGCCTTCGCGGTCGACGAGTGCGCGGCGCGTCAGGACGACGGCGTGTCCGGCGGGCTGACCGGTCGGGGTCTGGATGGTGGACTCGGCGAGGAAGTGCTCGACGGTGGCCCCGAGCGCCGCGAGGGTCTGCTCGGCGGCGCCGGCCGCGGAGCGCGTGGCGGGCGCGCCGCGCTGGGCCGGCCGGGTCGCGGGCGAGGCCGACTGCTGGACCAGGACGAATGCGAACGCGACCAGGGGAAGCGACGACGGCATGTTCGGTTCCGGACGGGTCCAACGGTGACGGAAAACGGGCATAATAGCGGCCCCGGCGCCGCGGTGCATGCCGAGCGGGCCGATCGCGACGACTTGAGCAACCGCGCATGAGGCCCCGCCTGGTACCACAACTGCTGACGGTGCTGCTGCTCGCCGTGCTGGGCGTGTGGCTGCTCGTGCCGATCCTGTCGGTGGTGTGGACCGGGTGCCAGGAGGACGGCAAGCCGTCGCTGACGTGGTTTCGCCTGGTCCTGGACGATCCGCTCTACGTCGGGGGGCTGGTGCAGTCGCTGCGGATCGCGCTGTACGCCACGATCCTGTGCCTGGTCATCTCGGTGCCGCTGGTGATGCTGGCGGAGAACTATGACTTTCGCGGCAAGCGCGTGTGGCTGGCGCTGGTGCAGGTGCCGACGATCCTCCCGCCGTTCGTGGGCGCGATCGGGATGAAGAAGATGCTGTCGCGGAACGGGGGGATCAACACGCTGCTGGCATGGCTTGGGTGGATCGACCCGTCCCGGCCGATCGACTGGCTGGCCGATCCGTTCTGGCCGTGCGTGATTCTGGAGGCGTTGTACCTGTATCCGATCACGTTTCTGAACGTGCAGGCGGCGGTGGCCAACATCGACCCGGCCCTGGACGAGGCAGCGCGGAACCTGGGCGCGGGCGCGTGGCGTCGATTCTGGCGGATCACGCTGCCGCTGATGCGGCCGGGCGTATTCGCCGGGTCGACCTTGGTGTTCGTGTGGTCGCTGACGGAGCTGGGCACGCCGCTGATGGTCGGGCTGACGAACGTAACGGCGGTGCAGGTCTTCAATGCGCTTCAAACGACCAACCCGCCGGAGGACGCGTATGCGCTGGTGATCATCCTGCTGGTGATGAGCGTGGCGTTGTACGCGCTGGGCAAGGTGGTGCTGGGTCGGCCGGCGGCGGCGATGCTGGCCAAGGCGACCGTCGCGGTGCCGCCTCGCCGACTGGGATGGCGCGGGACGGTGCTGGTGACGCTGCCTTTCGCGGCCGTGTTTGCGGTGGCGGTCCTGCCGCACGTGTCGGTGATTCTGACCAGCGTGTCGTCGACGGGCATGCTGGAGCTGTCGCCGGCGAAGCTGACGCTGCGTCATCACCTGGCGGCGATCACGCACCCGATCGCGGGTGCGAGCGTCCTCAACAGTCTGAAATACTCGGTCATCGCGACCGGGGTGGACATCGTGGCGGCGTTCGCGATCGCCTACCTGCTGGTCCGGTGCCGCACGCGCGGGTCGGGGCTGCTGGACGCGCTGGCGATGCTGCCGCTGGCCGTGCCGGGGCTGGTACTGGCGTTCGGGTACTTCTCGATGACGCAGGGGGCGAGCTGGTTCGCGTGGCTCAACCCGCTGGAGCACGACCCGACGCCGCTGCTGGTGATCGCCTACAGCGTGCGGCGGCTGCCGTTCCTGGTGCGGGCGTGCGCGGCCGGGCTGGAGCAGACGTCCGTGGCGCTGGAGGAGGCGGCGGTCAATCTCGGGGCCGGGACGGCGCGCACGCTGTGGCGGGTGACGATTCCGCTTCTGGCCGCCAACTTCATCGCCGGAGGACTGCTGGTGTTCAGTCGCTCGATGCTCGAAGTGTCGGACAGCCTGATTCTGGCGTTCGATGCGCACACGTATCCGATGACCAAGGCGATCTGGAACCTGGCGTCGAACCCGCAGGCCGGGCTGGAGACGGCGTCGGCACTGGGGGTGTGGGGCATGCTGCTGCTCACGGTCACGCTGGCGGGCGCATCGTTGGCGCTGGGCAAGCGGCTTGGCGCCCTGTTCCGCATGTGACGCCTGGTCCCCGCGTTCCGCCGCGGTTGAACTGAACCACGTCCGCCAGCGGCTTCTTCCGTAGGTCCGGGACGACCGCGTCCTGCGCGGGCCAGCCAACCGGAATCAGCAGGAACGGTCTTTCGTTTCGCGGGCGCCCGAGGATTTCGCGCAGAAACCCCATCGGGCTGGGCGTGTGGGTCAGCGTTGCCAGCCCCACGTGGTGACACGCCAGCAGGAAGAATCCGGCGGCCAACCCGACCGACTCGGGTACGTAGTAGTGCTTCCGCACTCGGCCGCCCGTTTCGTCCCAGTCCACGCGGAAAATCACCACCAGGCAGGGCGCGATCTCCAGGAAGGGCTTGCGCCAGTCCGTGCCGATCGGGTGCAGCGCCTCGAGCCATTCCGGCGGCATGCGCCGGCCGTAGCTCTCCTGCTCCTCGCGCTCGGCCGCGGCGCGGATTTCACCTTTGAGAGCGGCGTCGTCCACGACCACGAATCGCCACGGCTGGCAGTTCGCGCCGCTGGGCGCGGCGTGTGCCGCCTGGATGCACGACAGGAGCAGCTCGCGCGGGACAGGCTCGGGGCTGAAGAACCGGCAACTGCGGCGGGTCGCGGCGAAGCGCGCGAACTCAGCCGCCCGTGCCAGCGTCCCGGCTTCGTCCGCCCGCGGCAACGTGTAGGGCAGGCGGACGTGGGGCGGCCGGTTGGGTGGATGCGGAGGCGTAACCATGCGGCCAGTTGGCGTCCCGCGCCGATAAAAGTCAAGCACCCCCCCGGCGGCGCGCGCTGCCGAGTATCGGACCGGGCGGTCCGCGGCGTCCGAGATAACCGCGACGTGGGCCGGCCGCCCCGGCAGCGCTCTCGGACGTTCGCGATCGCAGCGCCCGCGGCGCGCGCCGATTCGATACTTCGCATGGCCGGACACGGTGCGCGAGCGCATCGGCCCCGGCGCGGGAGCGGTCTCTGCATGGATGAACTGGCGGACTCGACGCCCCTGAACTCCGGGGGATCGTCACCGGCGCCGGTCCCGATCCCTCCGGGTCTGCTGGGCGGGGCGGGCTTCGCCGGGCGGGATTGGGCGCGCTGCGCCGCGCATTCGTTCGCGGTCCACCGGGTCGAGTCGGACGCGAGCGGAGCCGGGACCGACGATGAGGTGCGCCTGCGCTGCTACGAACAGCTCTCGCTTGTTTTCGAGATGACCGAGCACATCGCCGGCCTGCGCTCGCCGGCCGAGATCGAGCGGGCGCTGCTGCGCCGCTCGGCCGAGGCGTTGCGCGCCGACGCGGTGTTCCGCACTCGCGACGGCCTGCTCGAACGGTTCAAGCTGGGGAGTCCCACGGCAAGCGCGGTGCCCGACGGGCCGACGCTGCGCCGCACACTGCGCCGGGAGCTGGACGCCGTCTGCGCCGGAGGGCGTGCGTTGGCGGCGGGGCGCGTCGTGGACGGAGGTGCGACCGCCGTGCACGCGCTGATCGGCGCCTGGCGGCGCCCGGACGCGGCACCGAGCGCGGTCGTCTACGTTCGCGGCCCGGGGCGTGCCGCGTTCGACGATGCGGACGTGGAGGCGTGCGACACGATCCTCACGTACGGGGCGCAGATCATCCGCAACGCGCGCTGGGTGAACCGGATTCGCCGGGGGTCCTATGAGTCGGTCTGCGCGCTGGTCGAGGCGATTGACCGGAAGGACCCCTACACGCTGGGGCACTCCGAGCGCGTGGGCGTGCTGGCGCGACTGGTGGGCCGAGCCCTGGGGATGAGCGACGCCGAGCTGTGCCTGCTCGAATGGGCCGGGCTGCTGCACGACGTCGGCAAGATCGCGATCCCCGAGGCGATCCTGAACAAGCCCGGTCGGCTGACGCCGGAGGAGTTCGCCGTCGTGCGGCAGCATCCGCGCGCCAGTTTCGACGTGCTGAGCGGGGTGCGGCACCTGGCGCCGATTCTCCCCGCGGTGCTGCACCACCACGAGAACCACGACGGGTCGGGCTACCCGGACGGGCTGGCCGGCGGCGCGATCCCTCTTTCCGCACGCATCCTGCACGTCGCCGACGTCTTCGACGCCCTCACCTCGGACCGGGCGTACCGGGCCGGCTACAGCGTGGCGCGGGCGTTCGGCATCCTCATCGACAACGCCGGCCGCGTCACCGATCCGAACCTCACGCGGCTCTTCATCGAGGTGTTCAAGCGCTATGTTGCCGAGTTCCCCGACGATTTCGCGCGGCGTTTCCGGCTGGCCTCGTGACGGTCCGGCGGCGCAAGCGCGGGGCGGCGCACCCGCGGGCCGCCGCGGCGCCTCGCTGGTCGAGGTGGTCATCACGCTGTTGATTCTCGGGCTGCTGGCGGCGCTGGTTGTGCCGCGCCTTTCGCGGGCGACGTCCGAATCGTGCCCCGACCTGCGCGAGAACCTGCGCCGCCTGCGCGTGGCAATCGAGCTGTATCGGCAGGACCACGGCCGCTGGCCGGGCCGGGCCGCGAACGCGACGGAACCCGGGCCGCACGGGGAGGCGCTTTTCGTGGCGCAGCTTACGAGCTTCAGCGATGCGGACGGCGCGACGTCTCCGGTGCGCAGCGAGCGGTTCCGTTACGGACCGTATCTGAAAGGGGCCATCCCTCCCGTGGGCACGCCACCGGACCCGGGCGCGTCCGGCGTGTGCATGATCGACGGGCCGGTCGTCCCGCGGTACCGGGTGGCGCCCGGCGTCGGGTGGGTCTACAACCGCGACACGGGGGACATTGCCGCGAACACCAACGGGCGCGACGGAAACGGGACGCGGCTGGATACCTACTGAGCCGCGAAGCGCGCACCGCCGGCGAGCGTTCGAAATGAGGCGAGGCGACGGGAACGCACCCACCCGCCGGGACATTCGCGCCCTATGATGCCGGCCTGTGGATGTCTTCGACGTCATCGCGCGAGACTCCGCATTCGAGACGCTCCTTGGGCTGCTCGCCGAGGGCCGGGGGCCGGTCACGGCCGAGGGGCTGTGGGGATCGTGCGCGCCGATCCTGGCGGCGCTGGCGGCCGGGAGGCTCGGGCGGCCGCTGCTGCTGGTCGCGGCCCACGTGGACGAGGCCGACGACATCCGCGACGACGTGGAGACCGCGTGCGGAACGGCGCCGGAGCTGCTGCCGGCGCTGGAGACGCTTCCTGGCGAGTCCACGGCGCAGGATGAGCTAGACGCGGAACGGCTGCGGCTGTGCATGGCGCTGCACGAGCGATCGCGCGCACCGGCCGCGCCCGCGTGCGGCAGGGGTACGCGAACCGCAGGCGCCACGGCGGCGCCGGCGATGATCGTGGCGCCGATTCACGCGCTCATGCAGCCCGTTCCGTCCGCCAGCGCCATCGACGCCTCGTCGCGGGCGCTGGCCGTGGGGCAGGCGGAATCACCGGAGCGCCTCGCCGAGTGGCTTGCGGGGAGCGGTTTCACCCGCGCCGACCAGGTGGACGAGCCGGGCGATTTCGCCGTGCGGGGTGGGATCGTCGACATCTTCTCGCACGCGCACACGGACCCGGTCCGCGTGGAGTTCTTCGGCGACAGCATCGAGTCGATCCGCCTGTTCGACGCGGGGTCGCAGCGCTCGTCGCATCCGGTCGAGGCGATCCGCGTGCCGGCGCTGGCGGTGGGACGGGCCGGCGCGGCGCCGCGACGGCCGCGGTCGGCAGCGGAGGATGCGGCCGCGACGACCGGCTTTCTGGCGTACCTGCCGGCCGACACGATCCTGGCGTTCAACGAGCCGGTCGAGATTCAGGAGCTGGGGCGCACCTACTGGCAGCGGCTGGGTGAGCCGGCGGGCATCATCCCGGTGGACGCCATCTTCCGCCGCGCGAACGACTTCACGCAGCTCCACCTGCGTCGCTTCGGGCAGGGCGACCCGCGCAGCGTCGCGCTGGACGTCGGCAGCCTGCCGCAGTTCGAGGGCAAGTCGGATGCGGCGCTGCCCGCGCTGCGCGAGCTGGCCGGCGAGCTGACGACGGTCGTGCTGTGCGAGACCCAGGCCGAGGCGTCGCGGTTCGCGGAACTGCTGGCGGCGGGCGGGAGTCGCGAAGCGGGCGGTAGCGCGGCGACGGAATCGGGCGCGGCGGCGCGCGAAGCGGCGCCCGCGGCGGATCCGCTGGCCGGCGTGCGGACGCGCGTGGGCGTCATTCACCGCGGCTTCCGCTGGCGGACGACCGCGTTCGTCCCGCACCACGAACTGTTCGGCCGCTACCGTCAGCGGCGCCGGTTGCGGCGCATCGCGCCGGCGCGGCCGATCGACAGCTTCTTCGACCTCAGCGCCGGCGACCACGTGGTGCACGTCACGCACGGCATCGGGCGCTTCACGGGGCTCAAGACGCTCGAGAAGGACGAGCGCGCCGACGAGTACATGGTGCTCCAGTTCGCCGACGACGCGGTCATTCACGTTCCGGTCAGCCAGGTGCACCTGGTCCAGAAGTACGTGGGCTCGTTCCAGGGCCGCCCGCGGCTCAGCAAGCTCGGGGGGCAGTCGTGGAAGCGCACCAAGGAGCGGGTGGCGGCGGCGGTGACCGACCTGGCGGCGGACCTGCTGTCGATCCAGGCGCGCCGCGCGGTGGAACAGGGGGTCGCGTATCCGCAGGACACGGCCTGGCAGCGCGAGTTCGAGGGGTCGTTCATCTACAAGGAGACCGAGGACCAGCTCCGTGCGCTGGGCGAGATCAAGAAGGACATGGGCACTCCGCGCCCCATGGACCGCCTGCTGTGCGGCGACGTGGGCTTCGGCAAGACCG